>CAZCZI010000092.1:0-27546 GCA_964503045.1 uncultured Candidatus Obscuribacterales bacterium
TTGGGTTATGAGACTAACCAGGGGCGGTGCGCATCGACCTTTGGGTTATGAGCCAAGAATCGACGACTTTGACGGGTTTTCCGAAAACATAACCAAACTCAATATTTCTAAGCCCTGTGGCGCTTTTGGGATTTAATCTAGTTGCCATGACTTGATCGATCTCGTCGATTTATAATTGATTTGGGTTAGGCAATGGGTTAGGCAATGGGTTAGGCAAAACGGCCGGGAGCAAATAATGGCAGAAGCAGACAAAACCGGCAAGAAGTTCACTGCGAAGTATATTCGGGCACTCGTTTGCCCGGACCATTTAAAGCAGCGTTATTTTGCCGTGCTACCCGACGTCCACCTTTACATCTCGGTTGGAAAGAGCGGCACAAAGAACTTCATTTTCCGAAATAAGGAAAAGGATCGCCGGTGGCGGACCATGGATTTGAACTGCAAGTTCGATGACTCCCTTCCTGACCCGCTCGCTCGTACCGCCATGATGGAAGCTCAGTCGCGGGCAGCAGAGCTGACAGCACGCCTCAACCGAGGCGAGAACGTATTCGACCAGCCAAAGAAGGAACGGATATCGCCAACTTTGCAGGAGCTGTTTGACCACTACAAAGAGCAGCACCTGGAAAAACGCGGAAAGCGTGTCCTAGACAACGAGAATAACTTCAAACGCTGGTTCGCAAAGAAAAACTTAGCAAAGAAGCGAGCGGGCGAGTTTTCGCACGAGGATGCCGCGCGCCTCCATAAGCAGATGGAAGACACCCCCGGCAGCGCAAACCGCGCCGTCCAGCTTGGCAGAGCAATGTTCAATTTCGGCATCAAGACTCGTTTCATCTCCCGCACCGATAATCCATTTGCAGGAGTGTCGCTCTATCGAGAGAACGAGCGCGACAGAGTTCTTTCAGATGAAGAAGCGGCCAAGCTTCTAACGGCACTTGAATCGATTCCCGCTGTTCATTCAAGAGAGCGTACATTGCGTGATTTCGTTCTACTGTCTCTTTTGACTGGCGCGCGCAAGTCAAACGTAATGAGCATGCGCTGGGACGAATTAGATCTTGAGGCGGGAGAGTGGAGCATACCGGCACAAAAAACTAAGACGAGCCGCGCGCAGACCATACCGCTCGGTGAACTGGAGAAGAAAGTGCTCAAGGAGCGCAAAAAGCTGCTCAAAAAAGCCCCAGAGATCGACAATGATGATCCTTGGGTCTTCCCGAGTAAAAGCGCTTCTGGACACCTTGCCGATCCGGGCAATGCGTGGGAATCGCTTCGCGAAGACCTTGGAATGAGCGATCTATGGATTCATGACCTGCGCAGAAGCTTGGCATCATCAATGGCAAATACAGGCTCGGATGTTTCGATTGTTCGCGCGGCACTCAATCATACCGACATGCGTACAACACTGAAAGCGTACATCAGGACCAATCAGCAGGCACAGCTCCAAGCCAGACAGAAAGCGCAAGACGCATGGTTTGACGCCAAGAAGCGCCAAGCGGAGAAGACCGCAGATTCGCCTCAAGAAGAAACCACCCAGCCGTGCGAAAAGGGTACTGCTGCCAAGTCCAAAGTCAAACGCAAGAGTAAGAAAAAGAACTAAGGACGATTGTTAGGTGCCGTCAAGGAGTCTTCGCCCTTTGCGAATTCGCTACAACATAGTCAATTACAGTGCTATTCATCTTGAAGTCACCTCCGCTTGGTTCAATACCAAATACGGTGATGATTAGTTTTATCGTCAGCTCATAAAGCCCTTTTGCGTCCGACTTTCGTCCCGAAACTGGGTTCTTGCTTAGATGCACGTAGTTATTTCTTCGATTACGCACGTCATGGAAATCTTCTGCTGTCGTGTCATCGATGTACTTAAGCACATGCAACAGCTCGATTCGTCTTTCCTGAGTCAGATTGTCTACGGTGCTACCGAACATCTTTTTCTGCTCTTCTTCGGTGAGCGGCTTGTCCCCTCGCTTCAGAGGTGTCATTTCATAGCGTATCACCGACAGCACTTCGCACACCATCCCGCACAGCGTAATCACTGCGAAGTAATTTCCTAGCATATAGTTTCTTTTTGCCTCCAATAGCGGAGTAACCAACTTCTCAACTATCGTTTCGTCATCAGGAACAGTTGGCAATTCGTTCTTGCTCAATTCTCTATAGCGAGAAACAAAGCCATCAACCGACTTGCTGAGTCCGTCGCTACACAGGAAATTCAATACATCCGCTTCCTTCGGCGGGGGCTTCTGAACATCTTTGGAAGCATCGACCAGCGGCTCAGCAAGGTGAAAGTGCAACGGGGCAATGCGCCACCGCATCTGTAAAGCACGCATCGGAGCCGTGACGGTCACGCTCACTGGAGCTTTCGGATGGTCAGGGCACATCGCGCCACCAGTTTCCTTGTTGCATTCTTGGCAAGTTCCAGATGCTGTCGACTTTCCTGGTCCAATGAGTTGCACCGTAGAATGCACGACGTTTCCAAACTGTCTTCGCTTTTGCGCCTTCTCTTTGAGTTGTTTGAGATGTCCTCGATATGATGAAGAGAGCTTGTGTGCTTTTGCTCCGCGTTCGATGGTTTCCAAATATTCAGGATCTGGATCGAAAGAACCATCTGGCTCTTCCGGAACCGCGATCAGCGTCCTGACTTTTCTCGACCGTCCGGTTGCTACGGACTTCACACTGATAGAGCAAATTTCGTAGCATGTTGGCACCCCCTCAATATTCGCCAGGTGCTCGAACTGCTTGGGCGTCAGCGTATAGACAACGCCCTCCACATTTGATCCTGGTTCAGGTGCGATACTGGCAACGCCTGACCCAGGCCAATTTGTGGTGGACCGACGCGGGAAACACAGTCGATGATTTTCTAAAACGAACCTACCAATGTCTTCAGCCGACGAACAGCGGTCCGTCATCTGAGTCTTGTCAAGGTTGGATCCATAAGCGAAATAAGCGATACGAGCTGCGCACATGGCAAAATCTCCTCGTGCAGTATTAGGAACTTTGTTGTTGCGGTGTTGCGGGCGGTGCCGCCTTTCGCAAGGCGCTTGGAAGCAAGTGGTCAATCTCTTCATCACTGAAAGTAAGCTCTTCATTCAGCTTCAAAGCCTTTTGGGCTTCTTTGTAGGCACGCGCTGAGGTTCTAGGCGCACTCGCATATATCTCGGCGAGCTTAGCTTCAAGTTCGTCCCGTCGTTTTCTGGCATCATCGATTGATATCGTTCCAGAGCGCAAATCGGTGATTAGAGAAATATGCGCTTCTCGGGCGGACCATAACAGGCTAGCCGTTGTCCGATGCTTTTCCGCATCCGTCGGTGCATTGCTTCCCTGCATATATGCATTGGCAACAATCAGAAAAGTCGAGGCAATGCCGGCCCATAGCGCGCGATCATGAGCTTGAGCTGGTTCCGCAAAAAGCACTGCAAAGAATCCGCCGCTAGTGAGCGCTGACAGTCCTGTTTGGACCCAGCGCATCCTATTGAAATCGGCGATTTTTATGTCAGCACATTTCTCTTGGGTTTTGTGCGTGTACGCAAGCCGTCCGAAGGACTCGCGAAGTTGCGCTTCGAGCAGGTCTCGTGCGTCTTTTGCCTCAACTGGGGAAACTGGTTCCATAAATTTCTCTCCACTTCGCCCTGGCCGCTGACGGATCAGAACTGTATTTTGCTATCGCAGTACGAGCGTCGTCTGCGGAGGCCCGCGCCTTTCGCTCAAACGAACCGATGCGGTACACATGCTGCCGGGCCCCGGGTGACACCCAGTATGTCTGCGTGGTGTCGCAAGCGCCCAGATAATCAAGAAAGTCGCGTGTCATAAAGTCGTAATACAAGAAGGACTTGTCCTTGTGCGCGTAGTCGGCCATGAAATTGTAAGCGAGCGTATCAATGAGCAGTCCGCTTATGCCAGCATCGTGTTTCAGCCTCCAGTGCCGCATCATTCTGCAAAGGCGTCTTAAGTTATCATTGCAATCCTTGTCCCGGTCGATCATCGCCTTGATCTCTGGTCGCGGGTTAGTCTCTTTCCAGGTGCCACCATTGTTCGAATCCGGGTAGCGAAAGGCCCCGGTCGTCAATTCAAATGCAGGCACAACTTCGAATCGCCGACCATCATCGAAGTTTACGCCCACAATTTGTCCATCGGCACCGATTGTCGAGTTGGGATAGGTTGTCTTCATAGAATCACGTACAGCTTGGAGAAGCGCTGACTGTCCATTGCCGCTGTAGTTGTTGTACTTGTCGTACAGACTGCTGGGTAACCAAAAGATCATATCGATGTCGCTGGTCTTCTCAGTCGCCGTACCGCGACCAAACGAGCCCGCGTAGATGCTATGAGCCGTCTCGGACTCTGTCGACCAGAAGTCTTTATTCAACTGCTTTGTGATTCGCTTATAGCGATAACGAATGTTGTCCAGATCTTGAACAACGATGTTGTCGCAGAACTTTTTGAAATCTTCGCCTATGCCCATTTGCAAAACCTCACGAGGGGAACGGTTCGCCAAACAGCTGCCGAACCAAGTCGTATTTGTTTTCCGAATCCGGCAAGTTCATAAGCTGCGACCAGACCGAGCCACACTTCGCAATATGAGCGGCTACCTGCGGCGCGTTCTCGACGATTGTCGGCTGTGTCAACGATCCGGGCAGAGCAAGCGGAGATGCGATTACCGTTGGTGCCATGTTCAGAAAGGCACCGATGATGTCGGCCCAAGATACTTTCGCGCCGCGTTGCTGCAGGGCTTTGATCAACGGCACTAGCAACAATGTAGCCAGAATTTCAACCTGGAAAGATTTGAGCGCAATGTCATTGTTGCGCACAAAGCGTTTTAGAAGCTTGATCGCGGGAACAAGCTTGCCGTCCGCAGTCTTGTTCGCCTCGGTTATGTAGGCCGAGTCGTAGTCATAATCTGCGGTTTCCCAGCCACCATGTGCGGTGCTAACCAAGTAACTAGGTGGCAAGCGATTAGAGTGCGGCGGAATCAAATTGCGATAGCATGGCACTATCTCTACCGAGAACTCGTTCTCGTAAGTAATGGTCACGACTGGACTATCTACGGCGAGATCCTTGGTCCTATAGATCTTGTTCGCAGCCATTGCAGCGTGCACCTTCTGCAAGGCTGCCGTTCCGGTAATACCGTCCCCGGGAGCATAAGCGAAGTAGGTTGCATCGCCAAAGCAAGCGAGCGCATCAATATCAAGCTTGTCGGAGCCAATTGGGCGAATCTTAGACTGGCGCTGAAAAGAGCCAACCAGGCGCACAGTTACTGCGAGCCTGCCCTCAAGCCAGTTTCTTATGGCGTTATAGTGCTGGCTGGCCTCTTGAATGCGTGTTTGATCAAGCTCAATACGCGACAGAGTCGTCTTCAGGGCAGCTTCAATATCGGTCGAGCGCATGCCGAACAGCGGATGGCTGGCATTCAGCCTACCTATATAAGGGTTATATCCGAACATCCTTGTACCTCCGCCAACCATCTGATACGATCTAAGCCAGACAAATGTATGTTACCACCGCAGTTGAAATTCTGTCAGGTTTGTTATAGTATATAACAACTATGACAAACAAGATCAATATTCCGAATCTCTTGCGCCACATCAGAGCAAGCCTCGACTTAAGTCAGCAGCAGCTAGCTGACCAGCTCGAAGTGTCCTTTGCAACAGTTAACAGATGGGAAGGAGGTTCGATCAAGCCACAAAAGGCAGCACTCGAAGCGATCCTTGCTTTAGCGAATGAAGCAGGCATTCCCGCTGACGACGGTGCGGGACCCGCACGAGTAGTTCGCTCGAGGCGAGCATCCACGGTGACACCCACTACAAAGCCAATGGAGCAGATGTTGTGGGATGCCGCTTGCTCAATTCGCGGCGAGAAGGACGCAGCAAAATTCAAAGATTACTTGCTGCCGCTATTGTTCTTGAAGAGATTGTCGGATGTCTTTGATGACGAAATTGATCGGCTGGCAGAAGATTACGGAGACCATGCAACCGCATTGGAAATTGCGGAGGGCGATCACTCTCTGTTGCGTTTTTACCTGCCACCAGAAGCAAGATGGTCAATACTCAGCGGACGCAAGAGTTTCGACTGGCTGCCAAACGAAAAACCAAGAGACATCGGGGAACATCTAACCAAGGCACTGCGCGGAGTCGTCAAACAAAACCCGTCTCTGTCTGGCGTCATCGACGTAGTAGACTTTGCCGCTGAACGAAACGGCGAGCGCGATATCAACCCGGCAAAACTGCGCGGAGTCGTAGAAATTTTTTCCGATCCTCGCTATAGACTTGGATTGTCTGATGTTCAACCAGACTTTCTCGGAAGGGCATACGAATACCTACTTCGCAAGTTTGCCGAAGGCTCAGGACAAAGTGCAGGTGAGTTCTTTACACCGACAGAGGTCGGCTTCCTCATAGCGAACGTTATGAGGCCTAAACCTGGCGAAACTTGCCACGATTATGCATGTGGCTCCGCGGGATTGCTGATTAAACTGCAACTAGTGGCACGAGACCACGATCCTACGAGCAAGGTACCGCTAAGGCTCAGCGGACAAGAATTGCAAGCAGAAAGCTACGCCGTTGCACGAATGAACGCGATTATCCACGACATGGAAATCGAACTCGCTCGCGGCGACACAATGATCAATCCCAAGTTTCGAACGGCGGAAGGTAAGATCCGAACCTACGACATTGTGGTGGCAAACCCAATGTGGAATCAGCCATTTCCAGCAGACATATTTGCCAACGATCCTTTTGATAGATTTCGCACCGCAGGTGGTGTCACCAGTGGAAAGGGAGACTGGGCCTGGCTTCAACATACGCTATCCTGCATGGATGAGCATGGACGTGCGGCAGTCGTGCTGGACACGGGAGCTATGACACGCGGATCCGGGTCCAAGAATGAGGATCGAGAACGCAACATCCGCAAGTGGTTCGTCGACAATGACTTCGTGGATGGTGTGATCTTATTGCCAGAGAACTTGTTTTACAACACTACCGCGGCCGGTGTGATTATCGTATTGAACAAGAGAAAACCACCAGCACGTCAAAACAAAATTGTTTTGCTAAACGCGACTCGCCACGTTCGGAAGGGCCGTCCGAAGAATTACATCCCGGAAGAGGATATTCGTCGGTTAGCGGCTGCATTCCTGAAAGGGGAACCTATCGATGGTGAGCTTACAGTAATCACTCGTGAACAAGCGGACCACGAGGACTACATTCTCAGTCCAAGCCGATGGACAGGTACAACACCCGAACAGAACGGCGATAGCTTGTCGCGTTTGATTGACAAATTCGAGACCATATTGAAGGAAGAGCGAGAGTTGGAAACTGATTTGGCGGCCGCGCTTACTCATCTACGAGGCCTCTAGCTATGGTCCAAGCTGATTCAATCCAACTAGGCCAGATATGCGATCTGATAACAGATCAAGTCGATCCACAAGCTCAGCCAGCAAACCTGTATGTAGGTCTTGAGCATGTTACGCCTGGACGTTTTGTTCGTTCGGATGGTGATTTAGCATCTTCTGTGGTTAGCTCCAAGTTCGCCTTCAAGAAAAATGACGTGTTGTACGGGAAATTGCGGCCCTATCTCGACAAGGCCGTGCTAGCAGATTCAGACGGATTGTCCACGACAGAGCTTCTCGTTTTACGGGCGAGAAAGAATGTCGATCCACGTTTTTTACTGTGCATACTTCATTCGCCTCAATTCGTTGATTTTGCGAAAGCTGGTACGACAGGCTCTCAACATCCGCGCACTTCATGGCAGCACATTTCGAAATTCGAATTCCCAGATTATTCGTTTTCAGAACAGATGGCTTTATCCGACTTGCTCTGGAAATTGCATTCATTACTTCTGACGTGCGATAGCGCACTTGCTTGTAACTCGGAGCTCAAACTAGCAGCCATGCGCGAGTTATTTAGCCGAGGTCTTTCTAATCAGCCTCAGAAAGAATCAGATTTGGGTCTCATTCCGGAGAACTGGGGCGTTGTACACCTTGGTGATTTGGGAAAAATTGGCAACGGATCGACGCCTAAAAAGACCGTCCCTGAATATTGGAATGGCGGAACCTACCCGTGGTTGACGTCCGCAAAAGTCTATGACCGTGAGATCGTGGCTGCCGATCAATTCGTAACGCAACGCGCACTTGATGAATGTCATCTTCCTCGGATTCAACCCGGAGCTGTGCTCATTGCAATAACTGGCCAGGGCAAAACGCTAGGACACTGCGCCGTTTTGCGCACGGAAGCAAGCACCAATCAACACATTGCCTACCTTCAAACAGATACGAAACGCGCGGACCCGTCGTTCATCAGAGGATACCTCGAAACACAATATGATTACCTACGCCAGGTCGCATCTGGCGGAGGTAGCACCAAAGGCGCGCTGACGTGCGCCTTTCTTCGCAATTTACCCGTACCACTTCCGGCTACAGTAAAAGAGCAGCAAGACATTGTCACCATACTCGATACCATAGACCGGAAGATGGCGCTTCATCACCGAAAGCTCACCGTGTTGGACGAACTCATCAAAGCAATTCTGTCCAATTCAATCATGGCTCAAATACCGATCACTAATTTACACAACTACGGACTCAGGCAAGCCGCGACTGAGGTTTCAGTATGACTAGCCTACGAATTAATGAAGCCATCACCGTCCAGTTTCCCATGATCAAGCACGCAGACGAAATTGGATGGAAGCCAATCTCGCCAGAAGACGCTCGCGCAAAACGGGGTGGTGAAGAGGGTATGTTCTTCCGCGATGACCTTTATAGAAAAATCCTTGAGTTCAATTCATGGCTGTCTAACGACGCAGTACGGTCCTTGATTGAAACACTCGAAGCGATCCCCGCCACAATCGAAGGCAATCGCCAATTACTTGGCTGGATGCGAGGTGAAAGGCAGTGGTACGACGAGGAAGAAAAACGATATCGACCTATAAAACTTATCGATTTCGAGACTGTAAATCAAAATGATTTTTACATAACCTGGGAGTGGAAATTGAAGCCTCCGGCCCGGAAGGGAAACCGGGCCGACGTCATGTTTCTCGTTAATGGGCTGCCTGTGTGCATCGTTGAACACAAGAACCCAAAGGATGGCAATGCAATCGAAAGAGCCATCACGCAGCTTCGAAGATATGAATTCGAAACTCCCGAATTGCTTGGTACGCCGCAGATTTTCAACGTGACCCATCTGCTCGATTACTGGTACGGTGTGACTTGGAATGTTAACCGCAGAGATATGGCACGCTGGAAGCAGACCGCAGAAGAGACATATCGGTTCGCGGTGCAGTCATTCTTTGAGCGCACCGATTTTCTTCGAACGCTCCAACATTGGATTCTCTTCTATGTTCAGGATGGAGAAACACGAAAATCGGTGCTTCGCCAACATCAGCGTCGAGCGATCGATGCCATTGTTGATCGCTGTTCCGATCCTGAAAAAACGCGTGGCCTAGTTTGGCATACCCAGGGTTCGGGCAAAACGTTCACACTATTGACCGCCGCGCGTTTCATACTTGAAAACAAAGACAAGTTTCGCAACGCCACAATCATTCTTGTGGTTGATCGGACTGAGTTGGAAGGGCAACTCAAAGGCTGGGTAGAACGGCTTTTGGGGGAAATGCAACAGCAAGATATAACAACCGTGCGCGCCAACACGAAATCCGATCTTCAGCAGTTATTGGAGAGTGATTTCCGAGGACTGATCATTTCTATGATTCACAAGTTTGAAGCTATTAAGAAAGATAGCTGCCTTCGAGAGAACGTGTTCGTATTTATCGATGAGGCGCACCGCTCGGTCGCTAGAGACCTCGGCACATACCTTATGGCTGCTGTGCCAAAAGCAACTATCATTGGATTCACTGGGACACCAATCGCAAAAACAGCTCAAGGCGAGGGAACATTCAAAATCTTCGGAACTCAGGACCAGCTTGGATATCTAGACAAGTACTCAATCGCCGAATCTATCGAAGATGAAACGACACTGCCAATTAAACACGTTATGGCCCCAAGCGAGATGACTGTTCCAGTGGACCAACTGGATAAGGAATTCTTTCAGCTTGCGGATTCCGAAGGCATCACCGACATTGACGAACTGAATGAGGTTTTGGATAGAGCAGTTGGATTGCGCACATTCCTGACCTCCGACAACAGAATAGAGAAAGTTGCAGCTTTTGTCGCCGAACACTTCAGGGAAAATATTTTGCCGCTCGGCTACAAGGCGTTTCTGGTCGGAGTGAATCGGGAGGCGTGCGCAAAGTACAAAGTCGCTCTGGACAAGTTATTGCCGCCAGAATGGTCGGTCCCAATTTATACTTCTAACTCTGCCGACATCATCGATAGACCCGTTGTTGCCCAGTTTCAGCTGAGCGATGATAAAGAAGCTGAAGCTCGATTACTATTCAAAAAACCAACAGAACTGCCGAAGATTTTGATAGTGACGGACAAGCTCCTTACGGGCTACGATGCACCTATTCTATATTGTATGTATCTCGATAAACCAATGCGCGATCACGTTTTGCTACAGGCCATCGCCAGAGTAAACCGTCCTTATGTAGACTCCGAAGGCGTACAGAAAAAAGTCGGTCTTGTTGTCGATTTCGTAGGCGTTTTGCGTGAACTCAAAAAGGCACTCCAATTCGATTCCTCAGATGTGAGTGGAATTATTGAAGATTTGGACGTCCTGATGAAGGACTTTCAAGAACGGATTGCTTTGGCTCGCGATGAATATCTTCAAACAGACCAGACGCGTAGCCCTGACGAGCAACTTGAATACGCAGTCTATGGACGCTTTCTCGATATAGACGCGAGGAAAAAATTCTTCGAGGTCTACAGGGGCATTGAGGATCTTTGGGAAATCCTGTCCCCTTCCCCAGAACTGCGAGACCACATAGACACATTCAAACGCCTTGCCCAACTGTATGCCGCCGTTCGTAACGCATACTCTGACAAAATAGGATTTGTTGCAGATCTTGCGTACAAGACGAAGCGATTAATTGAAGAGAAGGCGATTCAGCAAGGGCTCGGGCGCTTCACCAAGAGCGTCACATTTGATGTGAAAACCCTAGAGTCCTTGCGCGAAGAGAAAGGCCCCGATGAAGGCAAGATTTTCAATTTAGTAAGAGGGCTTCAGAAGGAAATCGACGACGATCAAGCCTCTGCGCCAGTCTTGCAGCCAATTAAAGAACGAGCAGAACGCATACTTAAAGACTTGGAGAGTCGCAAGACTACGGGTCTTGCAGCAATGGATTTACTTGCAGCACTAGCAGCTGAAAAGGATGCTGCCATGAAAACAGCTAGCGAAGCGGGTCTTTCGACGAGGGCATTCTCCGTCTATTGGGTCTTGCGTGATGATATCTCCCTGGCATCGTCTATTATAGAACCGATGGAACTTGCCAAGGAAGCGGAACTTCTGCTCGAAAAGTTCCCGAACGCTGCTGTGAATCCTGATGAAAAACGACGTTTACGCGCCGCACTTTATCAACCATTGCTCAAACTTGATTCAGAGAATCGAGCCCGCATCGTGGAAACGGTGGTGCATATCTTGACGCGGGATGGTTCAGCATGAAACAGAGGCTATATCCGGAGCAAGAACTGAAACGGCGCGCTTTGTATTGGTCCGTAAAATTGCGCGTGAATCCTAAGACGATAAGAATACAGAAGATGACAAACAAGTGGGGAACCTGCTCGTCCGCCGGAACCATCACTTTGGCAGACGATCTTGTAGATAAGGATTCTAAGTTTCAAGACTTCGTCATTGTGCATGAATTGCTTCACCTAAAGATCCCTACACATAACAAGCTTTTCAAAGCATTGATGAGCGCTCACGTTCCTTATTGGCGTGAGCTTGATCAGGGCAATAATAGTGCTGACGGCACGCTTCACGTCTGCGAAGGACAGCGAAGATATGAAACCCGAGTTACGCGGTCGCTTGATTTGGCTCAGCGCGTGTAGCCTTCACTATTGATTTTGCGAATTTCTTTCTGCCACTAACTCGCAACTTGCAAAGCGTAAAGATCGGGGTTTACCCTATGTTCTGATTTTCGAAAGCGGCGGTACGATAGTTACATGGTGCTCGACGCACCAATTCAACCCGAGGCAAGCTGAAGATTCATGCGCCTCGGGCTTTTTGTTGACCAGAATTGACGAACATTTCTGGTTCTTCCTGCAAACTTTTTGCTTCTTCAACTTTTCCGATCAGGCTTTGACATTTCCTGATCGAATTCTCGCGCACCTAATATGGTGCTCCATAAGGAGAACACAATGTCAAACGAAAGAAAACTTGCGGCTGTTCAATCAACCGAAATTCCTGCAATCTTATCGAGATTCCAATCAGATCTTCTCACCCGCCGTGAGGCAGCAGCATATCTGGGAGTAACTCCTGAGACCTTGGCTGTGTGGGCTTCGACAAGGCGTTATGCACCACAAACGATGGTGTAAAAACAGAGTAGGATCGTCTGTGTTCCACGACACACAACACTACCGAGGGCAAACGCATGACGCAGATCCGCGCAGCCATTTACGCAAGGGTTTCATCCGAGCAACAAGCACAAGCAGGCACTATCGAAAGTCAGGTCGAGGCTGTTCTTGAGCGCGCGACTCTAGACGGGTTGCATGTCACGCGAGCCTGCCAATTCATCGATGATGGTTTCAGTGGCACGACGCTTGCGCGCCCGGGATTAGATCGCCTTCGAGACAGCATCAACGCTGGACTGGTCGACCGAATCTATATTCATTCGCCGGATCGACTTTCGAGAAAATACGCATATCAGATTCTGCTCATCGACGAGTTCCGAAAGGCTGCTGTCGATGTGGTGTTTCTCAACAGCGCCCGGCGCGATACACCCGAAGACGAGTTGCTTTTGCAGGTGCAAGGCATGATGGCGGAGTACGAGCGCGCCAAGTTTCTTGAACGGTCGCGCCGCGGAAGATTACATGCAGCACGCCGTGGGGACGTGAGCGTATTCAGCACGGCGCCTTATGGCTACTCCTACATCCCGAAGAAGAGATCGCCCGACGGAGAAGCGCACTACGAAATCAATCCGCAGGAAGCAAAAGTCGTTCGACAGATCTTCAAATGGTTCTGCAAGGAGCGTGCCACCATAAGTGAAGTTAGCCGCCGGCTAACAGACTCTGGAGTCAAAACTCGCTCCGGGAAGAAGACGTGGTCTACGACGACCGTCTGGGGCATTCTGAGAAATCCTGCGTACACGGGCACTGCTCAATTCGGTAGAACAAGAATCGGTCCTCGCAGAACTGAACTGCGCCGCAAGAATCCACTGAAGCAAGAGCGAACACATGATCATTCCGTGTACTCAACACCAGAGAACGATTGGATAGGCATCGCGGTGCCAGCCCTGGTACCGGAAACGTTGTTCGCCGCAGCACAGATTCAGCTCAGCGAAAATCGGACCCGAGCAAGAGCCTACAGAAGTGGAGCGCGATATTTGCTGCAAGGACTGATTGGCTGTGAATCTTGCGGGCGCGGATTTTACGGCAGACCAGTTCGTTGCTCCAAAACAGGGGCGTATGTGTATTACAGATGTGCCGGCACAGAACCCTACCGCTTCAAAGATCGGAAGCGCATCTGCCGCAACCCTGCGATTCGCGCCGAGCTTCTGGAGAATGCTATCGCCGAGGAACTGCAAAAGGCACTGCAAAGTAATTTCTCGTCTCGGCTCGTGACGGATTGGGAGAAAGCAGATTGGACAACCAAACGAAAACTTCTACGCGCGGTTGTGCAACACATCGTCATCGGAGTCCGCGAAGTGACCATCGCATTTCGATCACGTGAGCTGGCACCAAAGATTCTCGAATCAAAATTGCTTTCGCCTGCGCCATTTCAGATTACGCTGCCCAGATCTCAATTCGGTCGCGCTTCGAAATCCAATTCCCTGGAGGTGCTTGCACCCGACGTCGCGAAACAGTGGCATCCGCGATTCAACGGCGGACTTTCGCCAGCGGATGTAGCGGCATATTCCCACAAAATTGCATGGTGGCTGTGCGACCGTGGGCATACGTGGCAAGCACCGATCGGGCACCGCAGCCGCGGATATTACAAATGCAAGCGCTGCGCGGAACTCTGACTGTCGCAGTCAGCGATCAACCGGGGATTAGGCTCGGAGAATCGGCTGCCGATCTTGTGAACAAGCTCAAGACTGTCCGCTTCCAGTTCGACCGCGGTGTAGTCCGTCCCCTTCATCCCGCGGCCAATTTTAAACTCGATAATCACGGTGTTTGGTTCTTCTCCGAGGCGCAAGACGCAGCCGTCTTTGCCCTTCTTCAAGCTTACCTCACCACCGTATATATCTTCGCAGAAAACGCTGTGCTTCAACTTGACACAATCGAACATTCCAAATAAATCTGCAGCTTTCATTTAACCCATCCGCCAAGATAAGCCCGCTCAGCTGAACATCCTACATTCGATGCTGGTCTGCTTCAAGTCGATCGAGTCGATATGCATTGACGGTGCATTCGACTGTGCTATGCTACTTGTGGAGTCGGACGCCATGGTTGAGAGCGACCAAAAAGACGACGCTTTGCCAAAACACGTTCCGTGCATACAAAGCATCTTCGTATAGTCACGCTGGCGTGGTAGTGCTTAAACGCTCTTCTCTACCGATCAAAGTCCAGCCGACCCATCGAGGTGCCGTGCAATGAACGACTACGACAGTATTTCCAAAATTTGTTCAGACTACCTGCGTGAAACGTGCGACGGACTCAAGGCGTCTCATGCGCGCGAACTTGTAGCCGCCTTCTTTGGATACAAGAGCCACGCTGCGCTGCTTGCCGACAAGTCTTATTCGATTGAGGATCTCGCCGACGCGGCAATTCTAATTCCCGATGTCGGAATGCTCACAGAGCGGCGGCGATGCTTGAAGGGACTGCCTGAGGAGTCGACTCGCGAATTGAACGTCGCGGATAATCTTGCCGAGTTTTTGCAAGCAGAACAAGTTTTTTCCGGCGAGGTGCTGAGTATCTGGGACCGGTACGATCTCGGCGAATACATGATGGAGGAATATCTTCCTGAGCATCTGAATCCAGATCTCGAATTCGAACTGGCTGATGTAATTGATGAAAGCGACGCGGTTTTCGATGAAATTGAGTATGAAGACGCTGACGTTTCAGAGCACCCGCATGGAATTCGGATTACCGTGCGCGGAATCTATACTGGTATCGCCGGCGAAGGCGACGACATCACTGACGAGACAATCGATTTCGAAGTCGAAGTGTATCTGCCGCGCGTTGCGGGGCATGTCGCCTTTGGCGAGCCGGAGATTGAGGTAAGTGGGGTCCTTCGCGCTGATGCAGATGATGACGAGGAAGGTTCTGAGGACGATGAGGACCGAACTGACCAGGACGATGATCGACTTGCCACCGCATGACGGTCAGTCAAAGTCAGTCCTCGTCATCCTCAGCGATTGCAAGCGGATTCTTCTTGAGCATGTCTTTGTACTGGCATATGTAAGCAAATCCGCCGACTTCTTTCATCACTTCATTTGCCTTCGCTGTGAGTCTGTCGGTCACTGCCACATCGAATTCAGCATGTCCACACTTATCGCATTCAAATCCGGGCGTCTGCTCGATGCCGAAGAACTTGTCTGGCAAGATGATGGTGAAAGAGGTTCGGCATGGGTTCATCTTTCCACACTCGCAAAAGTCGCAAGTCTTGAGTCTCTTTTCTCTCAATCTACGCGTGTCCCATTAACGACTGCATGAAATCCGACCCAACGTACTTGAAAGACTGTGGTACCACAAAATCCTGCTGGACATCTCTCGGACTGATATGTTTATCGAATCGAACCGTTTTCGAAGGGTCGATCGCGATCGCGTATGCAGTGCTCGTCCCGGAAAAATAGCTCATATATTCGGGCTTTGATATCCCAGCAAATTCTTTTGTCTTGTTCCAAATGGAACGCACTGAGCCGCTCTCAACATGTTTTACTTGCACTATTCCTATTATGCGCTGGCAAGGCGAACTCGCATACACCACCAAGTGTGTGACATCGTTTTGTATCGGGCGTCTTCTAAACTCAAAGTGTTTCGTCCCTTCGATCAACCGCTCGGCAAACACTGGCTTAATCGGTAGAAATACAACCTTCCACTTGTCCCAGTCTTGCGATCGCGCGGAATGCTTCATCGTTGATCTTCCTGATTGTTTGAATGGGTCCCTTGATCTCTAGTCGTTGCAATTCTTTCATACCCACTGCTGCTGGCAAATGGGACTGAAGTCGAAAGAGGATCACCAGACAGCCACCTTTGCATATTTCCTCGATCTCACTTCGCGTATAGACAGTTCGCCTCAGAACTCGCTCCAAGATCATATCAGCATCGTCAAGCCTCTGGACGGATTCCACGATACCAATCGTTGTGCATGACTGCCAATCCTGAGACCGATAGAAAATCAATATGTCGCCTGCAGCTATGGCTTTTGTATTGGCTTTGCACAAGTAGGCCAGCTTGATTGCATTCCCCGGCACAGGGGCAATTAACGGCAACGTAAGTTGTCGATCACTATTGTCTGGGAAGAGTTGTCTGTGATACTCAGGTCTTATAGGTATTAGGAACTTGCTAACATCGGCGTCCCCTCTGAAGTGTGGAGCGAACTTGAGATGATATTCCACTGGGTCGAGTCTGACCGACGGTGGTTGTTGTGGATGCTGTTTGATGAAAACGATGTCGCTGTTTCCGTCAGTTCCTACCGATTCAAATCCAAAGTCGGTGAGCAGATCAATCAACTCCGTTTGTTTCTCTTTGACAGTGACATAGATTGCTTCGTAGTTGTTGAGAAATGCGTGCCGAAATGCAGCTTTCAACAGCAGTTCGCCAATTTTCTGTCCACGCACATTTTCTTCGACTTTGAACGTGCAGAGTTTTAGGATCTTTCCGTCCAATCGACAGATGGCAGTAACCTGGGGGTTTCGTTCCTCCTTGTAGATACAGATCGCGCCAAGTTTGCCACTGTAATCTCTAGCTATCCAAGCTTGTCTGCCTTCCTGGCATGATCGAACAAACCATCCGTCAAACCCGGGATAATCAGCGCGGAGCGTATCGAACAATTGGTCTCCCAGCTCATCTCGAATCTGATGTAAGTAAATCAGCTCAAGATTCGGCAGCTCAATCGGTTGATTTGCAAACGCAGCTCCAAATAACACCAAGGCTTCATCGACCGTTAAGACTCTATCTCCGAGTCCCATTCTGCGTGCCTTTGCTTGCAGTCGGCGGTCTTCGGTGATCAAATAACGGACCGCGTCTTTTAGGAGCGCGCTCAGGATAGTGCAGTCTATGACGTCGTTGGCGCCACCAATGTGGACCGCTTTGGATTCGAAAGCCGCCCGGTCAAGATCGGGCGGCGTTTGCAGGCGTCCGTACTTGCTAATCTTTGAGAGTTTGATGCTCCGCCGCGACTCGTCAGCGTCAGACATGATGTCCGTTATCGATTCGGGGTGGACAAGCACCTGCGCTCCGTTGGTCTGCAGTAACACCACAAGCTGCGCGAGCGGAGCCGCGACGAGTTCATTCTCCTCGAGAGAAATGATAATGTTTGTGTCGATAATGACGCGCGTGGACATCGGTTCGGACTCCGTCCTTGCTTCGACACATCAAGTTTAAACGATCTGTAGAGTTACGACTGCGTGACAGCGTCAACGAAAGAGGGAAACGTTGTGAGCAAGAACATTATCAAGTCGCCCAAATGCCAGTGATATCAGGAAGCTTGAAGGTCTAACACGCTAGCAATGCGAGCCCCCGCGCGAGCGTTCACTCGCGCCTGGTGCATCGTCAAAACAGATCGAAGTCCCTCCGAAATGGTGGTTCGACAGCCATCGAAATAGTTTCGTAACTGCGCGAAATCAGATAGATCTGCCGCAACTCTGAGAACAACCCAACGGAAAGCGGATGGGCAGCCCACGGGTTATGCACGACAGTCGCCGAATACCGAATCGTATTTTCTACCCGCCGTGCTGCGGTCCACAGAATGGCACTGAATCGAGTGTAGCGCTGCGGTTCCAAGATGCCGCGCGCATTGCTGTTTCCTGCCAAGAGAAGCCGACACGCGCCGGTCTCGTCGTAGGACATCGTGAACGCTCCAAATAGCTCGTGCAGAAGCTCTTGCTCGCTCACGGTTTCGAACGTACCGGTAGAGATGGCTAGAACACTCGGTTTGTTTTCTTCTCTGATCGACTTTTGCGCTTTCGATTTGGTGCGTATCGATCTTCTCAATCGTTCCCGAAATGGCTTGGTGTTTTCCGGCGGGCAAGACCAGTGGAACACGCAGCCCTCGTACGTAGCGATGCCGTTTCTTCTCGCCGCTCTAATGCGGCCGTCGAACCCGAAATCATGAATGTCCAGCGCATGCCATGTCGATGTTTCGCTCGGCAGCGCATCGAGCCACAACCAGATGTGATTCGTCAGTTTCGGAATATCAATGTCCGTGCTCCACTCGTGCAAGTCGACCGCCATCAGAAAGTCAGTATTGAATTTGTTCAGGCGATTCAACAAGGCAAAGAAGGCCTTGCGCGCGCCTTCCGCTTTGACGCCGCGGTGCAACTGCGTCACTTCGCAAAAGAATGATTCTCCCGCAGGCGTCTCGACGAAGAAATCAGGCACGCATGCATAATCTTTCGGTTCGGGTTCGACCCACCATCCCCAGCTGGAGAACAAGCGATACAGAAACAATTCGGACAGCGCCGAACTGTGATTGCTGCTGGTTTCATCGAGAATGCGCCCGATCAAATGTTTCCTGAAGCGATGTGGTGCCGACTGAAACCAGATATTCAGTTTTGTCCGGTAAGCAGCGAGTTGAGGGTCGTGCACCAGTTCGCGCAGACCGATGTATTGAAACTTGTCTGGTGCCGCGACACGGTTGAGCAGGTATTCTTTGATGACGGAGCGATATTCGTGATCGCGCATTTGCGCAGGATTGCTGGGCTCGTTTTTGTCCGGTTGTGATTGGTGTCCTGCGGCATCGTCGCTGGAAGGAAATCGCCAGTCGGACAGCACCTCGACAAAGGCTGCTCGCCAGCGCGCGACTGCACCATCACGAAGATATTGTCCGACTACGTTCAAATTTGAGTCGAGTTGCTTGCCGCATATTTCGAATTTGGCTGAGGTGATCTCTCTGTAGGGCAGGCTCGGAAATGTCTCGCGGAAATCGAGAGTAAGATTGCCCACGCATCTTCCGAGTTGTCCGACCAATCGAGCGACCGCGTAACGCAAAAATCTGTCTTGGGCGATGTTGTCTCCATGGTATTCCTGCATCGCGATTATTTCATCGCAATAAACGACGCTACGCTTGAGCAGCCGATGATCGGTTGCCGTGATGCGTAGAGAAGGCTCGGACGACGGGGTGGGTTCGCTGGCTGTCATCGGCGCATTGCCCAATGAGGAGATTGTCCATCCTAGCCGGTCTGGCTGCAAAATGCTTGCAGTCTGTGGCGCATTTCGCGGTGGGGCCACGGTCTTACAGGTTAAAATGTCCGTGCGCCTCGGTCATTCGTGAATAGGACGTGGTACCATGCAATGATATGGGACCGCTCCCATTATCGGAAGCAGCCCCCAAAAGCCCAGCGGGGTTTCGTATTCAGCCGGAAATGGAACAAAATCATGGATTCGTAGAATCGGTAGGAGGTGAGAGCGATGAGCAACGAGAATCTCAGAATGCCTCTCACGATCCACTTGATCGGTCCGGCAGTCGACAAACACCGCCTTCCCTTAGATCAGCTCACGCTTTTTGCCGGGCAGCTACAAGTAGCCATTCATAGAATTGGCCGGATTTTATCGGGCGAAGCATTTAGCCTGACGCCGGGACCAATACCAAGAGACGTAAAAGAAGCATGCACTCTTGAGATTGTATCCATTCAATCAGGAAGCCTTTCGCTGGTCTGCGACTTACCCGTTGAGATAGCACCAAGAACCCCCGAGCAACTGTCGCTATTCGATGAGAGCAGCGCCGACGCAAAAAGAGTGCTCGGAGAAAGATCGCTCGAAGCGTTTGTGCAAGGCATCTCGCATGTTGGAGAGGACAGCTCATCGCTTCCGCAAGGGTTCGATAAGGGAGTTCTGCTTGCACTGCGGGAAAGCGGCAAATTGTTCTCTCTGGGAATCGATTCAATTGACTTTGAACTCCAAGGAAAGAGCTTGCGGCCAATCAAGTCTGCGTTCACACCTAGAGTATATGAACGAGTAGTTGCTCGCATTCAAGAACCGGTAATCAACAAAGCCAGCATCGAAGGACTGCTGTTGATGGGTGACTTTCGGAATACTGGGTATGCGTGCAGAATTCATCCAATCATAGGCAAGCCAATTCGCTGCACCTTTGCCGAAGAGCAGAAGGAAGCGGTTCTTGCTGCTATGACAAGACGTGTGAGACTAGTCGGACAGACATTCGAGGTCAACCACGAGATAAAAAGTTTTCGAATCGAAGATATTGAAATCCTTGATACTGAGCAATTTGCGGGTGGGCAAGAGTTTCATCCTTTCTTTGACAATCAGATTGATTTGGACGCACTTGCGGCTGAACAAGATGTTCCGTCCCGTGTCAGCTTTGATGACTTAAAGGCGGACTTTTGGCCAGATGACGAGAAGAAGGACGAATTCATTGATGCCGTGCGAAGCTGGCGTCGAGAAGATCTACCTAACGTGTCATGAGCGGCCGTCTTCTAGTTGACACCGATGTTGTTTCGTTCGTCTTCAAAGGCGATACACGCGCCAAGCTGTACGAGCCGCATCTCAACGGACGCCAACTGGTCATATCATTCATGACCGTAGCAGAATTGTATCGTTGGACCGAAGAGCGGAATTGGGGAGCAAATCAAATTGCCGCTCTCGAACAGCATCTCAGAAAATTCATTGTTTGTCCGGTGGATCCCAATCTGTGCAAAATTTGGGGACGCGTAATGGCTGAAGGCAAGAAAAGCGGGAAAGTCATCGGCTGCGCGGACGCCTGGATTGCTGCGACCGCGCTTGCGTACGGAATTCCACTAGTCTCGCACAACGGAAAACACTATTCAGGTGTGGACGGACTTTCGGTAATTTGCGAAGTCGCACCGTAGAACTTTGTGCCAAGATTTACTTCTTGAGCAGCCAATCCCATTTCGGAACCTGAGATTTGACGAAATCCTCTGGAATTTCTCGCGCTAGATCGAAGTCCCGCTCCGCAGACATCCTCACATCACCGGCGGTGCGCCACAGACAAGCGGCGAAGTCGGCAGTTTCCTCTGGATACTCTGGTGCGCATTCCTGCACCACTTCGAAATCGTCGCTCTCTTGAATGCGATACATTGCCACTATGATCGCTTGGCACAGAATAAGTGCGCGTTCGTCATCGGCTTTCTTAAGCAAGGCAATGAGACGAGAAAAATACGCATCACACGCTTCGCATAAGTCTTCGGCGAGAGCTTCTTCCGGAGCGCGGTATCGCCTTCCGATCCTGCTACTACCACCAGCGCCACGGACAATCGCTCTACAAACGGCCGCCTCGATTTCTTCAACCAGCTGATCCCTGGACGGCTCGAAACCACTCATATCAGAATTCATACATATTCGCCCTGGTCCGTCAGACTCTTAATTGCAGATGTCCATCGCGACTTTTCGTAATCTTTCGGCTCGCGCAATCGACGTATCTCAAGTTGCTCGATCAGATGACGTACCTTCGCCGGCGGCAGATATTTTGCGGCGCCGTCGAAAATATTGCCACGCACCCCGTATTGATCCTGTTCGTAGAGTTGCAGCAACTGCTCGCACAACCAGTCTTTGTCGTCGCAGCGCGCTCCGTAATACTGCAGTAGTTGTACGGCCTCGTCGTTGAATCGATCCCCTATTAGCCCGTCGTCATCGCACTTCTCGAGCACGTCTTGATCCCGCTCGAAGAGCCATACCATCAGCTCGAAGCCGGTGTGCCCGTCCTCAATATTGGTCTTGACCGATTCAAGCCACAAACTAAAATCGACTGAAAACTCCATGAGCCTGGACCAATCAATGAAGTCATCGGGGTCGCACATTTCTTCGAACTGTTGATGCAGACTTTCCATGCTTCTCTCTGGGCGCGCGAGCCTTTCGACTACGTGCGAGGCAGACTTGTTGGTTTCAGCCAGATTGAGCAGCGCATCAGCGAGCACTTCAGCACCCAATGCCACTAATCTGTCGCGGGTGTCGGATGAAGGTGCAAATTCTTGGACGCGTTTCTTTGATCTCGTTTTTCGCATTAAGCCCTCTTGATTCTGCCAAAACAAATCTGCGGATGAACTACTCTTACACTCGCCCGCTACGGCGGATCCTCGATTCGGTATCCAATCGATTTGTATCCCTTCAGCCGGCGTTCGTACATCTTCGCCAACATCGGAACCATTCCATCGACGTAATCATAGACGCGCACTTTCGATTTGCCTTCATGCGCCCGGTGCAGTCTGCCCGCGTACTGCTGCAATGTTCCTCGCCAGGAAATCGGCATTGCCAAAAACAGAGTATCTAGCCGCGAATCATCAAAGCCCTCTCCGATATACCGCCCGGTGGAGAGAACAATCCGCTCCTCCTCAGGAGGCACGGCATCCAATCGTGCGCGTAGAGCTATTCTTTGTTTCTTTCCAAGTCCGCCTCTAAAAACAATGATGTTTTTAGCAAAACCACGCAATCTCGCCGTTAATTCGTCGAGATGATCGGTTCGCTCTGTGACCACCAGCGGTGAGTGTCCCGATTCCAGCGCGTGGAGAATGTCATCAAAGATCAGTTCGTTCCGAGCGGTGTCCGCAGCCAGCATCGAATACAAGTCTTGGATCGAGAGACTCTCCTCAGGAGTAGAAAAACTCGTCTGACGTGGGACTACGATATGCTCCTCGATATTATTTGCGGAATTGTCGCGAGCGCCGACTTTGAATCTGATCGGACCGCACTGCATAATCACGATTGGATGGTGCCCGTCTTTGCGCACAGGTGTTGCTGTCAAGCCGAGCACATATCTCGCCTTCGAGTGCTTCAGAACCTGCTCGAAGGTAAAGGCCGGGATGTGGTGGCACTCATCAACTATGACTTGACCATACTCTGCCACCAGATCTTTCACGGTGCCGTTTCTCTGCAGGCTCTGAATCGTTGCTACATCGACAATGCCGGTTCGCTTATCTTTGCCGCCACCAATCTGCCCTATCGATTGCGGCGGTAATGCCAGAAAGGAGGATAGTCTTTCCTTCCATTGATCCAGGAGCTGCGCGCGGTGGACGAGAACCAGTGTGTTGACTTTCCTCTGCGCAATGCAGAATGCTGCTACGACGGTCTTGCCAAACGCAGTCGTGGCGGAGAGCACACCGATGTCGTGTAACAGGAGCTCACTCGCGGCTTTCTCTTGCAAAGGTCTCAAGGAACCAGTGAAGGAGACTTCCAGCGGACTGCCCTGGACGCGTCGATCGTCGACGGCTAAGTTGACCCCATTGCTTTGAAGGACAGACTTCAGCTGATCCAGGCATCCGCGAGGGAGACCTAAGTGCTTGGCGAAGTCATTGCCGCTCGCAATTATTCGCGGGCGCCCAAAGGTAGACATTCTCATGGACTGATACTTGTAGAACTCAGGATTTTGAAAAGCGGCGAGTGTAAGAACTCGACCCAGCGCGCTGGCGGAGAAGCCTTCTTTCTCCAGATAGACCAGATTACTCAGAGTAATTTTGGCCTGAGTAGGCAGTGGTGGTGCAAGCGGGATGTCCAGTCTGTCACGTGGCGCAGTTTGAGTCCATGGATCTCCATCGCCATCTTCATCGGTAAGACTAAGATGAACCGGAATCACGGCACCGCTACTAGTGGCGGTTTTCACAATCTGGTCTGCACTCTCGGGACCGATGCGCTGCACCGAACGGAGATACTCCCACTGGTTTTCGATGGGTTGAAAATTCTTATCCACAAACACTGAATTTTGCTGTTGCGTGGCCGTGTTCTGCAGTGGCAATGCGATCAAGTTCCCGAATTGACCTTTCGGCATCGTGTCTTGATTTGGAAACATGCGGTCGTATGAGTCAAAACTGAGTTGATAGCGCTGATTCCTGCATTTGGTAAGCAGGACTGCACCAAGCTTTCTTGCCTGATATGCTGGGATAGCGCGTTCGAAAAAGATCCAAACGTGCGCGCCATTACCAGAACGAGATCGCTCTACTGATGCGGGCACTCCACAAGATTCGCACGCTTCAACAAAGGCGGATGAGTCTTCCATCCAGGAAGCCTTATCGAAGTCGACAGCGAGAAACCAGCAGGTTTCGTCGGTGAGCATCGGGTACAAGCCAACTACGGTGTCGGAGTTGAGGTGATCTCGAATGACGGAGTCGGTGAGCACCAGGGTCTTGCAACTTGAGCCGCAAATCTTTCGTTTAGTTTTTGGATCTGTGGTGTGCTCATCCCACTGGTGTTTGCGCGCAGGTGCGTATCCTGACTTGCCGTTGCCTTCCCAACGCACCGCGTAAACGTCATCGCGTCCACGAAACAGGCCGCGGAACAAGTTGATTCGATCATCGGAACTGGAGTGATTGCTTGAGGAAGCTGGTTGCTCTGCCTTCTGCGGAAGCGGATTCACGGCGTCGTGCTGCTGGTCCGAGTGGACTGTTGGTTGCTTGAGAAGATCGTGCAGGCGGCTAACTTCAGCTCTCAGCTCGGTGTTTTCTCTGCGAAGCCGATCGCATTCTCTCAGGAGATCGTCAAACATCGGCAGTTGAAGCTGGCGCATACCCACCGCCCTCACCAACATGAGGCAAGCTTGCATTCCGCGCAGATCTTATCACCTATCTGATGCTCCTTCTAGGACAACCGAATTGGTAACATTCTCGCTCTCTGAAATCTATGTAACAGAGTCCGAATTTTGCCGCAATGAGCGAGGCTATTCAGGATATGCGAGCCATTTTCCGAGCCGTACGCATGCATTGGTGAAAACAGCCGACACAGAAATAATTCGGACAACGCAGAACCATGATTGCTGCTGGTTTCATCGAGAATCCGCCCGAACAGGTGCTTCCTAAATCGATGTGGTGCCGACTCGTCGACTGAAACCAGTTTCGTCCGGTAAGCAGCAAGTTGAGGGTCATGCACCAGTTCGCGCAGACCGATGTATTGAAACTTGTCTGGCGCGGCGACTCGGTTGAGCAGGTATTCTTTGATGACGGAGCGATATTCGTTATCGCGCATTTGGGCGGAGTTGCCGGTCGCTTCGTTCGTTGATGGAGATGCCGATTGAATGTCCGCGGGATTTTCGCTTGACGGAAACTGCCAGTCAGACAACACATCGATGAACGACTGTCGCCAGCGGATGACTGCGCCGGCGCGCAGATATTCTCCGCGCATATTTCGAATTTGGCGGCGGTTGATTTCCTTGTAGGGGAGGTCCGGAAATGTCTCGCGGAAATCGAGGGTGAAATTGCCGACGTTGCAGCACATCCCCAGGCGCGCGGGGAAGTCCAATCGCGGACTTGTGAGCACAACACTCTTGCAAAAACTTGCGCCACATACGCGCGTATGGTATAGTTCGGTGCAGGCATGGTACCCCAAGAACCCAAGATTTACCATATAGTTCACGAAGATCGGCTTCCCTCGATCATCGAGAGTGGATTTCTATTCGCGGATTCCCGCGTTCAACAAAGCGAACTTCACGGCACGAATATCGGAATGACAAAAATCAAGGAGCGTCGAATGCAGAAATCCTTGAAAAGCCATCCCAACCTTAAAGTCGGTCAGTGTGTTCCTTTTTACTTCTGCCCTCGCTCGATTATGCTCTACCTAATTCACTGTGGAAACAATCCCGATCTTTCTTATACTGGTGGGCAACGTCCAATAGTTCACTTGCGGAGCGATTTGTTTTCGGCAATTGAGTGGGCAGAGCAAAACAATTTGAGATGGGCTTTCACACTCGCAAATGCTGCAGCAGCGTACGCCGAAGATCGAGCAAAGAAAGAAGCGCTCGAAGAAATCGATTAGCAAGCTGTGAGTGCTGATCAGTGGGCGGATTCCGCGGTCAAAGAAAAGAAGCAGGCGGAGTTTCTGGTCGAAGATAGATTTCCGTGGAATTTGATTTCGGCGATTGGAATAATGAAAGATGAAACTTTGATGGTCCGGATCAATGAAATGTTAGAGAACACGCAGTCTCGACCATCTGTGCAGTTCCAACCGAGTTGGTACTACTAATCAGGAGGCGCCGCAATGATCGAATTCCGCACTGGCGATATTCTGAAGACTGATGCTGAAGCGCTGGTCAACACGGTTAACTGTGCAGGAGTAATGGGCCGGGGAATCGCGCTTCAATTCAAAAAGGCATATCCACAAAACTTCAAAGCTTATGCCACCGCATGCCGTGAAGGCAAAGTTAGACCTGGAGTCATGTTCATCAGTGAGGTCAATCAGCCCAACTCTTCCAGATTCATCATAAACTTCCCAACAAAAAGGCATTGGCGTGAACGCAGTCGCATTGAAGACATTCAGTCCGGACTAGAGTCCCTTGTTTCCGATATCGGACGACTTGGCATTAAGTCGATCGCTGTGCCACCACTCGGTTGTGGTCTGGGAGGCTTGGAGTGGGCTTTGGTGCGAGCAGAGATTATCAAGGCATTTAGCCAGCTTCCAGACTTGCGAGTGATCGTATTCGAACCTGCCGGCGCACCTGCAGCCGCCGCAATGACTGTCTCTGGTAAGGCGCCGAACATGACAGCTGGGCGTGCTGCGCTCATTGGTTTGATGCATGAATATCTTAAAGCCTTGATGGATACGACCGTCACTCTGCTCGAGATTCACAAACTCCTGTACTTTCTGCAAGAAGCTGGCGAGCCGTTGAAATTGGAATACGGAAAGGCAATCTATGGTCCATTCGCAAGCAACCTGGGACATGTTCTTAATCATATTGAGGGGCATTACGTCTGCGGTTATGCCGATGGAGGCGATGCCCCTAACAAGGAGATCAAATTGGTCCATGGCGCCTTGGAACATGCTACTAATTTTCTCAAGTCTCACGATGATACTGTGCATCGTTTTGACCGCGTTGTTGACTTGGTTGATGGCTTTGAAACGCCTTTTGGTATGGAGCTTCTTGCCACTGTCCACTGGGTGGTAAGCACGGAGGGGACTGAGAATCTGCAAAGCACGGTCGATGCAGTTTATGCCTGGAATGACCGTAAGCGACAATTCAGTGAACACCAGATCGCACTCGCGTATGACGTTCTGTCTTCGAAGGGTTGGTTCGAACGGTGACAACGAAAGAAATGCTGGGAGAACGATTGCTGAAATGCAAAATCGAAAACGGGCTCTTTCCCGATGAGGCAACTCTAGTAGTCAGCACCAATTCTGGCGACGTCAGCTTCTTTTGCCCGAAGGAATTTTTGTTGAATGACACAGTGCGAGTCACACTGCTCGAATTTGCGCAGGAGAAGGCTTTGGTAAGACTACCTGTTGAGTCGGCCGTTGGGCGAACATTCGTTGTCTCTGTTGCGGATTTAGCAGAGGTCAAAGACTGAGAGAAATGCTTCTGAGCAATACGGCGATCTTTGAAGCGCTCGATGATAGTCGACTGATCATCGAACCTCAGCCTCGCCCGCGGTTCAAAACTCTCATTGAGCCAAAGTCTCCTTATGACTCCACCGCGATCAACT
>CAZCZI010000093.1:0-14685 GCA_964503045.1 uncultured Candidatus Obscuribacterales bacterium
ATGAATTTGCGTTTGCAGAACGCTTGCACTAGCTAGACTGCATGCTAGTAGGCTGTTCTGGCGGGCTTGGCTCTTCCGGCTTTGCTGGTGGCTTCGCATCTGCTGTCTTTGAAGGTGCTGGCGTTGGCGGTGCATCACCTTTGCGATTGGCTGTATCGCCATTTGCAGTCGCTGGTGGTGCTTCTTCAACTGGTTTGTTGTTGACAGTGATCGGTCCCACTTCGACGATGCTCTTCTCGCCGGTGTAGACGACTGTTCCATCTGGCTTCTTGGTGACGACGACTTTCTCGTCGTCGCTGGTTTCATTCATGGGCGGTCCATTGCTTGTGGGGTCGGTACCTTTATCTGTTCCACTTGGATTGACTGTAGTGATTGGTCCAACTTCCGTTGTGGCGCCACTTGGGCTCTTAATGACCATGCGCCCATCAGGATATTTTGTCGTCAAGGTTCCGTCCGGATCTTTCTGCATCTCTACGCCATCAGGGCGTTTCAACACAGCCGTTCCGTCAGGAAACTTAGTGAGTTTGGATCCATCTTTGTACGTCCCTGTCTCAGAACCATCTGCATTCTTGGTGACGACAGGCATTTCGTTTTGCTCAGCCGGTTTTGGCTTGGGCTGTGGCTTCGGTGCATCGCCGCCTTGAGGTTTTGGTTTTGGCACCGGCTTCGGTTTTGGTTGCGGTTGTTCGTATGGTTGTGGAACCGGCTGCGGTTGATATGGCTGTTGTGGCGGACGGTCGTAAGGTTGCTGTCCTTGCGGCTGATATGGCTGTTGCGGACGGTCATACGGTCCTTGTCCTTGCGGTGGATACGGTTGTTGCGGACGATCGTATGGTCCCGGCTGCTGCGGAATTTGAGCATATGGGCCTTGTTCATACGGCTGCGGATACTGTGTTGTGTACGGTTCGAACGGTCGTTGCGGAGCCCCATATGGCTGCGGATATCGCGGTGTCTCATACGGGCGAGGAATGTTCTGCCATCCTTGCGGTCCCTCGTAAGGGCGTGGCACTGCCCCTGGTGCGAATGGATCGCCGCCAATATTTATTGATACATCTGGAAGTCCGAATGGACGATGGCGAATGTCCAAGTTCAACCCAGTCCCGAAGCCCATTGGCTCTGGCGGGCGCGTCATGTTGAGAGGCGGGTCAAAGCGATTATCTGGGCATCGCGTCGGGCGATGATGACTTCGATCGTTGCGATGATGCGCCTGGCCATTGTGCCCGTATGAATAGGCTTCATTAAAGAACGCCGCACCGGAGTGCGTCATTCCATTTATGGATCCGAACTCTGCATGAAACCCGAATTCTGTATGTGACCCATGCGAGCCTGATCTACCGTCATTACATCTTGGGTTGTTGGTAATATCTCTGCTTCGATCTGACATCTGTTCTCATCGCCATTCTTGTCTGCCCCACCTGAGGCAGGTCATAGCAGATTAGGTGGCGAGGTGTGAAAAAATCGTGCATTTTGAGGGTGCTAGATTAATCTGTGCGCTATTCTGTACCTATGGCTCAGCAAAAAAAATCGTCGAATTGCTCATTCTGCGGAAAAGCGCACAATACAGTGAAGCTGCTTATTGAGAGCCCGGAATCTTGCATTTGCGACGAATGCACCGGGCACTTCAAGCGGTTGCTTCAAACCAAAGCAGATTTGGAAATTGCATCGCCTGCGGCGGACTGTAACTTTTGTTCGTTTATGCATGATGAAGGTCTCGACTGTATGCGCAAGTCGAATCGGCGATTGTTTCGCAAAGATTCGGCGCGCATTTGCGAAGATTGTGTTGATACTTGTTGTGAGATCGTGTTGGAGAAATATCAACAAGACTCGAAGAAGCGCTAGTAGAACAAGCTTGTAGAAGAAGAGAAGCCAAGAACTATTGTCTAGCTGTTGTGAGATGACGGGCTTTTCGTGCGGCTTCCATCTGTTCTATTTGTTGTTTTATTCGCGTGACTCGATCCGCAGGCATTGGGTGTGTCGATAAAAATGCAAGCAAGGTATTGCTTCCACCCAACTCGTTTTCGAGGCGCGAAAAGAACTCCACCATGCCACGTGGATTGTAGTCGGAGTCGACGGCGAGCTGCGTGCCGATGTTATCGGCTTCGTATTCTTGTGAGCGACCGTAGCTGAGTTTTTCGAGATCTACTGTGTGTCCCATGAGCGAGACCACTTCGGGTGAAACACCAGAGAAGGCAATGCTAACGAGATTGCTGAAGCCGATTCCGTGTAGCATGGCTCGTAATGCATGTTTGCGCGTTACGTGTCCGATTTCGTGGCCAAGTACGCCGGCGATCTCGTGATCGTTTTGTGCGTGATCGATCAAACCTGAGTAGACCAAAACTATTCCGCCGGGAAGCGAAGCAGCGTTTATCTGCGTGTCGTCGACTACGATGAACTCGAATTGGTATGGATTGTTCTTCAGATTCCTAAGCAAGCGCTCTGCAATTCGATCGATTCGGTGTTGATTTTCGGACTCGACGCGACTGTGCGAGCCCGGCATGAGATGCACATAGGTTTCGCCGATGATTCTTTCTACTTGCGGCGGAATACGATCGGCAATCCAACCGACAATCCCTTCCATGGAAAAGTAGGCGATAAAGACTGCTGCGAATGTTCCTCCCAAAATAGTGCCCCAGGTCATTGCCAGTTTGCGGGGAACATTCTTGATTTTTCGGCTAGCTTTTGATGCTTGATCGGCAAGTGGAGTCTTGGTTTGAGCCAATGCATTCACGAAACCGGGGTCTTCAATCATCAGTGTGATTTTTGTCGGCTTGTGCTTTAGTATTGTCACCGTAGAGCTGAATCCGCCGACTTCTATTTCGAAATCACGCAGGTAAAATCGCCCACCTGTTTTTTCCATAACTGAGTCGGCATCAAATACGGTGGCTTTGACCAGCAGTGCGTCGCCATCGATTTGCAACTCAACTGCAGTAGCAACTGCTGATTCAGGTGCGTATTCGCGGCCCATGAAGGTTTGCATTCGTTGCAGTGCTCCGGTGGTGGTGACCAGTGCTGGTGCTTGGGACTCCCAGTTCTATTCTAGCGAGTGTACTGCTAGACGCTTCGCACGAACTCCAAGACTGATGCGACGACGCACCACAAGAGCTTAGCTATTTTCACGACCGCCGACTTTAGCGCCTCGGCGAGGTCGATGAGTGCATTGGCGGTGGGCTCCAGAAATCTCTGAAACGAAGTTCTCAAATCACGTATGGGCGCATTTAGGTGCGTCATTTTGGTTTCCAATTTATAGTAAGGGCCAACAATTTGATGATATCAAGAGTGCGCTTGAGGGGGCACTTCCTTAATCATGGATTAGTGATCCGGGTAATCCCTGGAGTGGAGCCTTGGGGTTCGTGGGCGGGATGTGAACTCTAGAACCCGGCGTCGCCGCCCGGATTGACGAGCGAATCCTTCGTTTTTTCCATATATTCCTGCATCATTTGACGCTGGCGTTCTTTTTCGGCTCGCTGCTGCATCATGTATACCGATGGTTTGGCTCTTTCCGGCTCTGCTTCGGCCGGCGATAGCGAAAGCTCAAGCTTTTGGATGCGATCGCGCACCGCCTGCGAGCGTTTATCGTCTTCAGCTGCCAGTCTAACGAACTCTTTGTACTCCTTCACGGCCGCAGAAATGTGTTTCTCCGAATCGAGTAACTGTCCCAAAAGGAAGTGTGCTTCTACGTTATCGGGATTTTCCTCCAGAGCGAAGTGCCAATTGTCGATGGCGCTCTGGTGGTTCCCCTTCTGCAAATTGCAAACACCGAGGTCCATGTAGATGCGTTCTTTATTTAGACCCTTGAGTGGAAGCGGGCTATGCAGCATGGTTTCAAACTGCAAAATCGCAGGGCCCCACAGCTTCTGTTTCATTTCGCATTCGTTGAAGTTCATCCATGCTTCCGTATATGTCCACGGCCGCGAACCTAGCGCTTCTTTGTAGTGCCAAACTGCAGATGACCAATCTTTTTTCTTCTCGGCGAGTTTGCCGTACATGTTGTGCGCGCGCGGCGCAGGGCCTTGTGTTTCTACAAGCGCGGTTTTGATTTCATTCTCGGCTTCGAAGTCGCGATCTTGGCGCATGTATATTTCGGCAAGCGCGATATGCGCTTCGGGCGAGCCGCCGAGGCATTGTTCGATGTGCTTCTTCAGGGCGTCAATGGCTTTTGAATCCATCTTCTTTTCTTTGTAACAGATGCCCAGCCAAAACCATGCGATCGGCGCGTAATTGTTTCTTGCAAAATAACATGCTTGAACCAATGAATCGATGGCACCATCAAGGTCTCCATTCTTCATTCGCTCGACGCCTTCTTTGAAATTCTTGACGGAAGGCTCAGTCGTTGCTTCTTGCTTCGGCAGCTTTTTTTTCTTTGCCAGAGCTGGTGGCGTTGCCGCATGAAACAAGGGAAGAAGAAGCAATGAGGCGGCAACGATAGCGTAGAGTTTTGACTTCACTTTCCTTGCTCAACCTCGTCGTCGTGGACAATTTCGATTTTTATCAATCCCGTCAGATACGTGATGCAAATGATTGCGACGTACAGCAGTGCCGCCTGCCATGGGCTTATTGGAGGAACAAAATAGAAGACGTTGGAAAGAGAGTTCCATGAAAGGTTGATTGCAGCGATTGGAACAATCACCAAGACTCCAACAACGCCCATGCTTAGGACAGTCAGAAAGACTGCTACCAGTAAGGAGTTGTCGAAACGGAATTGCATTGCGCGCTGCCTCGTCAAATATTGTTATACCAGGGTTTAATGTGTTTTGGTCACATCTTCCACATTCTGAACATTCTGACGAGCCGGCATGAGCTAATCGATGCCCAGAAGCCGTTTCAGCTCGGCCTCATCAATGACTTTCACGCCAAGTTCTTGGGCTTTTGCCAGCTTTGAACCGGGACTGGCGCCAACCACCAAGTAGTCGGTTTTCTTCGAAACCGACGAGGTCGGCTTGCCTCCGCGTAGTTTTATCTGCTTCTCGGCATCGGTGCGTTCCATTGACTCCAGCGTGCCGGTGATGACGAAGGTTTTTCCTTCCAAGGTCTTTTCGATTTGCGCTTGGGCGGCAAGAGTTGCGGCATCTTGCTCGGTTTTCACGCCGGCAGCTTTGATGTCGCTTACAAGAGATTGGTTGGCCGACTCCTTGAAGAAATCTACGACTGCCTGCGCGATGGTTGGTCCAACCCCTTCTACTTTGCTGATTTCTTCAACTGATGCAGTCGCCAGCGCATCGAGCGACGGGAAGTGATCGGCAAGCAGTTCTGCGCCGGAAGCGCCGACGTGCCTAATTCCCAATGCGTAGAAGAGGTTGGCGAGCGGACGAGACTTTGATGTCTCTACTGCAGCCAAAATGTTCTGCGCAGACTTTTTGCCCATGCGCTCAAGGCTCATCAACTGCTCTTCGGTGAGTTTGTATAGATCTGATGGTTTCTCAATCAATCCTTTGTCTACGAGTTGTGCAATCAACATTTCACCGACGCCATCGAGATCCATTGCATCGCGACTGACCCAATGTTGAATGCGTCGTTGCTGTTGCGAGCGGCATCCGTAGGTGTTCAAGCAGCGATATGCCACTTCGTTGGCGGCGCGTTGCAGTGATGTTCCACAAATTGGGCAGGTGGTGGGATATTCAAATGGAACAGTGTTTGCCGGACGCTTGTCCAGTTTTACACTGAGAATCTCTGGAATGATTTCTCCTGCTTTCCGCACGACGACAGTGTCTCCGACTCGCACATCGAGACGACGAATCTGATCGGCGTTGTGCAGTGTTGCGCGCTTGACGGTTGTTCCTGCCAGCTTCACTGGTTTGAGATATGCGGTGGGAGTGACCGCACCGGTCCTGCCTACATCGAAGTGAATCTCTTCAACAACTGTGTCAGCCTCTTCCGGCGGATACTTGAACGCTACTGCCCAGCGCGGGCTGTGGGATGTGGCTCCGAGCGCGTTCCACAAAGCGCGATCGTTGAGTTTCACGACGACACCATCGGTTTGATAGTCGAGCTCGTGTCGTTTCTCCGCCCAGTCTTCGCAGAACTTTTTGACGCCCGAGAGCCCGGTGACGGCAACGCCGTTTGGCTCCACCGGAAAGCCCAGATCGCGCAGCAGTTGCAGATTTTGCGAGTGATAGAGAAGCTGCGACATCTCGGAGTCATGGACATAAACGCCGTAAGCCCACATCGATAGATTTCGCTTCGCTGTCTTTCGCGGATCTTTTTGACGCAGCGAACCACTTGCTGCGTTTCGTGGGTTGGCAAAACTCTGCTCGCCTTCGTCGGTCAGCTTGCTATTGAGTGCAGCGAAGCTGGACTCCGGCATGTACACCTCACCGCGAATCTCCAAAAGTTCAGGGCAGCGTTGCGATCCATTAATCGTGATTGGTTTCAACTTTGTTGGAAGCGCAGGAATCGTTTTCAAATTCAGCGTGACGTCTTCACCGACCTCGCCATTACCCCTGGTGGCGCCTTCAACCAGCGCTCCATTTTTATAAGTGAGAGCGATTGAGAGCCCATCAATCTTCAGCTCGCAGACATACTGAAGATCTTTTGGACCGCTTTCCAAACCTCTGAAGATTCTCTCTTCCCACTTGTCCAGCTCTTCGTAGGACATCGCGTTGGCGAGACTCAAAAGCGGGGTCTTGTGTTTGATTGAGCGAAACTCAGTGCTCGGCGGAGCGCCTATTTTTTGCGTTGGGCTGTCATCGCTTTTGAACTGGGGGTACTTGTCTTCGAGCTTTTGCAACTCGCGAAACAACGAATCATATTCGCTATCGGAAATTTCCGGTTTTTCGAGAATGTAGTACTGGAAGCTGTGATGTTCCAGCTCCTTTTTTCTTCTTTCGATTTCTTCGCGAACTTTTTCGAGGTCTGTTTCGTTTTCGGCAAGCTTCAGATCGCTCATGGTCCGACGTTCCTCCGTCTAGTTGAGGCCTTCTCTGGAAAGAATTACGCAGTCACCTTGGGCGGTGCCGGAGCAAATTGCTGCGGCTCCGTATGTTGCCTTGCGGCGTTCCATTTCTTTTGCGAGTGTCAGAAGAATTCTGGCACCGCTTGCTCCGATTGGGTGTCCAAGCGCGATTGCGCCGCCGTGAACGTTGACTTTGTCTTCACTTATTCCGAGCATTTGCATTGACTTCAATGCCACCGCTGCAAATGCTTCGTTGATTTCCATCAGTTCCAAATCATCAACTTTTAGCCCGGCCTTTTTCAAAGCCTTTTGCGTCGAGAGCGCCGGCACTGTTGCCAGGTAAGGAACATCCTGACCGATGGAAGCATGCGCAAGAATCTTCGCCAAGGGCTTCAATCCCAATTCTTTCGCCTTTGCTTCACTCATGATGAGGAGCACGCAGGCACCATCATTGACACCAGGTGCGTTGCCGGCGGTGATTGAGCCTTTGTCATAAAACACGGGCTTGAGTGTTTTCAAAGCATCAATCGAGGTGTCGCCGCGCGGTGCTTCGTCTTTGTCGACGACGGTGGTCTTGCCTCGCGACTGAATCGTCACCGGCAGAATTTCGGATGAGAACACGCCGTCTTTTTGGGCTTCCACAGCTTTCATGTGGCTGCGATACGCCCATTTGTCTTGCTCTTCGCGAGTGATGTGAAACTCGTCTGCCACTTTGGCTCCGTGCACCGCCATGTGCACCGCGGTGACGGGGCACTCCAGTCCGTCACTGAGCATGGCGTCCTTGAACTGAATGTGACCCATGCGCTTTCCGAAGCGCGCTGCATTGGCTTCCACCAGGTATGGCGCTTGGCTCATGGATTCCATGCCGCCTGCAACAATGATTTCGCCATCGTGGGCCCTGATTCTCAAATCGCCCAAAGTGACGGCGCGCATGCCTGACGCACAGACCTTGTTGACTGTCGTAGACTCGGTGGTCGTGGGCAGACCGGCTTTGATAAGAGCTTGGCGCGATGGAATCTGCCCGCATCCTGCTTGCACGACTTGACCCAGAATGACTTCATCCACAGCATCGAGGGGAATCTTGTTGCGTTCCAACAGCTCTTTAATCAAGGGGCTGGCGAGGTCCACAGCGCTGACACTGGCGAGCGATCCGCCGAGTTTACCGAAGGGCGTTCTCAAACCGTCAACGATGACAGTGGCGCCGCCGCCATTATTATTGCTGGACATCTCTTGAATCCTTTTCCTTTGCCTAAGCTAAATTCTGCCGCCCCACCCAAAATTGGAGTCGAGTCAGCTGTCGCTATTCGCGCGACTCGCCTGCTTTGCGAGACACGAATTCGCTTACTTGAAATGGTACTAGTAGAAGTGCCAAGCGTCGCACTATTTCCCAATTGTTTTAATGGGAGATTTGCACACTAAAGCACTAACCAAGAGGTCGTTGTTGCACTATGATTAGTAAGGGTCTGGACATCTCGAACCCATTCTAGAAAAGGACTATGCATGACAAGGTCATACGGTGGGCGAGACCCAGGCAAAGGACCCAGGGATAAGGGCAGTGGCAGCTCCGGTTCGTCTGATGAGTCGAACATCCCGGCTTTCGGCAGCGCCGGTGGCTCCAAACCAATTAGGGCAGAACGGACTTACCAGGTCGTAAAGCCGGTATATGTCGATCCCAAGAAACGCGGCATAGCAATCGTTTTCGACTTCATCGCCTGCTATGTGTTGGGGGCGATGATTGGGGTCGTGTTCGCGTTTATCCCGCTGTCAGTGCACTTCTTTAACTCTCAGATTTTGGCAGTGTGCTTCTTGCTGGCCAGAGACTCCCTATTCCAGGGGCGCGGCATCGGCAAAAACCTGATGGGTTTGCAAGTGGTCGATGTCGCCACCGGTGAGCCCGCCAGCCTCAAGCAGTCGGCGATTCGCAACATCGTGCTCCTGGCGCCGTTTCTTGTATCGCAGGTTGCGGTCATGGTCATGCACCTGTTGCCGATTCCGCAAATCGCCAACGGCATCTTGTCGATCGTAAATATTGTGTGCACCCTTTACGTGCTTATCGTAATTCCTCTTGAAAGCTGGCGTGCCTACAAGCGGGACGACAGTTTGCGCATTGGCGACGAGATTGCCGGAACCACAATTATTGAAGCTCCAATGGACTTCTCATCTCCCCTACCGCGCTAATTAATTGATAACATTATGCAGTTCAGGCATCCGTCGATGCCCGAGCCAGGCGTTGCGCGGCGGTCAAGAGGAGCAACCAGGCTGAAATGACGCACAAAACAGCTTATCTCTGGGGACCAGTGTCCAGTTTTTCTGGACCCCTTGCCGTTTGTCTTTTGGAAAAAGGATGGAACGTGCACATTGCCGTCAAATCCTCGCTCAATATTTTCAGTATGTCGCCTTTGGACTTGAAGTCATCGGCGCAAGCAACGCTTGAAACTGCATTTGGTGGCAGAGAAAAAGCGCGAACTTTTCAGGAACGATTGAAACTGATCGATCCTGACGATGCGTTTAAGGGCACCAAATATGATGCGGTGATTTTTTCAGGGCTGCCGCCAAATTTTGACGAGGCGAGAGCCCCGCGTGCTCCCTGGGCTGCTCAATATCTCAAGACCATTTTGAAGAACCTCAAGGGTGTCTCCACTTTCATAGTTTCCTCGGTTTGGGGCGGTGTGCAGGCCGATGGAGTAGTGCCTGAAGAGTTTGAGTTCGAGCGTCGCAAAGCGCCAACTCATTGGGAAAGCATCTGCCAACATTATGAAAATAAACTGTTGGACGGGCTGACCGCAAGCGAGTCGGAATGGTACTTGGTTAGAATTCCGATGATTCTCGGCAGCAGTGCCAGTGGCGCATCGATCAACTTCTCCGGTCCATCGCAGCTGTTGCATGCATTGTCTGATGCCTCTTCTGCCGGCGACCGTGTCATCAATTTGAACTACAACCCGGACTCGACACTGTGGTTTCTTCCATCTGATGTAGCGGTGCATATGTTCTGGCGTTTTCTTGAAGATGAAAATCGTCCACGTATCTGCAATTTGGTTTCTACACAAATGACTTTGAACCGCGAATGGCTGAGCCATGCCGCCCGAGCTCTAGGTCTTGTGGAAGTTGCCCCAGCCGAAACTGACTCCCTCGATCTTTCTTCGACTTTGCGCAAGTTGCTACAAGACGATGTGCAAATCAAGACACGAAATCTTTTTGAGGTTGCCGGTCGTTATCACTTGACCCCGGTCATTTGCGACAAAGACTACTTCGAAAAGGTGTTCAAGTTTGCTAACGCGAAGAACTGGGGACAGGCTTCCAGTGGTGATGATGGGCACACCGTCACCTTTGCTGAAAAGCTCGCGAAGTATTACTTCGAAGAGTTTATTCCAAAGAAATTGAAAGAAGGCGGATTGGAAGGACTCACCGCAGGTGGTATCAGTATCGGTTTCGTCGTCAAAGGTGGCTCACCTGATCCGCTGGGGTGGGTTTTGAAAAATCCAGATGGGACGATTGTGATCGAACGCTACGACCCAGCTGGAGAGCGTCCTCGCGTGTGCTTCCACTTTTCGATGGCGACTATTTCGAAAATCATTCAAAGCAGATTGGGATTGCACCGGGCCATGCTTCTTCGTGATGTCGAAGTCGAAGGTCCAATCTTGCCGACATTGAAAGTCGCAGGAATTCTTGACAAGTTTTTGAAAGAGCACCCGGTCGAGCAAGAACGCATCGAAGCCATGCAAAGCGAAGAGCAGGCGGCGACCGCGTAGCCTGCACTTATCTTATTACTTCCTTCGTTCCCGAGCAGGAGAAGCGGCTCAGGAAAATGAAATTACAGAATCTGGTACAACTGTCGGTCCTCACCATTTGCACCAGCACGGCTGTATATGCGGCTGAGGGCGACAAAGATGTCGCCGCAATGGAGTGGCAGAAGCAGTCGCTGAAAGGTATTACTTCACTCAAATATCGAGTTGCTTTCGATGAAAGCGCATCGATTAGAGACACGGTCAGGACGTCGTTGGGAAAGACGAATGTTGCTGCCAAGGAAACGTCTGAAGACGCCGACAAAGGTTCTTCTTTAGGTGCAGGAGAAGCCAGAGTCATTCTAGTGACGAAGTACAAAGACAAGGACAAATCCTGGGTTGGTTTGACCGTCGAGCAACAGTGCCAACTTGCCAGAGATGAGTCGGTCAAGTGGGATGGCGAAACTTATCGTTCTGGAAAGGTCGTCGATCGCAAGAAAGAAGCGGCAGCAGCTAGGGCAATTTGCGATGACTTCGTAGCAGCTTTCAACAAGGCTGTGCCGAAGAAGAAGTAACGACTCTTCTGGCTGATCATGATCAGTCAATTGCGCGGGCGTCGCTCTACTTCTTCAGTCCCGCGTGCGTCTTCATTGCTGCAAGCAAATTGACCATTTCGATTGCTGCCAATGCGGCGTCCGATCCCTTGTTGCCGGCTTTAGTGCCGGCGCGCTCGATTGCTTGTTCGATTGTCTCGGTGGTGAGCACACCGTTGATGGTGGGAACGTTCGTTTCCACACCCACTCTCGCGATACCGCCGGCGCTTTCGCCTGCCACGTAATCGAAGTGCGGCGTAGCACCGCGGATGACGGCACCCAAACAAATAACGGCGTCGTAGAGTCCGCTCGATGCAGCTTGCTTTGCTACAAGAGGAATTTCAAACGCACCTGGGCACCACATGATATCGATGTTTTGTTCATCCGCGCCATGCTGCTTGAGAGCATGAATGCAGCCTTCAACCAACTTCGATGTGATGAAGTCGTTGAAGCGGCTAACAACTATGCCGAACTTCAAACCTGTAGCAATCAGTCGTCCTTCAATCACATTTGGTTTAGACATTGGAGTGCTCCTTCCACTTATTTGTCTGCATTGGCGCCACAAGATGCTGTTTTTGTCGGCTCTTGCTTTGAAGAATCCAGTCCTTCCAACCAATGTCCAAGCTTTTCTTTCTTGACCAAAAGATAGCCGAGATTATGGCTGTTGCAGGCTGGCGGCAGGCTCACTCGATCTGTGACTTCGAGTCCATATCCTTCGAGCCCGACGATTTTTCTTGGGTTGTTAGTGATGATTCGAACTGATGTAAGTCCGAGATCGCAAAGCATTTGTGCACCGACGCCATACTCTCGAAGGTCTGGTTTGAAGCCGAGTGATTCGTTTGCTTGTACAGTGTCTTCGCCTGTGTCTTGAAGTGCGTATGCCTTTATTTTGTTGAGCAAGCCGATGCCACGACCTTCTTGTCTGAGATAGATCAATACGCCGCGTTCTTCCTTTGCAATCATTGCCATTGCCGCTTCAAGCTGCGGCCCGCAATCGCAGCGCAAACTTGCAAACACATCGCCAGTCAAACATTCGCTGTGCACTCTGATGAGCACGTCTTTCTGACCGGCTACATCACCTTTGACAAAGGCAAGGTGTTCGCGACCGTCGAGTGTGTTCCTATATGCATGTACTTTGAAGTCGCCATATGCGGAGGGGAACGATGCGATTGCTTCGCGCACGACGAATCGCTCGCGAGTTAGACGATAAGCGATAAGTTCAGAGATATTGATGAACTTCAAGCCGTGAGTCTTTGCGAACTCTTTTAGTTGGGGGACACGCGCCATCGTTCCATCTTCATTCATGATTTCGCAAATGACACCGGCGGGAGTGAGCCCTGCCAATCGGGCGAGATCGACGGCGGCTTCGGTGTGTCCTGCACGCTGCAAGACACCGCCTGCTCGTGCAATCAGTGGAGAGATGTGCCCGGGGCGGCGGAGGTCTGATGGGCGTGCCTGCGAGTCGACCGCGACACGAATTGTTGTTGCTCTGTCGTATGCGCTGATACCGGTGGTGACACCAAACTTGGCATCGGCATCGACAGTGACGGTGAAGGCCGTGAGTTGTTGATCAGTGTTTTGTTCGACCATCATGGGCAACTCCAACTGAGCCGCCTTCTCTGGTGTGAGTGCCAAACAGACCCAGCCGCGCGCTTGCGTGACCATGAAGTTGATCATTGCCGGGGTGACGAGCTCTGCTGCACAAATCAAATCGCCTTCGTTTTCTCTACCTTCATCATCGCTGACGATGACAATCTTTCCGCGGCGCAGGTCTTCGATAGCTGCTTCAATTGAATCGAAGATTGACCCGTCGACTGCCTGATTGTCTGTGTTGCCCTCAGTCTTCGGGGCGTTCGTGGGCGTCGCGCTGGAACTGTGCTGCCTTCGATTCTTTGATGTTGTCGAGTCTGCCATTGTGGTACCTGGTCCTTCGAGTGGGTTACCGAAAGTGTGAGAGTCCAAATTGCCCGGCTCGGAGGGTAACCCCGGGCTTGACAACGATAAGTCTAGCTGTGTTCGAGGGCGGCCGACATTGATTCGTTCACATTGTTAAGCCCGACTGCCGACGGGGCGAGCCATCTGGCGACGTAGCGAGCAACGATGTCGGTTTCGATGTTTACTGGGCTTCCGATGGTTAGAGCACCAAGCGTCGTGACGCTGAGTGTGTGTGGGATGAGGGCTACTGTGAACAAAAAATTAGATTTCTCATCCTTCTTTGCGACGTCCACATCGACCACTGTGAGGGAAACTCCGTCTATTGCCACCGAGCCCTTCGCTACAAAAAATGGCGCCCACTTCTTTTCCATGGCGAATGTGAAAACCTTGGAAAAGCCGTCGGGCTCAATGCTTACGACCTTGCCGACAGCATCGATGTGACCAGAGACCAAGTGTCCACCCAGTCTGTCTGATAAGCGCAGAGCGCGCTCTAGGTTGACTTTATCGCCTTTGGAAAGCTTTCCGAGCTTCGTGCGGCGAAGGGTTTCATGAACGGCTTCAACTGCAAACCAGTCACTGCCGAACTCGACGACGGTCAAACATGTTCCACTCACACTGATAGACTCGCCCATAACCGGGTCTGTGAGCGGCTTGCTGGTGGTGATCTTCATCCAGCGGCCGTCGGAGCTGTCTTTGGTTTCGGATATGGTTCCTACATCTTCGACGATTCCTGAAAACATTGCCGAGATCTCCGAGGCTTAAACTGCTCGCGCTGTGTGCCTTTCGGGCACTTGCGACCCGGACATTGTAAACCTGGCAATCCATCATTTGTAATTCCTCAAGCTTTTTATAAAGCAGTGCGGCGTAAAAACTTCATGGACTACAATTGCAGTCATGAAGAAACCGAAGGGCAAGGTTCTCTACCTTTACCGTCATGCCAAGTCCAGTTGGGATGATCCGTCGGTGCCTGACTTCGATCGACCGCTGGCCAAAAGAGGGCTGAAGGTCGCGCCGTCAATGGGCAAGTTCATGAAGAAACAGGGCGTTGATCCTGACCTCATCATTTGCTCGCCTGCTCGCCGTGCGATGCAAACACTCGAGCTGACGATGCCGAAAGCCGGTATCGATTGCGACATTGAATTGCGCGAAGATGTTTACGAGGCGTCGGGAAGCAATCTAAAGAAGTGCATCGCCGCCATTGATGATCGCTTCAAAATTGTGATGATGGTCGGGCACAATCCTGGAATGGAAGATCTGATTCAGATGTTGACTGGTGCGACAGAAGCTTTTCCGACTGCGGCTATTGCACGCATCAGATTGGCTGTGAATAGTTGGTCTGAAGTGAGCGAAGGATGTGGAACGCTGGACGCGGTGTTTCGGCCTAAGGAATTGGATTTGTAGTGAGTCTTTGAAGAAACTTTGTGAGATTTTCACGCAGAAAATCTCACGAGGAGGTTTGTGAGATTTTCACGCAGAAAATCTCACAAGGAGGGTTTGTGAGATTTTCACGCAGAAAATCTCACAAGGAGGGTTTGTGAGATTTTCA
>CAZCZI010000093.1:14785-27168 GCA_964503045.1 uncultured Candidatus Obscuribacterales bacterium
GGTTTGTGAGATTTTCACGCAGAAAATCTCACAAGGAGGTTTGTGAGATTTTCACGCAGAAAATCTCACGAGGAGGTTTGTGAGATTTTCACGCAGAAAATCTCACAAGGAGGGTTTGTGAGATTTTCACGCAGAAAATCTCACAAGGAGGTTTGTGAGATTTTCACATAGAAAATCTCACAGAGCTTCCGCATGAGAAATTTGTGTCTGAAATTGAACTTTTTGACTGTTGGTACGTTTTAAAAGTAGTACCAAGAGCGAGCAATTGATGTCAACACCTTCTTCCATTCGCGAATTCGTTGTCTCCGTTCCGGGAGATGGATTGTTCACGACCGCCGACGTGCTGCATTGTGGTTCAAGGAGGCAAGTTGATCAAGCGCTTTACTTGATGGTCAAGAGTGGAGAGATTGTTCGTTGGGCGAACGGCGTGTTCTCGCTTCCCGGTGCTAGGCGACCATCTTTTGAGAGAGTGGCACAATTGAAGGCGAACGCACGAGGAAATCTGTTCGCTGTTGCATCCGATCATCGCGTCCAGAACACATTCGCGACTAGCGGTAGCACAAGTTCATTTGAGTTTGGTAGTTCACGTATCTACTTTAAACATGTTCGTATTTCTCGAACGCGACTAGTCGACGTGACCCCTAGTGCAGAAAAGAAGAATAATGGCGTCAAACAACAGACCGAATTGGAAGATCTGATCGAGAGTTGTTGACTGGCGACGGACCTTGTTCCAATTCGCTGCTTTCAGATTGGCTGTGCAGCCAGTCTGAAGTGCTCTCGATGCGGTGTTTCGGCGAAGGAATTTGCGCTTCTATCGCCGCGATTGATCTGCAAACTGAGCCACGATCGGCTTCATCGTTTCTTTGTGCTGACCGATCAAATATTGGAATTGAAACGGCACTGGTCCACTTGGTCCCGATTCTTCAGCAGAGTGAATTGCAACCACACCAGCAACGGTGACTGGTACCAAACCACCTTGAGTTGGCTCTCCGAGCTGCACGGAGTCAATGCGCACCGCGGCTAGTTGTCGCTGTTGCTTCAACATTCTTTCTGTGGCTTGAAACTCTTCGTCGGTTTTGAAAAGCATCTCGCTCTGTCTGAGGGCTTGCACCACGTTTGGTGCGAGTTCCGGCCCGGTGATCAAAGCCGCGGTCGACTGTGCGTAAGAAATGTAGCTTGTGTCAAGCAAGTGCGTGGTGACGCGGCGCGCGAAATTGTCGAAGTCGACTTTTGTCTCGGCGGACATCCCTTTGGTGTTGGGTCGTGTAAAATATAGAAGTACATTAGCCAATAGACTGATGATTAGCGCTACGTGTACTCCGTACTGGGCGACCATTTGTTGTGGACTTACTCGTCTAACTCTCCAATACATCTTATTGAATCTCCACTCGTCCTAATTCCCATTGGTTGTTTGTGCGATAGAAGGTCAAGATCGCCTTGCAGTCAGACTGTTGCGGTGCGCCGCCTGTAATCTTGGCGCCGGTGGTCGATGATTCTGGATTTGAGTCAGCTGACATAACTGCGTTGCTGATTGTCTGCGTGCCGGTCACTTCGACTTTGGCTTCGGTTTCACTTCTATCTAAGACTTTGGCATCGGTGATGACTGCATCGCAATGGAGGTGCATCGATTCCCAATCCCACTGAAATATTTCTTGGGCGACTTTCTTGGCATCATCTGCGACTTTCATGTCGCTGACGATTTTGGCCGCGAGAACAATCGCGATCAAAAGTGCGCAGAACGCAACAAAGAATTTGTTGAATGAAAATAGCTTTTCCACTTTAAAGAATATGCGCTCCGTGCGCTACTCGTGTTGCAAGCCCAAGTAATAAACTGCTTGTCTACAAGCGTCTGTGTGAGTCAGTTTCGGGTGTTTAGCCTTGACCTCCCTGATCATCTCCAGGCGTCTGGGGATGTCGCGAATTGGTTCTGATGTGCATATCCAGTAGTCCATCGGGCTTGGCACAAGACGGATAGTTCCGTGCACGGCGCCGACGATGAGCAGACATTGGCTGTCTTTCCGTTTTTCTTCGTCTCTCGAGAAGTTTTCGATTGCGACAACTTCTGCGTCCGTAAGCCTGAGAGTCTCCTTGAGCAGCTTAAGGTCGCTGGGGTCCTGCCTGAGCAGAATCTTCATGTGCGAGTTTTTGACGACCGAATCGGCTTGTTCAGCTTGTCGGAAAAAGTCTTTCAATTGCTGTGTAATCGACACGAGCATCATACCGTAGTGGCGGGCTCTTCTCGACAAGTCATCGAGGAGGCGGGCGCCTGCTCTGAATCGCATCAGTGTCGCGGCTTCGTCTATGATGGCTGCAAATCGCACGCCGCGCTCTTTACACTGCGCTGCGCGACGTCTGATGAATTCAGCCAAGATGTATACGGCGATACGTTCCAAACGAGGTTCGTTGACTTCTCTGGTATCAAATACGATGAACAGTTTTTCTGTGTCGACGTTGGTGTAGCCGTCAACCAATCCGCCGAAGGCACCAGATCTGGTGAACAGTGAAAGACCTCTGGCGAACTGCTGAAGTCGATCGCGCTGCAGTGGGTCTACTTCGTCAGCGGCTGCCTGTGCGGTTACACGAGCGAGATCGGACATGGTGGGCACTGTGTTGTTGAAATGCGCATCCATGTAGGCGACCCTAATCAAACCGTCCAAGAGCGATTTTTCCTCGACGTGCAATTCTTCCCGTCCTTCAGGCGCGAGCATGAGATCGAGAAGTGAAAGCAAGGAGCTTATTTTGTCAGCCGACGGGTCGCCGGGTTTGTCTTCCGGACCTAGATCGAACGGATTCAAAACAAAGCCTGAGCTTGGTCCCAAGTCAACATAGGCGCAAAGATCTGGTCCTAACAGTTCGGTGATGAATCTGTACGCGCCAAATTTGTCTACGGTTTTGTCTATAAGAACAAAGCGCGTGCCCAGAGGCAACAGTCGCAAGATGAGCATGGACACAGCGAAAGATTTCCCTGCCCCCGTGGTTCCTACAACAAACATGTTGTTCGCGTCCTTGCCTGCTCCTCTAAAAAATGGATTGAGAAGCACTGGTTCTCTCGATGTGAGGGCGAAGCCGAAGGGCACACCATCAGGGGTTCCGCATGATGCTGTGAAGAACGGCCACATCGTGCCGACAATTGGTGACATGACCCTGTGGATAATGGCAACGCGATCCACTCCGACCGGCAGTGCCGACTGCCAGAGTTCCAGCTGCAAGAGCTGACCGCGATCGAAGTTTGCGCCTTTGTTTTTGAAGACGCGTCGAATTTCATCCATGTGCGAAATCAATCGCTCAGGAGTTTCGGCCGATGTCGTGATGTACATCGATACGTCAAACGCTTTGTTGGAGCTGCGCAAAAACTCTTGAATAGCAGACGCCGCGCGCCTCGTCGATTCAATACCTTCAAGGTCGGGCGTGGCTAACTGTGTACTGGTTACAACCCCCAACTTGTATGTCATCTTCAAGTTGGCGCGTACTTTGTCTTGATCGCACATGTGGACGTACATTGAAAGCGAATATTCAACGCTCAATGTCAAAAGATCGACAAGCCAGCCCATCCATGTTTCGTGTGGTGGTTGAGCCATGTAGAGCGTTCCTACATACCTTCCATCAAGCCACAAATATTCGTCGTGCACTTTCAGGGCAGAGCCTGCAAGCGTCGATGCCTCGGAGTTATGGGGGCGAGACGGCGGTGCTTCCGGGTCGCGCTTGCCGAGACTTGGGTTGAGATCACCGTAAATGAGGTTGCGAACTTCTTTGCGTGTGAGAATGTGAGGGCGCAGGTTAGCGGCGCGTAGCTGCTCGAATGCGGTTTTAGTCAAACGATTCAACTGATCGAGATACTCTTCGTGGCGTTGAATCGAACGACGACCCGACCATGCCTGGTTTGCTTTGCAATCAGGCGGGTGGTGGCTGACGACGACGTAGAATTCGCGCTGCGGGACGAAGGTTACGTCCTGCACTCGGCGAAACCACTTATCGGTGTAATCTGCGTACCATTTGAGGTAATCGTTGTCGCTTTTGATCAGTACTTGATACCGGGACAGGTACTCATCGACGGAGAGGTTGCGTGACTTGACGATGATTTGAATGTCAGCGTCGCAAGAGTTGGCGAATGCGGCAAAACCACGAGCCATCATCTCACGGTCGGATTCGTCGAACAAGAGTGCGTTGATGCCCTTGCAGCCGATGTACTTGCGGAAACTTCCATCGCAGAGTACTACCAGACCTTCTTCTTCATCTTCTCCGGGAATGGAATGGAGAAAGCAAACATCCTGCCAGCTGGTGCTTCCGCGTACGTCTTTAGGTGGCCCGAGTTCGTCTTCGGCTGTTTCTTCGCTAACGTCAGCGTCGCCGTCTCCTCCGCGTCCGCCACTGCGGCGCATGCCATAGCTGCTTTCACCGGAAACGCCAAAGGGAAGAGCGTTTCGGACAACCTCAGGGAGCGCGTTGAAGAATTGGGCGCCGATGTTTGCAGCAGAGGGCGTGCTCGACAAAGGCATGTATCTGCCGGATGCCACTGGTTTTGACTGTTGGGCTCGTGCAGGCGAACGCACGGGCAGGTCGTCTTCAAAGTCTAAATTATCAAAGTCAAATGACTCTTCGTCGCCGGTAGGCATTCTGCGGCGTCCGCCGCCACCGCCACCGCCGCGCCCCCCACCATCGCGACCACCACTACCGCCGCGCCCAGCGGGAGAGCCCCCTCCTGGAGAGCCTCCTCCTCCTCTGCGCGAGGGAGGTGTCGGTCTTGATCTGGAACTCCTAGACATCGGCTTTAATGCAACGCTCCTATACTCTTATTCCCTTACTCCGACTGAACGTAATAGTCATCAGACGCTTTTTTGGCTTCGATGATCGATGGGTCGGGATAAATATGCGGAGGGTCTTCAGGTCGAGGGATAAAGACTTTAGGCACCATGCCCAGACGATAAAGCAGGTTGTTTTTCCACCAGATCCAGGGTTTCACTTCAGACATTTTGACTCCGACAATGGCCGCGCAAAAGATTAGCAACCCTGCCAAAAATCCTGCCGGCAGATTTCCGACTTTCCAATCTTTGGGAATGTTTGTTCCAACCAAAAGGGCTGTGACGGTGGCCGCCACCAGCAGAATCAGCTGAAATGGCGTGAAATCAAAAATCTTCAACGGTTTGTTGAGGATGATTACCTTATGTACTTGCGACATTTACGCTCCTCCCCGATAGAGCAAAGGCAATGTGCGGCTTTTGGTTTCCTATCACAACAGTCATAACCTAACAATTGCCATCTGGCAACTCAATGTGGAAAACGATAGATCTTTTGAAATTTTGTTAGCCCTCTTCAAACTGGATTGCTTCTGCGTTTCCTTGTTCTGCCAGGCGCATTAGTTTGCGTGCCATCGTTGAAAAACGTGCCGGCAGGCGCGGTATCACCTGTCGAAAATGATCGCGGCTTGCTTCGAAATCTCCAGAACGCCGCTGCAACTCGCCAATCAAATACTCGACTTCCACTCGCCGATCGATGGGGCAAGAGACGTCGACAAGAGACTTCTTGAAGGCGTCGGCACCGAGTCTTCTGTACTCTCTTGCTTGGGGGAGCGCTTGTAAATCGTCGGCACACCATGCGGCATAGAGGTAGAAAAGTCCCACGTTGTAGAAGTTGCGGCCGACCCGTTCGGCGTGTATGGCAGCCGAGCGGAATTGTAGATGGGGAGTAGTGTTTGGCTGGTTGAGAACCGGCACTTCATTGGTTGGTTCAAATGATGTCGACCAGTCCGCCTTGCCGCAGCTGGGACAGGTGCAGACTGCATATTGCTCGAGTTGGGGAGCCAAACCGCGGAAGTCTTGTCTGAGCTCACTGTTTCTCAGCCCAGTGTCGACGATGACAGGAAGTTGTCTGGAATTGAACTTCACGCCGCAGTTGCCGCATTTAACCGCGATATCGGCAAGATAAATTTCCGCTGTGCTCATTTAATCACTCGCCTACGCCTCTTTTACGCCTTTGATCCTACATGAGATTGAACAACTATAGGAGCTTATATTAAAGAGGCAGGACGGAACAATTAAAATCGTTCCGCCCTGTCATTACCCTACCCTTACATGGATCATGCGTTCTTCTTGTCTTCGTCTTCTTCATCGGAGACTGGGAACTGTGCATTTTCCTTGTGCCATTCCTGGTCTTGCTTCTTAGAGCGTCCCTTACCAGTGTTCTTGTAGGCTACGTCTATTTGCTTCGACTCAGGCTGATTTGGCTTGCTTTCGGCAGGCGTATCAGGCTTGCCTTGCGGGGTTACGGGACCTTGCTTTTTGGCAAGGGCCGCCATACCGAGTGCCTGTGTGAGCCTGCTTCCTCCGCCGGGAGGTCCAGTTTGGACGATGCCGGAGGAGTCAGTCGGTTGTGAGCCACCCTGGGCGTATTGATCAGGATGGGAGTCATGTGTGGTCGTGTGATGACCGCCTGATGCGTCGGCACTGCTGTAGGAGTCATGATGAATGACATCGTGAGCTAGTCCGCCGTGATCGACAGCGTGGTCTTCGCGTTGACCGACCAGGTATCCATCTCCAGCACTTCCACCGCCATGATCGGCTGTGTTATGTGCTGTGTAGACTGGGTCGGCGCTGCCACCGCCGCCGCCACCATGGCCGCCGCCGCTATGACCGGCACCTGAAGTGTCGGCTGAGTAGGTCGGTGTCACTGGAGTGATCGTCGGACCTTCCTGATATCCGGAGCTGGCCATTCTGACATCTCCGCTTTCGGCAGGACGTGTCGCATGATCTTGCGGTTGCGCGTTCGGCTCGCCTGACGGTGTCCACTGAGGTTGTCCGCCGTCTGAGTAGGATGCCATATCGCTTCTTACCGTCGGGTCGCTTGAACCGGCGTTGTACGCGATAGGACCATCTTGCTGCACGTAGCTCGTGCCGCCGTCACTGCTGGCACCGTAAGACGCATTTGTCGGTGTCGTGTAACCGGTACCCGGGTCTGAGTACTGGTAGTTGGGCATGCCGACGTTCGGATCGCTCGCGGAATATTGATAGGTGGCTGAGCTGCCGTCGCTCGAGAATGTCGGACTTCCAGTGCTGTGGCCTTGGAAGGATGGATTCTCGCCCGCGTTGTTGAAGGTGATACCTTCGGGTGCGTGGGTGCCACCATGCACAGTGCCTGGATGGCTTCCATCGGCCAAGTTGGCTTGATGGACGGTTCCCGGGGCCTCTTGATGGTGCCCGTGATGTCCAGGATGACCGACTCCATGGCTCTCGCCGGCGCTTGCGCTGGAGAGAGTCTGGTGTCCTTGTCCTTCATGCACGAAGGATGCTCCAGGTGTACCGGCGTGCGGAGCGCCGTCTGCCGAGTACACGGTCGGAGCGCCGGAGTAGTTAGGCGATTCAGACGACAGTGTCGAACCACCGCTAACTAAATGTCCGCTTTGATCGTAGACAGGAGCTGAACCAGTTACATGTCCTGGTTGCCCATCGGCCGTTGGTGCGCCGTAGGTTACCGAGCCGCCATCTGGTGTTGCATGACTTTGCACGACGTGTCCTGCCGCGTCTTGGTAGACGGGGCTTCCACTGACCTGATGGCCGCCTTCGTGGGAGACCGTGCCGGCTGAGCCGCCTGACTCGTAGACGGTTGCACCGCCACTTGTATGTGCGGGACCGGTTGTATCAGACGAGAACACTGTGGCGCTGCCCGATGTGTCGCTGGACACGAAGGAGGCACCGGGTATGGTTCCACCGCTTTCACTCGATGAGTAGAGAGTCTGTCCGGGTGTTCCGGAGACTTCTCCCGACGAAGTGTGATGGACCGAACTACCAGGTGTTTCATGGGTTGTGCCACCAGCGGTGGTGAAGCTCACGCCGCCGCCTTCATTCGAAACCACAGGTTGCGTGTGTACGCCTGGGGCTTCTGCGAAGTACTGCTGGCTGCCGCCAGTGGTCGTGTGAGTACCCTCGACGTGGCTTGATGCACCACCATGTACGGTCGGTCCGTCGGCAGTGTGTTGTCCGCCGCCTGTATGATGGCTGACGCCGCCTTCTTGGAAGTGACTTTGCACGTGCGATGTGTTGCTGCCTTCAACAAAGTGGCTGCCACCGCCGGACACGAAGCTTGGTCCTTCAGAGGTAGCCCCACCGCCGGATACGAAGCTCGGTCCTTCGGAAGAATGTCCGGAGCCGGCCACGAAGCTTGGTCCTTCTGAAGAATGTCCGGAGCTCGAGACAACGTGACCGCTGTCGGAGCTGAAGGTCTGTGGCGAACCACTCGGGCTGCCTTCAACCACGCCGCCGCCGTCTGAACGGGCGAAGGTCGTGCTGCCGTCAGAGGAGTAGCTCGGGTTGGATGCAATGTAACCCGGGTCACCACTGGCGGTGCTATACAGGTTGCCGCCACCACCATCTGTGTAGTTGGTGGTTCCTGGCATCGAGACTGGATCGCCGCCGGCGCTGCTCGTTTGATAGACGCCCGGCACTCCACCGTCGGTGAAGTTGGAAGTCGTGCTTCCGGTCGAGGTATCGGACGAGAATGTCGCCGGAGCTCCTGTGTGGCTGCCGCCGTCTGCGGAGTGCGTGACTGCGCCGCCACCTTGGGGGGCCTCGCCGGACGATACCGCATGATAGCCACCCTGATAGCCTGACTCGTTGAAGAATGCCTGCGGCTGATAGCCTCCGGCGGTGTCAACATGTCCTCCACCGGTGGCGACATAGGTTGCTGAATCGTGTGATCCGCCACCCGATGCCGAACCGACGGCATGTCCTGAGCTCGCCTCTTGGTAGTAGGCGTTGGCCACTTGGTTGGCTTGCTGCACTTGGTGGTCGCCGCCGTTGACCGCGGTCAGCATATTGTGCGCGGCGGCATTGCCGTCGTGAGACATCTGCTGGAGGGCGGGGTTGTTGTCGGCTTGCAGCATGACTTGCGCCTCGGCAACGAGGTTGCCGTGGCGTGCCTGTTCGAGCACTTGGTGATCGACAGTGCTGGCGAGAGCCACTGCCGCCTGTTCGTGCTGAGACAGGTGCACTCTTCCTGATGCATCGGGAGCATCCAGATGCTGTGCGTGAATGGCTTCACCGTACGATGCGGCAAATGTAGTCGCTGCTGTCGGGTTGCCGTTGAGAGCTGCTGCCACCACTTCTGGTGCGCAGCCGCCGGTCACGTCTCTGACGTGTTGAGCGGCTGCTGCATCGCCGTTGACCGCAGCTTGAACGATGTTGTTGTTCAATCCGCAATCTCTGGCAAGAGCCATACTTTCGTGCGCTGCCGCATTCATTGTATGCCAGTTGCCCTGGTCGGCCTTGAGCACGTCCGTTGCGGCAAGCACGTTGCCTTGTCCGGCGGCTTCGATCGCGCGCACATCGGCGTGGTGAGACAGATCTACTGCCTCGCGAGCGATGGCGGAGTTTGGTCCGTCGGCATGAGCTGCTGCTTGCACTGACTCCATCTGACCGGCATTGGCCATACAGGCCGCGGCCATGGCTGGGTCGCCACTGAGTCCTGCAGCCATAACGCTGGTGGAGACACCAATGGAATCGGCTGCGGTTTGCAGTGCTTGTCTGTCGCCATGAGCTGCTGCGTTGATCGTCTGATCTGACACGCCCGCGGCTTCGAGCACACCACGTGTATCGTTGGCGGCAACAAGACCCTGAGCGTTCTGATTGAGGTTGCTTCCGTCGACTGTCAACGGTGCGCCGTCTCTGCCCATTGTTCCTGCAATCGGCATCGATGTATCGGAGAGTGGTCCCACTCCCGATCCTGGTGCACCGGTTACGGTGCTGTCGCCGACTGCTCCCGAGCCCGGTACCAGCGTGCCGCTGTCGACACCTGGGGCCGACGAGAGTACGCCTCCATCCGGGCCGCCGGGCATGGTGCTTCCAGGAATACCGGAGGCACCATCTGGTCCTCCAGATAATCCGGCGACTGCATCTGGTCCACCGGGCATACCAAGCGGTATGCCTGGGTCTGACAATGGAGGTCCACCTGGTCCTGCGGGCATTCCGGTAAGCGGATCGATTGGACCGCTGAAGGTGCCGTGGGCACCGTGACCGTGTCCGTCTCCAATGTTGCCGCCGACCTGGAAGTGTCCTGGTCCGTGACCGTGTCCTGAGTCGGCACCTATGTGGAGGTTGCCGCCCGGAGTGGAGATGTTGAGCGATGCATGATCGTGACCACCGTGACTGCCCACGTTGCCACCGACGTTGAAATGACCACCGTCAGGACCGTGTCCATGCGATGGAGGCAATTGCAGAGACATGTCTCCGCCGTGATGGAGGTTGTCCAGAGGCGATCCGTGGTGCGCACCGTGGCTCGGGTCTGCACTTGGAGGCAGATGTATGCCCAGTTCGCCCGGATGGTGTCCTTGTTGACCGTGTTGTCCACCACGGTTTTGTTGATTGTGTTGTCCGTGGCTTTGAGCAGAGACATGACCGCCTGCTCCTGGTGCACCGGCTCCCGGCATACCAGCACCTGGCGGTACGAAGGCCGAGGCCACGCCTAAACCTGCCGTAGCGAGATGCGCTGCATCGCCTGCGCTCAATGAGTTGCCTGCGGCACCATCGATTGCTCCTGGTGCACTGAGACCTCCTTGTGCCATTTCCAATGGCGGCGGAGCTACTCCAGCGGCACCATCGGCGCCACCGCCGCCTCCACCGCCGCCTGAGCCGCCCATGAATGAGGGCAAGCCTTGGCCGCCTGCACCGGTCAAGCTGGCAGACGACAGCGTGCCGCCGCCACTTCCGCTTGCACCCGGAGAGCCGGTTCCATGCAGTTGATCTGCAAGAGAGGACGAGCCTCCTGTCGGACTGAGCGAAGCGCTCGATGTAGAGCCGCCCACGGCATGAGAGCCGCCGGCTCCGCCTCCGGTGCCACCACCAGCGCCACCGCCGGTTCCGGCTCCTGCGCCTGTGCCTGCGCCTGCACCACCGGCTGCACCGGCAGCGCCTCCGGCTGCACCTCCGCCCTTGCCGCTCGCGGCTTGGCTCAAGGCCTTGCCGGCTTGATCCGAGGCCGCCTGACCGGCTGCACTTATCAATCCGGCGAAGTCGAAGGCGTGCTTGACACAAAGGTTAGCCAGCGTGTTGAGCGCGCTTGTAATAACCAAACCGGAGTCGCCTACCCCTCTGAAACATGCCATCAGCAAGATGGTCGTGTTCCAGAACAAAGCCCAGAAACAGAGCGTTATCACACCCTCAATCCAGCTTCCTAAGGCGCTCCTTAGCGAGCCTATCGGCCAGACCCACAGCGCGGCCACCACTGGACCCATGCACCACAGGTAATACAGATAAGCCATCTGGAAGGCGCACATGATGTTCCAAGCACCGGTCAACCCGACGTTACTCATGTTGCCGAGCAATCTGGTTATGTGTTTCCCTTCCTTGGTTTCTTCGTCTTTGACCCGCTGTTCATCAATGTTTGCGCATGGGTCATACAATCTTACGGTAGATGTCTTCGCTTCCAAATCACCCCAAACAATATTTGTAGGTGGTGTTTGGTTTTGCTCCGAGCTTATGATGGCGTTGTCGTTTCGCTCTGGTGGCGTGATTGGGAAAGCGCGTTGCTGCAAGCAGATGGCGTCTTCGTACATGTCTGTTCCGAAGATGCGCTTGTACTCATCGGCGATGGTAAACGTCAACGAGTTCGAAACGTCGATACCGTAGTTGATCACCAGGAAGGTGCCCGGAATCATGAAGATTGCGATGATCGAACGCGTAATTCCTTCAAACGGGTTGCCGCCCGAGTCGTCTTTGACTACGGGGTTGCCTTGAGCAACGATGCACTTCACTTGTGCCAAGACTGCACCAGGCAGAAGCAAGAGAACTGCCATCGGAATAAATAATTCATCGCGAATGCGCTGCCAAATATTGTTTGGCTCAGCAGTGAAGTTGGTCAAATAACGTTTGCAGTAGTCGATAGCACTCTGCGCCTGGTTTGTGGCCATGTTGGCAGCAGAGTTACCAGCTGAGTTGGACTGAATACCGGAAGTACCGGTCATCAACCAAACTACTCTTTCAGGATCGAACAGTTGCTCCAACAATCTGTTGTGGTTGTAGCGTTGAATAACTTGGAACTGCGTATCTGACACTGGATAACCAAATGTCTGAAACAAGTTGTCCATGATCATTTCGTCGCGCTTTGTAGGTACGCTGGATATCGCTGTAGGAATGAACACCGGCCAAGTTTGCACTGGACCAGGACCATGTTGAATGCGACCAGGACCTTGCGATTCTTTGTCTTGAATAACGTCATGACCACCGGCTTCCGTCGGACCTGCTTGACGGGCAACCGGGTATCTCAAGAAGTAGTTCTTTCTGATGTCCCAAGCGGTACCTGGGTTCGAGTCATTGACCGAACCTTGTGCAGTATTGCCGGCGCCGATGCCGCCGCCGCCGCCACCGCCGCCGCCACCGCCGCCGCCACCACCGCCGCCG
>CAZCZI010000094.1:0-3554 GCA_964503045.1 uncultured Candidatus Obscuribacterales bacterium
CGTGATCATGCAGAAAAGACAGCAGCTCGATCGCTAATCGCCCTTTGCAAATCGTGGGTTGCCCAAAACCGGCGGGCGCATCTGTCTGATGTCTTGCGGTTCGAGATCGAGCTCTTCCAGGAGGATGGAAGGGGTGATGATGTGGCTGAGTTTGGCGAAGTTCAAATCGGTCAGGTAGGCCGCGTCATCATCGCCGGTAGCAAGGATGTCTTTCAAGACGTGGTGCGTAACAGGATAAAACTTGACTCCGCGGACAAGCTCTTCTGTTCCATCCTTGACTGAAACTCTATATAGCGACAAGGGCGGAAACAGATTCGTGATGATGTCTTCAGTCATTGCACGGTGCTGATCCGGCGCCGATATGGAGTTGTCCAGCATGCCCCTCGACTCTTGCAAAACGCCGGAGCTGCGCCGCACGATGAGAACGTAGTCGAGTCCGAGTTCGCGCCCTTTGTCAATCAGTTGTTGCTTCAGTTCTGAGGTTGGTTTGGACAATTCAGAGGTAACGAACAGGCTGGTGACCTCAGGTTGTCCGTTGTAGCCGGCGTGACCATTGCTGTTTTTGATCTGCCTCGACGGCATTCGGCTTGCACACAGGGTTTTTAACATGCCGTGCTCGACTAATTTCAACTTGATCGGCCGCATGCCGTCGCTGTCGAGGGCGTATCCCATCACGAGCGGGGTGCCTTTATATTCGGTGGCAAAAGGATCATCGGTGATATTGATGAATGTCGGTAGAATGCGCCGCCCTAACTTGCGGCTGAGCGGGTTCTTGCGAGGGAATGAGGTCCCCGAAGTCGAAGGAGGTATGTCGATGTTTGCCAGGTGTGGAACCAGAACCTGCACGAAAAACTCGGCTGCAGCCTGGCCTTCCAAGAGCACGGGGCCGCTGTAGTCAAACACGACGCTTTTAGCATCCGCAGATTCCGTTACCCGCTGTCCAAGCGCCTTTACTTTCTCTTCCATGGCTTCGACTGTGGGCATTCTGTTTTCAGAGTTCGCTGCAAAAACTTCGACATCACTAATGATTGCGCCGTCTTCCGCCTGTGAAGATGCGCAGACTGTTACTTCCCAGCGTTCATCGCCCACTCGATGTTTGAAGCCCTCATTGTTGATCAAGTAGCGGTTGGAAACATCGCAAACCATGTCGACGGATGCGCGTTTGAGCTTCGGGTAGGCATTCAGGGCTCTGGAAAGGCGTTTTGTGATTTCGGTCCACTTCGATTCATCGACGACAAGTTTCAGCTTGGGTTCGATCAAAACTACAGGTTCTTCTTTTGACATACTGTCAGGAACATCTCGCATTATCTGCTCTTTTATGGATGCCACTTTCTTGTGGTAGTCCTCGACCGCGCGTTTGTAGGCAATGTCTGTGTTTTCCCAAATGTCTCTGCGAATTGCATCATAGTCATCATCAATGGTGACGCCGGAGAATGTGTGTTGAAATTCCTCGGAGCTGTCTAGTTTGTAGGTGCCGACTCTGAGGTCGATATCTAGATCGCGGGCTTGTATGCGGTTCTTCGCAATTAACGCTCCCTGTGAAGTTTCGACGTGAAAGGTGTCTGAATCTCTTAGTTGGTAGCGAATGTAGTGTGGTGCCGGCTGATTCGCGAGCTTCAACGACGTCATCGAGCGGGCGAGTTCATCTGACATCGCCTGCATGATCAGGTCGGGCTGATCTGGCGATGTTGTCGATGTTGATGTTGGTATCGCCGGTGCCGGAGTTGCGGTTGCCGGTGCCGGGGTTGCGGTTGCCGGCGCCGGGGATGTTGCGGCCGGTGCCGGGGATGTTGCGGTGGCCGGGGGTGGTGATCCGGTTTCCAGGGCGGCAAAAAGTAGTAGGGCTTCCAGCATTAGGTTCCTTGTTGGGGCTTCAAGGTTGGTTTTATAGTTCCATTTTTCTGCGTTGGCGCAGGCAACACCGGAGGACGCTCTTTTGCCGGCTCTTGGCGCTCGACCTCAATTGTCTGAAGCAGCATGCTGGGCGCGACGGCCGAGACCGGTATCCATCCTGATTCCGCACCGCAGTAACCGTTGAATACGGCGGTGTCGTCAGATGTTGCTATCACCTTTTCCAACGCGGACAGCGGAGTGCCTACAATATTTACACCACGAAGCAGAACATCGGGGCGTCCATTCGCGAAAACCTTAGTAACTCTCAAAGGAAGCAGTGTGAAGCTTTGCGGAGTTTTCGTATCAGTCAGTGTCGAACCGCCAGCCATGACATCGAAAATTAATCCGTACGGTTTCTTCTGGCGATGCATCTCATTGATGAGCATTTGTCTGAGCTGAGGAAACGCAACTTTGCGATTGGAAGTCACCAGCAAATTGCCTTGGCGAGCCACAGGCCAGTTACCTTCCTTGGCTCGTCCATGACCATTGGATTTTCGGAAGCCCTTAATAGGCGTTCTGCACATCAAAAATCCTTTCAGCTTTCCACGGTCTACCAGGACGGTCCTGGTGGCAGGAATTCCTTCGTCGTCATACCTGTAAAAGCCGTTGAGCGGTATGTTTCCGATGCGAGCCAGATTGGGATCGTCGATCACTGACATAAACTCGGGCATGATTCGATGGTTTATTTTCTCGGCGAAAGTACGACCGTCATCCTGCGACTTTTGTCGATCTCCTTCCAGTCTGTGCCCCAGTACTTCATGGAAAAAGACACCAGCTGCCTTCCCGCGCAAGATAGCGGGGCCCGAGTATGGCTCCGCCACTGGTGCCTTTCGGAGTTCGTCCAAACCTTTTACCAGTTTCAACACCATGCCTTCGAGTGTGGAGACATCAGAAACGTCTTGAAGAGTCGGACCTTCCAAGTTTTCGAAGAGCCAGAGTTTCATTCCGTCTTCAGCGATCACCTCAGCGTTCATATAAACGCCGAAGTGCGTGCTTTCGTCGTAGACTTGAGATCCTTCGCTCGTGACGATTGAGGTTTTGCGCTTTTCCGCGACGAAGTTGACTGAAGAAGTGTTTATAAATGGATACTTCTTGAACATCGCCGACAGTTTTCGTGTTCGTTCACGCCATAGGTTTTGATCTACCTTGAAGGCAACGGGTGCGCCTGTGAAGACTCTTTTGGTGTCCATGCTGAAGCAGTCGGCGACATAGTCGTCGGCAGGGTTGAGTTCTTTATTGCCCTTGATTTTCTCCAGTTTGTCTTGCGCAACTTTGAAGCACACATCTGTTTCCAACCACAATGAGTGGCGAATGGTCATCTCATCATCGTCAAGTGGAACCGGGCTGTGCGGTTCAAAAATCAAATCCGATGCTTGAACCCCGGGAGTCGGGTGGGTGTTGTCCAGTTTTGGATTGCCCACTCTTGCTTCGATTTGAACCTGACGAAAATGTGCCGGGGTTTGCAGGCTGTCCAATGCTCCGAATCGAGCCGTCATGTTGAGTGATTCAATGTCGTAGACTCGGTATGCGAGAAAATACAGAGGGTATGGGCCCTCTTTCTTGAGGCGATTGAAGGAGCGCGTCAGCTCCTCATTCATAGCCTTCATCAATATGTTTTCTTTTGGAGGTGAACCAGTGGCAGGTCGAGAGCCGTTGCCGTT
>CAZCZI010000094.1:3654-6416 GCA_964503045.1 uncultured Candidatus Obscuribacterales bacterium
GCCGTTGCCGTTGCCGTTGCCGTTAGCATTCAGTTTCTTGGTTGCGCTAGTGACAGCGATCGCGCCACCTTTGGCGGCTGCGCTTTGCGCAAGCGGCTGCATCAAAAGAACAAAGGAGAGTATTGTCGCTTTTGTGATGCCCGTTAGAGAGTGGCGTGGTTGATATTGATAGATAGATTGTATCTCGTGAAATCGTTTCACTGTGGTTTGTCTGCCCAGCCTTCTCGATTCTCTTGCCGTACCCGTCCAACCGCCAGTGCGCCGTCGGGAACATCGCGCGTTACAACCGTTCCAGCCGCCACTGAGGCTCTGTCTCCAAGCGTCACTGGAGCCACCAACACCGAGTTGCTTCCAGTCGATGCGTTGTCACCAATCACGGTGCGCGACTTCTTCTTCGTTCGGTGACTGTAGTTGGCGGTAATAGTTCCGGCACCGATGTTGGTGCCCGAGCCGACAGTGGCATCACCCACATAACTCAAGTGAGAAACATTGGTCTGAGCCGCAACAGTGGTGTTTTTCAATTCGCAGAAGTTTCCGATTCTCACGTGCGAGGAAATGTCGGTTCCGTCTCGCAGATGGGAAAACGGTCCGACCGTGCAGTTGTCTCCAATTGCGGAATTCACTATCAAAGACTGAGTGATCTGACAATTTCGTCCGATGTTGACTGTTCCCTTCATTACTGTATGCGGGCCAATCGTGCAATGTGGGCCAATGGTTATGTTGCCGACCAGGTGGCAGCCCGGCAAAACCGTCGTGTCTTGACCGATCTCCACTTCGGGTGAAATCCACGTCGATGCCGGATCGACAACGGTGACTCCCGACTCCAGCCCGAGTCGATGCAATGTCATGTCGCGCAGGAGGCGGTGCGCTTCTGCTAGTTCGAGGCGAGAATTGATGCCGGCTACCTCTCGCCAATCCTCAGCCAGAGCCGATGACAGCCTGTGTTTCGCTTTCGCTGCCCAGCCGATTAGATCGGTAAGGTAGTATTCCTTTTGTCGATTGTCGTTTTTCAGACCTTCCAAACCAGGCTTTATGGCAGGCCAGTTGAAACAGTAAATTGCCGGATTTACTTCTTTGATGTTCTTTTGCTCGTCACTGGCATCTTTGTCTTCGATGATGCCGACGACATTGTTTTGCTTATCCCTCAAAATGCGTCCGTAATTTTTCGGGTCGTCCACTTTGGTTGTAAGAAGGCTGACGACGGATTTCGTCTGCCTATGAGTGTCTACAAGCTTCGCCAATGTGCTGTGCGTCAGAAGCGGTGTGTCTGCTACCGACACCAATAAAGTTCCTTCGAAATTTGCAAGCGCGGGAACTACCTGCATAACTGCATGCCCCGTGCCTTCTTGAGGTTCTTGCAGATGCGTCGAATAAGGAGTGACCGGAGGGTGGTTTTGCAGAAATCGAATCACCTGCTCGGCTTCGTGACCGATAACAATGTGCAGATGCTCGGCTCTCAATGCGTCAACGGCATCGATAACGCGACTGAGAATCGACTTGCCAAGCACCGGATGCAGTACCTTGGGCAGAGTGCTTTTCATGCGCTTGCCCTGACCGGCTGCCAACAGGATGACTCTTACTCTCGACTGATCTTGGTTCGTCATGATTGAACCCCGGGTAATGAAAGAAGTTCGGAGCTGCCGCGCTGCCCGGCTTTGGCGGGCCGCACTAAGCTGATCGACCATTAGGAGGTCAGCTCCTGTATCGACTTAGATTGTACTGAAAGGCGCTTAAAGGTGCTTGATCAAGAAAGCAAAAAGCGCCTTTTGACCGGCGCTTTCTCGACTTTTTATTTGTTCGCAGTATCGGTGCTGCCCCGATAGATTCGATCCCTCGATTCCCTCAACTGGAGTGCCTGCGTTGGGTGACTCAGCGGACAAATGCAAACTTGCGGCTGCAACAGCTCGCTGCGTCGTACTTAATTTGTACCCGACTGCAGGGCTTCTACGCGCATCGTTAACCAATCGTTTAGGATTCGAGGCGGAAATATATGCAATAGCGGTAGCCAAAAGCCCCAATTGGTGTAGCTTTTCGGGAACAGCTAAATCGTTAATACGAAAATATATTGTTTCGTTTGTAAACAAGCGATTTCTAAATGGTGATGGACACAGCTTCTTGATGTCCTAGATTATCCGCCGCCTTTTGATTTGGCAGGAGGTGCCGGCTGGGTTGTTGGTGGTTTGACCGGTTCGCCTGATTTTGCTTCTGGCTTCGCCGGTGGTGCGTCAGGTTTGGTTGTAATTATTGGCCTTCCAAAAATGGTCTCTACCTTTGCGGGAGCCGGCTTTTTCGCAGAGTTATCATTTGGTTTTGCTTCATCGACGATCGTGCATTTGCCAAGAATGGCATCACAAGTCATTGCAGATGTTTCTACCTTCTCGCTGGGGGCGACTCTGGGCTTGTTGAGTCTTCCCATAATCGCATCAATAGCTATTTTCCGCAGGGCTTCCTGATTGTTTGCCTCAGTCTGTTCGGCTGTCGGCTGTTTGTTTTGGTCGGAAATAGCCTGTGCCAGCTGAAGGCCGTCTTGAATTTCCGGCATAGCCTGTCCTCTTCAAAAAATCGGGTCGGGTGAGTCGCGTGTGTAGATATATCCCGGTTGTTCACAAATTGGACACGGCTGTCGACCAAAATGTGCAGATGTGCCGGAAATCCTTGCTCCGCCTTCGTTATTAGCGGTCGGGCTGGCATTCCCAACCCAACCAACCCCACCTCTGGCGATATCGCTTGAGACCTTAACCTCTGGCGATATCGCTTGAGAC
>CAZCZI010000094.1:6516-23614 GCA_964503045.1 uncultured Candidatus Obscuribacterales bacterium
TTAACCTCTGGCGATATCGCTTGAGACTTTAACCTCTGGCGATATCGCTTGAGACCTTAACCTCTGACGATATCGCTTGAGACCTTAACCTCTGGCGATATCGCTTGAGACCTTAACTGGCGATATCGCTTGAGAACTGCCAAACAAAGGCGGTGCATTACGAGACCGGTTATCATCTACTTAATGGGTTTATGACTCGCCGATATGTATTTGCACAAAATCGCACCTGCGCTTTCTCTTATCGTCTTACTGACCGCTTTTGGATGCGGCGAGACGGCAAACGCCCAGGGCAAACGACGCCCGGCACAAGGCGGCAATCGGGCAGTAGCCGGCCAGCCATACCCGCAGTTTCGCAGCTCATATGGAACCATCCGCTGGATCTCCGAACAGATGCCCTTGAAGGTGTACGTCTCTAGGGGCGTTACCCTTGATGGGGTCATCGATCAACAGCTTGGTGCACCGGCTTGTAATGTTGACAACCTCGGCGCCTGGCCCGACGTTGTGGCAAACGTGCTTGAAAACCCCGAGCAAATCGCCAGCATGCCGGTGGCTGAGGGGTTTCAACCGCAGCACTTCCAAGCCTGCCTTGAAGGTATTAACTCGTGGAAGGGCTTCGAGAAGGAAGGACTTTTCTCCTACAACATCGTTGAAGATCCCTCTGAAGCCGACATATATGTATTCTTCGTCCATCACTTCGTCAACAAACTCGGGTTGGGATTGTTCGCCAACGACATTCGCGGCTATACAGCCAAGCGCAGCTTCCCCTACAAAGCCATCATGTCCGGCAAACAAGCAGACTTCAAGCCAGTGGTGGTTTTCCTGCGCACGTGCGAATCGAACGGCGTGCCAATGCCCTATGGTAAGATGCGTGCCGCCGCAGCGCACGAAATGGGACACGCTTTGGGAATCGAAGGGCACAGTACTAACCCAGTCGATCTGATGAGCCTATACTATGGAAATGGAATGGTGTCGGCAAACGATGCCGCGACCATCAGGTACCTCTATCACGTAACTCCGGATTTGATACCATAACTGTTCATGACTAGATCTTCTCGCAGATCAGCAGCCAACGACGAGACTTTTGAAGACGACGAACGCCGCAAGAAGTTCTGGGTGATGCTCGGCAACATGGCGTTGGTAATCATTGTTATTGTCGGCGGCTGGCAAGCGACTCTCTGGGTGCTCAGCGACATGACCGGCGAGTATCGCGCTTATGACGAGCGGCTGGGCAGCGTCAGTCTTTGTCTGGTGCGCAAAGCAACAAGAATGATTGGCGAACTCTCTTACGGTCGCGGTGCGATTCTCTCTCTGGTCGAGGCAAAATCGGAAAAACCAGAGAGTCTTGATCTGATTTTTGAACTGCCCCAAGAGTGGGTGGACAAAGGTCAGAAGTATCGCAAGGTCGAGTTTGTCGGAAAGATTGAAGATGCGGTTGTGACGGGAACCATATATGATGGTCAATCCAAGTTTGATGTGAAACTTATGCGAGATTCGATCGCATCAATCAAAAGAAACGTGATGGCACTTCTTCCCTGGGTGAACTAAGCCAAACTGCCTAGCCGAACTGTCTGATTTCCACGATAGTGGCAGCAGGTGGGCAGAACAATCTGAAGTTGGATTTCGGATCTGCACCCAAACCACGTGAGATGTGCAGCAGAGAGTTGCCGTGTTTGATGATGCCCGATGCGGTGTGCCGGGGCAGTTCCGAATCAGTTATAAGCGCCCCTACTCCGGGAACCCTCACTTGCCCGCCATGCGTGTGTCCACCGAATGCGATGTGTATTCCTGCGCGCGAGTAGAATTTTAGATTTCGCGGCATGTGAAAGAGTGCCAGTTTGAGATAATCGTCCGGCACGCCTTCGACCAGTCGCATCATACGATGTTCGCTTATGCCGGGATAGTCTACGCCGACGATGTGAATGCCGTGCTCGGGCAGCTGATACGCATCGTTGCGCAGAACGATAAAACCTGTAGCCTCCAACGCAGCGATCAAGGGCGTGACATCACGCTTGGTGGCAGGATGCCTGTAGCGTCTCCACAATCTTCCGAATGTTTTGTGGAAATAGGAATATGAATAATAGTCATGGTTGCCTAAAACCGCATAGGCTCCTAGTTTTGGTTGTCGCGGAAGCAGCTGCGACGCATAGGCAAGACCGCTGTAGTCTTCAAAAATATCCCCGGTAAGAATGACCATGTCATAGTCTTCTTGCGCAATCTTTTCGACAAACTCCATTTTATGCGCTTCAGAGTGACTCAAGTGCAGGTCGGAGAGGTGCAGCACTCGCACTGTTCGTTTGAGATTGCCCATGGCGTGCCGAACCCGCAATGGAGCTGTTCCATCTGGTTGATTGGCACCTTTTATGGCGCCTGATATGGCACCTGATATGGCACCTGATATGGTGCCTGTTGAGTAGATAGATGCGCCTATGTTTTGTGTCTGAGCGGTCGCGAGCTGCTCAGACGGCGACTCTACAAGAGTGGTGTCGTGCGGTACTGCCACGCTCACGTGTTCGATGCGGTAGTGCCTGACAGCGACTTTGCTGGCATAAAGAAAGGTAGCGCCACCGGCAAGTGCCAGTGTTCCTAATGCAAATTTTCCCGGGTGTTTGACTATCAGCTTTTTGAGAGCTTCAGTAAGTTTCGGCTTTTGAGGCGCCACTAGACCAACTCCTCGATCGCCCGTGCACTCATGCGTGGTGCTTTTAACTTGGATGCGATGTCGGCAGAGGTGAGCATTCGTGCCAGCCATCTGAATGGGAAACCGATGCCAATGAATCCCAACCCAAAAAGCACATCATACGGGAGTTGATACCACGTCAGGTTGCGAATCAGCTCAAACACCCAAGGTTGCCATTCCAACGCAGATTTCGCATCGGCAAGATAGTAAACGAGACAGCAACCTAAAAGATAAACAACGCCGGTCACGTGCACAGAAGCTAGGCCGGCAGCCAGTGCGGCTAACTGAGAAAGCGATGAGCGAGTGTTGAGTGTGATGCGGCCAACCACCCAAGTGGCCAAAATCATGCCCAGTAGATAACCGAAACCAGGGTGCGCGTAGTACGTCAGCCCACCGCCTTCAGCCAACGGATGAAGCCCAATGAATGGACCCAGAAGCCCAAGCAAAACGAACATAGCGGCGGATATGGCTCCCAAGGTTGGTCCAAGGATATATCCAACAAAAATGCACAGTGCTGCTTGTGGGCAGTAAAGGCTTGTTCGAATCTGTGGGTGTTCGAGTGAAGCGCAATTCAGTTTTGGAATCTTCTCAAAAATCCTTTGCTGCCACGCGACCGGCGCCGCTGCCACAACCGCATCAAGCTGCGCGTGACCATAGGAAGCAAGGTTGCGTCCGGTTGCAGTCGGCAAATCCAGAGCACAAAATGCACTGAAGAAAAACATCTGAACGCCGAGAAGAATCAGCACGCCCTGGCCTATGAACGACTTTCGTCTCAGTCGTGGAGCGCTCTCAGGTATATACAAATGCACCTACATAACCGCTTATTGGGCTGGATTCTCACTAAAGATAGCCAAGAACCGCCATATTGTAAACGCGAATGGCAAGAGGTTTCACATATATAGAATTTTATATAGGCAAAACGAAGCGATCAGCCTTGCTTGTGAGCTCGTTTTGCCTCGCTCAGTGAAGAACTTTCGAGCTTTTCGGTGCTGTTTTGTTTTTCATGCGTCACCTTTTGTTTTTCAACGCTCTCTAACTTCTCGACAGGCACTTTCAGTTTTTGTGGTTCTTCGGTTGGAACATTCAATTTTGTTTTTGAGGCCGGAGTCAATGTTCTTGATTCGAGCTTTTGCATCTGCTCGTCAGTGATCATCAGCCCGAGTGCTTCAAGATTGATTTTGAAACGATCGAGAAACTCTCGCGTTGCTGTGTTGTCCGTCCACAATACAAGCGCATCCTCGCCGTTGTCTTGGTAATACTGTTTCAGTTGTCCGAGACTGCGAAAACCGTACTTGAAATACAACTGCTGTGCTGCGTCATTGGAAACGCGAACCTCGAGTGTGAGCCACAAAGCACCAAGGTTGGCTGACTCCAGTATGTTGTTTATGAGCAAGCGTTCGCCCACATATTGCCGGCGAAAATCAGGATGAACCGCCAGTGTTGTTATGTGCGCTTCTTCGCCGATGAGCCAGAATCCGGAATATCCCATCAGTCTACCGGTCTCATCGACTGCTGCAAAATAGTTTCCTTTCGGATTCACGAGCTCGTTGATGAATGACTGTCGAGACCAATGGTGGCTGCCGAACGCAACCGGCTCGATGTCCATGACGTCATCGAGGTCAGTCAATTCGAGAGTACGAAATCTAATTTGTCGCAGGTCTTCCGGCATTGGTTTCCTTGATGGTGACAGAGGCTCCGCGAAGGTAGAGCGGCATGATCTTCTCAAATGGAAAAGCTTCGAGGCATGCCTTTTTCAATTCCGAATTATGGTCTGGGTCTGAGATTGGGGCAGGACTGGCCGCTAGAAAGAAAGATAACCGATCCCAGCCGATTTGGGCTGCTATAGAAGCAGGATTCTTAATGCTCGGCAGCTCTTCGATTTCAAATTCGCGGTTTTCGATACCCTCGAGCTCCACTCTCGATGCTGCATCGGCGAACCAGAGAGGTTGCTGCTTAAGGGCTGAAGGCAGTTCTTGCCTGGTAACACAAGTCGGTTCAACAACTGGTTTGCCGTCGTCGAACGCGGCAACGAAGGAGTAGCCTCGTCCGGCTGTAATCACGATGCCTGCAGGTTTTCCAATGACGCGAGCAAGGCACTCGAGGGTGCCGACGCCGATAACCGGAATTCGAAGAGCTTGGGCAATCGTTCGCGCCGTCACTACAGCGGTTCTAATACCAGTGAAGCTGCCAGGTCCGTTGACTACGACGATGCAATCCAGGTCGCTCTTCTTCCAGTCGAGTCGTTTGATTGTTCTGTCGATTGACGGTACCAATTGACTAACCGCTTCTTGTCGGTGGGCTTCAGTTGGCGCCAATTCTTCTTCAAAGATCAGCTTGCCGTCTTTGAGAGCGGCGAGGAACAAAGAAAAACTGCTTGTATCGAATGAAATTAGACGCATGCTTTCGCTTTCGCCCGGTGCGCCCTACTTCTCCGAGGTCTTCTTTTTCTTCTTTTTGCCGGCTCCATCTTTTTGCGCGCTTTGGGAAGTTTGAGATTTTTCGGATTTTGACGAACCATTATCGGCTCCATTGTCAGAGCCGTTTTTGGTGGCTTCCAGTTCACCGTTGGTGGATTCAGACTTCCTCGAATCGGCACCGTCTGCGGCGCCGCCTGCGGAACCAGCTGCAGCGCCGTCTTTCGCTTCGACTTTTGTCTCGCCGGCTTCTTTCGGCTGTTCTGACTTTGGCTGTTCACCAGCTTCCTCATCTGCGCCTTCGGGAATCGCTGCTGGTGGTGGCATTCCGATTACCAGCTCGCCGTCCTCGTTGACGGAGGCATTCGCCAATGCCGCGAGAATGTCTTCGATGTTTGTGTAACCTGCTTCGTGCATGGCTTTGGCGAGCGCTTGTCCGGCTTCACTTTCCATGTCGAAGTGAGACAGATCCAGATTGTTCATATCGAGCTCGAACATTTGACCGGCTTGCTGGTCTTCGTAATCCATCATTACAGGCTGTGCTCTGAAGAGAGCCTGAATTGATTCGTGTTGAATGCTTCTTAAGAGGCGATTGAACATATCAAACGCTTCTCGCTTGTATTCTTGCAGCGGGTCTCTTTGACCGTATCCGCGCAAGTGAATGCCTTCGCGCAAAAGGTCGATATTGTGCAAATAGTCGACCCACTTGCCGTCGATTGTGCGCATTAGAACTTGACGTTCGAGTTCGCGCATGGTTTCTTCGCCAAGGTGCTCTTCGCGAACGATGTAAGCACGCTTCGCCTCTTCTTGAAGTTTCGCTCGCAACTCTTCGTATGACAGACCGTGCAGCTCGTCGACTTTGACCTCTTCGAGCATCGGAATATCGCTGGACAGCACGCCTAACGTGGTTGGCAGCGTGGTGTCTTCCCACAATTCAGGCGGTGTTTCGGGATCGATCTGGGCCATCAGAATAATATCTACATGCTCTTCGAGCATGTCGAGCATGTTTTGACGCAGATCGGCGCGCTCCAAAATTCTTCGCCGTTCCCTGTATATGACTTCGCGTTGAGTGTTCAACACATCGTCATACTGCAAAACGTGTTTGCGCATGTCGAAGTGGTGAGCTTCAACCTTGCGTTGCGCATTCTCGATAGACTTGGTCACCATGCCGGATTCGATTGGCATCTCTTCATCGGCTTTGATGAAGTCCATGAGTTTTGCGATTTTTTCGCCACCGAAAATACGCATCAGGTTATCTTCGAGCGACAAGAAAAACCGCGTGGTGCCAGGGTCGCCTTGACGGCCGGCGCGACCTCTGAGCTGGTTGTCGATGCGGCGAGCTTCGTGACGTTCGGTTCCGACAATGTGCAAACCGCCAAGCTTGACTACCTCGTCGTGCTCGACATCGGTTATTTCCTTCATCTTCTTGGTCAGCTGTTTGACCTTGTCTTCATAGGTCGGATCTTCCGGACCGATGTTGTCTTTCTTCAGCTGTTCCTTCGCCATGTACTCCGGATTGCCGCCCAAAAGAATGTCGGTACCGCGACCTGCCATGTTGGTGGCCACGGTGACTCCGCCTTTTCTTCCAGCCTGAGCGACGATCATCGCTTCCTTCTCGTGGTGCTTGGCGTTGAGAACCTCGTGTGGGATTCCTTTTCGAATCGCCGCTACCACTTTGGCAGTGTGCAGAATCGAGAACAACCGTTCGATCAATTCCTCATGCTTTTTGGGGAAATCCTTCTCGATGTCCTGAACAACCTTGTCGAGCTTGTCCACGTCAATCAAGCCCGGGCGCTCGAAAATCTTCTTGAGCTGGTCAATGCTCTCTGATTTCAAATCTTGGCGTTTGATGTAATCTACCGCCTTTTGAATTTTCTTGAGCAAGTACTCGCCCATTTTGTGCGGCTTGCTGAGAAGCTCGTCAATCAATTCGGACTTCTCGATGCTGACTGTACCGACGAGCACCGGTCTTCCCAGTTCATGCATGTCCGCAATCTCTTCAACCACCGAGTAATACTTTTGTATTTCGGTTTTGTAGATGATGTCCGCATTGTCTTCTCTGATGCTGGTTTTGTTGGTCGGAACGGCCACCACATCGAGGTTGTAAATCTTGCTGAACTCCGCCGCTTCCGTCATCGCGGTGCCAGTCATGCCTGCCAGCTTTGGATAAAGGCGGAACAAATTTTGATATGTAATCGAGGCGTAGGTCATCGTTTCTTCTTGAATTGGAACCCGCTCTTTGGCCTCAATCGCTTGGTGCAAGCCATCGCTCCAGCGTCTGCCGACCATCATGCGCCCTGTGAATTCGTCGACAATGACGATTTCCGGCTTGCCTTCTTCATCCGGGCGAATAACGTAGTCGGTGTCGAGCTTGTACAGTTCTTTCGCTCTCAACGCCTGCACCAAGTGGTGGGCGAAGTTGTAGTGCATATCAAAAAGGTCGGGAACGCCAAGCAGTGTTTCAGCTTTGATAATGCCGCGCTCGGTCAAAAGAACGTTGCGACCTTTTTCATCCACCCAGTAGTCGCAATCTTCGTCTTCTTTGTCTTTGCCGCGTTCCAGCCGCGTGGACAATTCAGACATGCGCACGTAGAGTTCGGTGAACGATTCGGTTGGAAAACCCGAAATAATCAAGGGCGTTCTTGCTTCGTCAATCAAAATGTTGTCGACTTCGTCGACGATCGCATAATAGTACGGGCGCTGTACCACTTGGTCGAGGGACGTCCGCATGTTGTCCCGCAAGTAGTCGAAACCAAATTCGTGGTTGGTACCGTATGTGATATCACAACGGTAAGCGTCATATTTTTCCCAATCCGGTTGGTGGGAATAAACCAGTCCCACTGTCAGCCCGAGAAATTTGTAGAGTTGTCCCATCCACTCGGCGTCACGCCTTGCCAGGTAGTCGTTGACGGTGACTACGTGTACGCCTCGACCAGAAAGCGCATTGAGGTAAACAGGAAGGGTTGCAACTAGAGTCTTACCTTCACCTGTGCGCATCTCCGAGATTTTGTTGAAGTGAAGGGCGGCGCCGCCCATGAGCTGAACATCGAAGTGCCGCATATTGAGTACGCGCTTGGAGGCTTCGCGACATACTGCGAAAGCTTCAGGCAGCATCTTTTCGAGAACTTCGCCAAGAACCTGATCTTTTTTGGTTCTGAGCTGGCCGGGCATTTTGGGAGCGTCATCCGGAATCAGCTTGACGTCAGGCACTTTCTCCAGCGCATGAGCAATCTTCTCTTTGAATTGCTCGGTTTTTGCCTTCAATTCGTCGTCTGAGAACTTTTCAAACTCGGATTCGAACTTGTTGGCTGCGTCCACGTAGACCTGTAGCAACTTCACTCTCTTCTCATTCGTGTCACCGAACAGGGTTTTCAGCCACTGCCGCGCCTTGCCGTCCCAACCGTCATCCATTCAAAAAGCTCTCCTGATCTGATGCAAGCTTCGCCGGCGGAGTCGCCCGCTGTTAAGTACACCCGCACATATAAAGCCGTATCTTACATTGCTCTGTAGGGAAGAACGAGAAACAGATCAAAATGTTTCATATAATCAGCTTTCATTTTTAACATTAGGTTTGTTGACATCCGGTTCTGTGTTATTAATTAGCCTGTAAATAGCCGTTTCAGGAACTTTCCAACGTGCCGGCAAAACGTAAAGACGATGGCGGAAACGGTCAGGATGCTGACCTGGCAGCGGCTTCGGGTGCCGAAGCGCCCAGAGTACAAGATTCGCAGTCATCGGACTCATCTGCAACCTCGTTAAAAGCTTTGTCCGGGCTGTCCCTTGCGGAATTGGAAGCGATAGTCAAAGAATTGGGGCTCCCGTCTTTTCGCGCAAAGCAGATTCACAGCTGGATTTACTCCAAGTGGGCGCATTCACTCGACGAGATGACAGATCTCTCACAAGAGCTGCGCGATAAGTTGAAGTCCGGATACGAGGTCCCGCTCTTGAAGCAAGCGCACCTGGAGGTCAGCCAGGACGAGACTCGCAAATATCTTTTTGAATTGCCGGACGGTAAGCTGGTCGAATCTGTTTTGATGACCTTTCAAGATCGTGACAGTCTTTCAGCGTGTGTTTCCAGTCAGGTCGGATGCGCGGTGGGCTGCACATTTTGTGCTACCGGCTATCTCGGATTCAAGAGAAATTTGACGAGCCAAGAGATCGTCGATCAAATTTTGAGCATTCAACGTGACTCCGGAAAACGTGTGGCAAACGTCGTTTACATGGGACAGGGCGAGCCACTTTTGAACACCGAAGAAGTGATCAAATCGGTGCGCATGTTAATCGAATCGGTTGGCATTGGTGCTCGTCATATCACCGTTTCTACCTCTGGTATCGTCCCCGGTATCTATCGATTGGCCGAAGAAAAACTTCCGATCACGCTGGCATTGTCTCTCCATGCGCCTGATGTCGAAACGAGAGAAGAGATTGTTCCGATTACAAAGAAGTATCCGTTGCCGGATCTGATGAAAGCAATGCACGAGTATGCTGATACCACCGGTCGTAGAGTCACCATTGAGTATGTGATGCTGGAAGGTGTCACGGACTCCCAGGAGCAAGCGCGGCAGCTTGCTGAACTCGTCAGGGATTTGCACTGCAACATAAATCTGATTCCATTCAATCCCGTGCAAAATGCGGAAGGCGTCACTATGTACAGTCGCCCCTCACGCGAGTCGCAGCAACGGTTTAAACGGCTGGCCGAGAGCACCGGCAAGACAGTGACGATTCGGCTGGAACGCGGCACCGATATCGATGCCGCCTGCGGTCAGCTGCACAACACTTTTTTGAAGGCACAAAGAAGAAGCTGAGTTCTTCGTCTCTGGGAAGCACCAAGTTAGTACTTCTCAGGAATCCACCGGCGCTTTTTCATTGGCGTGACGTCGTCATATTTGCCTTTGTTGCTTCGATCAGGAAGTTTTACTTTGTCGTGCTTTACCCTTTTATATGGAATGCTGTCTAAAAGGTGCGCAATGACATTAAGCCTGGCTTTACGTTTGTCGTTGGAATCGACGATGTTCCACGGGCATTCTTTTGTGTCGGTGTGTGCCAGCATCATGTCTCGTGCTTTCGAGTACTGATACCAGCGCTCCCTCGACGGTAGGTCCATTGGACTCAACTTCCACTGCCTGAGCGGGTCTTCGATGCGTGCCTCGAACCGCCGCTTTTGTTCTTCATTGCTTACTTCCAGCCAATACTTGATGAGAATGATTCCTTGATCCACGAGATTCTTTTCGAATGAGGGGCAGAGACTCAAAAATCTCTTGTATTGATCGTCCGAACAGAAGCCCATCACATGTTCGACGCCGGCCCGGTTGTACCAGCTGCGATCGAAGATAACGACTTCTCCGGCTGCCGGGAAGTGGGGAATGAAGCGTTGCACGTAAAGCTGAGTCTTCTCTCGATCGGAGGGAGCCGGTAGTGCGATGAGGCGAAAAACCCTGGGGCTGACTCTTTCGGTGAGTGCTTTGATTGTCCCGCCTTTGCCGGCTGCATCTCGTCCTTCGAACACGACCACAATTCGTGCACCAGTTACTTTCACCCACTCTTGAAGATGACAAAGCTCAGTTTGAAGCTCTTTGAGTTTTCCCTCGTAGTCTTTTCGTCCGAGTTTTTCACTCTCGGTAGGTTTGGCAGAGCTTTGGCGCGGGGCGCGTTCGGGGTTCTTCTTTTGCGATACTCTCTTCACGTTCTTCTCCTCAAAAACTGGATATCTATGCCTTTTGCAGGTTCCCTATTGGTTTTCGACTACGGGAATGGTGTCACCAGCGGTCTCATTGTGTTCCCTCCTAAAAAAGGACAGTGTCTTCTTGACCAAAACAAACATGACTGGAACTAGAAAAAGGCTCAAAACTGTGGAGACGACCATGCCACCACATACGGCGGTGCCCAGAGATTGTCTGGAGTTGGCGCCGGCGCCTTCTGCAATCACGAGTGGAAACAGTCCCGCCACAAATGCCAATGATGTCATCAAAATCGGTCTTAAGCGCAAACCTGAGGCTTTGAGCGCTGCTTCAGCCACCGGCAGCTTTTCGGACTTCAACAAGTGGTTGGCAAACTCCACGATAAGAATCGCGTTCTTGCTTGCCAATCCTACAAGCATGACCAATCCAATTTGACAGAAAACGTCGTTCTGCAGTCCTCTTAACCACTGGGCCGACAGTGCACCTAGCATCGCCGGTGGTACCGACAAGAGAATGATGATTGGGTCGGTGTAACTTTCATATTGAGCGGAAAGAACGAGAAACACAAAGACGATGCCCAAGGCAAATATGATGATTGCCGAGTTTCCAGCCTGTGTTTCCTCGAGCGAGATGCCGGACCAGGAGAATGTCATGCCTTTCGGCAGGAGTTCTTTCGATAGTCTGCCCATCTCTTCGAGGGCTTGACCCGAACTAAAACCCGGTGCGGATGTGCCGTTGATTTCTACGGATCGAAACAGGTTGTAGTGCGAAATGATGGAGGCGCACAAGCCCGGTTTTCCTTGAATGAGCGAGTCGAGAGAAACCATGTCGCCGGCTCGGTTCTTTATGTAGTACTGCAATAGGCTCTTTGGTTCTACCCGGAAATTCTTATCTGCTTGTACGTACACTCTGTAACTGCGGTTGATGTAATCGAAGTCGTTTACATAAGAGGAACCGAGCAAAACCTGGAGAGTGTCTAGTACTGTGGAGATGTCTATGTTGAGTGTTTCTGCCAAATCTCGCCGAACATTGACGGAGAGTCTTGGAGTACCGGCACTGAATGTGGTGAATAAGCCTTTCAGTCCCGAGGTGGAGTTGCCTGTCTTGATCAGTTTCCCGGCAGCCTGCGCAATATCGCCTACCGGGCGCCCGTAAGTATCTTGCAGTTGGTAGGAGAAGCCTCCCATTTGTCCCATCCCTTCAAGTGCCGGTGGTGCAAACGGACCGGCAGAAACTTCGGTGACTTTCGAAAGCAACCCGCGCAGTCGATGAATGATTTCATCGCAATGACTTTCCTTCTCTTCGCGTTCTTTCCATGGTTTCAGAGGGCAGAATACTAAACCGAAATTAGGCGCCACACCGGAGAAACTGAAGCCGGACAATGCAAGTGGCGGCTTCGCTTCTTTTTGTGCTTCCACTATCTTGCTTATGCTTTGCATTGCTGATTTGGTGTAGTCCAGCGATGTTCCATCGGGGCCTCTTGCCACCACGAAGAAATAACCTTGATCTTCGTCAGGCACGAATCCCGACGGTAGGACTTTGAACAACCAGACCACGCCACCAATGACGGCTATGCTGCCGATTACTACTACGGGCCAACCTTTCAGCGCCAGAGCGAGTGATTTCTCGTAGAGTTGTCGCACATGGTCGATGACCGTGTTGATCCATTTAAAGACGATGAACTGATGCTCCCCTTCAGGTTTGAGCAATAGCGCCGAAAGTGCCGGGGAGAGAGTCAAGGCGTTAAACGCCGACAACGCGACGGAGGCGGCGATTGTGAGTGCAAACTGTTTGTACAGTTGTCCGGTCGTGCCAGGGAAAAACGCAACCGGAACGAACACTGCTGCCAAAACCAGCGCCGTTGCAACGAGCGCACCCGCGGTTTCTTTCATGGCAACAGATGTCGCTTCGACTGCCGCGCATCCGGTTTCTTCCATATGTCGTTTAACGTTTTCGACAACGACGATGGCATCATCGACGACCAAGCCGGTCGCTAGAGTCATGCCGAAAAGAGTCAATGTGTTTATCGAGAAGCCCATCGACTGCATGAATATGAACGTGCCCACCAGCGAAACTGGAATCGTTACGCAAGCAATGATCATGCTTCTCCAGTCTTGCAAAAAGACGAATATGACGAGCACAACCAAAACAATCGCTTCGCCCAAAGTCTTAACTACTTCGTGAATTGATTCTTTGACGGCTTCTGTGGTGTCCAAGCAGATGTCGCATTTCATGCCGGGCGGGAAACTCTTTTCTAGACGAGCTAGCTCAGACTTGACGCCATCCGCCACTTTTAATGCATTGCCGCCGGCCCGCAAATAGACCACCATCGCTACTGCGCCGCGACCTTTATAGAGACAATCAGTCGAATAGTTTTCAGCGCCGAGCTCTACTCTACCTACGTCACTTATATGAATAAGGGAACCATCATCGCCTCTTTTAACAACGATTTTCTCGAACTCTTTCGGATCTGACATGCGACCGACAACTTTGAGGTTGTATTGATAACGCTGTCCCGCCGGAGCTGGCGCTGCGCCGAGATCGCCTGCTCCAACTTGGCGGTTCTGATTTTGCAATGCCGTGACCACTTCCAGTGGTGTCAGCCCCTGTTTAGCGAGCTTGCCGGGGTCGAGCCAAACACGCATTGCGTATTTTCTTTCACCGACCAGATCGACGCTTCCTACACCATTAATGCTTTTGAAGACGTCTTTGAGATACAAGTCGGCGTAGTTGCTCAAGTACTCTTGGCTGTATGCGCCAGTGTCACTGTATAGTGACAGTGCAAGCACGATGGAGGTCGATACTTTGTCGACGGAGACACCCAGTCGTTTTACTTCTTCCGGCAGCCTTCCTTGCGCAGACGATACTTTTGTTTGCACGTCCATTGCAGCTTGGTCGCTGCCGCGCTCCAAATTGAATGTGGCAATGATTTTGCTTGTGCCGTCGTTTCCGCTCCAGGATTGAATGTATTTCAAGCCATCGACGCCATTTATCTCGCGTTCGAGAGTAGTGGTGACTGATGACTCGACCTGTTCCGAGCTGGCACCAATGTAGGTGCTTTTGACTTGCACCTGGGGCGGTGCCAACGACGGATATTGAGAAATAGGAAGCGACGGGATAACGATTGCCCCTGCCAAAATCAAGATGATTGATATGACAGTTGCAAATACGGGGCGGCTGATGAAGAACTCGGACATTTAGTTTTAGTTCTCCTCACCGGGTTCGATTGGTGTGTTGTCTGATATAAGTTGAATTCCGGAAACCACGACTTGATCGCCGGATTGAATCCCCGATTTGATCGTTGCAGTATTGTCTTGTATCGCCGTGATTTCGATCGGGCGCTGTTTGGCTAAGAGTTTTCCGTCTTGACCGGTTTGAGCCACAAAGACGAATGGCTGACCCGCAACAAAGGAGATGGCTTCGGTTGGAACAGACAGAGCCGGCTCCGTCTTCAAAACCAAGCGCACTTGAACCGATTCATCAGGTCGCAGTTCATTGTTTGTGTTTGGAAACTCTCCCTTGACCAAAACCGATTGATTTTGGAGATTGACGGTGGGCGACACATAGAACACTGTCGATTGACCGACTGAACCTCCTGAATTGTCGAGAATGGCTAGTGGTGTTCCTTTATGAACAAACTTGGCTTTGTCTTCGGGAACTTCAACGTTGATCTCCAGCGGCTTTGTTTTACTGATCTTCGTGAGTTGTGTAGATGGGTTTACATAGTCTCCGACCTTTACGGGCAAGTTGCCGACGACACCGTTGAATGGTGCTCTCATGACGTGATAGGTGAGTTCTGCCTGTTCTGCCCGCAGCTCTGCGTTTGCTTCGTCAATTCTTTTCTTTGCTCTTTCGATGACATCTTTTTGCGCAGTGATTTCCGCCTCCAAAGATGCCAGCCTCGACTTCGCGACCTTCAAATCCCGATCTTCCTTATCGACTGTCGAAGTAGCCACCACTCCTCGTTTTTCCAGCCAGTAATAGCGCTGATACTCAAGCGAGTTGAAATCGACCATGGATTGTCGCGCGGCTAATTCCGCCTCTAGAGAGCCGAGTTGTCCCAGTTCCTTCGAATAATCCGCCTTCGCCAATTCAACGCTGCTTCGTTTTGCTGCGACGGCCGCTTCCTGTTTGTTGCTGTCGATTTGAATGATGAGCTGTCCCTGCTTCACCAGGTCTCCCGGATCGACTGCAATCTTTGAGACATATCCGTCTATTCGTGGAAACAAATCAACCGAGCTTCTCGAGTCCATGGCTCCGACCAACGTGATTGTCGATGACACGTTTTGCAAATCGAGCTTCTTTAGTTTGACCTTAACGGTGTGCTCGACTACTGCCGACTTCTCCTGCCCTTTATTGCCGCAGCCGAAAAGCAGAAGGCAGGCAACAATGGGCATCCACCATAGTGACCATACTTGTCTTGAGAGTATTGAGTTCGACATCAAACTATTTCCCTTTTCTCAATTGAAACCTTTGGGCTTGATCGGCGGTCAGCGTTTCCACTGATATCAAGCCGGTTGCGTACAGCAAGCGCGCTTGAGACTTTTTGAAATTCACGAATGCTTCGATTCGACGACTGACGGCATCGATATAGTCGCGTTCGGCCTGAACCACTTCGAGGTTGATTCCTACTTGATGCGTCAGGCGAAGTGTCGCCATGCGCAGTTGTTCTGCTGCCGCTGCAACCGCTTCGGTTGTGACTTCGATTTCGGTCTCGGCCGCTCTTGTTTCGTTAAACGCTTCTCTTACTTGTGCACTGATTCTAAGTAGTTCTTCCTTCCCTTCGAGCATTGCTTTTCGTGCTTTCATGCGCGCCTGCAAGACGTTGCTGGCATCGTTGATGCCGGCTCCCGCCAAGAGCCAGTTTAGGATGAAGCCCCCAGCAAACGCGCTGTTTGCCGAGCCGGTGGTTTCGCTGGTGATACCACCTGAGCCGCTGCCGCCGCCGGTTGGAATAATGATGCTTGAGCCAGAACCGCCAATGTTTATTGAATTGTTCGTGAAAAATGCAGCCCTGGGAAGAAGAGGAGCCGCCGCTAGTCGAGCGGCATTTCGCGCTGCCAGTCGAATCTCCTCCCAGCGCGCTAATTCCGGACGGTTTTGAATTGCCAAAGCAGTCAACAATTCCGGACCCTGGCTTTCATCAACCAGGGGGCGCTTTGTGATTACTCCTTCTGAAGGAACAACATTCACCAGAACGCTCTTGTTTAAGGTGACGCACAGCTGCAGCGCTGCTCGTCGCAAGTTGACCTCTTGGCGCACCAGTCTTTGCTTTTCCAACGCCAGTAATGTTTTGGCTTGCATTACTTCAAAGTCTGTTCCTAGACCTGCGACCTTCATGTCTTGGTTGATTGAGAGTTGCGTGTCAGCGACTTCCAGTGACTTCGAGCGCAAATCGAGCAATGCCCAATTGAGCACTAAGTCGTAGTATTTAAGGTACGCGTCGAGCAACACGTCATTGACGGAAATCACATAGGCATGTTTTGCCGCGCGCAACTCATGCAAGTGCTCTATCGAATTGAAGACCGCGCCACCGCCCAGAAAAACTGGATAGATCATAGTCAAAAAGTAAGGCGCCGATTTGACAGTGTTGTTGCCCGAATAAAGTGTTTGCGGCGTGTAGTTCATCGACATGCTCGGGGCGAAACCACCAAAGGTGCCGTATAACTTGTAACGCGACTCACTGACGTTTGTGTTTGAAATCTGTATTGGGAGGTTGTTTGCCCGCGCGATCGTAAGCGCGTCTTTCAAACCAATTGGTTCGGTGTATTTTGCTTCCAGTTTCAAAGGCGGCAGTTTTTCTTTGCCAACCGGCACCAAAAGCTTGGGTGCAATGGTGGAAATCTGCAACCGGTCTTCGAGCATGGCGTCTACCGGCAGCTTCAGAACGCGCGACCTAGCAGATACGACACCCGGGTCTGGCGGAACAACTCTCTTAATGGAGTTGGAAAAGACAGGAGCGTCCGGGGCGTCTGCTGAAGTCGTCGATGCTGTCGGTGCCGTCGCGCTGGAATTATCATTTGCATTGGCATTGGCATTGCTACTTGAGTCTAGTCCACGCAACGGTGCCGAAGTGGATGTTTCTCCATTCGAATATGCAGGAAGTACCAGCACCAAGGAGGCGATTAGGCAGATCAGAATATGAGTTTTTTTCGGCTTTAGACCGGATTCAATCAATGGTATGCGCCTATGATGCGAGTGCGTCTCTCAATTCCGCCTCAGCGTCCTCGACGTCGCCCGCCGCCCTCGCGGCCTGAGAATCGTCCGCCACCTTCGGCGGCCCTGCCGCCTTGACGTTGTTCTCGACCACTTGCAAATCCACCTTCGCC
>CAZCZI010000094.1:23714-26892 GCA_964503045.1 uncultured Candidatus Obscuribacterales bacterium
CCTTCGCCCGCCTGACGTTCTTGCCCGCCGCCGCCCGATTGTCGAACGAAGGGATTACCTCCTGCCGATTGTTGCTGCCATGCCTGTGCTCTAGACTTATCTGCGGTTTGATTTTGATACCACTGTTGCTGTTGTTGGAATCTCTGACTCTGCTGAGCGTTATAGTCGCCCCGGTTGAATTGTGGTTGTGCAGCTTGCTGAGGAGGCGGTGCAGAGGCTTGGGCCGCTGAAGACAACTGAGATTGTCGAGCGCTTTGTTGCTGTTGTCGATACTGGCTCGCTTGCTGGAGCTGTTCTTGCTGTTTGTTGTTTTGAACTGTTTTGGCGGCGGCTACGTTGTTCCACTGCACGTCTCCGTCTTCGTTTACGAAAACACCGTTGCCGCGATCGTCATTGTAGTAGGGACGGCCATTAGCGCCGTAATACATTGGAGAGCCGTAAGGAACATTGTTGTAGTAAGCGCCATTCGTGATTGCAGATCCGAGCATGGCGCCGGCGCCTGCAGCTGCTGCCGTAATCGCTGTGTTGGCACCACTGCCGGTATTATTCGTATTGCCCTGCGTGTATTGAACTGGTGCCGTTTGCTGAACCGGCGCTGATTGTGCCGGCGGTGCGCAGGCATAGGGCGCATACTGCGGTGGCGTCGTCTTCAGTGCCTGATCGGTTTGTGCTCTCACTTGTTGCACGTACGCCGTGAGATCTATGGTTTGTCCGGAGCGATCGACATACCAGAATCCCCCTGTGCTGCCCATGTAAATCTGGACAACGTTGCTGTCTACTCCGGCGCCCGGGAGCGGCACTAGAAATCCACGCGGAGTGAGAACAAGCTGTTGTCCGTTTTGTCCTTGCTGCACATTTAGATTCACCACGGAGACTTGCGGCTGCCCTTGAGCTGTGGCGGCGTGACTGTACAATCCAATTATGGATGCAACTGCAATTCCGATTAAAACTTTGGACTTCATTGTGCTTTCTCCGATGAATGTTTTTTCTTTGCTTTCGTGATGGTTACTTACTTGCTTACTTACTTACTTACCAGGTGCCCAGCTCGTAGTTGAGACCGGTATCATCCGGACGCGCGTCACCCACGTAACCCATCTTGGTGTTATGCACCTTGTAGCCTCCTGACGGTGTCTTTGCTACGGTGGTAACACTGTTGTCTGGGCGATAGATCGTGATTGTTCCTGCACTGTCTTTGAACATCCTGCCTTCAACGCCGTTTGGATATTTCACGAGGTAATCTTGAGTTTGCATGCGAGGAATCAATACTGTTCCGTTTGCAAAACCGTCTTCGATTGCATAGCTGCCATCTGGAAAACGGCGCAGATAGCAACTCGTGCCATCCACTAAATTGAATTTTAAGACGATGGCTGTGCGATTTTTCGGCGGGCCCTTCTTTTCATAAGGGTCGATGTCCTGCACGGAGAACACCAAAACCATGTCCTTCGCCATACCTTCAAAGCTGGCACCAAGCTCCTTGGCCGTTCCCTTCAACAGAGACCGCACCGGACCAGAGTGTTTCTTCTTTTCTGTCTGATTGTCCGCCTCGGACAACCAGGGGGAAGTTTTATTTTTTACCCATTCTTCCGCCTGCCACACCTTTTCGCCGGAATTAGTACCGTTTTGACTGTTTGAGGTGTTTTGATCGTTGTGTTTCGCCAGCCCTGGCAGTGGTTGGCATAGTACCAGCAACAAAAGGATGTGAAGTGCGCAACGCATTGCCTTGCTCCTGTGAGTTTTGAGGCAAAGAGCCTAACATCTCGTGCCGGCAATCTCAAGAGTAGAAAGCTAATGTCTGTGCGGGATTTGGGTTCCTCACACTTTCCTCAGGCTTAGAAACTAGGATTGTCTTGTTGGCACCTAGTGGCAGTTACCGACAAGTAAGCCGGAGACAAACGACAAGCCAGAGTGAATTAAACCGAAACCACTCATCATCACAGCCCAGTAAAAGTCAGGAGTGCGAAGCATGAACGAGAAGAAAAGCGACAAGAATGCAAAGAAAGAAGAGTCGCAGTCGAGGACTCGAAAGGCTATGCCGAAACTCAAAGAGTTGAAGAACACTGATGCCCACAAAAAAGTAGGCGGCAAGGCGCAGAGTGGTTTGAGCTGTATGGTCGCAACCTGCTTCTAATAGTTTTATCTAGTCGTAATCGAACGCGTTGCCACAGCGTTCAAAAGTGCGCACTTTTCAAACGACACGAATGACTCTCGGTCCCTTCCCGAGGGTCGTTCTGTTTGTATAATGCGATTTCTGTACTAGTTCAGATCAAGTCAATTCACTCAATATGTTCGACTCCGAAATACTTCATGGCGTGCATCTCTTTGGACCGATTCCTGCCGACAAGCGGGCGTCACTGTTCAATGACTTGCCGGCGATGCGCAATGCACCTAGATACGACGATGGCTCTTTGACTCGAATTCTGCCGGCATCCGGAATTGGTAAGGTAGAAGCGACGACGGTGGGTCCAATCATCGTCACACCCTTTTCTATTGGCGGCGGGTATCTCGGGCAATTTCTTGCTGAACAAGATGCGCTCAATGAAAGCGACGCGAATGTGAAAGCGGGGAAGGCTGCCGGTGATCTAATCTATTTTGGTGAAGGCGATGATGAGGACGATTTTTATTCGGCTGTCTACTCACTCGATATTCGATCCGAAGAGCAAACATATGCGGCAATTTTCACAACCTTTGTAGAAGACCAAGAGGTTTATGGCAAGCGCGAAGATGGACTCTATTATTTGGAACAATTGAGGATCATTTGCAAGCCGGCAATGCACCAATTCTATGAAAGTTTTGCTGAGGGGTGTGTGGAGCAGAGAGTGTGTGTTGCAGAGGCACTTTGGTATTTCAATCTGATGGAGATCCACCGGTACAATCCAAAAAATGAGCTTTACCCATACGAGCTCCATGGAGTCATTGGCGGTGATGGTGACTATGAGCGCGAACAATTGGCATTCGGCATGCTGGTGGAAAACCGGGAAGAGGGAATCTACCGCATTTGGAGTCGGGTGTATTTGTGCACTAAGTAGTTGCGCGCAGAACTTCGCGCTTACGCACGAATGACTCGCAATTTTCTGTTTGCATTGATGAACAAACAGTTGGTTGCGCTTACAGATAATTCTTGCTCATTGCTTCAAAGACTGTGGATTTACACAGTGACTTTGGGATTAAACGGGTTTCT
>CAZCZI010000095.1:0-13301 GCA_964503045.1 uncultured Candidatus Obscuribacterales bacterium
TCTTGGCATAAACCGGCGGCGGATCATTTCAGTTTTCCGCCACTAATAACTTCCGTTAATCACATCGCTTGAAAGAAACTCGGGAAGCTTTGTCGTGTGCAGCTCATCGTCATGCGAAATTAACGGCGGCATCACCTATGCTCGACCGGGACCATGCCCTAGAGCATCGTCCCGGTCTCGCCTCTCGCTTCAGGTTGGCAGCCGCAAGGAGGTCTAACGGCTTGCCAGGGCGCAAGACATGTCCGGTTGTCTCGCGATTTGAGTCACGCTTTTCAGCCTGGCGAGACGTCTGTAGACGGCACGGGCGGCGGTGCATCTTGAGTAATTCCAAGATCGCCAGTCAACTTTCCAACATCTTGCATAGCCGGAAAGAAGTGCCTCGGCGACCTTTCTCTGGTCTTCTTCGTTGAGTTTCTTCAAGTCTTTCAAAAGAGGTTCGACAGCATCATTGCTGAGCGACAAGACATATGTCACATCGAATGGTTTACCTTCTTGAGCCCTGGCGATGTTGGTGCGTACGATCAGTGCATCGGGATCAGCCAGGTGCAATCCGGCAATAAACACCAGACCAGATATGAAACTTGCAAAGGCGAAGTTTTGCCGTTTATCGCGCAACACCGTCACACAAAAGATGACGAGCACTGTAGCCAGCCAACCCATAAAAGCGGTTGTGTAAACTCGAAGTTCGGTCAACCCATACTCGTGGTGATAGAGATGCATTTTGTGCATTGCTGAAACGGTAATCACACCCATCAACAAAACTTGGATTGCAGCAAGCCCTTTGAAGATTAGTTGTTGGTTTCTTCCTTCACGCTTAACCATCCAATCCAACGTCAACAACATCGGCAAAACCAGCGCTACGACCGTGGTCAACTCGAAGAATCCTCTACGTGCGTATTCGGCGCATGCAGCCGAGCTTACACTGCCGAAGAAGTACGGAATTTGCACTACGGTAAAGACAGCAAACAGTGCGTTCAATATTCCCAGCGTAATGCTCGACTCGGTCAGACCGAGAGTAAAACGGCCTTGAGAAACGTTATTCAGCGGCGTCAACGAGATAACAGGTTGAGTAAACGTTACTCTCAAGTACCCACTGGCAAGCCATGTGCAGGCAAGCATCAGTCCAATATGTCCGAACACCGTGGCATAGTCTAGGTGTGTCCAACGCCCGATTAAGTGCTCGAATTTCGCATCGGCGCTCATCAGAAGAACGCTGAATACCAAGACAAACGGAACAGATAACGCCACCCCCCTAAGTATTGCCGCAGTCCACTTTCTGTATTTTTCAGGAATGGGCTCTGCAGCAAACAGATCTCCTAGGAAGTAAAACGCTCCGGCAAGCGCGATGTTAAACAGAAAGACCGAAAGAGAAGCAATGTAAGTCGTAAAGCCGCTCAAGGCGACTCTAATGCCTTGCATCGAGGCGGAGGCAAGAGAAATGCACAACGCCATAGCAAGCAAATCCAGGCACTTCAGTGTGTTTGAATCACGAAAAGCCAGTCCCAAAGAAAACAAAACAGATGGCACTAAAAACCACAATCCCTTCGGGAGATTTTCATGTCGTTTCAGTTGCCTGGAAAGCAACAGCAAAAAGGCAGCAAAGATAAGGTTCCAAACAGGAACGCTCAAGCCAACCGGCGCCAATGTGGCGATGCTGTCGTGAAACAAAAGATCGCTGAGCAGTCCTATGAGTACCGCCGCAGCTAATATCGGATATGGTGCAGTATTAATCATCGAAAACGGGTCCTATCTAGGCGCGATCGTGCATCCGAATCACCGGAGGCATTGCGCATCAAAGCGCCGCGCCGTCAGTGTCAGACGTTAGCGAATCACATGTTAGGTTTCACAAAACGAAATGCTCAGCGCCAGGTCAAGCGATGAGCAATTTCAAAGTTAAAGTTGTACCGATCACTTCCACTCCTTAGTCGCGCGCTAGAAAGAAACCGCTTTCATGCGGCTTCCATCACACTCGGCTGTGGACCTGATACTGTTTTATCACACAATCAAAATTTGGAAAGTGCCGCAAACCACGCCTGAGAGCCTTGCAAAGGCTGTATCTCCCTTACGGTCAGCAACTCGAGCCACCGTAACGATTGCGTTAAGTCTGCCCCCACTGAGGTTAAGCGCCTGATCGCAAATCCCAAATCTATTGAATGTTCAGCCTGACCAGCGGTTCGGTGCGGTGACAGTGGGTGCGATCGCTCGATACTATCTTTAGAGAGATCGCGTGAGTACCTGTTCCCACCGCCTCAAGATTGCATGCACCTTCGAATCCGGTATTTGCAAGGCTTGGAGCGTGAAATGAATCTTCTATATCGGTGCGAGTCAGACCATACGCCATTGGAATTTCAGTAGTTCCGTCGACAACAACAACTACACTTCCAACCGCCTTGCGCGCTTTCATATCGAACGCACAACCCTTTATACGCAAGGCCTTAACCTTTTGCGGCTGCACATCAACAGTGGCAACATTTGGTGGTTGGGGAATCTGCATATCATTTATCTTTTCCAGGCGACAATAGAAATCCTGATCGGGAGCGTCAGCCGCAACAGGAGCCGGCGATTTGGCACTAAAGACAGTGAGCATTCTCGATTGAAGGAATCGAGCGTATTCCAGTGCTCTTCCTGTCGGGTGAAGATCGATCATTGACTGCACGTTTTGCAACTCGTAATTGCGCAAACTGTTAGCCATCACAAGCCTGGCATTGCGCACGTTTATGCCGTTTATGTTTGCTTCAGCACACCCGCCTGCAATTCCGATGCACATCAGAGTAGAAATCACTCCAAGCATGAAAAATCGGTGACTTGCTTTTTCAAATCGCACTTGCACAATCAGCATATATAGACCAACAATCGTAAGAATGCACAGCGGGCTATAGCGTGAGTACAGTGCCGTGTGAAAGCCAAGCCCGACGCGACCGACTGCAATCATTGCATCAGTTAGAAAGCCAAACAGAAAAATGGCCACGCACAAGAGATTAGACCTACCAACCACTATTTGCTGTTTTCTTACAAAAAACACCAACGCACAAATCAGCATAAACAGCGCAACTCCTATGGACACCGCGCTCACATGATCTGTGGTCAAAGGATTGGCCAGACAGCCGGCAAAGAAAATCACCAGCTTGTTGGCATCAAATGCAATTTCGCCTACACTCATCGACGAGGCCCATCGTTCGTAGTTGTAAAAGTAGCTGGTAAGCACAACCAAACCTGTCACACACCAAGTCAATGCAGAGCTTGCAATCTGCTTGCGTTCTTCGCGCTTATGCCAATGCTTTCCGACAAGTAGTCCAAGCCCGATTGGCCAAACCAAAAGCCCGTTGAGATATGTGTAGGAGCACAAAAGACCACTAAGAAGTGCGCCGGGCAATGCATACTTGCTGCTCTCATATTTATCGAGAGCCCAAAATGTGAGCGTCGAGAAAAATGCAAGCAGTACGGTTTGCACCATGAACGCCCAAGATACGACTTCCCATTGCCTCAAACTAAGAGTGAGCCACACAACCGGAAGCGCCACAAACATTGCATTTGCCAAAGCCGATGTCTTGTCTTTTGCAGCAGTCTCGACCGTTCCTTCCCAAATGATTCTAAAAAAGAGAAGTGCAGTTAAAACCATGGTGAATACGGTCGCATACATGATCGCAACCATATTCATTTTAGTCAGATCGCTCAACCAAGCCATCAACAAAAATGGAACACAAATGCGATGATCCAAATGTTGAATGGACAGAATCTGCCAAACGCCTAGCTGTCCTTGCTTTACAGCAGCGTAGAATTTGACGAATGCCCAATCATCCCAGTATGGAACATCGACTCCACACCAATTCACAAATCCAATGCAAATCACAATCGGCGCAATTAACAGCGCACTCAAGATAGCGATTTTGATATAGCTGCGCATCAGGCTTTTCCTAAGCAAGATGCTGTTAGTCTACTTAATCGTCGATGATTGTGCACTCGACCTGGCAAGTACCGGAAATCAGAAAATCCATTTGCCGTGCCGCTTCTTGCGACACATCAATAATTTTCGAGGGTGTAAAGGGACCACGATCGTTTATGGTGACTACGCACTCTTTGCCATTGCGCTTGTTGCGAAGCTTTACCTTGGTGCCAAATGGCAAAGTGCGATGTGCGGCCGTCAGGCGCTTTTGATCGAGAATCTGACCTGATGCCGTTTTCCGCCCGTGAAATTTCGAGTGATAGTAGTCAGCTACGCCATGAAAAGACTTCGCTGATTTTGAGTGCTCATGCGCCTGCGCTTGCAGATTGAGAGACAGACAAACTGTTGCAAGCGCCATTGATGCCACTTTCATGTTCGGCAAGTTGTTCACTTATTTCCTCGTGTATTGGCTTCGCGTGTCACCAGTTTTATCCGGGTAACTGTCACTTTGCATGAGATTTCTTTAGCCGCGTGTTGCGACCTGAGCCAAAAGGCCCTACCATATAAGCGCTGTAAATACAGACGCTATAGAGCATTAAAGCACAGGTAAAGCTACGCCATGGGCGATGAGTGGAACGTAGGAATCTTCGCAAACGACGAGGCACTGGAGTGGCTCGCCAACATAATCAGAACCAATCAGACCGCATCGATCTTCCGTGCTCTGGTTGAGGTCGCTAAGCTTCATCCCAATGGCTATCCTCAATCACCTGACTGCGAAAAGGCGCTTGTTGCGGCAGAGTTAGTTGCCGCCGCCCGCGGCATGGCGTCAAAAGACATGCCCGACATGGCCACCGCTTGGCTAAAGAAGAGCAATTTCGTTGCCGGCAATGAAGTTGTTCAGATGGCTTTGAAGGTGGTCAAGCAGATAGGAGCAAAGTCAGAGCTAAAGGAAATTTGGGACGGAACAACCCAAAGCCGAGCCTGGTATCAAGAGCTTTACGACTTGCAGAAACGGCTTCAAGACTCGACTGACATGGATGGCAGTGTTTTTCACGATAAGTCCAAAGTTCAAGCAATAGATGCCGACCAAGTCTTTGCAGAAGCGCTTTCACTCACTTCAAGCGGCAGGCACAATGAAGCCATATCTCGCTACGAGGAAGTAATAGAGACCAAGCCTGACATGGCTCTTGCCTATCTGGGAAAAGGCACGTCCCATCTCAAGCTAGGTGAATACCAACAAGCGGCTGATGACATCTCGCGTTGTCTTAGGCTAACCCCGGACACACCGGAAGCACTCTTCTTGAGGTCTGAAGCTTTAGTCAAATTAGCGAAGTATGAAAGCGCAGTTGATGATCTAGACAAACTAATCCGGGCAACTCCAGGAAAGCCAGACCTATTTTTGAGACGAGGCACAGCTTTGAAGAAGATGTCGCACTTCCAAAACGCTGTCGATGACTTCACCAAGTCCATAGAGCTCGGTCTCGATTCTGATGAAGTCTACGAAAATCGCGCCGAATGCTACGAGAAGCTCGGCAAAGACGATCTAGCCAAAAAAGACAGATCTTTGGTTGGCAAGAAGAGTTAGGTAGTTTCTTTAAACACTACCGGAGACGATCACTTACCGGCGGCGGCCCACGTTGCCTTGCTGGGTCATCTTGTATGCACCGACAATCAAACAGAAAGCGCCAATGACATAGCAAACATTCTTGATGGTTTCCGGCATCTTAGTTTTAGGACGTTTTCGAGTGCCTTTTCGCACCTGGGCAATCGCATCATCATGAGTCGGTCCCAGAATTACGTCTTCAGGGTTATTAGGATTGTAGTAAATGTAGAGCGCGGAGAATTTCTGCAGTGGTTGGACGACTCGGGTCTCCTCTTCACTGCGTGGGTTGTAATTTACTTGGTGCGTTTGCCCTTTGACGGTGTACGTAAAGACCATTGGCCTCAGAGCGTTCCATTCAGAAACAACGCTTGCCTCTTGAAATACATACTTCGCTAAAGCCTCGGCGCGCGATGCTTGCGCCCCTTGTTGAGCATTCCACAATGCGTCAGCAATCACTTCCGATTCAAAGCCGATCACGAAAAAGATGATCGCGCCCATAATCCATGCCATCATAAGGTGGCTTTCTCCTAACTAAGAAATAGGAACCTCCATATTCATTATGAACGCATCAATTAAAAATGTGCGTATTTGTTGCTGCGAATTTCAACGGTCGAGGTTACGAAAACTTACAAGAATCTTGACCTTGCTTTGCTATCCTAGGACAATAAGCTAAACAACCTTCGATTCAAAACCAAAACAATGGACGAACTTGATCTTCGAGCTCTCATTTATCTGACGGAACATGGACGTGCTCCTTGGTCGGATCTCGCTGTAAAGCTTGGACTGTCCGCACCTTCATGCGCCGAACGAGTCAGAAAGCTCGAAGACCGAGGAATCATCAAAGGTTACACCACCCTAGTCGATCCATCCAAAGTCGGCCTCAACTTAACAGCCTTTTTGGAGGTCACGCTAGAACACCCGCAAATGCGCAGCAAGTTTCTAGACACAGTTGCACAGCACACATCAGTTTTGGAGTGCCACCACATAACTGGTGACTTCGACTACTTGCTCAAGGTTCGCATGGAAGGAACAGCCCAGTTAGAAGAGCTCTTAAGCGAAATCAAAAGTGGTCTGGGTGTGCTCAAGACACGCACCACAATTGTTCTTTCCAGCCCCAAGGAAGTTGTAGGAACAGCTCTCAAAATTCACGACAGCAAACTAGTCGAAAACAAAAAAACCAATACCAATAATCGAAACTGACTCACCTTTAGTGTTTGTCATTCTATCGAGGACTTGAGCATGGATTTGGATTTTCATTTGTTTGCAAGAAGCGCACTAATCGGTTTTTCAATTGCGGCTCCTGTTGGGCCAATCGGAATGCTCTTGGAGGCAGCCAAAAAGTGACTTTCCGATTAAACTTGAGTAGAGTATGAACATCGAAGCTCTGTTCGGAGAGTGAAATGGCGTTACCCCCCAAAGAAGTGCCGTCAGGACTAGCGACTAGAGAATATGTGAAACTGCAGTATCGATATCTCTTTTTAGGCTGGTACACGCAATCGACAAAAGCCATGCGCCTTGCCATTGCCGACTCCCCTAATTCGAAGTCGCTGTTAGAGGGACAGAAGCAAGCCAAGATTGCACTTACTGTTTTAGAGAGCACGTTTTTCCTCAAAGATACAGCCGAAGGCATCGGCGATACCGTCAACAGCTTGATTGATTACGGTGTCACTCAAGCCGATCAAGCATTGGACAAGTTTGCAGCGATCAAAACAGCAAAAGACAGCATGAAAGGAGTTTTCTCCACCGTAAAGTCGCTGGCTAGAGATTCATTCGACAAAGTAATGGAAGACTTGGTGTTGCCGGGTATCGGTCTGCCGACAAAGGAAATTCCGCAAGGATTATCGCAAGCACAATATCTGAAAATGGCACTGCAGTATGAGCGACTCGGTTTACCCGAACAGCTCAGAAAGTGCTTGGAACAAGCACGAAAGATCGCACCTGCATCAGCAGATGGATACAAGGCAGTTCGTTATCTCAAGACAAAGGCGCCCGTAAAATCGGTGCCGCTTGATGCTTCTCGTAGAAACATGGAAGCACGACAACTGCAAATGGTCGGCAAAGAAGAAGCAGCAAAGGCAACTTTAGAAGATCTCGTGCGTGACTATCCCGACTTCGAGTGGCCTTACGTCGGACTTTCACGACTCGTGCTTTTTGATGGTGATATCGAACGAGCAGAGAGATTGGCCAAGAAAGCCACACAAATCAATCCCAATTACATAAATGCATGGTTAGGTCTCGCCACGATTTATATTATTCATTGGAACATCGAGAAAGCTGCTAAGTGCATGGAGACGGCTAACTCGCTTGACTTTGAAGACAAGGGTTGCCAATCATTCAAGCAGCTATTGGAAGTCATCGACAGTCAAGGACTGCGCGTTTAACTTAGGCTACTTGCTACTTAACTTGAAACTTGAAAGTTTTCATCAGCACATCGTTGATGTAGATTTTCATCACATACTTTCCAGGTGGATCACCTTCTGCTACATCCCACGCATGTCCGATCCATCCGTTGGTCGGCTCGACTTCCCGCTCCGTCACATTCGTAGTTTTGTCTTTCGAAACATTCGTGTCTTCTCCGCCCCATTTCTTTGGTGCGGCAGGCAGAATAAATTCTTCTTTCCATTTGATTTTTGCGTTCGGCTGCAACTGTTTCAGCTTCAGCTTCCAGCCATAAGCCTGTCCGGTTTCAAGCGGTACTTTCGACGTCTCAGTAAACTCGCCTTCTTTAGAGTAAGTGCCGAATGCAGCCTTCTCTAAATCGATTTGAACTTGCTTTGCCAGCCCTTTTGAAGGAGCATCGAACGTGTCTTGCATTGGCACTGCGACGCTGCTCTGGGCTGAGGTGTGAAGAGGGCTCATAACAGAGTAAGCACTCGTCGCCACTAAAATGAAAGTGCAAATTCGTCGTCTCATCTTCAACTCCTGTTCTTCTGTGGTACCTAAACTTTAATCGTCGTTAGCAATAGCAAGCAGCACCGCCTTATCGTCGGTAATGCTGTATGCTCGCCCTGTATTTTTGTCGAAGTCAATCAAGAAGTGATCGCGCACCGTCTGTGAGGTCTCGTCAAATGCAGCGTACATGCGTACTTTTTCTTCATCGCTGAGCGGAGATCTATCGAGCCAATCGGGCACAATGATGGTCTCACGGAAAGGTCGTTTCTGAGTCAGTTTGAAGCCTGCCTCGGTAAGAAGTTGTTTCCATTCGCCGAAGGTAAAAAGCTTGGTAAAAGTACAGTCTCTCAACTTACCAATCTTATGAATAAATGAGCTTTGCTCGGAATTTTCAGGTGCGACTCGATCGACAATCACCAGCTTGCCACCGCCTTTCAAAACACGCTTGATCTCCTTCAGAGAGCCGGCCAAGTCGTCCAAGTGATGTGTCGCAAGTCTGCATGTAGCGGCATCAAACTGCTTGCTTTCGAACTTCATGGCGTCAACACTCATCACGTGCAGCTCGATGTTCTGGATGGCATTGTTCGCCACCATTTCTTTCGCTTCTTCAATTGCATCAGGCGAGCTGTCGACCCCGACCACCCTCTTTACTCTTGGTGAGATGAATCGAGCAGTTGCACCTCCGCCAGTAGCAGCATCAAGAACCACCATTTCCGCAGAAGGATCGAGAAGCTCCATCAACATTCCAAAGTCAGGCTTGTCTAGAGTCGCTCCTGCCTGAGAATGACTATGCGAATGTTTGTGCGAGTGAGAGTGTTTGTGCATTTCGAAATCAAGCCTTCGAATTGGGAGTCGATCCAGAAGCATCTAACGATTCATCAGGTTTTTGCATCAGCAACACAGCAACCACCGCGACCAAACTAAACAGGATGAGCAATCCGAATGCAACTCGGAAATCGCCGGTGTGCGTCTTGGAATAGCCGGTTAGGTACGGCGCCAAGATTCCTGCCAGTGCAAAGAAGCAATCCATCAAGCCGATGCTTGTTCCGGCGCGGTCCTTTGCCAGATCGCAGTTAATAGCATAGAACGCGGCATTCGGCATCATACCAATGCCCACACCAAGCGAAATCGAGATAAGCGCGACTTCCAATGTCGGTGAGAAAAGAATAGGAACAAACGCCAGCGCTGAAAGCAATTGGCAGACCCAAATCATGTGGGTTCTTGCCGTGCGCAGACTCTTAGTCTTCAACCATAGGTAGTCAGACAACCAGCCGGCACTAGCAAGCAAAATCGCCGCCGTAAGCCATGGCGCGATCAAAAACACTCCAACGTTTTTGAGTGTGAGGTGATAAGTCATTTCGAAATATCCCGGCAGCCACGTGGTGGCAAAAAACAACAAATATCCGAATGCAAAAAACGCCACATTGTTTGCTAGCAATGAAGGATTCAACAGCATGAAACGCCAGGTGGTTGAACCCGTACTCAGCGAGTGCGAGCGAAGTTCATGGTCTTGTTTCTCTCGCCCGCCGATTTTTCCTTCACGGATGTATTCAAGTTCTGAATCAGAAACATGTCTGCAAGTTTCAGGATAGTCGCGATACACGGCAAACCAGATAAACGCCCAAGCCACGCCGAGTCCGCCAAGAATCAAAAACATGATTTTCCAACCGAAATGAATAATCAAGTTGGTAATGAGCGGTGCGCCGATAACCATGGCAAGCGGCACAGCCATCAATCCAAGTGCAGTCGAGCGGGCACGCTCAGATGAAGGCAGCCAATCTGCCACCACTCTTGTCAGCGATGGGAAATGCGGTCCTTCTGCCAGTCCAAGCATCGTACGATACCCAAACATCATCCAAAAATGATTGGCTGTTCCCATCAAACATGTGCATGCAGACCAGAGAATTGCCGCACAGGACCACACTCTTCGTGGTCCCCACCAATCGACAAGAATGCCACCACCCAAGGTCATGACCATGTAGCCGATGCTAAATGCCGACTGAATACTGCCGAACATTTCATCAGTCAAACCGAATTCTTCTTTGATTGGTTTTATGGCAAAGGAGAGAGCGGTTCTGTCCATGTAATTCACCAGCGTTATCAAAAACGCCAGGAAAATAATGACCCAACGGAAATTGGTCGCCCTTACCGATGAAGAAGATCCGGAATCAGGTTTTGACTGGGGTTTTGGTTCGATTTCTTGCATGGAAGCACTATCGTACTGCATCGCGGCGGCTCAACCCGGACTACAACCCGCTTTCTTTGATTTTATGAAATGTTTCTCATATTCAATTTTTGATTGAACTTTTTAGGGGTCTCAAACGTTTTATCTATATCGGTTGGCAAACTACCTTAAATCGATCCCTGCCCGCAGCCTTGAAGTAAACAATAACCCATTGCAACTGGGCAATAGATCAATAGGTGAAGAGCTCCGACCAACCACTCGGTGCACACAAAATGGGAGCGCAATGAGCCCCACACGGGACAGATGTCGACCCGCAAAGGAGATTCTCTATGACCGCAATTAGCAAAAAGCCAATACTTTTGAGCTTGGCCAGCCTTATCGCACTGGCCGGCGTGCCGGCATTTGCCCAGGACGCCCCGCCACCGGGTCCGCCATCGGCAATGCCCGGACCAGCCGACGGTCCACCCCCAGGTTTTGAACCACCGGGGCCTCCGGATGACTTCATGGTTGCAGTTCCGCCGCCTGAAGCCTTGATGATTGAAGCATTTGAAGTCGCGGCTATGCCTCCAGACGGCGAAGACGTCGCCGGTTTTGCGCTCGGCATCGAAGGCCCTGCCCTTGACGCGTTCAGAATGCGCGGCGGCCCGATGATGATGGGAAGAGGCGGAATGCGCGGCGGTTGCCCAATGATGGGTGGCGGTTGCTTTGCCGGACTCGACCTCACAGACGAACAGCTAGAAAAGATGCATGATTTGAAGAATCAGTTTCTTGACAAAGTCGGTCCCAAAATGGTCGAACTGGGAAGCCTTAAGCGCCATCTGATGGACGTAATGGCGGGCACGAGCTCCGATGCGAAGAAGGCTCACGACCTGCAAAACAAAATAAACGCAGCCAAAGCCGATCTCGCCAACATGAAGCTCGATAATGACCTCGCGAAGCTAGATGTACTCACCGAAACGCAACGCAAAGAGCTGCACACCCGCATGCTCAAAGGCGGAATGCGCGGCGGCATGGGCAAACGCATGATGAAGCACCATCAAGGCGGCGACAAAAAACCAGGCTAACCCAAAGCGGTCGAACCGAGCAATAAACGCGGCTTCCGAGGCATTATCGGGAGCCGTTGTCTTTTTGGGACGCCGCCCTAATTTCGCGATAATATCCAGTAAGTGAATCATTAATAGAATTTTGAGGGAGCCATTTTGACTTGGTCCCTCAAACGCTGGAGGTTATAGGTAAATGAAACGGGGCCGGCTCGCAGTGCCAACTGCTCTATTGAGTCTCGCTTTGATCGCCGCGACACTTCCTGTTCGCGCCGACTGGTATGACAATGAGGCGACACTGATGGAGAAAGGCAAACGCCTATACCAAACAGGTAACTTTGCCGAAGCCTTGAAACCTCTCACCGAGTCGATTCGCCTCAACCCAAATCGCGCCGAATCTTACTACTGGCTGGGTATTGCCTTCCATGGTCTGAAAGACTTTTCGATGGCAATCGACAATCTCAACAAAGCAATTCAATTGGATGGAACAAAAGGAAGCTATTACCTCAGTCGAGGCCTTTTGTACTCAAACCAAGGCAAGCACGAAGAAGCAATCAAAGACTATAGCGATGCGCTGAGACTAGACCCATCACTTCAAGTTGCTAGAGCCAACAAAGAATACTCCGAGAAAGAAATCGCGCGCATTCAAAAGTTGGAAGCCGAAAAACTAGCCAAGGCTGAAGAAGAGAAAAAGAAACCGGAAGAAGGGCAGATTGCGCCGCCCAGCCCAACAGATTTGAGAAAGGCACAAGCTGAGCAGCTGAAGGAACAAAAGGCGAAACTCGAATTAGCACTCAAAGAAAAGCGCGAAGCAGAAGCGCTTGCAAGAGAACAGAAGCAAGCAGAAAAGCAGCTGAAAGAACTGGCTCGCCTGCAAGCAGAAACTGAACGTCTCAAGCAAAAAAATCAGGTCGCAGTTGCGACTCCGGACAAGCCTGCGACTCCGAACAAACCAGAAGCTCCAGTCAAGAACGCAACCGATACGATCGCAGAAACAATCACGACTCCGGACAAAGCCAGTCAAGCAATTGAAGAAGCCGCGACGATCGTCAATCGTCCAGTCAAAGACAAGTGGGCGTTGATTGTTGGTATCAGTTCATTCCAAGATTCAAAACTGAATCTAAACTACCCATCTAAAGATGCTCAAGACTTTTATAAGTTCTTAACTACAGAAGGTAACTTCCAGAAAGATCACGTGAAGTTGTTGGTAAACGAACAAGCAACTCGCGGACGCATTTTGTCAGAACTCGGTGACAAATGGTTGCCCCGTGTCGCCAATCCGGACGACCTGGTGGTGATCTATATATCGAGTCACGGAAGCCCATCAGATCTCGATGTCGGCGGCGTCAACTACCTGCTCGCCTATGACACTGACGTCAACAGTCTGTACGCCTCTGGAATTCCAATGCAAGATCTCGCACGCATCATCAAAGGTCGCGTGCATTCAGATCGCGTCGTTGTAATTCTCGATGCCTGCCACAGCGGTGCAGCCGATCCCGGCAGCAAGGGAATCAATCGCACCGGCAACCTCGATGCTGAATCGATTGCACAAGGCACAGGACAATTGGTTATCTCTTCGAGCTCACCAAGCGAAGTTTCTTGGGAATCAAAAGCTTATCCCAACAGTGTATTCACCAGCCACCTGATTCATTCGCTTAAGCTGAAAGGTGACAAGACAACACTGGGAGAAGCCTTCGA
>CAZCZI010000095.1:13401-26752 GCA_964503045.1 uncultured Candidatus Obscuribacterales bacterium
TGATTCATTCGCTTAAGCTGAAAGGTGACAAGACAACACTGGGAGAAGCCTTCGAGAACATGAAGGATAAAGTGCGCGAAGAAGTTCTACGCGAACGCGGTGTGATGCAAACACCCGTGCTCAAGAGCAAATGGAAAGGATCAGATCTGCTTCTGTGTGCTCCTGCAGCAAGCCCGCGTGCTGGTCTTGCTGAAGAGCACCACGCAGCGCAGACACCACGGCCGGCACCGCAGAAAGCTGCGACTCCATAGTTGCGCCCACCACGGCAACGCTTACGGACTATGGCAATCGGTCAGCAATTTGACCGACGATCGGTATCCTGAACTTCTTGCCTTTGAAAGCGAGAAATCCTGCGCGAATCGACAAAAGAAAGATGCCAAACATAACCAACAGATAGCAAATCCCGGCTGCAGGATTATTTTTGACAATGTCGAAAATCCCCAGCACAAGTGCAGCAGCAGCGCTCGACAATGTGAGAAATAGCCCTTGCCATGCATGAAATCGTACAACTCGATTGCTTTTTGGCTCAGTGATCAAAAGATAAATCGGAAGAATGAGATTCAGATAGAAGAATGGTACATACACCAGAGCCGACATGACATTGTGGCTGATCACACGACCCAGTGGCGGCGGAACAAGTGGCGTCGAACCTGGCGAAGTCAGACCTTGAGATGTTCCAGTGGTGTGCAGCGGAGATGTCGCACTTCGCGCAGAACCGGAGACACCGGTGCGAGCTTGTTGAATGTACCAAGGCTCTTCCTCACCGAGCGATACGTGTACAGTGGAAGCCTCAGTTGGAGTGCTTTCACTTTCACGCTTGTACTTGCGTTGACGTGGAGCAGCAGGATCTGCCGCAGAGACAGATTGCACCAGCGACATATCGTCAATTTGCCCGTCACACATTGGCGAAGGCAATGAAATTTCATCAGGTCTTTTCTTGATCAGTTGCTCCAACTCTTGGACTGCATGGCGAATCTGTTGAGAACTGTGACCACGAAGGTGTGCAAATGTCGCCGAGTCTGCAGGATTTTCAAAATCTTCTCTGCGGAACAGCAAACACTCATCGCCTCCTTTGTGGAGATCCCACAGCGCAGGATCTATCAGTATGCAGCGAAGCGAAGTTTGAATTACAGCTATAGAGAAGTTGTCCAAATACGGCCCGAAATGAGCACCGGTTCTCTTTGGATGTTGGTAGTTTCTGTGGCCCAACTCCAAACTGTTCCAACCGGCAAGCCCTGGCACATACATGCCATCATAGTCGACAAGCCTAAGTCCTTGCTCAGACACCAAGATATTGCCATGCTGAAGGTCACCATGGGCAATACCATTGCGATTCAGGTCAATTACCATTTGCTGAAATTCGGCAAGAAGTTTTTCCATGCGGGGCCGATCGAAAAGATGTTGATCGATGTACTCATCAAGAGTTTCGCCATGCACCCACTCCATTTTTAGAATCGGCAGCCAGTCACCCTTTGTATAGATTCCTTGAGGTTGATATTGGAATGTCACGGTTTGCGGCAGATCATCGTTCATGATGAATTTGCTAATTTCCGAATAGCGTTTTTCACGATCAGTTTCAACACGATTTAGGAAGCATCTAACTGCGACGTGTGTTGTTGAGGCAAGCATCAAATGATAGACGCTTGCAAAATTTCCGGATCGAGGGCGCGGCAGTCCCAATGCGTCGAGTTCGGGTTGCCCGGTCTTCAATTCCGGATCGGCGAGACGGAGCTGCGGTATCTGCATCGCCTCCTGGAAGTCCTGAGGTGATGGCCATGACACCAGTTTGAACGACTGCTCTTGCTTTTCTTTGTATGCCATCTATCTGCGCGCGCGTCCTGCAATCAATATACCCAAATGGGCTATTTCTTGCCTCTGAGGGTCTGGGCACGTACTTCCATCTTTAATGCGAGCATCTTCTTGCTCGTCTTATGAAGAACTTCGGCATACTGTTCAAGAGTGCTGGCTAGCTCCAAGTGCTCACGTCCCAACTCTTTTGTCTGAATTTCCAGTGCTTGCTTAAGGAGCGGTTCAGCCTGTTCGAACTTCTCTTGTTTGCAGTAGACATTGGCGAGCTGCAACATGCAGTTTGCGACTTCCAAATGTTCAGCGCCTAGATTTCTGCTTCTAAGTGCGATGAATCTCTTGCACAGTACCTCGGCGTCGACCCACTTCATTTGCGCGACCAAGACCGAGTTGTAGTGATCGAAGGCAGTGCATAGTTGCGGATCATCATGCATCAAGACTTTTTCTCGAATTTGCACGCACCGCTTGTAATGACTTTCAGCTTCTGGCAAATTTGCTTGTTGGTAATACAAGGTCCCCAACAAACTCAATGTGGTTGCAACGTCCGCATTGTCCTTTCCGAGAATCGCTTCTTGCATGGCGAGCGCCCGCTTGAATAGAGGCTCGGCTTCTGTATGGCGTCCTTGTTCGAAGCGGAATAAGGCAATATCGTTCAAACTAGAAGCCACATCAGGATGCTCCGGGCCGAACACCTTTTCTCTAATTGTTAGTGCTTGTTTCGAGATCAAATCAGCGTCCTTAAATGCACCCAACGCTTGCAAGCATCGCGCCATATGCTGCATGGTGCGCGCTACTTCAGGATGTTCTGAACCCAACACATCCTCGTACATTGCTAAAAGTCTTCGCCACTGTGACAATGCACCCTTGTAGTTCCCTCTGGATTCATAAAGCTTCGCAAGATTCGTTAAGCTTGTAGCAAGCTCAGGGTGTCGATACCCGAGTACTTCTTCGTTGATTCCCAGTGCCTGCTCAAACAAAGATTCTGCTTGCGGCAAATTGCCTAGTGCTTGCTCGACTCTTGCGAGCTCAGTGAGCGATGCGCCAACCTCATGGTGTTTTGCATTGTCGTGAATTTGGCGTTGCGCAATGATCAGTTTTTCGAGAATTGGTTTAGCTTCTACGAACCGATCTTTTGACGTATAGAGCATAGCCAAGTTTTGCAGTCCTTGCAGCACACGCGGGTCTGTGTTGCCGGAAGCTTCCTCATAGATTTCGGTGGCCTTGATGCAGAGCTGTTCACACTCTTCAAGACGGCCTGCTTCGTAGTAGAGCGCCGCCATTTTGTTGAGTACGGCGGCCACGTCAGGATGCCGTTCGCCACCGACAACACGTTGAGTGACGTCGAGAGCCTTTTTGTACATCAATTCAGAGTCGTTAAACTTGTGCTGTTCCGCTTGCACAGCAGCAAGCCCTTCGAGCGCCCGCGCAACCTCATGGCTGTCTTTGCCGAACACCTTCTCGCTTCGAGACAAAAGCCGCCTGTATAGCTGTTCTGCCTCCGTAAAGCGACCTTCCGAATAGTACGAATCGGCAAGGTTGGACATGATCGGCAACAAGTCATCATGGGTGGTGCCAAGAGTTTTTTCAAGGAGCTTGAAGCAACGCTCCAGCAATTGGGTGGCGTCGGAAAACTGTTCCAACTTTTTATAGAGACTGCCGAGACTCGCCATCACTGCCAGCACTTCCGGGTGCGCAGGACCGAATTCTGTTTCTCGTATTTTCAGACAACGTTTATACATTGGCTCGGCCGACTCAGGCTTGTTTTGTCTGTCATACATGGTTGCCAATCCGTATAAAACAGCGGAAACTTCAATGTTGTCTTCACCCAAAGACTTCTCGCGGATAGCCAACGCTTGCTTGAACAGTGGCTCTGCATCAACGTCTTCACCGCGCGCATGGTACAGCATGCCAAGGTTGTACATGCAAGACGCAACATGAGGGTGCTCCGGGCCCAAAGCGCGCTCGTACAGAGTGATGGCTCGACGGCACAGAGGTTCGGCGAGGTCGTGTTTTCCGAGCTCGTAATAGACGTAATAAAGGTTGCCCAACGCCTTCGCAACTTCCGCGTGGTCTTCGCCGTGTACGACCTGGTAAATCATCAGTGCGCGCTGCAGCATCGGTTCCGCTTCGCCGAGCTTTCCTTGCTCTGTCAAGAGCCCACCGAGCATATCAAGGGTTGTTGCTAAGCGAAGATCGGTGTCGCCAAAGGCTTCTGCCTCTTTCAAAGCCCTTTTCCAGAGGATTTCGGCCTCTGTGTAATTGCCAAACTTGCGGGCGTGTTCGGCATCAGATTTAAGCTGATTCCAGCGCGTGCTCATTGTCCTCTCGGTCATGGTCAGAGCATATCCATAGTATCAGCAACGCGATCGCTTGGCAGCTGGTGTCGTTGCTTTAGGCAACATGGTGTTCATTTTTTTTCGGCATTGTCTAGCGGAAAGAGGTTACCCCGTGCAAAGACTCCGGCTCCAATCATTGGACGGTTGCAGCTTTCAGGCAGCGGATAAGGAGCACGGGGGAACCTTTCTCCGCTTAAAAGGCGAGGGACAAAACAGAAGTCCTCGATTGCAGGCAAAAATTTCGCGAGAAAACGGTGGTTTCTGGCTATCCCACTCGCTTGCGAAACTTCTCGCTCAAAACGCCGGCTTCGTCATTCGCCGGTAATACAACCACCTGACCAGCATAATAAATCGGCGCTTGATACTCCCTCTTTCCGTCCTTCTTTATGACCTTAGGCGTCATGTTATTGGCTTCGAAAACCGCCTCAATCGAAAAGTCGTCAGACCCGTATTTGTTGCACGCGAGTTGATAGAGGGTGTCGTCCCACCTAAGGCGCACTTTGGTGCGTTCGTTTGCTGGTCCGACTCGCGCCTTGTCTCTCGATTTCATATCAGTGGAACCATCTTCCGGGTGCCGCAAGTCATAGGTGCTTCCGCAACGAGACCAAAATTTCTCCTTCAACTCAGCCAATTCGGACACCGCAGGAAAAATGTAGGTGTGATCGGCAAAATAGATTGGATCTGACACTTCAGCCACCGCAGCTTCGCCGTCACCCGTTTGCACGCGCAAGCTCAAGCCGTTGGCTTCGTAAATGGCATCGATGGGGTGCTTGCCGCCATACTTCAACTCTGCCAATTGCCAAAAGGTTTCGCCTTTCTTTATAACAACTTCAGCACGTTGATCGGCGCTACCCAAACGCGCAGTCGCGTCGGGTGCCTTGCCTTCTTTCTTGCCTTTCTTGGATTTGTCGGATTTAGCCATAAGTTTCATTATAGCCAAAGACTGACACCGAGGGGAAATCCCATTGATAGTGCCTGTCGCTTTTAAGCGACTTTTTTCGACGAAAAGTCGTCTCAAAGCGACTATGCCCAACAAAAAAAGAGAGGGAAAGAAACAGGCGACTGCTTGAGTCGCTTTAAAGCGACTTTCTTCAGAAAAAAGTCGCTTCGAAGCGACTCAGCTGATTCCGTTTTAAGTATCCCTTCACGGTATCGGATTTGGTGCCAGTCCGCTTTGAAAAGATTCTGCTGTTTTTCGCCGACTAAATCCTTTTTCCTTACCAATTGTTTTGAGACTTCGACTTCGTACTAACAATCTATAGACAGGTCAGGACACGGCGCACAGGCGCGCGCCCCCTCTCGGCAACCTTGACTTCCACCAAAACTTGCGGTAAAGTAGCGATAACCCAGACTTTTTCCTGGGGGTTCGGAAGCCCGTTTACTAAACAATCAAATATTCACCTGATCGGTATAAATCAGCATTTGTTGGTGCACCGGTTTGGTTGTGCATAGCCGCTGCAAGCGCTAAACACAGATTTTGCGTAGTATTGTGCAAGTATTGCTGCAAAAAATGTGCTCGCTTCTGCCGTAAATGCTGGGGGAACGGTCCATGACCAATCCATAAACAGCAGAAGGGATGGACGCAGCTGACGGCGAATGCACCATATGCGGTGTACACACCGTCAGCTCCCTTGCGCGAATGGCAGTTGCATTGCATGATGACCAGCCGACTTTAGTCGGCAATACCAAATCTCTTGGCGGTTCGAGCTCAGCCCCGTCGCGCCGCAAGAATCATGAGAAACATGTTGCTCACGCTACATGGATACACGCGCAATCTTTTTCCATTACTCGCTCGTTCTTATCCACGTGAAGCTTCATCAAAAGCTCGTGATTCATCACGCATAGTGATGCCGTTCTTGTTTCAATCAGTACGGAAGCACCGTATCAGGTCAAACGCAGCCTTGTCATTTCACGCAGGGTCAGCTTTCCGCGCGCGTTTGTCATCAGTCAGTCATACATATTGATGAGTACTTGATTGCAATTCCATTTACTATGAGGTCACACAACAATGAGTACTTATGATTCTCAGCATGATCCGTCGCAAGACGACGGATTGTCGGAGATGCGAGGAGAGACCTTCGATAGTTTCTCTCGCGATCGACGAACTGCTGCCGCCACTCTAGATACTTTAGATTCAGGCGAGCGTCCACGATACAGAAGACGCCCCAGGCTACAAAAGCGCGCGCGATTCGACAAGCGCTCAGGCTTCGAAGCGTACGACGATGACTATTCTCGATATGAATACGAAGATCAAGAGTTTGATTCGCTGTATCGGAATGTCGATTCTCACCAACACTCAAATGACAGCAAAGGGCAGCACCACGGAAATTCAGGCGCAGATAACCGCGCAAGTTATTCCCTTGGAATACTTTCGGTGATTATGCTTGTTTCTCTTTGCGCCTTCCTATTTAGTAGCTCACCACAAGCATTTGTCGTTTGCACCGGACTGTGTTCGATATTGCTGATCGTATTTAACGCAGCACTCGAAAATCTAATACAGCAGATCGCCGCAAGATTGCACGGCAAGACCAAAGCGCTTGCCAGCAAATCAAGCCATCTTTTCAATGGTGTCAATCTCGCAATGATATTGATGGGAATTGTTCTTCCATCGATTGTTATCACGTTTGGAGCAACTTTCTATGCATCCCAAGTTTGGTCGATGTTCCTCAAACATCCGTTTGAGATGCTCATCTACACAGCTTTGGTTGTGGGGGCACCAGCCGCCAACTGTTTCGTTTTGGCCTCTTTCCTCTACAACAAGGCCGACCGCCCACGGTTGATCGCCCTCTTCTGCGGTATCGCCGCCGGTGTGTCTCTTTGCACCGGTCTTCTCAGCTGCCTCATGTTTCGCGAATTCGACGCATTGCGCTCGCTGATAGTCGGCGGCGCGAGTGCCGGTTGTTTCGCGACCGCAGTCATGCTGTATTGCCGCCTGATGCGCCGCCCGCACATCGCAGGCGATCGCGCCTGCAAAATTGCAGCTGGTGTCTCGATGTTGCTGTCTATTCTTACAATAGGTGCAATCGAAGCGAAACCGGCAGCGATGCGAGTTGCAGAAACTTTCGCTCTTGCAACAAATGCAGAAAGTCGCCGCGGCGGCATTGCAATGCTCAATTTCATGGGCGCCGCGCCAGATATTTTGGAAGAGATCAAGTATCAAGATCCCACAAATGTAGGTTCTAGTTATTTCAACACCGGTGGCTACGGCAGTTATCCCATAACTCGGTACGATCCGGTTTTGTTCAAGCCTTCGCTCTCATTAGCATTCTTCAAAATTTTCGATGAAGAGTCCCAATCAATTTACTATCGCATGACCGGACATACACCCGAAGGCGCCCGCGGAATCAACACATCCCTTACACCCAGCGACCAGTTTCCATGGATGGGTGGAGTGGTGGATACGCTCGAGCTTTCGCGTTCAAAGCTGACGGGCAACATCAATTCTGAAACCCTCTCCTCCTATATGGACTGGACTTTCGAATTGACCAACAGCGGCAACAATCAACAAGAAGCCAAAATGCGCCTCGGCTTGCCGAAAGGTGCAGTGGTTTCGCGCCTAACTGCCTGGATTGGAGGTCAACCGCACGAAGCTCAATTCTCAACAACGAGCAATGCCGAAGGAGCATACTCCTGGGTAGTGCGCGGTCGCCGAGACCCAGTCTTGGTGAAACAAATCGACAAGGATTTTGTGGAAGTGGATTGCTTTCCAGTGCCGGCAATGGGAACAATGCAGGTTCGCATAGGCATCACCACACCAGTCAACCCGGAAACATCTCGCAAGGCGAAAATGGACCTTCCATTTATTCACAGCAGCAACTTCAACCAAAACTCTTGCAAAACCCAACTGAATGTAAAAGCAGACAGCTTCGCTTATGCTGAGACTCTCGGCAGCGCCGAGCACATTGGAAGCAGGGGCGGCGCAATCAGTTGTGAAGCCAGCCTGAACCGCACGACATCACTTGTCGTTTCGTGCAATGCAGGCGATGCGCCAATCATCGCAGAAGACACCAGATCTGGTCGCAAGAGTTTTACTGTCACCAGAATGCTTCCGGTGATTAGAAAGCGTCCAGCCAAAGTAGTCGTCGTGCTCGACGGCTCGTCCACCTTAGCACCATACCGCGAAGAAATTGCAAACGGTCTGAAAGCGCTTCCGGAAAACGAGATTCCAACCACCTTTGTCCTTGCTTCTGATGAAGATTCCAATGCATTGTCCGGAAAGACAACATTATCTTCTAAAGTCGCATCCGTACCATTGGTTGGTGGGCAGCTCAACGAGCGTTTCCTCAAAGCCGCTGTTACTGAAGCCGGCAATGACGGCTGCGTACTGTGGATACACGGCTTACAAGTCGTAACCGACCCTGAAGTTAGCATCAGTTCAGTTGATCCATTGACCCGCAAGAAGGCGCTAATCTACGACTTGCAGGTAGGACCCGGCTATAACTCAATTGCTAATGGTCTCACCTACAACGGAAAACCAGCCATCGAATCGATAAAACGAAGTGGCGCAATCGCAGCTGATTTGCAAGACTTCTGTAATCGCGAACTGGCTAGAACACACGAATTCAAAGTCGTGCGTGACCATGCCGACGCCGTGCCGGCAGACGCCAAAGTGATACCGTCGGGAGTAGCATCAACCCAGCTTGCAACACTCTGGGCCCATGATGAAATCGAACGACTCTACAACCAAAACTGGTCCGCCGCAGAAGCCGTCGGCATGCTCTATCGAGTGGTCAGCCCTACAACCAGTGCTGTAGTGCTCGAGCGCGCTAGCGACTACACGCAGTACGACATGCAAGAGCCAGATTCTAAAAACTACTCGAAGAATGCCGGTTTCGCCGATGCTAAACAGCGCGCCGAACTGGTAAAAACAGTCAAAGCGAATGCAACCTCTCAGATGATTGCGTTCAACTCTGACAAAAATACAGGAAGCCAAACACAACAATACAACTCCGGTCAAGCACCACAACTTCAAGGCGCAACCAACGGAACCGTCGGACCGCAAGGACAAGATGCAACCGTGATTTATGGAGTCAACAGTGCCGGTACAGTGAGGGTTAATAACATGGCTAACATAGAAGCAGTTTTGAACATTTTTGCCAATGCTCTAGAAATCTTGGGATTGTGCTGGGGCGTTCCTAACATCATTCTCGGCGTCATGCGCTTCGGGATGATGCGAGACGCCGCAGTGAGAATTGGCGTAGGAATTGGAAGCGTCACTTTTGGCCTGGCAACACCGGGTATTGTGAATTGGCTGTGCAGCGCTGCGCGCGATGCCAACCTCTTCTCATAGCAGGTCAAAAGAACGTCGATTCCAAAAGGAGGTGACGCGCAGAACATTCAATTTACCATTCAGATCACGGGACAAACAAACATACAAAACCACGGAGGTATCGCCTAGAGAAAATCACTTACTAAAACAAATGTAGTAAACAGGTCAGTGCCAGAATCCCGTACTCGAAAGAGTGCGGGATTTCTGATCGAATTGAACTCCACCCATCGCATTCCACCCATCGAACCCCACCTGACGCACCCCGGACCCCAGTCCGAAATGGTAAATTATTGAATCGGCAAGTGAGAGATTGACGGTATGGCAGAAACAAACGGCAACATGGCAGGCAAGGTTTGCCTGGTCACAGGCGCCACTGCTGGAATCGGCAGGGTCGCCGCCCAGCAATTGGCAAAAGCCCAGGCGACGGTTGTGGTTGTTGGCAGAAACGAAGAAAAGTGCCGCACGGTTGTTGACGAGATCAAAAATGCAACCGGCAATCAAAACGTTTCATATATGGTGGCAGATCTCTCCTCGCGCAAGAAAATCAAAAGTCTCACCGATCAATTCAAACAAACCCACAGTCGTTTAGATGTATTGGTCAACAACGCAGGTGCCATTTACTTCGATAAACGCATGAGCGCAGACGATATCGAGATGACTATGGCACTCAATCACTTCGGTTACTTCTGGATGACTACAGATCTTTTGGACCTGCTTAAGGCAAGTGCTCCGTCGCGCATAGTTACAGTCTCTTCCAATGCTCATCGGCGTGGTGCTTTTGACATAAACAAGTTTCCAGAGAAAGACGCGCCGTTGGGCTACCCGATGTACGCAAAGTCGAAGTTCGCAAACGTACTTTTTAGCAACGAGTTAGCGAGAATGCTAAAAGGTACCGGCGTAACCTCAAACTGTTTGCACCCAGGGGTGGTGGCAACCGGTTTTGGCGCAGGAAACGGACTAATGGGCGCAGTCATCAAGACCTTCGCCGGTATCTTCGGCATATCTCCGGAAGAAGGGGCCAAGACGATTGTCTACCTCGCGACATCAGATAAAGTTGCAAACGAATCTGGAAAATATTTTGTCAATGAGAAACCAGAAACACCCTCGAAACCATCAGATGATGAAGCTGCAGCAAAACTTCTTTGGCAGAAAAGCACCGAAATAACGCAAAAGCTTGATGGCTAAACGCAATTAGCTAAAGCCCGAACAGCTGAATAGCGCGAAATTGCGACTGGCTCACGAGTCCCTCTCCAGGAAATGTAAACCCTACCCTATTTGGTATGCTCAAGTCTGACACGAACAAGCTTTCTTCGGTAGAACTCGGAAACACGAAGATGTTAACGTGATGGTTAGCCAACAATGTCCTTGTTGCATTTTTCGTGATTCCTTGTCCTGTTGACGCTGGTGTCCGCTCGCGAGCAGGTTGAAGTGTTGTATCGGAATTCACACAATTCCAATACGAAGCAGGGAACGATTGGTCCGCGGTAAACTTCCATTGACAGCACCACCGTTCAGTGTGATCTCGCCACCGACAGATCAACCACAGCTGCACTTGAGATGTGAATGCTTCCACCAAAGCCTGTGCCAAGCAAGCTCGCATTTGCTACAGGAAAACTGACAAGCATGCGGAAATCGGCTTTCACAGACCCGTGTAGGCGAAATGTAGCCGCCGAGGTTTCGGGCATCTGAGTCACGCTTGCTGCAAAGCGCGCGCAGTAGTGCCTTAGAGCGTTTTTGACATGCTTCCAAATGTAGGCATCGTGTAGGCACCACTTTCGGTGCCTACATGATCCGTTCGATTTTAAGGTTGTGCCGATTGAACGCGCACCAGTTTTGGTGCCTACATGATCCGTTAGCAGGTTTTTGATGAGTCAATGCGGTGAGGCATGCGCCTACACGCTGCCTACAAGTACACAACTCGTACTGCACTGTGTTTGGGACTAGCACTCTGTTTCCGAACTTGGTTTCGAGCGAAGAATTTTTGTAGGCGCTACAAACTGCCTACATCACTGCGCGAACGGTAATTGCATCACGCTTGTGATGTTTCCTGTACAACAAGTTGTCTTCTCGCCTCTTGCACAGGGCGTTTTGACCGGCAAGTACAAAGCTGAAGAAAAAGTTCCGTCCGACTCTCGAGCTGCAAACTCTAAAGTGAACATGTTTATGATTGGCCGAAATCTCATGGCCAAAGAGTGTTTGGAGAAAGTCGAGAGACTCAACAAGATCGCATCGGAACTGGGGATCACCATGTCGCAGATGGCACTTGCATGGTGTCTGAGAATTCCTGAGTTGTCTAGCGTAATCATAGGCGCGACCAAGACATCGCAAATCGACGAAAATATCAAAGCTTCCGGAATTCGCCTTTCGCACGATGTTTTGCAGCGCATTGAAGAGACGCTGAGAGCCACTACAGTGCGGAGTTAGTTGTTACAGACTGGACTACATCAGCTCGCAAACGATGACGGTATCGTCGCTACTCCTCTTTTCCTAAATCAACACCAATGATTTTGGCGAGCTTGGCGTAAATGTCGGAGCGCGCCGCGGCCCTCAGTTGCTTATCCAACTCCCTCCGCAGATAATCCCGCTTTGCATCAGTCGAGGTGCCGGACACGGTGGGCACCTCACTAACATTGTTGTTGACTGAACCACTAAAGGAGCCAAGGATACGCTTGGAATGAACGTCAACGAAATAGAACTCGTAGTTGAGCTTACCTGCGATGCAGCGAAACGGATTGCCGGGCGAGTTCGGGGTTTCAATAACTTCCGGCTCCTTATAGTGAGAAACGCGAGTTATGCCGAGATATTTGGGAGGTCCGTGCTGCAAAACATCCACGCAGAGTTTCGGCGCCTTACCTGACGGTTCCGGCTTTTCCGTTGGTACCATATCACTCGTCTCTAAAGGTAAATCTCTATACGTTTGGAAGTCCGCCTTGTCGGTACATTGATCGAATGCCTTGAAGTACTGATTCATCTGACCGTCCAAATCGAGATTGAGTGGATTCTCGTGCTCGAATGCCTTTTTGAAATCGAGGTTGGAAGAAAAGTAGGTATCGGCATTCTTCAGCTCTTCGTACATGATAATGTCCGTGTTGGCCTTAGGTGGTGAACTTGTGTCGTAGCTAATCGTCTTAGTGACTGGATCCAAACCTTCAACTGGAACGGGCTCTGGAGCAACTCTTGATTTTGCGATAAGTTTGGAGATGGCTTGGCATGCATCTCTAAACTCCATCAACTTTGGTTTGTACTCTTCTATGACTTCTTGATTTGTCTTTTCACTCAGCGGCACATCGCGCATCAGCATGTTCTTAGCAGAAGAATAAAGAGTGATTACCGCAAACGCTATAAGCAAAGTAAGAGAACCAAATGTGATGAACGCAATCACTATAAGCAAAGGGTAGTTGTATGCCCGCTTCATGTCCAAACTCCGAACGAAATCCGATTCAGTATACATTGGCTTTATTGCACGTTCCGAGGGTGGAAATACGGGGAACGAGACCCTACTCAGACCCCTCAGACATCTATAGGCTAGGGACACCTCCCTCGTGAGACCGAGCCTCCGGTCTTCAAGCCCGATGACCCAACAAAGCGATCGCTCAGTTCAAAGGCCGGACACGGCCCAGACTCAGGTTACTGATCTGGCTACCTTTGTCCATGACCTGGAAGTCGAGGCACGGCAGCACAGCAAACAGCGTTCGAATTAGGTTTTGAACAGCCCGTTGGGCTTAGCAATGGCCTACACGCGGTCTACAAATATACAACACTCTATGCCCTGAACTTGAGACTAGTACTGTGTTTCCGGATTCCAGTCTCGAGCAGGTCTCTGTGTAGGCGCTACAAATTGCCTACATCACTGCGCAAACAGTGACTGCTTCACGCTTGTGAGAGTTCCTGTACAAATGCGACATTAGCCGACGCAATTCTCGATCGCGTGGTACATGGA
>CAZCZI010000096.1:0-25482 GCA_964503045.1 uncultured Candidatus Obscuribacterales bacterium
GGAACCACTTCGTCTGCAGTCGGTTGGTCGGCAACCATTGAATTGGTGATGCCATGGATGTTGGTGACTTCCGGTGGTATATCCGTTTCGGGGTTAATCAGGGAGCTAAACGTAGATATCGTCGCGCCGCTCAAGTCGAAACGTACTCCCGACAGTTCAACCAGGCGCGCGCCGACCGGCGACAGACCGGTGGTCTCTACGTCAAAAGATGCAAATTGTATGCCGCTTAGGGGTGTGCTTGGTTCTGTAGTGTATGTGCTGATGCTATATTCGGTGCCTACTTCTAGCATGATTGAATCCCGCATGGTGTCTCACTTTGCGCAATTCTCGCATCGTTGAAACCTGATGAATCACATAATGAAAAAGGCACCAATTAAATCCAATGCATGAGCGCGAATCGCTATTCATCGGTGGTTTGAATGGTGTGCGGTTGTATATTTGAAATGGTGTGAAACTGTTTTTGAATGTTGCGATGTCTCATCTTTGCTGCAGATTTATCTTGAGTAGTGCCGGCAAGATTTTGAACTTATGAGCTGAAGTTTTGCGGGATCATATACAATTCATATCTGATGAGGTTGGCGAAAGTGTTCTCAATAGTCAATACAAATGAATAGCAATCTGAAATCTGCAATTACCCCCTGGAAGTCAATTGCTCTAACGGCTGTGAGCCTCTTGTTGTGCGGGTTTACCGTTGACGGCAACGGCAGCGTTCACGAGCAGATCTTGAAGGAAGCGCTCGGCAACCAATTTTCAGCCACAAACTTGGAGATCATGATCAAGGCTTCAGAGAGCCAAGACACAGCAAATGGAGAAGGCGCGAAAGAGCCGCGGCGGCATTTCGATTCAAAGACATTGCAGTCATCTCTTGCATATATCGATAGAGAGAAGAAGAAAATCCTCAACTATGCCAATGATGCTGATTCAAACCCTGACGATCGCGCGCGGGTTTTGCATCACATGGGGCTGATGATGCACACTGTGCAGGACTTCTATAGCCGTTCCAACTATGTTGAATTGCGCTCAAGACAACTCAAGCAATCCGGAAAGTTAGACAATCCATATGATATGGATCTGGTTGATTGGTCCAAATTGCCTGAAGGATATGATGCGGGTAGCGAAACGCTCGGGCCTGCCGAAGTAAAAAAGGAAACTCCCGAAGACGGTAAGAAGCAGCTCGGGTCAGCTACCCATTACAAAGTGGCGCGCGAACTTGCGGTTCGCGAAACTCAGAGACAGTGGACCTCGTTGGAAAGTCTGATTCGCAATCGCTATCAGGGGCGCGCTGCCACGATTATCACGGCGCTCAAAGAGGCGAGTTGCCCGTCGAAGGTTGTTCCTGAGCCGGATATGTAGTGGAAGGGCCCGCCCGATGCAACTGTAATTTTGAAAGCAAGAGATGCGGCGAGTTGAAGCGGCGTTTAAAACGAGTGCGTCCATCTGAGCTGTAGCACCATAGGTGGTACTAGACCGATCTGCGAGCGGAAGTTGATTCTGTTGCTCCCGGAAGGAAGCAATGTCTTGCCGGGGTTGATGTAGCGAGCAAAGACAATGGGGCACTCAACAGTCCAATTGTCTTTTCCTTTCGTGTAGCTCAGACCTGGGCCGACTGCCATCGAGTATCCGGGTTGGCGAAAGCCATCGCTGCGCCCAAACAAATCTTTGGCGGGAACTCCTTCACCTTGCCCAATCGCCAATACTCTGGCTCCCTTCAACCATTCGTTGTCCCGTGCGCCAGGAAGTGGAAGAGACAGCCCGACGCGCAACCCCCAGCTGTCAGTGACTGAGTTGTAGAGGACATTTCCGAAATTTGAAGTTAACGGAATGCCGGCGAGCTGCACCGCCGATGGTGTGCCGTTTACATTGCGCGGATTGAGCAGATAGACGCCGCTGCAAAACATAGTAATCCCGCGGTAAAAAGTTGGGCGCCTGAAAATTTTGTAGCTGTCGAATCCTAAAGCTATTCCCAGACCGCCATCGCCCGGCATGATGGCTGCAGGAAACACTGATTTGTTGACGATTGGTCCTTGCCCTGAAAGTGCCGGATAGTTGGCGTGCGAGCGCCAATTGCCGGTCGGAAACTTCAAACCCACCCCGAGTGCCAGATTATGAAACGGGTGTTTCTTGCTGTCGAGCAGCCACCCTTGCCCGAAGAGGCTGAGGTCGCCGACGCCGCGGGCTGGAAGCTCAAAACGTTTGCCGCGCCCAAAGCCCTGCGGGGGAAAGAGGTTGGACCACTCATTGAAGACAATCGGCATATATGCCGTAAGACTGTACCGGCGGTTGAAGTTGTACCTGCCGGTAACGTCGAGAATGCTGATGCGCTCGAAGGGGCGCCAGTTATCGGTAAAGGTGCGATTAATTCGCGACCCGAAATAGTCGGTGTCGGCACGGGCGAAGCGCCACCCGGTCGACAATTGAAACTTACTTCCACCCGCGCCAAAACCTGGCACGGCGCCACGCGCGCTCGCTCAGCCCTGGGCCAGTGCAGCCGGAGCTTGAGTGAGGAGAGCAAAAATGGTTCCCAGGACCATCAAGATGAAAGACACCCGGAAACGCATTAAATCAATTACCTGCGAATACTTTTTATGCGCTAAATATCCAAGAGTTCATTCTGAAAATCAACGGTATGACATCGTTGAAAAACTGATTGTTCCGTGGCACAACTTATACAGGTTGCATAAAGTGCACAAAGGCAAGTAAAAAATGAACTAGTCGATTTCGAGGCAAACCGAAATGCAAAGCACTGTACTTACCCCGAGGCAATCGAATCTACGCAAGAAGTCTGTATTAGCGTTGCTTCTGATGCTGTTACTCGGCAGTTCGTCACCTATGATTGCCCAAGATGTACAACCCGACGGACCGATGGTTGTATTTGTTCACTCCACTAACTGCACCACATGTGCCAAAGTGCGACCCATCTACAACGAGCTCGAGGCAGAGTTTCGCAACAAGATTCGCTTTGTTAGCCTGGACGTATCCGATCAGAACACGCGCAAAGAGTCGAAACAACTGGCTAAGACCCTTGGAATTGGCGGCTTTCTATCTTTCTATGAAGATCAATACCCCTGCATCGGAATCTTCAAAACCAAAAAGAAACCAATGAAGGAACTCTATGGATTGAAGAGCAAGGACGAGTATGTAAGCTGTATTCAAAAGGCTCTGGAATCCAAGTGATTTCATTCCTCAATGCGCCAACAGGCGTTCTGTTTTTTGCGATTCGTGATCTTTCTGTCGATCGCCGCCTCATCTAGCCAGAAAGCAGAGTTAATTGCGTTTTTCACGATTGGATTGTTTTTTTCGGCGTTTCTGGTGTGCTGCAGAATTTGTGAAGCGGTGGCAATGTTGGCCCCACAATCAGCGCACTTGCAAGACCCGATACGAGAGTTTTGGACAGAGACCCGATGACCACGTGTAGCGCAGTTTGATTTGCTGCGGGCGATAAGCACGTTGAAGAATGCAACTAAGTCATTGATCTGTTCTTCGAGCCAGGCGCCTAGAGTAATCTTTTGCCGTTCTGCTTGGATGTCGATGCACTTCATTGCCATGAGCTGTGTGTTGGTGATTCTTGGCTCTCGGTATGTGAGGTCAGTATTGTGAAGAGTTGCTTTCATATTTGCATATACGTGGTCGTGTGTAGAAACGTTCATTGAATTGCTCCGAATGAGGGGTGATTTAAACCTAAAGATTCGACGAAAGAGTTGTCTTAGGAGTGAGCGCTGCGAGATTTGAGAGTGTGCGTTTCGCGCGCTGTGCAACATGTGCATCACGATCGTTGGCCAGCTTTTCTAAAACTTGGGTGGCGGCATTGTGGTTGTCGGCTAGCTGGTATCTTATGCTTGTGTCGCTGTCATTGGCGAGCTTAAACAAGACTGCCAGCGGTGCATTCGGATTGTCGGCGACTGCGGCTTTCACGCGTGCGTCAGGATAGTTGGAGACCTCCTCCAGTACGCTGGGCTCGCTTTCTGTATTATCGGCCACGCTTACCAACCAAGAAACGGCAGACTGATATGCAAGAATCCTTCGCTCCGATCTTCTTATCATTCCGTAGAGAGAATCGATGAGTTTAAACGCATGCGCTGCCATTTCGTTGGACAGAGTTTTGGACGAACGAATATCGATTTCGGTATTGTATGTGGTATCAGTTCCAAACGATAAAATAAGTTCAATGGTCTCGTCTGAGTGTCCCAAGCGGCTTAGGCAAATGATTTGACGATTGCCCATTTGAACAAACCGATTGCCAGGCGTGTCTAAAATTGCTCGCGTCATGTTGAGGGCATTTGCCACATCTAGAGACACAACAAAGGTCTTTTGTGCCGTGGCGTACTCGAGGTCGTTCTTTCGTCTTTTTTGCCTGCCCTCAGGTTGCGTTTGGCTTGTGCCTGGCAAAATGTCACGAATTTTGAGACTCGGCGGTGGATAAGGAATAGAAATTATTTTCGATATCAGTTGCATTGCCTTTTCGACCTCGAAGTTGATCGCTTGTTGGTAAACTGTTCGCGCTCTAGGCGTTGTGCGATTGGTAGTTTGCCAAAACCAGGATTAGTGTCGATGCCTGTATAAGCTGCCAGAAAGAGAGCCAGCGCAATGCGAGTTCGTTCGTCTTGGGCCGGACAATCTGTTGTTGCGTCATTAAGCTGTTGCAGTTTTTCCGTCATATCAAATCCCTTTGGGTTGGGGCGGAGGCGGGTTGCCAGGTGGCGTGCTTGTGACACGCATTCGGTGCTGGTTGATGAAGGGATGCTTGATACTCTAACGCGGGTTTGTGGATCTGTTGTGGAGCCGGAGCGTCTCAACCGGATTTTTCCGCCGTGATATATTTTCGGCATGGACGACGGTTGCAACATCCAAACCCTTCTTACTCGCTCCGGTTTGATAAGCGCAGATGATTATGAGTCGGCGCTTGAGGTGTCGAAGTTTCAGGATGTGGCAGTCGGCAAGATTTTGGTGGTTTCAGGGCGTTTAAGCGAGGTCGCGTTTGAGGCCGCCGTTCAACTGCTTACATTTATGCGCGATGGACTGGTCAGCCTAGAGAATGCCGTTGACTCTCTGAAGCTTGTCTCGTCGCAAGGACTCAATGTTGAGGATGCCCTATATGAAGTTGGTTGCGAAATCGGCGACGATGCAACCAAGCTCGGCAATCTTCTGTATGCCGCTAAAATTGTTACTCGCAAACAACTGTATGAAGCCATTCACTTGGGACAAGAGACTGGCATACCTCTGGGCGAGTGCTTGAAGGCAACCGGCATTTTGTGGGAAGCTTTACTGCAACACGCCCTAAGCGCTCAGGCTCTTTTGAGAAGTGGGTTTCTCGACAGAGAGGGAGCCGCTAAAATGATTCGCACCGCATTCGAGGGGCGAATGCCTGTAAACTACGAGCTTTCGGAGTTCAAGGTGGCAGGCAAGAAGGCGAAGGATTGTAGTTTATCTTTAGCGAATCTTGCAGTCGAGTGTGGATACGTCACTTCCGAGCAATTGGCGAAAATTTCGCATAGCGAAGGTGACGAGGCTCTGTCTGCGATGCTGGCGAAAGAACAGCTTGAACGCTTGCAGTCTGTGGCGAGAATGATTTCTGCTGGTACGTTGGACAAGTCCGCGGCAATTCAAGTCTTGAATGGGCAAAGCACCCTTGATGAAGAGCTATCAAAGTTGGCTGTTGAAGAGAAAGACAGCAAAATCAAGATTCGCTTTCAGGACTTCCTGCGCATCGTCAATGTGATCGATAAGTCGGCATTGCAGCGCAGCGGTGTCGGGCCTGAGGGCAAGTCCGGATCGCAAGAGGCGATTGTTGTTGGAAATGCACTCATGGAAGCCGGCGAAATCGAATCACGCACCTTGTTTGCCGCGCTGCGTTGCTATTACTTGATGGGCACCGGCTGGCTTACCATGGAGCAGGGTACCTGCGCACTGGCCGGTTTCGTGGCTGACCCGTCGTCGAAACAGACATTCGACGCTTACTTGCAAAAACAAGAGTGGGTGCGATGAAGTCATCAAAAGGACATAAATGAATGTCAACGGGGTATTATCCTGTTGGTGGCTGCGTCGGCGATAAACCTAACACCGAAGCTGATGGCAAAAATTCTCATAGTTGAAGATGACAACGAACTGGCAAAAACAGTTTCGGACTATCTGCGTTTCGAGCACCACACTGTAGAGCACGCTCCCACCGGAACCGAGGGAATCGAGCGTCTCAGATTCTATCAATACGATGTGGTGATCCTGGACTTAAACCTGCCAGGAATGGGCGGTATGGACGTTTGCCGGGAGTACCGATCGATTGGCGGCAACTCACCCATTCTCATGCTTACCGGCAATGACAAAATTTCCTCTAAAGAAGAGGGGTTGGACTCGGGGGCAGATGACTACCTTACCAAGCCGTTTCATATGAAAGAGCTTTCTGCCCGAGTGCGGGCTCTGTTGCGTCGTGCTGGCAGTCGACTGGCAAGCAATGTGCTGGCGATTGGTAATGTGGTTCTTGATCCCAGCGGCTTCAGCGTTACCAGAAATGGCGAGGAAGTCAGATTGGTGCCGAAAGAGTTTGCCTTACTGGAGTTTCTGATGCGCCACCCTAACGTGGTTTTCAGCCCCGAAGCCCTTATCAGTCGCGTTTGGACAGCGGGTGAGGAATCCTCGCCGGATATTATAAGAACCCACATCAAAAATCTGCGCAAAAAGCTCGATATTCCTGACGAAAATTCAATCATACACACCGTCCACGGCGTGGGGTACAAAGTCTCCGAACCTAAGTCTAAGTAATCGCTGGTTAAAACCTCGAAATTGGGACCACGCAAGGTCTACTGACGCGGAAGTGCCATCGTGCCAGGGTATATTACCCACAAACGTACCCTGTAAGGCAAAATGAGCACGAAGTTCGCCACAACGGAAGCGACAACAGTCCAACGTGACTACGCGACACTAATGCGACGCGGGTCGGTAGTTTTGGCAGTGTTGGTGGTGGCATGTGGTGTCATAGCACTCGCTGGAAGCTTGGTAGAACAGACATTAATTGAAGGCGTGAAGTTCGGGACCGGCTTTGGGTTTGTTTGCTGCGGCGTCGCATTGATTTTGCTGTTCGATGGGAAGTCTCCGCCGACTGTGCTGCGCACGAGGGTGGCTCAAGGACTTTGTGCAATGGCTGCGATTTTGAGCGTACTAAATATTTTGCGATTTGCCGGCTCCTTGGCTAGCATCGATTTCGGCGAGATCTTGGAGCAGATGCATATAGACCGCGCCTTGTTTCTTACGCTGACTCCCAACGATGCATTGCAGCTTCTGCTGATTGCACTGGCAGTGGCAGCAGTTCCAATGGAAAAAGGGTTCAAACGGCTCAGGCTTTCTGAAGTCATCAGTGCTCTGGCCTGTTTGCTGTCAATCATGACTCTGTTTGGAATTGTTTTTGGAATGCCGCATTTTTGCATTGGCGTTTCGTGTTTGAGAATTTCAGTGGTGGCTGGGCTGCTCTTCGGCTTGCTCTGCATTGCTATTCTATTGTCTCGCCCAGATCGTGGCGCTGTCTCAATAATTTCAGAAAATAGCCTTGGTGGCTATACTGCGCGAATTCTCTTTCCTGCGACATTTCTCATTCCGTTGGTGTTGGGGTGGTTGAGAACTCAGGCGGAAAATCTCCATCTATTCGGTGCGGAACAAAGTGATACTGGAGTCACATTCGTCATTGCCGGCATGGTCATGAGCTTTCTTGGATTGATTTGGATAAGCTGCAATTCGTTGGCCAAGATTGATAGAGCTCGAAGAGAAGCGCTTCTAAAGTTAGAACAAAGCGAGAAGCGAACGCGAATGATCGTGCAGCAAGCCATCGACGCTTTCGTATCGGTGGATACCGATGGTGTGATTACTAATTGGAACACCAGAGCAGAAGCCACCTTTGGCTTCAGTCGAGATGAGGTAATCGGAAGGAAGTTGATTGATATTGTTGTGCCCTACCACCTTCGCAAGCAAGCACATGACGGTGGAAACTCGTTGATACGGACTCGTCCAGAGAATTTACGATACAAACCGGTCGAAGCTTCCGCCAACCACAAGATTGGTTTTGAGTTTCCTGTCGAACTTTCGGTGTTTCCCGTGCAAGTCGACGACGAGCACATTCTATGTGCATTCGTGCGCGACATCACTGAACGAAAAGAGATGGAACGCCGCTTTAAAGACTTCTACTCGACTGTCTCGCATGAACTCAGATCTCCTCTCACGTCAATTCGAGGATGTCTCACTCTGATTAAGGAAATGGCGGAAGGAGAGTTGCCCGAAAGCACGATTCAGATGCTTGGAATTGCCGACGCCAGTTGCGAACGGCTGATCCGCCTCATCAACGACCTTCTTGATGTAAAACGCATTGAAGAAGGCAAATTTACGCTCGATTTGCAAGTGGTTGATGCCGTGAAAATAGCCACACTGGCAGTGGAAGGATTGCGCGGATATGCAGCGAAATTGGATGTTTCAATCGAGATTGTCGTAGAAGATCCAAGGCACGTCGATGCAGATGCTGACAGAGTTGTGCAGGTGCTTACTAACTTGATTTCGAACGCTCTCAAGTTCTCACCGGAGGGTGGCACGGTCTACCTGAAAATTTCCAAGAATAACAAAAATGTGCGGTTTTCTGTGATCGATCAAGGCCCTGGTATTCCGCCCGAACAGATGCATAAGCTTTTCAGCCGATTCGGTCAACTAGGCGAAAAGGACAACCGAAGAAAATTAGGAACCGGCCTCGGCCTTGCAATTTCCAAAGCGATCGTACAAGAGCATCAAGGTGAGATCGGTGTCGAGAGCGTTCTTGGCAAAGGCTCAACCTTCTGGTTCGAGCTGGGCGGAACAGTCGAACCGGCAGTCATAGATTCACAAATCAAAACTCTTGAACTTCGAAGATTCGATCAAAAAGAATACGAAGAAGCTAAGAAAGCCTCCGAAACACGAAACCGACTTGAAGCTCAGTCGCCAGCCCAGCAGGCAGAACGCGATGGAGCATCGATCAAAATTACTACTGAACCAAAAGAGAAAATTGATGTTTGATTCAAGGACGGAGAAACCGATGGAAGTGAAAAGACGTTCAGTTTTCCTGACTTTAATGTTGCTGTCAATCTTATTAGCGATTGTTGGTCCCCTCTCGATATCGACATTGGCCGAGGAGCCGAAATCTGAACAGCCAATACTCGTATTTGTTCACTCAATGGAGTGCAGTGTATGCGCTAAAGTCAGACCAATAATTGAGGAACTCGAAAAAGAATACAAGGGCAGAGTGCAATTCGTGAATCTGGATGTGACCGATGATGTCGCCCTTAAAGCATCCAGAAAAAAGGCTAAGTCATTGGGAATAACGTCATTCCTCACCAATTGTGAAGATCAATTTCCGTGCGTTGGTATTTTCAAAACCAAAGACAGAGTCTTGAAGGAAATGTATGGAGCGAAAGCCAAAGATGCCTACATAAGCGGGCTCAATCAGGCGCTGGCAAAGTAAATAGATGATATGTGATCTAGCAGGATTCTGGCAGCAACTTTTTTAGGCGCTCCGTGAGTTCCTTGAATTCAAAAGGCTTCTTCATGTAGTCGTTTGCGCCGGCGTCGAGACCTTGCTGTCGATGTTCGCCCGTATCGTTGCCAGAAAGCATCATGATCGGTGTTGTGCCGCCGCTGCCTCTGAATTGCCTGCATATCTCGACGCCGTCCATGCCTGGAAGATGCCAATCAAGAACTACAAGATCGAACTTCCCGAACTGCAGTTGTTCGATGGCGTCGGTTCCATTGTCGACTGTCTTTACCACGAATTTATGGAAGACCAGATACTGCTTCACCGTCTCCGCGAGCTGCGGGTCATCTTCTGCAAGTAGAATCTTTGGTGGCATTGTTTCGTCTCGCTTGCTGTTCAGTCCGTGATTATGACTCTGTTTCTGCCAGACTCTTTAGCTCTGTACAGTCTACGATCTGCGATTCGCACTAGCTCATCGATTGTGTTTCCGTCGCAAGGAAATGACGCTATCCCGCAGCTGAACGTGACTGAAAAGCGATCGCCGGCTTCTCCTTCGAAAGTGTTTGACCTGAGCTCTTCTAAGGCTCGTTCGAGCGAGCCTTTCATGACCTCGACTGGAACGTGTCGGAAAGCTACTATAAACTCCTCTCCACCCCATCGGCAGCGAAGATCTTCGACTCTGAACCTTCGAGACAGAAGTCCGCCGAAGTACTCGAGAACCATGTCACCTGCGATGTGTCCGTATGTGTCGTTGACTTTCTTGAAGTGATCTACATCAATCAACGCAAGCGAAAGTGTAAGAGAGTTTGATTGCGACTCGGATATAATCGGTTTGAGTTGCGTGATGAACGCGCGGCGCAGAAGAAGCCCTGTCAGAGCATCTTTGTCCGCCTTTTCCTTGATCAATCGAGCTCGTTCCAACTTTCCTTTGACGCGTGCAAGCAGTTCTTTGGATGCAAACGGCTTGGGAAGATAGTCGTCGGCGCCTGCGTCAAAAGCATTGACGCGTGCATCTAGACCGGTTTCGGCAGTAAGAAAGAGAATCGGAAGATCTTGCCATCGCTCTGACGCGCGGAGCATTCGGCAGACTTCGAATCCGCTTATTGTAGGCATGCGCACATCAAGCAAGATCAAGTCAGGAACATAGTCCTGAAGGGTCGTCAAGAGGTTTGTCGGGTCGTGCTCTGCCTTAATCAACATTCCTTCTCGTCCTAAAGCTGTAGCGACGAGCTCAGCAAAATCTTCGTCGTCGTCGACGATTAGGATGCGCGGGCGCCCGCCCTGTCCGATCTTTAGCAGATAGTCGATTGCATCATTGAGTGTGGGAGAATTTACCGGTTTTGATAAAACCAACGAAGCTCCCGCATGTGTGGTTTCGCCTTGCCCCAGTCTGCTCAAGCTACCTTCCGAGATGAATGCGACTGGGAGATTGGCATGGCCGGTTAAGCCGCGAAGTTCGCGCGCTAGTTTCAGTGAGGGCTCGGGAGCACTGACGTCGATCTCGATGAGCACTGCATCGATTGGTACACTTTGCGCTTTTTCCAGTACTTCTTGATAGTTTGAGAAGAACATTAGCTGAATCGGAGGGCTCGAAGACTTTGGTGAATAGCGCTCTTGAATGTCTTTAGCGCCCAGTACTGCAACTTTGACTCTCGCCGCCACGTCAGCTTCGTTGACTGAGCTGCCTGCATCAAGCCCTGCATGCTGTTTGAGATCTAGTTCTGAGTTTCTTTTGAGGAGATCGAGGAAACCGTCGGTGTCGGTCCAGCTTTCCTCATACTGCGCCAGGTTGGTCGACTCCAAGACCTTTAGCGCTCTTTCGAGATGCTCTGCCGCTTCACCAACCAGGCTGTATCCGGCCGATCTTGATGTTCCCTTCAAATTGTGAGCAAGCCTCAATGCTTCCGCCAAGAGTTTGGCATCTTTGGGATTTGATTTTGCGCTTCCTAGGGCTGATCGAATTTTCTCCAAACGTTCGGTCAAAATGCCCGCAAATTTGCTACGCAGATAGTTCAAGCCAGGTTCGTCCTGATCTGATGAGTTGTGAGTTAGTGGTGCGCTGATGAATTGGTTTTCAATTTGCGCCGCGAATAATGCTTGGTTCAAGGGTCTGTGCGCTATAAGTGACACTTGAAACTCTTTGGTCAGTTGTTGATAAAGACCGGCATCCTTCCAGGAGTTCGCGATGAACACAACTTTGATGTCCGGGTTGTCTTGGCGCAACTTCACAATCCATCCGATTCCGTCGATGTCGTCTAGCTGTTCGGTTACGACAACCAAATCCGTAGGCGAACCTTTCAGTCGATTGAGAGCCTCTTTGCCGTTTGTGTACTTGCTTGATTCAAACCCATTGCCTTCCAATACGGAGGCGACCATGCTGGTTAGAGAGGCATCGTCTCCCACGATTAAGACTGTTCGAGTTACCGAAGTGGATGGGGGGGTGACTTGCAGGGAATCGCAGGTGTGGTCTGGCATAAACACTCCGAAGGGGCGACAGCTTCATACCACGTCTGAGCTAGTACTAAAAGTAGGTTAATGCGAGAGGCTCTTTTGTTTAAGTAGCTTGATACGGTTATCTCTGATTGCTTGTTTTAACTCTTGCGATGGTTTTGCGGATCTTCTCAGCATTGTGTCAAGCATATCCAATAGATCTCTGGCTTTTTCGAAGCTCTCCAGTTCTACATAAATTGCGGCAAGATCGTTAGCTGCATTCATGTATGCCGGTTTCGTGATGTCTTGAGTCCCTTCCATAAGTTGCAAACCGCTTTCGTAAAAGATCGCTGCTGTGGCGGGTTCGTTTTTTTGTTCGTACATCTTGCCCAGATCAATGAGCGCTTTTGCTACGAGAGGGTGATGCGGGAAGATTGCTTGTGCCTGAAGAATCAAGCTGAACCTAAACAGGCGACTGGCATCTTCATGTTCTCCTTTTTCTAGCAGGATGCGCGAGAGGCGGCTCAAATTGCTTGTCAACGACTTGTCGAACTCTCCACTCAAAGCCGCCCGAGATGCCGTGATTGCCTCTAAACAGCCCTCGTCGTCTCCAAGTTCCTTTAGCAAAATTGCTTCGGCAATGTATGCCATGCCGACCGTTGAGTGATTCTCGCCAATACAAAGTTTGTAAATATGTCTGGAAGAACGCATGAGATCGCGTGCCAACTCATATCTTTTCCAAGCAAAATACAGTCCGGAAAGGAGGTTTTGGAAGCCAGCCGACTCGATTGATTGATCGCCCCAAGTTTGTTTTGCAATTGAGAGGGCACGCACATATAAGGATTCGGCTTCTTGAAATTTTTCTGCTACTCGCAAGATGTAGCCTAGGCATTGCAGTGTTGGAAGTAGCTCTGCACTTGTTCGGCCGTAGTGCTTTTCGCGAATGGAGAGCGAGCGTTTGTAACAACTTTCAGCTGGTTCGTACTGCCATTCAGAATGGTAGAAAAATGCGAGGTTGTCGAGGATTGGCGTCAATTCCAAATCCTCGGGGCCGAGCTCGTGCTCTTTCCTGGCCAGGAGTTTCCATTGTTGGGTGATTTGATCGGTCACAAATCCATTTTAGAAGTGGGCAGGCGGACTAGCAAGCCTGAATCCACAATAACTCCACAAACGCTCCACGACTCATCCACCAAACGTGGCGACAATACTCACTACGCAGTTAGCTCCCCCTGCGCACACCCCGGAGGATCGCCGATGCTTCGCATTACCCGAGTCAATGAAAACAAAGTCCATCGTCACAGGCTTTCCGCATCCCCTAACCTTACGGATATTCATCATTCCCTTTCTCAAACAATGGAGAAAAAAGGTGATTCGACAGAGATTTCTTGGGCTGTAGACGGTCGTGAATTCACACTCAATATACATTGCAGAGTCTTCGAAGGAGAGCCGCGATGGCAGCTGTTTGAAGTGCATAATGGTTACCAAACAATCATTTGGGACTATGTGAGTTGCGATGTTCTCTTAATCTTCAACCTCATTGCCTCCGCCACCGGACAGAAAGAGTTGCAGATGCCAACCGAGAGAACGCTGGGCACTAAAGATGCTTTGCGCGATCCGACAAGGGCCATGTCCAGTTACTTTCTGATGCCGCAAGACGACGCAAACAGCACTTGCACTTCATTTTCTAACCTGATGAGAGAAGTGTCCGAGAATATGGCTGAGCCCATAAGGGAATCGGCAGCGCGACCAACGCGGCACTCGAAGAAAGTGGACACACAAGCAATTCATTCAGTGATGATGTGCTTGCGTAGATTTGACAGCGGAATGTTTACTTACGCGGCCTTTTTGTATTTCTTGGAGCAGGAGTACTTCCGCGCATACCGCACCAGAGGCTCGTTCTCGGTAGTTCTTTTTTCGGTCAAGCCGCATGCTAAGCACAACCAAAAACCAAGCAACGAAACTTTCAGAGAACTGGCAGCGCGCATTGCCAAGGTGAAGAGACATAACGACGTACTTGCGCACTACGATAGCGACGATCACTATGTTTTGCTTCTGCCAGGTACATCAATAGTCGGCGCGCGTAGGCTCGTGACCCGAGTTTCTGAGGTGCTCAAAGATGTGTTTGATGGATTTGAGATTTCTTTTGGAGTGTCTGGAATTCCCGAAGACTGCACTGATCTTGGAGCCATGTTGGGAGAGGCTGAATACGACAAGAAAGTAAATGAAGCCTCCAAGTTTGCACCGGCAAAAAGGGCTGGTTAACCACGCGTCTGGCCGGATTGGTGAGTGGCAAGTATTTTGAGGCGAAGAGAATGAAAAAACGAAGTTACTTTGCGGAGCGCAATAAAGATCGCAAGCGAATTTCTAAATCGAATCGACTTTCGAGGCGTCGATGCGGACAAGCTTTTACTGAATATGCCGCGATTATTGCATTCATAGGAGTGCTGGTATCAATGGTGTTTGCAATTGGTGGTGATCGTTTATCGACTGTCGTCAAAGACGCCTTTTCATCCGTTTCTAATCAACTGCTGCTCACGGCAGCCTCGCACTAAAGAAGGAGGTTCTCATGAGTTTGATGAATACCGGGTTTGACAACGTGCAACCTCAAGTTGAGGAGGTGCAGGCTCTTGTGGAGCAAGTGCGGCGCAGAGCAGAACATTTGCAAAGACGCGAGCATGCGAATTCGGTTTCTTATGTTCCGCAGCAGATGCGAACAAATGAGGCTTTGGGAAAAGGAGCGATTGAGTTCGATCCCCGCGCAGATTGCTCGGAAGAGGCTATCGAAAGAGGCGTGAGCGCTGCTGCTTTCATTGCTTTGCTGATCGTTGCAATCTATCTTGTATACCTTACTGTCTCGCAAATATTCGAGCCCATGATTTATGCGGTGACACACTTTTAGCCAGGAGGGCCGACCGGGACCTGAACTGGCGCGTTTTGAGACTTCTGGAGGGTTATCCAAAACGCGCTGATTTAGGTCTTTTCAGTTACACGATGCGTTCTGGCGCGAGAACTGAGGGTGGTATCACTCAAAGTACTATTCCCCAACGCACCAGAATCTAGCCGATAATCATAAGCTCTCAGCGCCGATGCCGTCCGCAATCAGGACAATCTTTAGAAGGGTCGAGACCTCTGAATACTTCGAATTCACCGCTCAGTCCGTCTAGCTTTATGAATTCATTTCCTTGTGTGGCGCCGAGTTGCGCGACTAATTTCATTGCTTCCAACCCTTGAAGTGCACCGGCAATATCTAGAATCACTGCGGCGCTGCAAAAGAAAGACTTCGGAGGTTCAATCGGAACATCGTCGATTCCCACTTTGGGCAGAGCGCAACGAAGGCAAGCGGATTTGCCGGGCAGCATCGTGTAGCACTGTAATCGAAATCCAATTACACCGGCATGTACGAGTGGTCGACCCGTACTCATACAAAGGTCGCTCAACATCAGCTTGTCTTGCCAGTCTTTAAGACCATCGACAATGACTTCGTGTTCGACCACCAACTCTTCGATCTCGTTTGAATCGCCTGACCAAACCTTTGGATAAACAGAAGAATCAGGGTTTGTTGCCAGTCGCGATGACTTTCGGAGATGGTCGACAACGGTGGAATCTTTATCAGCCACAGTGACGGTCCCCACACCGCACGCATGAAGGTACTGTGCGGCAATCGCTCCTGTGGTCCCGTTACCACCTCCAACAATCAACGCTGTTCCTGTTAAGAGTCTGACCTGATGAAGCTCTTCGACTCCAGGCAGCGCGAGTTGCTGCTTATATCGGGCTAGCTGCTCCTGTGTGAGTTTTATAACGAGTCTCCGGTTGTAGGCACTTCTTGTCCATAATACAGGGTCGGGTTAGAGGCAATGGAAAGTCCGAGCTGGTTAATTGAACGTCCAATAAGCGGCGGGTGGGCGCCTCGTAATATTGTGGTATATGAACGTAGGCGTTGAGACCTAAATGAGGAGTTCAGCATGTTTTCAATACGCAGCATCGCGGCGTTGTCTTTGCTTGTGGGGTTTACGCAGCTGCCGGCGTTTGCGCTTCTCACCGACAGAGATATTGTAAACGCAGTCGAAAGAGCAAAGATTCTGCCTGCCAATGCATCGATGAGTGCGCGCGTCAACAAAGAGTTTGTGCAAGTTGCGACCTACCGCAACGAAAGGGCAAACGACAACGACACAAAAATTGAAGCAGTTCTGATTGCCAAAACCATTATGGAAGCAGGCACTCAAGGCGAAGTAACGCGCGTCGAGGTGTTTTTCTACAGCAAATCGCAGCAAGTGTGCAGATCAGTTGCGGTAACAGCTGGCGACGTAAAGGCTTTTGGTTCGGGACAAACGGGCGATCAAGAACTCATATCCTCATTGGTCATCAAAGATGTTCAAACCCAACCGGACAACGCAAGCATTTCGTCATACCTCAGAGCCAACCGATATGGATGGCCCGACAGAGTCAGGCACGTCGATATGAAGGGCGACGATGTATTTATCGACGCCGTGTTAGACCCGTGGATTACGGAGAAGGAAGCTAAACTTGAATCCATAAGAATGGCGGAAAGAACAGTCGAAGCATTTCCTCAAGCGCACAAAGTCATCATCACCTATACAGATCCTGCCTTCAAGACAAAGCAGCGTCAGATTTCGATGTACACAGATCAACTGAAAGAGATTATGACCGCGGTTACAAATGCACTTGAGCCCATCGCAATGAGTGAATTGAAAACCACCGGCGGTCAAGTTGGAGTGGCGACATTTACCGGCGCGACGCCGGACATTGCAACATACACGCTCGCAATCGGACCTTTTCAGGATGAGCGAGAATCGCTTCTGAAGCGGATTAGAACGCTCAAGGAAAAGGGAGTTGGTGTTGGTCCATTCTTTGAACAGCTCTTAGATATGGATAGAAAGCTGACAAAAGGAGTCGAGATTGATGATTCTGTCAAAGATCTCGATGAGAAGCTGTTTGCGATGGAAAAGGCAAACAACCTTGCAAAAGAGTTTGTTCCGGTCGGTCCCAAGAAGAAGACGCCTGTCGCGACGACAAGCCCTCCAATGGGAGAGACCGCTGATAAGTTCGACTCACCAGCAATAGCCGCGAAGATTCTGCTGTCTCCGGAGCAGGCGCTGCTCGATTGGCGACGATCGTTTTCCAGAAATAAGGCGTTGGCGAGGGTGGAAGACCACCCTAACTATGTGAAGCTGCTCGATTTCTTCGGCACCACACTACGCAATGCACATCGCGACAAAGAAGCCGCAACTTACGAGGCAATGGCTAAGACCATTCGAGACAATAAGGCGAAGGAAGCCGCTGCGGCCAAGGAAGCGAAGGAAGCTGAGAAGACAGAAGCCTCAGGCACAAAGCCGACCGAATAGCTGTCGCTGTCCACACAAATTCCACAAAAGATCCACCACTAGTCCACAAGCAATCGCTATTGTGTGAATACGGGAATGCCTTGCACTAAAGGAGGTGTTGCCTATACCAAACACAGGCTGGTACCAACGTAATCCGCGCAAATTTGACCGTCCCGAGCTGGAGCGAAATTCGCTTCAGCCATCGGGTTTTAGAGCCGCACGAAATCGCGCTACAAAATCGCTTCCACACTTTCACGAAAGACTTCCGTATGTTTATCGACATCTTTCGCTGTTGTCGCAGGGCTCATCAACGCCATGTTGTGAAACGGCGTCATCAGCACGCCGCGATTTAGCGCTGCAAGATGCATATAACGCTCAAGTTCCCAATCTCCTGCCGCAGCAGCCTCCGAGCCGTTCTTCGGCGGTGTCGGTCTAAACCAATATTCAGCTCGACCACCTAACTGTTTCACGATCCAGGGCAATCGTTTCTCTTTGATGACTGCTTCAACACCCTCTGTGAATCTTGTTGCATTAGCAATCATCAACTCGTAGTTCTCTGCAGTCAACACGTGTTCCAACGTGGCGCGCATCAAGGCAATTGATAGGCAGTTGCCGGCAAGTGTTCCACCGATGCCGCCTGTGTCGCACTCTTCGACGGCAATGCGCGAACCAATCTTGTCTGCAACTTCTTGCGTAAATCCATACACGGCTGCGGGCATGCCCCCGGCAAGCGGTTTGCCGAGCGTGAGAATGTCTGGTTTCAATCCGTGCAAGGCCGTATAGCCACCTGGACCTGAGCAAATAGTGTGTGTTTCATCCATGATCAAGAGCGTTTCGTAGCGCCGAGTCAGTTCACGCAGCTTTGCGTGAAATCCTTCTTCAGGATGAACAATTCCAATGTTTGTCATCACCGGTTCTGCTAAAACACATGCCACATCTCTATCTGCGAGTGCTTTTTCTAGCGCATCGACATCATTGAACTCGACGACTTTCGTCGTCATTGTCGGATCGACGGCCGGCCCAATATTGCCTTTCCGGGCTTTAGGACCACTTTCTGTGAGCGTGATAAATGATTCATCGACACTGCCGTGATAGCACCAGTTGAATACGAGCACTTTTGGTCTGCCTGTGATCATGCGAGCCAAACGCAGTGAAAAGCGGTTGGCATCGGTGGCAGTTAGCGCCATTTGCCAATACTTCATTCCAAATCGTTTCTGCAGATTTTCTGCAACCCATAAAGTATCTTCTGTGGGAAGCATGAAAGTGAAACCCTTTGATGCCTGCTTCACAAGCGCATCAACAGTCGCTTTTGGCGCATGTCCGGTCATCGCTCCTGTGTCGCCGAGACATAGGTCAACGTACTCGTGTCCGTCGACGTCTGTGAATCGCGCGCCTTGTCCTTCTTTGACAAACACTGGAAAGTCGCCTGCCCACTTAACCATCCAGTTCATCGGAACCCCGGCAAGCAAACAGCCCTTCGCGCGCTCGAAAAGAGTTTGTGATTTTGGATGCGTTTCAATGAAACGCTTTCTCTCTGACTCGAGGCATTGTTTGATTTTGTTCCTGTCAATCTTAAGATCTGACGACGATGACAATGTCTGGGCTTTGTCCATCATGTGCTCCTGGATTCGGGAGCACAGATTATATCGCCTATGGACAGCACCTCTAATAGTTCACATCTAATGGTTACTTCCAAAAAGTGGAAGCCCCCTGGTTTAACCCAGGGGACCTCGCTCCCTTTCTGTCTCGTCGTTGGGAAAAAGACTAGCTAAACAGGTTGGCGTCGCGGGCTGAAGCTACGAGCCAGTTGATCATGCCGGGGGTAGCCAAACCGCCTGTGACTCCAGCGCATCCCATGAGGACTCGCTTCATCGCATCGTGGGCTCCGGCTGCCATGTGCATGAATCCCATGATCATCGTTGGGCCGCCCCAAGCGATTCCGAGGATTTCCATACCGTTGGCAATAATGTTGAGAAGAGCTTCCAAGTTGGCGAGGTTGTTCACCCGCACTGTTCCTGCGGTGTTAACGCCCATTACTACGGTGGCATCAGCGCCTTGTGGTCCTATGGTACCGTGGGTAGCGCCTTGAAGCTGTGGGGCTTGTCCGGCGTTGTACTGTTGGGTTTGGCTGCCGGTGTTCTTGAAAGAGTTTTGTTCTTGTTCGCCGGTGTCGCCTTGTGAGCTGTAGGCATCACCGAAAGATTGCGCGAATGCTGGAGCGCTAAATAGGGGGAGAAGGGCTGCTACTGCTAATGAGAGTGCATGTTTCTTAGTAAACATTTTGGGGGTTGTCTCCGAGGTCAAAATTGGTTGGTGGTAGTAAATTTGCGGTCAAAAAATGTGGTTAAAGTTCGTTTTGCTAAGTTGGTCGCTTGCGCTTCCTCTGCTTCTACCGGGCGACCGGGACTATTTAGGGGGAACCTTAGAAGTTTTTGCCGCCCAAGGCACGCAAAGGCAAACTGGCGCCGCTAATTGGAATCTCTTTACCCGAGGTTCAGCATCAACTTTGGAAGCCAAGCAGAGTGGAGCCCCGTCGACGGGCGATTTAATGTGACGCCCCAAACGTGTCACGAGCGCGCCCCGTTTGTGTCATGAGTCGACCGTAGATTGAGGGCATGAAGCGGGTCACGCGTTGAGGCGCAAGGTCCCAAAAACACACGGCACACACTCAAACGGGGATTACAAAGATGGGTAGAAACGTTGAACAAGAAGGCAAAGATTTCTTCAAAAACCACGCAAACATCACAGACTCCAACTCACAGCCGACCGAAGCCGGCGCTTATCGCTACGCTCACGAACAAATCGCTGATGATCTTGCGAAGGCGGTCAAAGGCATGTCACCTGCCGAGCAAGAGAGATTTCTCGATTCCATTGCAAAAGCAAGCGAAAGCACTGCTGGTGAATACACTGAGTTCAAAGAAGTAAATGGAAAGTTGCATGCCTACACTCGTGGCTTCTATGCCCCAGTAAACCTCGGGATGACCACCGACACCAACGTCGAAGACCTCATGAAGTCACGGCTTCCGAGCGCAGGTGGACATGGTTGGGATTCAGACGGCTGGTAGTCAGCACTGAAACAGTAGACGGCACGCTCAAACGAGGATTACAAAGATGGGTAGAAACGTTGAACAAGAAGGCAAAGATTTCTTCAAAAACCATGCAAACATTACTGATACCACCTCCACACCTTCCGACATCGGAGCCTATCGAACAGCTGCCGAGCAAATCTCTGATGATCTGGCAAAAGCAGTCACAGGCATGACGGCGGGCGAAAGAGAGAGATTTCTCGATTCCATAGCAAAAGCAAGCGAAAGTACTGCAGGTGAGTACGCCGAGTTCAAAGAGGTAAATGGTAAGTTGCATGTCTACACTCGAGGTTTTTATGCTCGCGTAAACCTCGGAATGACGACCGACACCAACATCGAAGACCTGATGCAAAACAGACTGAGAGAAAAGGGCTCACATGGTTGGGACGGGCCGTCCCTATAAGGTAAGAATGGATCAGTCACTCAGCTTTCAAATGTGCCTTGATTTCCGAAAGTGGTGTCTTCAGCGATCTTTCAAAGAAATCGAATCGAAGTAAACCATCGCATAAAACCCGCTTTCGGAAATCATTCCAGGCAAGCTCCCCGACCGAACCAAAGCCTAAGTGCCGCCCAATGGATGAAGCTAGTTTCTGAGAAAGCTTGGCCACATCACAATAGTCAAATCCCGACATTATCTCTTCGACAGAACGACCAGGAATATCCATGTCTAAAATCGAAATCGAAAGTCCGAAGAATTGCTGCAACCACTCGGGCGCTCCTTCATCAAACACACCTTGTTCGATTGCTGCAAGATACAGGTACAGCGCACAGAATTCCTTCACCACTACTCTGACTGTTTCCGGTTGTATTTTTTCCTTTGATGCTTTAGCTGTCTCGCTCCCAAACTCTCCCGATCGGCAACGACCAATGTGTTCTCTCATCAATTGGTCAGCGTGGGTTTGCACGATGTCGACTAAATACAAAGCTCTCCACTGATTTTCTTCCTGAGTGCCGTGTTGAATTGCCGCCACATCAATTTTTGGTGTTGGTGGCAATTCGAATTCGTCGGAAAATAAATCTTCAGCCGAACCAAACATTTGACTGATGCCGCTGCGCTTTCCGCCTTTTAGTCCAGCGATGTACTTTTGGTAAGCTCTGGCTCGCGCAAAGATCAGCATCATGCTTGATGGCATTGTTTTGTCGATTTCAATTTTCTTTTGCCTTTGATTAATTGCAGTCATGCCTCGTCCGATTCAGATGGCGCTGATATGTTTGTGCCCGCGCAGACGACTTTCAGCCACCCGACGATATCAAGCTTCGATTGGGAGGGGAATCTACCCCAATGTCAGATAAATTCAAATAAGCCTCCTTCAGCATCTCCCGTAGATGCGCAGCTCTTTTGACCATTGTGGTTTGAGGGGCGAACTGCAATGTGTTCCAATCAAACCAGTCGTTTGAATAAACAGTTGTCACCGCCGACACCGAAGTTCCTGCTTCTCCAAGAGCAAGCATTTCCGTTAGCTTTGCCACTTCGAGAGTAGAGAATCGTTGGCTCTTGATGAGTGCCTCTAAGAAAGCATCGCTGGAAATTTCATCCTTCTCTCTTTGCGGATTGTTGTAGTTAAAGTTTCCCAGTTCGGTGAGCATTATCTCTCCATCGCCATCTTCATCAATTTGTTTCTTATTGGCGTCAAACCACGCTGCGAATTTCGACAAGGTGCGGGAAAGTTGAGAGTTGGTTGTTTCAAATGCCCATTTGATGTCGCTTGAACGTGCCGTATTGCGCCAGCTTTCGTCATTCCAGCTATCGACAGCACCAGCCGTGATTGTTCCCCGGCTCTGAAATGGATTCCAGGTCATCGTTTCAATGTCAGAAAATTTCATCATTGCTCGATTGATCGATTCGATATCTTGTGGCGACGACAAGATCTGTTTCGACTGTTCCAGTTCGTCCGTGGTCAAAAGACCGTCGCTGTTTTGATCGATTCGATTAAAGTTGTTGGAAACCAAGTCGGCAGCAGCGCTATCGCCTTCGAGATTTTTCAACAGGGGTAGCAATTCGACGACGTCAGATTTGGTGATTCCGTCCGCATTTGATTTGTGGTCTTTGTCAAACTTTGACAGATTTTGAAGAAATTCGTACTGCAATGCCAACGCTGCGCGCAGTGGTGCGCTGGCGTCGGCGCCTTCTTCGGTGAGCTCTTCCTTGCTAAGGGCATCGTCTTTGTTCTTATCCAAAAGTGGCAAGTACTCATCAAACTGAGATGTGATGAGCGAGATGGACCGTACGTCGGTTCGAACATAGACTTGTGTGTCGGTATTATCCATGCTGTTCCCCTATTCAAAAAAACATTCCAACGTCACATTCTTTCATCCCGATACTAAACACTTCGTTGGACATGTATTGGACAGATTTGTACCTTCTGAACTCTCACCCGAGTAAAAGCACCTACGCGGATCGAGGAACGGAAGTAGTTGCGCAAACGGGCTTAATAGCGAATTTGCAGCTAGCTGGCAAAGAAAAGCAACACGTTTGCCATCACGCAAATGCAAGCGATAGCAAAGGCATCTCCGGCGACGAACAACATCTTCCTTTCAGATCGATAAGTCAATCCTATAACGACGATTCCCATCGCCATCATGGAAGTCAGGGCCGTAAGTGTATTTACTTGCGATACGGATCGCAGAAGCGGACCCTTCAGATAGCAGAAATCTATTATGGACAGAATAACGCAATTGAACAAATTACTGCCCAAAAGATTTGCCACAGCCATGTCGAAGGCTCCCATGCGAGCCGCGGTCACTGAAACTGTGATTTCCGGCAGCGAAGTTGTGACGGCGATCAGTGAGGAACCAATGAAACTTTCACCCCATCCAGTCATCTTAGATATCTGCTCTCCTAAAGCCGGAAGGTAACAGGCAGCAGCTACGATTATCAGCGCGTGGAAGGAAAACAAAAGGATGGAGTAGGTGAGAGTTTGCTTGTTGGCTGCGGTCGCTTCTGCCACATCTCCAACGAACTCTTCAACTCGCTGCTTCTCGTATGAGTAAATCAGCTTCATCGCAAGCAGGTAAACAGGCAAGTATGCCAGACAGATCGGATCGACATTGTTCAGACCCGTAAAAACTGGTAGATACTTGCTGAACAAAATATCTACGGCGGCAAATCCAATTAGGACAATGCCGAAACCGGCTGAGAGCATGTGTCCCTGATGAACAACGTTTGACACGGGACGCTTCCTGGAAAGTAAATCAAGGGCCGCAATCACCATCATGTTGAACATGCAGCTGCCTAAGGTTCCACTGACCGCCATATCGGGCAGGTCATTGAGGGTGACCGCTGCTACTCCTGTAATTAGCTCAGGCAGTGAGGTGACAGTCGCCAAAAGAACTAATCCGATCCAGTTTCTGCCCAGACCGGTTTTCTCCGCAATCGCATCGCCATGACGGGTAAGCTGACTGCCGGAGTATAAAATTACGCCTGCACAAACGGCAAACTGCAACCAGATGTTCATGAACACCTATTTCGAGACGCAACTTGATTATGTCATCTTGCAGGCCGACTGCGCGTAAAAAAATGACAGCAGGATTGGTGCTTGACGTGACTCACCAACTTTGTTTTTCGCTTGCCGCACTGAAGTAGTTAAATCCGCGGGCTGTCAAGCAGTCGTAGTCAGGACTTGGCCGATATTGACAATTCGGCCGCTTCTTTCATGCTGAATGGCGATAACGAAGGCAATCCAAATACCAAAAACCCCCTTTTTACAGGAGGTCTCTGGCTGGCGTTGGCGGGGGAAAAACTTAGTTAGCTGAACAAGTTGGCATCACGCGCTGATGCAACGAGCCAGTTGATTGCGCCGGGGGTTGCTAAACCACCGGTGACACCACAGCAACCCATCATTACTCTCTTCATCGCATCGTGTGTGCCAGCGGCCATGTGCATGAAGCCCATGATCATCGTTGGTCCGCCCCAAGCGATTCCGAGAATTTCCATACCGTTGGCGATGATATTGAGCAACGCTTCCAAGTTGGCGAGGTTGTTTACGCGTACGGTACCTGCTGTGTTGACGCCCATTACAACGGTGGCATCAGCGCCTTGCGGGCCGACGGTACCATTGGTGGCGCCTTGCAACATTGGTGATTGTCCGGCGTTGTATTGTTGTGTTTGACTGCCGGTATTTTTAAAACTTGATTGTTCTTGAATGCCTGTGTCGCCTTGGGAAGAGTAGGCATCACCAAAGGACTGGGCAAATGCTGGAGTAGACAGACCGAATACGAATGCTGCCACTAGGGAGAGTTTGGTAAGCGAACGCATCATATGCAGAAATCCTCCGCGCGATTTTGCTTGCGATTTCTATTTCTAGTAAAGGGTTGAACGAGAAACGGTCCAAAACTCGAACCGGATCATAGATTATTCCTTACTTACATTGAAGTCAAGCGTGGAATTGTTATGTGCAATACATTTATGCGCCCGTTTGACCGATGTGCGGCTACTGGCGCCGATTTTGGGGGCTTTGGGTGTGCGAAAGTTTAATAAGAATTTTTCACTCTCGAAATGTTTGCAAATTGTGTGAGTACAACTTGCACACTAAAGAATGCACTCACGCGATTGTTCCAAATGTTCTTGCGAAAATGCGATGATTACAGGCATTTAGTCGTGCACGCTTTTGATATTAATGCATCATTCCAACGAACAATGATGGAATTGCAGCAAGAATAACTGCATAAATGGCATCAAACCAAACAACCTTCAAAACGATGCCAATCCGCATCAATAGTACCCATGGCCATGCCAGCAGGTAGAGAATATTGAATCCTTGCTTTTCCTTCTTGATGTGATCTAGCAAACTGTTCAGTCCTTCATTAGATGGAAATGCATGCATTCCGCACGAGATTCCAACCCACAGAAGGAAGAAGTTGAGCAACAGCATTCCAGCATTTGATGATGACGAGTCTCCCAACGATATAGAACTCGTGAATGGAAAAGTCAGTATCGAACAAAGAATCGAACTAAGAATCATAGGACCAAGTGTAATTAAGAAGCGGCTCTTCAAATCAGGCACCGGACCATGTACGACATAACCGCACGGACTGGTGACTTTGTAGTAACAAACGTCAAACACTTCTATGCCGCAGAGGTCGCAGAATAGTTTGAGAGCAATTTCCTGAGCGATAATGCCCGGAAATGTCAAAAGCGAGATTAGAATGCCGG
>CAZCZI010000097.1:0-24916 GCA_964503045.1 uncultured Candidatus Obscuribacterales bacterium
CCATGATGAACCAATTGAGTTAGCGGCACCAAATGATTCAGACATGATCAAGACACTAGCAAAACTAAATCGATCCGAAATCGGCGTCATTCTGATTGTCATCGCTATATGGATGATGATCATCATTCCGCCGATAAATGACATGGATACTAATGAGAAGGCGGATGCGATCAAAGCCAACATGCGAATAGCACAGATTGCAGCCGAGCAATACAATCGCGACATGGGAAAATACCCAGAGAAAGTGGACAATGCGTATCTCAGCTACTTTCCAGGTGGTGGCGCAGATGGTGCAACTCCAGCTCCGAAAGGTCCGATCAACCCATTCACGAAACAACCCGAATTTCCTATCGATGGTCCATTTCCAGATCCTGCAGTGAATGCGGTTAGGTATGAGCCACCAAAGGAAACCGGTGCAAAACCTGGTCAAATTCAGTACTCTTACAAACCATTTTCCTATGCGATTGTTGGCACGGGAAAAATGGGAGTAGCGCTGCAAGGACCAAATCGGGATAGCACGCTTATACTTTCCAACGAATGAGTCGTCAGCGTACTGGAATTTCTATTGTCGAAATTGCAATTCTGGCACTTGTGCTCATTATCATTGCAGCAATCGCACTTCCCATATTCTGGGGTGCACAAGATAAAGCACGTGCCGCATCAATCATAAAGAACATGCGAATCGCACAAGTAGCGGCAGAGGCATACGCAGTCGACAATGCCAAAATGTATCCGGGCTTCGTCGACGATGCCTACAAGAGTTACTTCCCCGGCGGTGGTGGCAACGGATTGTTTCCGCCTCCTCACGGATTTATCAACCCAATCAGCAACGCACCTGAATTTCCAATGCCTGCGGTCGTTCCCAACGTGCAAATCACCAGAGCAAGCCCACCCTCGCAAACTGGTGGTTTGCCCGGGCAAGTCATGTACGCTCCACAAAACCCACCAACGTCATACGCGATCTTAGGCACCGATCGCGACGGCAAAGCACTTAGTGCAGCAACACCTTCCAACACGACGTTAGTGTTCTCGAATCAGTAAGCGCTAGTTATTCTCAACATTTCCAGAAGTGAGCGTAACGAAATCAGCAGTCCAAGATTCCACTTCGTTCTTTTCGATTCGTTTGCGAACGCAATGAGCAAGAAAAGCAGACGAAATCATTTCATACCAGCGTGAGCGAATTTCGATTTCGTCTGCAACACTCCAGTCGTAGGCTCTAGACTGCTCGGCAAAGAATCGGTCAGTCGACAAACTCAAAGCACACCAAAGATCTTTGACCGTGTCGTGTGATTCGACAACGTCTTCCGCTTTCAACCGCGACAACTCTTGAACAAAGCGTGGTCGAAAATGTACCAATTGCTTCCAATCGCTCTGGAGTTCCTCCACATATTGCAAAAAGAGTTCACGAAATTCATCACATGCAACAAGCCTCTGTCCAACTACGTAACTAACATCATCAAAGGCTTCCGGATAATACTTAAATCCAAAACTACGACTGTGCTCGCTCATGTCAATCCACTCAGTCGGCTGCTTTGCTTGGGCTCGTTGCATATTCCACGGCTGCTGCAATCGTACCGAAAACTGTTTCTTCAGGAAATGCAGCGCTGGCCGCTTTCTCGCTTCTGTATTTCATCATGTAGGGCTTGGGTCGAGCCAACAAAATTCGAGTTCCCTTCTTTTGCAGCTCAGCTTGAAGTTCAACCAAGGAGTTCATTCCGGTGGTATCTAATTGCGTCACAGACTCCAAACTCAATATAAACCACTGCGCGCCAGACTCGCTTGAAGCAAGGGTTTGGAGCGCGCAGTCCTTGAAGTAATCAGAATTGAAAAACACGATTGGGCCTTCAAACCGCCAGATAATCACGCCAGGCAATGTCTGAGCTTCATTCGACAATGAAGTGTCGTTGTATCCCTCAAACCCAGGTATCAGCCCAAGTTGGCAGTGATCTGGTTTGTATATACGCAGCAAAATTACAATCAACGCACAAGTTATCGCCAATGCCACTCCAGGCAGAACACCCAACGCTAGAACACCTATTGTCGTTGTCACCGAAAGTCTGAATTCAATTCGATCCAGCCTGCGCAGCTCGCCATACGCGGAGAAATCAACAAGATGAACGGCAGAGAATATGAGCACAGAAGCGAGCGCCGTAAGTGGTATCGCTCCTAGTGGCGCAGCCAAACAGGCCGCCACCAGTGCCGTAGACAAAGCGGCGACAACCGATGACAATTGCGTTTTGTTGCCGCTGGCAGCGTTAACTGCGGTTCGCGAGTCGGCACCAGTGATTGCAAAGCCACCGCTAAATCCCGAAGATATGTTTGCCAAACCTAAAGCCCACATCTCTCGATTGGCATCCAACGAATCTCCGCTTCGAGCACCGATACTTCTCGCGGTTAGCATGCCGCTTGTGAAACTGACAATTACCAGACCCAACGCATTCACAAACAACCCTTGTCCAGCATGATACGTAAGTTCCGGAAAACCCAAATGAGGCAACCCGGAAGGCACTTCGCCGACAAGTTTTACACCCCACGTCTGACCAAGGAAGTGAAGTGCGCAACCTGCAACCAATAGAGCAATGAGTGATGTTGGTGCTTTAGGCACGAATCGCTTTAACAGAGCGAGAATCACCAACGTTACACCGCCAACAGCAAAGGTCAACAAATGCGCCTCGCGTAGCCGATTGAGCAGTTCCCACAAGGTTGGTATAAAGTCACCACCAGCTAAGGGTATTCCGAGAAACTTTCCCATCTGTCCGACAATGATACTGAGCGCGATACCATTCAAAAACCCGACCAAAATGGGTCGCGCAAAGAAGTTGACAATAAAACCCATGCCGGTGAATCCACCGATCACCATCAATAAGCCTGCAATCAGCGATAGCGCCGATGAAAAAGCAATGTATTTAACGGGGTCACCGCCGGCGAGCGGCCCTACTAGCGATGCAACCATCGTGCACGTGGCAGCGTCAGGACCGACAACGAGATGCTTGGACGATCCAAAAATTCCATAGATGATAACGGGCAAGATGCTCGAGTAGAGTCCGACCTCAGGCGAGAATCCGGCCAATTGCGCGTACGCGACCGCAGTAGGAACCTGCACAGCAGCCACAGACAATCCCGCAATCAAATCAGGAAAGAAGAATTGCGGTTTGTAGTTGCGCAAGTCCGCGAGCAACGGGCTGATATTTTCAATGTTGAGCTTGCTCATCGCTCCGAATATACGCTATTTGGATTCAACTACACATCGTCCCGAACGGGAAGATTTCGAGATTTGTATTCAAAGAAAGGTTCAAAATACTCCCGAACGGGAATGTTCATATCGACAAATATTACCGAGAGGGAAGATTTTCGCGTTGAATTACCCAATTTGAAGTACTATTACCGTACGGGAAGATGGTCCGGTGTGAGCAATGTCAAAGAGAATTGAATCAGTAGATGATCTGGCAGCTTTCATAAAGAAGATTCGAAAAACTCTTGGAATGACTCAGGCTGATCTCGCTGGCGCCTCTGGACTTGGAGTACGTTTTATCGGGGACCTGGAGAGAGGAAAACCAACATGCGAGATTGGTAAGACACTGCACCTTCTTACCATGCTTGGTATCGAGCTAGATGCAAGAACTCGAACAAGAACGGATGAGTAACGACTTGGATGTCTATCTCAATGCAGATTTAGTCGGAACTCTTGCATTAGATTCCGCCGACGAAATGGTCTTTTCATACATCAAAGATACACCACAGGCAATATCGGTCGGGATGCCGCTCGAAAAACACCAGTTCGGCAACTTGCACTGTGAGGCGTTTTTTGGTGGACTGCTGCCTGAAGGAGATGAAGCAAGAAAGGCGCTTGGTAGACGTTTCGGTATCAGTGCGGGAAATACCTTCAGCCTCTTGCGCAAGATTGGTGCCGAATGCGGTGGCGCCCTATCAATTGTTGAAGCAGGCTTGACCCCTCCAGCCGAGGGTCTGGAAGATGTACAGGTGCTTTCTCCCGCAGCATTAGCTCAGCATATCCGCGAGCTACCTCAGCGCCCGTTGTTCGTAGACGTAGGCGGCATAAGGCTCTCGCTATCCGGTGTACAAGATAAGGCGGCAGTCTCTGTTGTGCCAGAGGGCATCGGTGTTCCTAGAAGTGGTCCTACGACCCACATTCTCAAACCAGATCTGAAACAAGCTCCGGGCGCAATTTTTTGTGAGCATTTGTGCATGAAAACGGCAGCTCGACTTGGAATCGATGTGGCCTCAGTAAACCTCGCCACCGCTGAAGATCAAGTCTATCTACTAATTCAAAGATACGACCGACAACGATTGAAGGAAACCAAACGAATTCAACGAGTTCATCAGGAAGATTTCTGCCAAGCTCTGGCAATACCGTCAAAAAGGAAGTACCAGGAAGACGGCGGTCCAAAGCTGCAAAACTGCTTCGAACTACTGAACAAAACCGCTGCTCCAGCGAAAGAGCGCCTGAAGCTACTAACCGCAGTCATCTTCAATTTTCTGGTCGGCAACATGGATGCTCACGGAAAGAACTTTTCCTTGCTTCATGGCACTCAGGGCATTCGACTCGCGCCAATGTATGACGTCATCTGTACTCTAGCCTTTCCTGACTTTTCGAAAGTGCTAGCGATGGATATCGGGGATTATGACGATCCACAAGAGATATTCGCACACCAGTGGAGCACATTCTGCGAGGACATAAAATACTCATTCCCAGCATTCAAGAAACTTGCAAGGCGAATGTATACGAACCTCCCGACAGAAGCTCGAAATGAATACACAGAAATGATGGCTGCAGGCTGGTCTCACCCAGCTTGCGAACGCGCACTGGAAATAATCGAAACCAACTGCGATCAAATGAAAGCTCGTCTCAACGTATAAATTCGCCGAACATTGAAATAGTCGTTGGATCAGCTCAACGAACACTAGGCGTATAATGATGCCATGAGTTTATTTAGGCACTTTTTTTCGGTACGAGGCATACTTCCGAGCCTAGTCGCAATGACAGCCTTTCTCGCGGCTCAATTCGTTTCGATTTATGGCGGAATTGAGTTTATTGCGTCAATGCCCTTGCCAACAGCTGATTGCACCATACAGAACATCGAAGATGTCAGCTTGGAAGAAATTGTTGTTCTAGATCCATTCATAAAAGCAACGGCAGAGAGGGCTGTTGCTAGTTCTTTGGTCCTTTCACCGATTCCATTGACGCTACCTGCACCTTCCTGGCACGCGCGATATGTGGGTGCACTTACTAGAGAAAAGCAGAAACAATCTCACCTTTTGCACAACTCACTGTCATCCCAAGGAGACAAGTTGTGGCTGGCACATAGGGTCTTACTGATCTAAAGCCAATTCATCAGAGCGCACACCAAAGCTCGAGCGTCGATCGATGCAGATTGGGCCAAGCGAATACACCACCAGCTTGACAACGGGCGCTGAAAACAGAGTTAGAAGATGCGCTCCTCCTCGTAGAGAAGCACAACACTTGTTAGAGCCGACACAGCCGTCTTTGGCTGTTGTCACGCCTGCACAAATTCCTGAGAGAGAAACAATGGCTACAGCAAAAATGATTTCAGGTCGCATTTTGGGATTCGATCTTCCTTACTTGATTTCCGAGTGGAAGGACATGTTCAAAACGAAAACGCTAGTGGCAGATTTTTGCGCCGGCGTGACAGTTGCATTAGTCGCGCTTCCGTTGAATCTGGCTCTTGCAATTGCAGCAGGTGTCGAACCGGGGGTTGGAATTGTAACCGGTATCATATCTAGTATCATAACAGCGCTTTTCGGCGGTCAGAAATACGCTATCACCGGCCCGGCAGCGGCCATGGCTGTCGTGCTAATCGGAATCGCGGAAACCTATGGCATCGGGGCAATCTGGCTTGTCGGAATGCTTGCCGGAATCATGCAAATGCTATCGGGATTCTTTCGGCTAGGAAAGCTCATATCATTCATTCCGATGCCGGTGATAACGGGCTTCGCAAATGCTATTGGCGTACTCGTGATATTCAACGCTCTCGACGACTTTCTCGGGCTTCCTACCAAACCCATCGCGCACAGTGGGCACGCAGCTCCACTTGCCGGACATCCGCTGATTCCTGAATTCATACAAGACATCAATAGCCTGTTCTGGCATGTGGCCGTTCATCGTGAATTCAATTTGCACGCAATCGCTATCGGCACTATCGTTCTGGTAGTTGCAATCATGATTCCAAAATGGACGAAGGTTGTGCCTGGACAGTTGGTGGCAATCGTTGTAGCCGCCGTGGTCGCGGCCTTATTAAAGTTCGATATTCCTCGCATCGTAGACATCTCGACTATTCCTACCAGCTTACCGTTGCCGATGATTCCGACGCTGCCCTGGGAAAACTTCGATGTTCTTTTCACATCAGCAATTACTGTGTTTATGCTCGGGTCGATCGAATCACTTCTTTCGGCGTCGGTCGCAGACGGCATGACGCTATCCAGGCGGCATCATTCCGATCAGGAGCTGATCGGACAGGGACTCGCCAATGTGATCACACCTTTTTTCGGCGGCATTCCCGTAACTGGTGTTATCGCTAGGACGGCTGTGAGCATTAGAGCCGGCGCCAAGACACGCCTTGCTGCAATCGTTCATGCTTTTGTGCTCATGATTTTGAGCTTCGCGCTGGCTCGGCAGGCCGAGCAGATACCCCTCGCTGCACTGGGAGGAATACTCATTCTTACCGGCGTCAGACTTATCGAATGGGAAGCTACAAGACAAATTTTCAAAGCATCCAGAAAGGAGGGGATTGTGGTGCTTTTGACCATGGCCGCATCAGTCTTGATCGATCTTACCGCCGGAGTGGTCACAGGACTTCTATTGACCTGCGGTTTGTTCATTCGTCAAATGTCCGCGGTGAAAGTAACCGAACAAGATTATGATCCCGACCGCAGAGCCAACCTGCGTTTGCCCGTGCCCTCCTGCAAGTATGTCGGCACATACCTTGTGGACGGCCCCCTCTTCTTTGGCGCCGCTGAGCGATTCACCGAAACAATCTTGCTTACGCAAAATCTTCGCTCCGTCATACTTCACCTCAAGGCAGTAAGCGCAATGGATCTAACTGGCGCGGAAACAATACTTTCGATCTTCGAACAATTGAAACGCAATGGAGTGCGCTTAATTCTTGCAGAGGTGCCGCACCAACCCTTCGATATACTCAAACGATTTGGCGTCGTCGATAAGCTTGGCCGCGAGAATGTTTTCAAAGACTTTCGCGATGCTATTCTCTCAGCAAACAAAACAGCACTCCAGACTAGTTGCCAGGGTTGCGCGGCGGCACTGTCGCCAACAACAAGCGATGGACCCTCTCGAGAATCCGCACCCAAAGACTGCAAATTGAGAACAGCAATGCTGCTAAACACCGATCAGATAGCAAGTATCATGCGCAACCGATTGACTGACGTGTGCGAAACAGGCTCGTTTGCAGCGCTGTCACAAGAGTCGGATACTCTTTTACCCGTCAACTCACAAGAAGAGATTCCGTCATTCATAAGAAACACTCCAATCGAAGAGTTGCTGAGATGTCAAAATTTCTTCGAGGCTTCAACCGACCGCCTCGAACAAGTCGATTTGATCGTTGGAATGTGTATTGACTATCGAAAGCAAATTCACCTACCGAAGAATTGCGCTTACGTCATTCGCAACCCCGGTGCCAATATGCATTCCATGGAGTTTTCCATAGCCCTTGCCCTATCCGCCGGCATCAGCCAGATGGCCCTCATCGTGCACAACAAGTGCATCATGTCTGAGCCTTACAAGAAAAGGGAAGATTTCGTCAAAACACTTCACGAGGTCCATCAATGGACCTGCGACAGCGCTGAAAGATTCTTCGATGACAATGCAGGGCGGCTTGAAATCGAAGAGCCGGTGGCCTTCGTACTGGAGGAGACAGAGCGCCTGTCCGCTCTCTTTCCACGACTCAATGTCGTCCCGCTTCTGTACAACGTAGACAACGATCGACTGTATCTGATTCGGGAATGGTGCGACAGTCGCAACCCAGAGAGCTCGTCAAATATGGTGCTTCCGAGTGCGTGAGCTCTTCTCGGTCAGCTAGTTTGCTCTGTCTCCATCACGACGCTCCTGTCTTGTCCGGTGGCGTTGCTTTCTTTCGCGGAAGCCTGATGCGTTTTGGAAGGCGCTCTTCTTCGAGCTGGCGCCCGAGCGTATCTTCGCTGGCATCAGCCAAGTTGCCGACTCGATCGATCATGCCGAGCACAAACAGAATTGTCGCGTAGGTGCCCATTGATACACTTGCGTCGCCGTTCTCAACGTTATACAAGGTCATGCGACTGATGGACGCTCGCTCTGCCAGGATTTCTGTCGGTATGCGACGGCGCAGTCTAGCGTCCCGAATGTCTTGCCCGAGCTTGCGCAGCGCCCGGCGAACAGGGATGGGTGTGGCGGAGTTGAAAGTTGATTTTGACATAATGTCTAGCAGTGTTGACGTTATAGTTTGTAGTGTAAATTATATTAGACATTATCGTCAAGGTTCGGATTGGAGTTTTGCCCGTTTAGGTATATGATAGCGTACGTTACCCGGGTTTACGTCCACGATATTATACGTAACGAGAGTCGCGCTTTTGAGTTGTCCAGAGGCAACCCCGAATCACTCCCTATAGCCAATCTCTTCAGAGTCGACTTGATTGACAGCGGCTGGTTCCGAATCCCGAATCGTTCGACTATCAGTTCGCAGCTCCGACCGCTTATCCCCTCGAAACATCCGCGCAATCGAATCCTTAATCACATAAACCACAGGCACCACAAACAAACTCAAAATCGATGAAACGATCATGCCGCCGCACACTGCAGTTCCCAACGAGTGTCGACTGTTTGCCCCAGCGCCTTGCGCAAACACAAGTGGCAAAATGCCCATGACGAACGCAAATGTAGTCATCAAGATCGGACGAAGTCGAATCGTCGCAGCCTTGACCACAGCTTCATTTGCAGGGTATCCCTCCTGCTTCAATTGATTGGCGAATTCAACAATCAAAATTGCGTTCTTGCATACCAAACCAATCAACATGACCAATCCGATTTGGCAGAATACATCGTTCTGCAAACCTCTTGCATACTGGGACAAAATCGCACCAAACAATGCAGTAGGAACAGTAATCAAAATAATTGCAGGGTCTGTAAAACTCTCATACTGAGCCGAAAGCACCAAGAACACAAATGTAATGCCGAGAGCAAACAGAATGATCGCTTGCGATCCAGCTTCTTCTTGCTCCTGCGAAATTCCCGCCCAGCGGAAGGTCATCGTCGATGGCAAAACTCTCTCGGCGAGTTTTTCCATCGCTTGCATTGCCTGTCCAGAGCTGAATCCAGACGCTGCAGAACCGTTTATTTCAGTCGCGCGGAACAAATTGTAGTGGTTGATAGACTGCGGCGCAGTAGTCTCGGAAATTTTCACGAGATTCGAAAGTGGTATCATCTCGCCGGTCTGACTGATGACGTAAAACTGATGTATGTCATTCGGATTGGAGCGAAACTTCGCATCAGCCTGCACGTAGACGCGGTACACGCGGGTTCCAATATCAATGTCATTGACATAGTACGAACCAATATAAGTTTGCAACGCATCGAAGATATCACTCAGTTTCACATTGAGTGTTTTTGCTTTGTCACGCTCAACCTCAACTTGAATCTGCGGGCTGTTCGCAGCAAAGCCAGAGAATACGCCAGCCAAGCCAGGTGTTTGATTGGCCTGCATACAAATGTTGTTGGTTGCCTTTTCGAGGTCACCAATGTCGGTGCCACTCAGATCGAGAACTTCGAACACAAATCCGCCGAAGTTTCCCAATCCCTCAATCGCCGGTGGGTTAAAAGGAATGACGCGAGCCTCGGTGATTCCGGCCAGTGGACCGCGTACCTTATTAATGATCGCGTCAAGGTTTTTGCCTGGAGCGCGACGCTCATCCCACGGACGCAAGTTGGAAAACAAAATTCCATTGCTCGGTTTGTTGCCTGCGAAACTAAAACCAGCAACACCAAACGTCGAATGAATCTCCGGAATTCCTGCGAAGATCTTCTCCACTTTCTTCACAGCGTCGACCGTGTAGTTGAGCGAAACACCCTCAGGCGCCTGCACGATGGTGATGAAATATCCTTTGTCCTCGTCCGGAATGAAGGAGCTCGGCACCATCTGGAAGAGATACCACGTAGCAACCAGCGTTCCGACAAATAGGATAAGCGTCAACACCTTCAGCTTCAGCGCCACTCCAAGCAGCATGTGGTACGCTTCCTTCAACCATTCAAGAAAAACGTTGAATGGACGGAAGAGCCAGTTGCGTTGCGCCTTTTCGTGATCGTCTCCTTTGAGCCACAGCGCCGAGAGCGCAGGCGTCAACGTCAACGCAGTAAACGCAGATATTGAAACTGAGCAGGCAATCGTCAACGCAAACTGCTTGTATAGCTGTCCTGTTGTTCCCGGAATAAACGCCACAGGAATGAACACAGCAACCAACACCAGTGAAATCGCAACCACTGCACTTGCCACTTCGCGCATTGCCTCGCGCGCAGCTTCGAATGCGGAGAGCCCTCGCTCCGCCATCAACCTGCTCACGTTTTCGATGACGACAATAGCGTCGTCAACGACAAGCCCGGTTGCCAAAACCAATCCAAACAAAGTCAAAGTGTTGATGGAGAATCCGAGTGCGTTCATGCAAGCGAAAGTTCCGATTAGCGAAACCGGAATAGTGAACACCGGAATAAGCGTAGAGCGCCAGTTTTGGAGGAACACAAAAATGGTGATGATGACCAAGCCGATCGCCTGCGCCATCGTGAAAAGAACTTCGCGTATCGATTCGTTGACGGCAAGGGTGGTATCAAACGCGTATTCATAAGTTATGCCGGGAGGAAACTTCTTTGCCAACCGGCTCATCTCGGCACGCACGCCTTTGACGACCTCCAACGCATTGGAACCGGGGCGTTGCATGATGCCGATACCGATGGTTTCCACTCCTCGATATCGCACGACAGTTTGGTAGTCTTCGGCGCCGAGTTCCGCTTTACCGATGTCGCTCAGACGAATGATGGAACCATCTTTGCCTGTTCGAATGATGAGTTGTTCAAACTCACGCGCGTTCTTCAGTCGTCCCATTACACGAACGCTCATTTGATACATCTGACTGGAAGGAGTCGGCGGCTGTCCAATTTGCCCGGCTGCCACTTGGACATTCTGCTCGCGAATCGCGTCAATCACCTCGCGCGCCGCAACGTGATTCTGAGCCATCTTTCGAGGGTCTAGCCAGATGCGCATGCAATATTTGCGTTCACCAAATATGATGACATCGCCGACACCGTTGACGCGTTTCAATGCATCTTTGATATACACATCGGCGTAATTGCTGAGAAATTGAGTCGAATATTTGTCTTCAGGTCCCGTGATTCCAACTGCAAGAAGAAACGCCGTGGAGACCTTCTCCACAGACACGCCAGTGCGCCTCACTTCCTCCGGCAATCGTCCTTCGGCCCTTGCAATTCTGCTTTGCACATCAACTGCCGCGAGATCTACATCGCGTCCCAAATCAAATGTGATGCTGGTGCTTGAAGTGCCGTCGTTGCCGCTAGCAGACGTAATGTACTTGCCTTGCTGAATGCCGTTTATCTGTTGTTCCAAAATAGTCGTGACGGCAGATTCGACGACTTGCGCGTTGGCACCGATGTAATTCGATGTGACGGTCACACGAGGAGGTGCAACTTCCGGATACTGCGAAAGCGGCAAAATGGGAATGCTGATCGCGCCGGCAAGAACGATAATCAACGCGCAAACCGTTGAGAATATCGGCCGTCGGATGAAGAAGTCTACAAACACCGAAGACCTCTTTATTGAGTTGCAGGTGCAGATGTATTCGTCGAGGCAGCTTCCGGCGCCACCGATATTGGTGCCCCATCGGACAAGTTTTGGATGCCTGAGATCACCACGCGATCGCCGGACTTGACGCCCGACATAACGCGATATTCATTCTCCCTGATGGGACCAAGCGACACGGCTCGCTGTGCAGCTGTGAGCTTACCGCCTTTCTCTTCCGCGACAAACACGAAGTCTTGTCCACTAAACCGACTCACCGCAGTGACAGGAACAGTCACCGCCGACACTTCATCCCAAACAATTTTACAATTCGAAGTTTGCCCGGAGCGCAGTCGCTGACGCTCGTTAGGCAGCTCAGCTTTCGCAAGCACAGTCTGCTGCCCCGATTCGACTTGGCTCGATATGAAGCAAATTTTTCCAGTTTCAATTTTCTGTTCGTGCTCATCGACAATCTCGACAGCCAGCCCGATTCGAAGGCGCGGTGAGAGTGTCGTGGGAACATTCACATACACTTCCAAAGGTCTTGTCTGATCGACGGTGGTGAGCATAGTGTCTGTCGTCACGTAATCGCCGAGCTTCACCGGCACATCACCAATCAATCCTTCAAACGGTGATTTCACCGTGAAGTACTTCAACTGTTCCACCTGCTGAAGTTTTGATGCCTGCGCATGTTTGATGTTCTTTTGCGCACGTCCGACTTGTGCTTCTTGGGCGTTTATTTGCGCATCTATCGCTTCCAACTCAGCCTGGCAAACTCCAAGTGCGTTGCGCTTTTCGTCCACGCTTTCGGCCGCGACAGCGCCTTCTGCGCTCAGGTCCTTGTAGCGCCGATACTGAGTTTGGGCAAACTCGAGATTTGCCACCTTGGAGAGCCTGGAAGCCTTCAAAGACTTCACCATGGCAATGGCGTTTTTCTCTTCCGCCATTGCAGTTTCAATCTCCGCATCATTGCCGGAAACCATGGCCTCCTGCTTACTCTTGTCCAACACCATGACCGGCTGACCGGCGCTGACATGGTCTCCGCTTTTGATCAGTATTTGCAGAACGCGCCCCTCAATCTGAGGTTTCAAGTTTACAGACTTGCGGGATTTGAGAGTGGCAACGAAATTGGATGAGTCATCGACGACATGCGACTCGACCAATTGCAGTTTTACGGGCATTGCCTGAACTTTTGGTGCGCTCATCGGTTGCGCAGAGGTCGTGCAACCGTGAATCAAGGAGGCGCAGAGAATAAACGCGACTCCTGCAAGAAGCCAGTTAAAGGTTTGAGAAATTCCAGAAGAGCTTGATGAAATGGATGCCATATTGGGCGCCTCAGTTAGAAGCCCGTGTCAAAAGTATACTGGCGAAATGGTTAGTACAGGCGTAGAATCGCCATAACGTTACAAAGTTGCGTCCTGATCAATTTGGGATGATTCATGGATCCTACTAACTTTTCCTTCAACTTTTCATTACTGATTACCATCCTGGCGGTTATCGCAATAATTAGAAAGATAACTATGTCCAGCGCACCTCCAAGCCCTCCTATCCCTCGAAAGGAGGAGCCGTCAGGCGGTGAAACCACTAGAGAATACAGCGGACCACAAAGCGCCGCCCCCGGATTCACTTCGAAGTACCCTACAGGTCCTGATATCAAATACAAAATCCACGTGATGGACAACCACGACTCCAGTAGTTACGGACACAAGGAGTACGAGGTGTACGAAGATGCCGTCGAGGAATGCAAAAGTATCGTCGAAGAGTTTTTATGCAACGCTTCACCCGATCAAACTGTTGGAGAAATCATGAAGCTGTATGGACACTACGGAGAAGCTCCATGGATTGTGCCACAGCCAGAAGGAGCTGACTTCGACGCCTGGAAGTATGCAAAACAACGAGCGTGGAGCATTTCGAAAGTTTCCGCCCCGTTCGTCAAGGCGACTTTTACAACATCGAAGTACCCCACGGGCCCCGACATCAGATACACGGTCCACGTCAAATTTAACAGTGGCTCCAAAACTTATCAGCATCAAGACTATGATTTATATGAGGATGCCGTTGAGGAATGCAAAAACATTGTAGAAGACTACTTGTGCGACTTTACTCCCGATCTAACGGCCGACTTTATCATGCGGATGCACGAGACTAATGGAAAAACTCCATGGATTGTGCCAAAGCCAAAAGGGGATGACTTCGACGCATTGGAGTACCTGAGGCAACGAGCCAAAAGTATTTCCAAAGTGTCCGATTGAGAAGGGACAAATGCGCAAAAGAGCTAAAGCATCGATGTACCTTCAGTTGATTGCCGCGTTGGCGATCGCAATTGGAATAGTTGCGTATGCCTCCAACCACACTGGTGGAACCGCATGGGCACAAGCAGAACGCAAACAGGCGCAAACTGCTGTCATCGGAATAGAAGGTCCTGAAGAAGAACAAAAATACGCGCAAGAGCAGGCCGAAAAGGAAAAGAAACTCGCGAACCTGGAGGCGATGCTGAATATTGTTGCCAACGGAACTGAGATCGCCTTCATTGCATCGGTCGGCTTCTACCTAATCGGCGCCGTAATTTGTTTCATACGGAAACGATTTTTCATGGGCACTGTGCTCATTGGGCTTTGTCCTTTGGTGGCTATCATCGGACTTGCCACACCAGACACTATCAATTGGGTTGTTGCATCAGCCCGGCATGGAAAACTTGATCTCTTTACTGTCGGAACGGCAATGGCTGTTGTCGGCGGGCTGCTGACTGTGATAAACGCCGTTTTCGCGCTGTTCCTTCCAGCCATGATCGCGTTTAAGGAACAGCACCCGAAAAAGTGGATTATCTTTGGATTGTGCTTCATCGCGTGGTTCATTCCATTTGGATGGATAGGACTGATGGTATGGGCGCTTTGGTATATACCCGTCTCCTCCAAAGAGCTGGGAAACACTAAGAGCTCAATTGATTTTAGTCGACCGTGGGATAAGTGAGTCAGACCTTTGAAGATGTGTCAGTGTCTGAAGTTCTTAGTTTCCTTTGTCGTGATTTGGACGGCATCTCTTAATCAGATTGGTGAGTGTGTGATTCAACGCGTCGGAGATACTATCGTAGCTACATCATTCAGCCCGGACGGAAAGATGCTGGCTGCAAGCGGTCCAAACAACACTCTTCGATTGTGGAATCCTGCTACCGGAAGAGCGTTGCGCTCATGGTCCGCACACTCTGACGAAGTAATTGCAATCGCATTTAGTCCAGACGGACGAACAATAGCCACTGGAAGTCGCGACAGCACCATCAAGTTGTGGGATCCCTACGGAAACCTAAAGAACACACTCCACGGACACAAAAAGGTTGTCATCTCGCTGGCATTCAGCCCCAATGGCAGAGTACTCGCGTCTGCCAGCGGAGATAAGACCATTTGCATATGGAACGCACAGAGCGGAAAGAGAGTTAGACAGCTTTTTGGTCACTCGCGTCCAGTAAATTCGGTTTGCTTCAGCCCGGATGGAAAACTTCTTGCATCAGGAAGCGACGATAAAACAGTGAAGCTGTGGAATGCATCAACGGGAAAGCAAACTAACGATCTAACGGGGCACACGAATTTTGTATCTTCCGTAGCCTTTGATCCATCAGGAAAGGTTTTAGCGTCGGGCAGCACTGATGCAACCGTTAGAATTTGGGATATGTCCACACGTAAGACGATTTCAACACTAGCACAGAATGGAATGGTATCAGCGGTACACTTCAACCACAATGGTAGAGCACTGGCAACATGTACGGGAGTCAACCAGATCTTCTTGTGGGACGTCGTAACACAAGAAGCGCTGAAGCCACCAACAAAATCAGTATCGTTGACTTCACTCATTCTCAACTTCAGCCTTAAGAAAGAACCACTAGTTCTCACGAGCGAATTCTCAATGGAGAACGACGATCCCACCTTCATGCCGGTTGCTAGTCCGCCTACATCACTTGCATTCAGTCCTGACGGAACACTGCTTGCCACAGGATGCGCCGATTTTTCAGTGAAGCTGTTCAGCGCGATAAATGGATCCGCAATCCGTAGTGTTGGTGGGCATGCAGGACCCGTGCACTCAATTGCCTTCAGTCCGGATAGCAGCACAATAGTCACTACAGGTGATGCTTGCGCAGGCGAAGTCGCCCTTTTTGACGCAAACAGCCTGAAGGAAAAACGCACGTTCGTGGCACATGACGGTATAACATCTATTGCGTCGTTTTCACCTGATGGAAGACAGCTCTTTACAGTCGGCGCAGATGGATTTGACGACGGATTGAACAATCACGTCACCTTAAAAGAATGGGATGTTGTTTCCGGCGAACAACTAAGCATGACTAATTGTGATGCCATCGCCATTGGTTCTGTCGCTTTCAACAATACCAGACGATTGGTCGCATCACCGACAAAGGATGGCAATCTCAAGGTATGGAACCCCCATGACCGCAAATCAAGTGTTGCCTTAGCTGGTTCGGCGACGACTGATTTCCGCCCGCTGGCATTCTCACCAGATGGACAAGTGATGGCCTCAGGATGCAACGGCAAAAAAGTAATTTTGTGGAACACAATGACTGGCTCTGAAATTCACAGCCTGAGCCATGATGAAAACATCTATTCTCTTTGCTTCAATTCAAACGGTACGCTCCTAGCCACCGGCAGCACTGGAAAAGTTATCACTCTTTGGGATTGTGATTCAGGGCAAGTCCTTAAAACAATCACATTGGACAAGACGCCAGTCGGCTGGCTCGCCTTCAGTCCGGATGGCACAAAGCTGGCAGCTTCAAACTGGCGCTGCATTCGCATATACGACGTAAAATCAGGCGCCGAAATATCAGGCTTTAACGGAGTCGGACTGACCGCAATATGCTTCAGTCCCAACGGACGCAAACTGGCCTATGGCAACAAAAACCGAGTCAGCATGTTTGATGTTGCGAGCGGAAGCATCAAGCAAAACAATTGAAGTTACTGCTTGCGCTCCAATGCTTGCAGTCTCGCCTGGATTTTGCTTGCATCCTGCGATCTACCAGCCCGCCTCAACCCCTCGGCATACTCCTTTAATGCCGAGTTGAGTACACTCTCGCCCGCGGTCTTCGTTCTGAGCTCTTGAAAAAAGACAACCCTTTCCATGTACAAGAGCGCCTTACTCCAATTTTCGATCAAAGCGAAGGCACGGCCAAACTCGCGCTCGATGGACGGCTGTGTGCTTTTCCAATCACCGCGAGAGCTCGATTGCAGGTTGAGCATCAAGCCAAGAGCGATACTGCGGTCTTGCTTGGACTTGTGATACGCGACAATTTCTTTTAAGTCTCTTGCAAAATCAATTTTGGGAAATGCAATGTTTTCGGGTATTGGAGGACTCCCAATGTCGTCGTCGCTACCCTGAGCGAGCTTTGTCCTGATTATGCAGTCTGCCATCTGGTCGATTAGCTCGTCCGCTTTTGCGGGTTTATGCTGCAACATATAGACGTCCACAAGACGATGGCAAGCTTGCAACTCAGGAAAGCGAACAGGAACATCCAATGGCTCGTTGTGTCCGTTTTTGATAGAGCTTTCAAACTTGTGTGCAATTTCGCGATAGGAAGTTAGGACTCTTTTTCGGTAATCAGATTGTCCGTCATTATCATCGAAGTATGAGTTGAGAATTAGTAAATCAGTTGCAGGGGCTTTATATGCCTCCATTGGCGGTGCGTTTCTCAATATTGAAATAGCACGCTCAATTGGTTCTTTCGCGCGGCTATACAGCCTTCTGTCGCGCAAGAACTTTTCTTCATTGTGTTGCAACAGGTATTGAGCGTAGCGGCACAGAGCTGCGGCCGTCTTCGGAGAGTCCTTTCCAAATTTCCTTTCGACGAACTCAATCCAGCCGAGCATGAAAGCTTCCGCCTCATCGCTGTAACCACTGAGGCTGTACTGTTCGGCAAGCCAATTTAGCTCTGATGCGCTATTCGGGTTTCGGGCTTGATCATAGGCTTTTGCAATTACAGTATAAAACGATTCCGTAATGATCTTAGCCTCGACTGGTTTTTGAACTTCAATGTACTTCTTCCGGATTTTCCAAACATTGCCTGGAATAGAGGACCCTTGGTCGCATTGTGTCGCAACCAGTCGGCACAGCTCAGGAAGTTGAGCTTTTGCCGCCTTGAAGTCGCCCTTCTCCAAGTTCACCAGTACTAGATCTGAAAGCTCTTCCGCATTTCGGGGAAGAGGGGCTTGCTTAGATTTACCCTTTGCGATAGCCAGACTTCCACACAGTAGAAGCAACAGCAAGCTACCGATTATCAGGAAAACTTGGTTTTCATGAGTCATCACGATATACGATTCAAGGTACAAACGAGTATAGGTGTATTCTCTACCAACGGTCACCGTTCGTCAAAGATAAAACCAATCAGAAAGCCGCCCTATAATCGTCACTATGAAACCAACCAAAGCAATCGTAAAGGTGCTCATAACGCTTGTAATAACGATGAATTGTGCGATCGTTAAGACTTCAGCACAGACTTCTTCTGGAGCGACTACGACAACGAACTACAAATCCGCCGGAAAGAGCATCAAAGTCGAGTGGTTCCAGGCGAGCAAAGCAAAACCAAAAAGCGTAGTCATAATTCTCCACGGCTCCGGCGGGCTCCAACCGTCAGGCGGCTTCTTCCGACAGATCGCAGCAGACATCGCTAATACCGGTCGAACTGCTGTCGTAGTTCACTACTTCGATCGCTCCGGAATTTCTTGGGCAACGAGCGCACAGATGGGTGCGCACTTCGGCGAATGGTTGTTGACAATCAAAGATGCAGTCTCGTACTTCGAGAAACAACCAGGTGTAGACAAATCGCACATAACACTGCTCGGTCATAGCCTGGGCGCGCAGCTGGCACTGCATGTAGCAGCTACGGACAAGCGAGTGAATGCAGTCATCGACATGGCAGGTTGTTTTGTTCTTCCAACGAAATCGATAACCAGAATGCCACCGGTGTTGATACTTCATGGAACATCAGATCGAACAGTCTCTCTATCCCGTGAACGCGCTATGACTGCTGTCTTGCGCTCAACGAAATCGAAGTACGAAGAACACATCCTGAAGAATGTCGATCACGCATTCAACAATGTGTCGCTTGAAGAACTCGAACAGATGATAAACAAATTTCTAGACTCATTACCATGATTCATAAATGGAAACATCACCGAGCGGCGATCGATCGAAGAAGGCAATTATCGGTTGATTTTTCGACACGTTCAGCGACTTGGTGAAACGACCGCGAGGCACAACAGTATAGTATGGATTGACAAATCCGGAACCACACAGCCATGTCCGCCACCAAACACATTGTATTTTTCACCTTCGGCTCACTCGGCGACGTCTTTCCGTACATCGCAATCGGCAAAGAAATTGTCGCCAAGTATGGTGACAAATATCGAGTGACAATAGCGACCAGTCCCAATCACCAACCTGCAGTTGAATCGAATGGATTGAACTTTGCACACACGAAACCAGATTTCGACGATCTCGGCGGTGACGAAGACGCGCTGATCAAGAAGGTTATGGATGCGCGAGTAGGATCAGACTACGTACTTAAGGAAATTCTGTTCAAACATATTCGCCTGAGCTACGAAACATCATTGCCACTGGCAAAAACTGCAGACATTGTTATAACGCATCCATTGACGTTGGGAGCGATCGTAGCTGCTCGAAAAGTGCAAGTTCTGCGAATTGCTTCCGTACTTGCACCTACAAGCATGTGGTCGGCGTATGATTTGCCGAGTTTGCCGAAAGCGAAATGGGCACCAGATGTGAGGCGTTTTCTGGGATTGGGGTTCGCACGCTGGTTTCTCAATTCGATGAATAGAACGCTTTATCCATGGACAGAATCGTATAGAGAACTGCAAAGAGAGGTCGGATTACCCGTAGACACAGCGAATCCAATCTTCGAGGGTCAATATTCAGAGACGAAAAATCTGGCGCTCTTTTCACCACTGTTTGCAAAACCGCAACCGGATTGGCCACCAAATACAGTGGCCACAGGATTTCCATTTTTGGATCCATCAAATGAATTTCAACCCGAGGAAAACCTAAGTGCGTTCCTCTCAAATGGACCTCCGCCTATTGTCTTCACTCTCGGCTCCTCCGCCGTAAAGGACGCCGGCACATTTTATGAAGACAGCATCGGCATGATCGAAAACACCGGGCAACGAGGCGTGATGTTGATTGGTTCCTCACCAGAGAATCGACCATCCAAACCTCTGCCGGACAACATTATTGCAGTCGAGTATCTACCACATTCCTATATTTTTGCGCGGGCTGCGGCAATCGTTCATCAAGGCGGTGCTGGAACAACCGGTCAAGCTCTGCGATCCGGTAAACCTCAGTTGGTCATGCCATACAGTCACGACCAGTTCGACAATGCCAGGCGAGTCACCGTCCTTGGTGCCGGTCTCACAGTTGAAAAGACGAAATATCGAGAAAAGGCAGCGGCCCAGCTTTCGCGTCTTCTATCGAATGGATTCGCTGACCAAGCCGCGAAGGTTGGAGCGGTGATTCAGAAAGAGCACGGTTCGCAAAGAGCAGCCGAAGAGATCATCACCTTGATCTCTTGAGTATGAGATAATTTCGAGTCACATTTGTCGGTGCCGTCTCCGCTAAATGTACTTGCACGCCGCGTAGAGAGTGCTATGAGTACCGTGCTGGAAAAACCTGTCGATCTTGGCGAGGGCATCACCTTGCAGCCGCCCACCGGCTGGACGCAGTCCGGTTGGGTGACCGACAACCCGTTGTGGTTGAATCCCAAAGATCGCATGGATTGGATACCTCCAGGCGCAAAAACGGTCGTATTGCATTGGGAGCTGAGCGCTTCGCCGCTTCCGGAAGACGTCATGACGCAGTTCATCGAGCTTCTCAAGGGCAGGTCGGAGCCGCTTTCCATTCAGCAGATATTGCCGTTTTATCCAACGCTCGTGCGCATGCCGATGGATTCTATCTCCCGAGCACAGGTCATACACAACGCCGGTGCCGAGAGCGTTTTGTGCGTGCAGTACGCGATTAGCCGTTCACAAGAGTATGGTGTCGTCTTTTACGGATTGACCAAAGGCTCAGCGCTGGGTGAGTATCAAATGCTTGCTTACGAAGGGACGGCGCCGGAATACGGTCAATACTTCGAAGCCGGCAGGGCTGCATTGAATTCGTTTAGAACGAACCAGCGTCCCGACTTCTCTCAAAAACGCGTGGCAGTAAGCGCTCCCGCCGGTGCAGAACCAGTGAAACGCAGCAAATTCGGCGCGCTGACGCCGAAAGAAGCGCCGTCCGAACCGACTCCTCAAGCAGAGGAGCCGCCACGCGCACTGTCAGCTGCCGAAAGGTACGCGCAGAAGCATTTGCCGCCGAATCAGCAAACGCCGCAGCCAGAGCCTGATGACGAGCCGGTAATCGTAAGAAAGAAGAAGGCAGTTCCCCCTCAGCCTGAACCAGAGATGTCGCCTGGTGTTAAACAGTTTCAAGAACGAAAGCCACGCCGCCGAACAGCCGAATTGAGATCGCTAAAGGTGTTGAATCACATTCTACAGCCGGGCGAAACCATCAAGGGCCTAGTCACTATGTACTGGCCAGGTATCGATGAGCGCGAAGCAGAGGCGCGATTGAAAGAGATTTACACCCTAAACAGGATTCACAAAAATATTTGCTGGAGTCAAAAACCCGGTCAGCTCGTGATTTTGCCAGGAGATTGAGCCGAGCCGGCTGGTCAAATCTGGCAACACACGGCTAATTTGGACCCTACGACCGTTAATAGCTGAAGCTACCGGAGATGCATCGTGCCATTAGAAGACCAACAAGAGCAGAAGCTGGATACAAGTTCTGAAAACACCGCGAAGGCCGGCGACAATGCCGTTAAAGAAGCCAACGCAGGTAAGGCAGAACTTTCCAACAGTCAGAAGATGCGCACAGATTATTTGAAAGCCGGCGGAACCAGCGGCATCACCGAAGACTTCGGCAAACCGATGATTCTCGAATCTGAAAATCCCGAAGCATATCGCCAAGTCTCCGGAGATTCGCTGCAAAAGGTCGCTTCCGAAGATCCCGAAAGCTACAAACAAGTAACGCCGGATACCGCAGAAGACGGCACCATGGGCAAAGTCGGAGATCGCTCCAAGGATTCCGGAGTCGGCAAACCTGACAAACCGGAAGTAACTCTCGACGATCAAGGTCGCATGACCGAATACAAAAGACCAGACGGACAGCGTTACGAAATTCATTATGGTGATGATGGAAAGCCCGACCAAGTGACCGTTCACTTTGAGGGCAGTCAATCCTCATCATTTAAGAAGAACGCAAAAGGAGAGTTCGTAAATACAGAAGACTCTTCGAAGAAACTCAACGAATGCAGCGTTGATGACAAAGGCAACGTAACGCTCAAGACGCCTCAAGGCATTGAGGTGATTGGAAAAGACGGAAGCTATCAACAAAAAGACTTCTATGGTCAGCAAGCGGTTAGAGAACAAATCGACGCGGATGGAACAACACACGTCTATACAGATAGAACCGAAACCGTTACCAAGCCCGGCTCGCACATAAGCGAGATCAAATCGAAAGGCGACGGCACGACCGTCGGCTACGAGATGAAGGATGATCAAGGTCACGTCAAGAAAATCGATAAAAATGAAGACGGAACAGTCTTAGTCACCGAAGGAGACAAGAGCAAAGTTTATACCGGAGTCACGGATGACAACGGCAACCTCGTTCTTACCGACAAGGACAAAAACACCGTCGAAATGAAGACAGACGGAACCGAGATTCACCGCGACAAAGGCGGTCATGTAACTGAAATAACAAACTCTGACGGCGAAACGACAAAGTTTAAGCGCGTCGGCGACAAAGCCACCGAAGTCACCGTCACCGACGGGCAAGGACACGTCGTCGAGAAACGCAATAAAGGAATCGAAGTCAACGACAAAGATGGCAGCTACAAAGTCGAAGTAGACAAAGACCACAAAATTGAACGAGCTGCTGATGGAACAGAAAAGCATGTCGACAAAGACGGCAACAAGATTGAAACCGATCAAGACAAGCTCATGGACAAGTTCAAGAACTACACTCCGGAGCAGCAACGACAATTGCGTCAAGATTTGGCAGACATCGACAAGTTGCCGGAAGAACAACGAAAGAAAGTTTACGAAAGCCTTGAACGCATTGCACGCAACGACGAACATCCAGACCAGCCAGTAAGACTCACTGGGCAACAGGCCCGCGAACTGGTGGCCTCGACTGCGCACAACATCGCACACCCCGAGTCAATTCAACAAGGCGACAAGATGTCGTGCGTGGCAGCAAACACCGAAGCGACAATGGCACGCAATCATCCCGAAGTCTACGCCGACATGGTATCCAGACTGGCTACCGAAGGCAAATACACAACAAAAGATGGAACAACCATCGAAGCCCAGCGCAGCCCCGATGGCTCACTTGCACCCAAGAGCGATGCATATGGACAACGAAGTTACGCAAGTGAACTCTTCCAAAATGGCGTCAACCAAATGGGCATGAAAGACGGTGACACTTACAAGTCGTATCCACCCGGCTCACCCGAGCTCGAGCCCCGTCCTGCGGGTGTTACACCGTCTCGCGATATTGGCGAACGCGTAGTGCACAAAGATGGCAGCGTCGACAAATTCACCGGACTCACTGCCGAAAAGCAAGCAGAGGTGATGAATAAACTAGTGCCGGAAGATAAGTACAAAGCAACGAATCCGATCGAAACACCGGCAGACCTCGAGAAAGCCGTCAAAGACAATGGCGGAACGCCCCTCAACGTCGGTATTCACCTCGGACCAGAGTCTGGATTCTCAGGAGTGTCTGGCGAATCAGGCGCCGCCAGTGGTGGCGATCACGCAGTAAACATCACGAAGATCGAAACCGGTCCCGATGGCAAGAAATACGTCTATTACGAAAATCCAGCCGGCGGATCAGACCACAGCTACCCGCACGGCACCGGGGTTCCAATTGATGATTTCGTAAAAGGCATGAAAGCCAGCAAGATGAAAGCTGTTGTGAAAGAGAAACATTAGCTGTCTTGAACCAGTCCCCGAGATTTCGGCGATATCGCTAGAGGTTCGATGCTCAGGCGATATCGCTGGAACTTTCATTTGGGGGCGATATCGTCGCCACCTCTCGCCTGGCAGGTCAAATTCGGTGAACAGCAGAGAAAATTTTCGAGTGTGGCGTCAAATCGGGTAAAAGGAAGCAACTCAATGAACGAGATGCTCATTGAGTGGTGAATGTCGCAAGCTTTGTGTCGAAGGGCCGTCAAACTGCGGTACTTCGTATTTTGGTGGATATTTGAATGTGGATATTGCGCGCGTTATTTGATTAAGCGAAGAGCACTTTTACCAGTGGCTCGGTCACAAAGGCTCGCAGATCTTCTCGAGTGATTGGAGGATGTTTCCCGCAGGCTTGAATGAGGAGATCTGTGCCTTTGAAGATTGCCCCAACATGAGCAAAATATCTGGCTAGAAATTTCTGTAAGTGCTTTCTGCTGACTCCGTGAAAGACTTCGCGAATATAATTGAAGAATTCCTTCAGTTTTGCTTGATCGATTTGGAAAAACTTGTCGAGACTTTCAATTTTTGTCAGGCGTTTGTACTTACCGAAGTCAGCGCGTTCAACTTTTCCTTCTGCCTCAAGCCACGAGATAGTTGCCAAAATACTACCTATTGGCAAATCGGTCTTTCCGAGTAAATCGTCGCAGTGCACTGGTTGATCGCTGAAGGCACTATAGACTCTCTTTTTCCATTCCGCTGGAATAACAGAATCATCGAACTCAGCCGTTCCGTCATTTCTGGATTCTGCTTTGCGAGTTTTGCCTTCATCGGTTGCCTTTGTTTCTTCCGTTGCCTCGTCCTTTGCCTTTTTATTTGCCTTCGCCTTTGACTTTGCCTCTGCCTTTGCCTTTTCTTCGCGCAGCTTCTCATCGAGGGCATCTTGTTCGCAACGAGCTTCTTGTCTTGCAGGAGTTTCGATGCTGCGCTTGCAAACGACTTCGATAAACACTCGTGAGTTGACCACCACCGGGTCTGTCATCAATGTCTCAAGAATGACAGTGTCTATCTTCTTGTGAATCTCGTGCGCGGTAGACTGAG
>CAZCZI010000098.1:0-24204 GCA_964503045.1 uncultured Candidatus Obscuribacterales bacterium
TTCCGCTTCGATCCATGGGGGCAATACTGATGCCAACACAAATACAGGATTCAGGTATTGTCGAAACTACTTACAAAGAGTTTCCGGTTCTTGCTGTAAACGTCCTGGAACGCCTTGGTTATCACGTTTCGCGAGCCAGTAAGCAACTTGATCAGATTCTAGCGACAGAGCGCCTGGACGAGCGAGTCGGCCGCGACATGTGGCACCATGAGTACAGAGTGGTATTGCGCTGGCGAAGGACGAGCGATGGCAACGGCGTGCTGGTCTCGGTCGAGATGTCAGAGCACAAAGGCGGCGGATCTCTCAGTGATTGCCAGAAGCGCTGTGACAAGTTATTGCTGGAACTCCAGCGTGATTCCGAACGAGTTCGCGAGACGAGCTCCGATAAAGAACAGAACACTTCCTATGGAGCGGCGCGCTGGGGAACCGAGCAGGAGTGCCGATCTGCTGGTTACTTCTTGAAGCAACCCGATCCCAAACGTCTAATCATTGGCAAGGCAACAAGCGGTGATTACTTGCAAGTACCAGAGATGCTCACCTATTCTCACGCGCTTGTATGCGGGCGTACAGGGGTCGGGAAGTCGCGAGGATTTTTCATACCGCAACTCATCGAGCGTATCGGGACTAACATGATTGTCACGGAAGCAACGCCCGGTTTCGAAGACGGCGAACTATACAAGCTGACTTCAGGCTGGAGAAAGCTGGCAGGACATCAGATCTATTGTTTCAATCCATCTGACATGAGTTCACATCGGATCAACCCGATAGATAGAATCAGACACGCACGAGAAGAGCTGAAATCCGCTAGAGCTGAGAGCCTCGCCGACTTGATCATAACGAACGGGCAGGCGGATCAGCAGCGAGGCGAAAGCAAAACCTGGAATGACTCTGAGAAGCTATTACTGACACCACTGCTTCTGCATGCAGCTGCATCAGAGCCAAAATACGGGCATTTTGGTGCTTTGCGATGGCTGCTTTTGCAAGGTCCTGATCGCCTGCGAAAAATTCTAGATCGAAGTCCGTCCGAGATAGCGCAGATGGAATTCGAAGGCTGGATGCGCCTTTCTGGTGAAACGAACTTCAAGTATGGCGTCTTCTCTGGTTTGATTACCAAGCTCAATCCGTGGATGACAGATCAAATGGTGGCACTGACCGAAACGACGGACATTGACCTGGATGCCCTTAAACAGCAGCTGTTTACGTTCTACATAGCAGTGCCGAGTAGGTCGAGAGACAGCAAACTAATAGGCTCGTTACTGGTCAATTTCTTGCTGGACTATATTCTGGAAATTCGCGAAGAGATGAAATATCCAGTTGCTATGCTTCTCGACGAGTTTACAAACTTCGGAAAAATTTCTGGAATCGAAGACACTCTATCAATTATTCGCAAAAACAAAATCGGTCTTGTGCTCGGATTTCAAAATTACTTTCAGCTGGAGAAGGTCTATAGCCGCCGAGAAGCACAGATCATCCTCGACATGCCAGCAACACAGGTCTACTTCAAGCAGAAGAATTTCCAGGAAGCAAAACAACTAAGCGACGCCCTGGGGCGTATGACCATCGAAGAAACAAGCGTTACTGACAGCGGCAGGGTTCAGGAGTTCATTCAAGGACGCGCACTGGCAACCCCGGAAGAGCTGATTAATCTCAAGAACGAAGTGATAATTTTCACTCCGGACACATGGCCGCTCAAACTGGCTCTGACCTCGCCCACAGCTTATGAGCAGGCTCTAGCTTACCCAGCGCCTGAACGCCAAGCCCACCCGATAAGTGATTTTATAAAGACTCGTGGGAGAGGACCAAAGTCAGAAAATACGCAGCGCCCGCCCGAGCCTAGCAAGAAGCCCAAGAACAAGAATGGACCGAGAGGTGATGGGCGGGATGATCGTCAGCGCGGCAAGCCAAAACCGGACAAAATAGAGAAGGAACAAGACGAACTTAAACGGAAACCCCGAGGTGATGATGACGTTCCGCCCGATTTAGGTGATGTATGGCAGGCTTAGGAATAGGACTAGGAATATTTGTCTTTCTGCTGGTGAGTGCCTTCACCAGTGAATACATAACAAAACCGGATAACACCGCAGGTTGTTTGCCGGGACTAATAGCGGCTATCTGGGTTGCCTGGCCCTGCTTCCATCATGCTGGCGTTTCCAGATACAACTTCTTGCACCCCGTTCCCAGAGAGTATAAGACGCCTATAAAGCACGCATTTGCGCAGATCCGCGACATCATCTCGGACATTAGCTACAACTTCGGCGACAAGTGGCACGTATCGACGGCTGACGTGAATCAGCGCCGCATCTTAGCCTCGCTACGATTCACAGAAGAAGAATCACATTTAGAAGGAACTTCGCTGCAAAACATTCACAGTCGAAAAGAGCGCGTGCAGCGCCTGTTAGAGATGGAAGTACAGTTCAAGGATAACGGCAACGACACAACAACCGTCCAATTCGATTTCCATCCGAAGGTAGAAGGGGTGCAGTGGTACGCCTGCGATAGCATTGTAAACGGGCTAATGAATCGAGTCGAAACAACGCTTGGACCCGGCACTGACCGAGGACAGTCCGCCGATACGAAACTAGGCGCGCCGCCCTGGTGGCTAATCGGGTTAGGTGCGCTTGGGGTTTTGAATCTCGGCTCCAGCATCATGACGGCGGTGTTCAAATGAACGAGTTGCATAAAGCTTACGCCGTGCTTGGCTTAGACGCTGGCTCTTCGATGGAATCAATCTTACGCCGCTACAAACGTTTGATCATGGTCTGGCATCCAGATCGCGCACCCACAAAAGAACACAAAGACTTTGCTGAAGAAGAGCTGAAGAAAATCAATAACGCAAAGGATGTACTGACAAAGCACTTCGGCGCCAATGGCGGGCATAAAGCCACTGGTTGCGACTGCCAGACCGGCGCAACAACATCGGCCGGCGCCGGAGCAAAAAGTTCGTCGGCTGGAGGCGCGAGCCCAGGCCCTGGACCCGCTTATCATCGCACCAAAACACCCGACGAGAAATATCAGGAAGAACAGGCTGCAAAAAAGCGAGACGCCGAGCGTAAAGCGCGAGAAGAAGCGGAAGCTAATGCTAAGAAGGCCCAAGAATCCCAGCAGTATCAGGGCGCGCAACCGAGCATGGAAACAGCGATGCAACAGCAGAAAGCATTGCAGGACGAAAAGCTCAGGTGGCAATGTTCAATCGGAATAGTTATTGCCTTTATCGCATTGGAAATTTTTGGCTCGTGGGCTATCGGCGCTAAAAGCTGGTGGCATGACTTTTCCTGGAAGTGGCAGCGCGATCATTCGGAACCGCAGAAGCCAATAGGCACCACACCTGATACTACTCCTTCCCCTTACATTGAGCCGTATAATCGAACGCCCGGTGGCAATCAAACTACCTGGCAGCAAGAGCAGGCTCAGCGCGACAAAGAAAAGATAGAACGCGATCAGAAACAGCACGACCAGGACATCTATTTCACGAGACTCGACGTCGATAAATACCAAAAGATAATCGAGCACTGCAACAGTGAATTGACGAGCCTCGCCATAAAGATCGCAGACGCAAACGTGAGCGAGTACGAGAAAGTTAGGCTTCGTGAGACGCGAGATTTTCGACAGAAGAACCTTGAAGAAGCGCAAACTAACCTAAAGTTTGCTCAGGAAAAGCTGGCGGGATTGACCGGTCAACCGGTTCCTACATACACGCCCCCAGTTACCTCTCCGTTCACGACTCGACCAAGCAACTCACTGTTTCCGTCCACACCGAGCAGCAGTATCTCGCCTTTTGCCCCACCAGCAGCGCCGAGTAGCTCCTCGTTGTCGCCATCAACAACGCTAACACCCTCGACCAGCGATTCATTATTCAAGCACAAGTATGGCTTAGACTCGCTATCGAAGCCGTCTTCGACGAGCACTCTTTCGCCATTTGCATCGCCGGCCGCCCCCACCAGCTCACCGTTGATTACGCCTGTTCCGTCATCAACCGATTCGTTATTCAAACAAAGGTCTGGCGTAGACTCGCTAACAAAGCCGCCTTCGTCAATCAGGAGCTTTTCAGATCTCTTGAAAAATTCAGGCTCAACTTCTCAGCCGTCAACAACAACTACGAATCCTTAGCAGCGTGCGACCTCGACCACCAGCGCTTAAGTGCTACCAATGACCAAATGGCCTCCACTATTCCAAACGGCCATGCACCCTGGAGAAAGCCATAAACGGACGCCATTACGCAGGATGCCGCGAAAGCCAGAACAAACCACGCTGAACGTCCTTCAAGGGCGTAGAACAACAGCATTAGACTCACCGATACCAGCCCGTAGATCGTGAGTCCATCCATGCTCATGCTGGATCTTCAAACCACTGTTTGATGATGGTAACTTGCTGCGAAGTACCGGACACGTGCTGTGAATTTTCTCGATAAATGTCATAGAAACTTTCACGATAAATGTCAGGTTTTTATTCGCGATAAATGTCAGGTTGGCAACCGCCCGCGGTATCAACTATTGAGCATTCTGTAAATTGTTGAAGTGTGCACTCCAAACGTCTCCGCAACGTCCCGGACAGAGCTTCCTTCTTTCAAAAGGCGCATGGCGAGCTTCTTGTTCTTTGCTGAGAGTTTCTTTGGCCGGCCAAAAACTACACCCTTATTGCGTGCGGCGGCTCGACCGGCGCTGGTGCGTGACCTGATCAAATCCGCCTCAAACTCAGCAATTCCGGCAATTACGGTCATTATCATTTTGCCGGCAGGAGAGTCGGTGTTAGCCCATGGTTCTGAGAGAGAGGTGAATTTGGCGCCATTGGCGCCGATTTTATCAATGGTTTCGAGAAGGACTCTTGTGGAGCGAGCCAGTCGGTCAAGACTGGAAACGATAACAATGTCACCTTCTTTTAGTGAATCGAGCATCCTGCAAAGCTCTGGTCTGTCTGGTCCTACGCCAGATAACTTCTCCTCGAATATCTTTTCGCAGCCATTTTGGTTCAGGATGGCCCGTTGGATATCTAGTGTTTGATCGTCAGTGGATACTCTTGCATAGCCAATCTTCAAGCAGCCACCTCAAATTTTTTTTGTGAATAAAACCTAAAGGAAAAATGAAGGACTTTTGCGTATGATTTTTGCAGATGAAGGGAAGCCTGTTTTCGTAGCTTTTTTCAGTGTGGCAAAACTCAAGGGTTTTGCAAAGGAATAAATCGCAGAAATAATGAGCGAGTCTCCTGGAGATGGGAGGTCGCTTGAGCTGTATCGCCATATCGAGCGCCATCTTAATCATGGTGTTCCTGTAAGGCGAGCGGCTCAGGAGGCCGGCATTACAGAGCGACAATTTTACCGACTGCTGCATTCATTCCGGACAGAGGGCTGGGAAGGATTGGCGCGCAAGAGCCGGCGAGATTCAGGCAGCCGAAAGTCTGTAGACGAGTTGCTCAAGAAGATCATTGAGGGTTTGTGTCTCCAAAGACCGAAACCGAGCCTTGCATGGGTCCACAGAAAGGTCTCAGAACACTGCGACAAGGAAGGAATCTCGGCGCCTTCATACAGCGTCGTCTGGCGAATCTACGATGATATTCCGGAAGAACAGAAGGTTTTTGCTCATGAAGGGCCCAAGGCATACAAGCACGAGTTCGGAATCATTCACCGCTGGTCGGCAAGCGCACCAAATGAGATATGGCAATGCGACCATAAGCAGCTGTCCCTGTATGCGCGCGACCTTCGTGGAACCGTCAAAAAGCTGTGGCTTACTGCAGTCGAGGACGACTTCAGCCGAGCAATCATGGGTTATTACCTCGGTATCGAAGCGCCGTCGTCAGCAAGAGTTGCTTTTGCGCTACGCCAGGCAATCTGGCACAAGCCAGAGGAAGCCTGGCCAATGTGCGGGCTGCCCGAGAAGTTTTTCACAGATCGAGGTTCGGACTTCACTTCTAACCATATTGAGCAGGTTGCGGCGGATCTGAAGTTCGGATTTATTGATTCGCAACCTGGTGAACCTGAGCCCAGAGGAAAAATCGAGAGACTGTTTCTTTCGACCGAGCAACTATTTGTTTCGGATGTGAAAAGTTCCAAACAAGCACCAATGAACGTGGAAGAGATAGACAAACTTTTTAGACAGTGGCTGATCAACGTTTACATGTGTCGCGAACAGCAGGACTTAAACGGATCGCCGTTATCGAGATGGAAAGAAGGAATGACAATTCCACGCATGCCGGAGAGTCTGGATGCGCTCGATTTGATGCTAATGCATGTCGGTCGAGAGCGAACTGTGCGAAGAGACGGCATCCGATTCCAGACATTTACTTATTTTGATCTTGAGCTGTCAAAGTACGTAAAGCAAAAGGTTTCGATTCGATATGACCCGACCGATATTTCGCAAATTTATGTTTATGCGGATGGAGCACTTGTATGCAAACCAGGGTGCAGAGAACTTGACGGTGCGAATACTGACCTTAGAGGCATTTTGCGCGAACGAGCAATTAGAAAAAAGGAAGTCAAAGATGCCGTAACGGAGCGACAACAGCTTGCAAATCGGTATCTCTGGAAAACACCCGTAGCGTCAGAAACAAACATTAGTACAAAAGCCGCTGCTGCTGAGCCAAAACGGAGGGTCTTCAAATATTTCTATGAGCGAGAGCAATACAAAAATTTATCTGGAAACTGAATCTTGTAAGCAATTTTCCGAACTGTGCGACCTCTGTCGAGATCAAAGGACAATTGGATTGGCATGGGGCCGTCCTGGTGTTGGAAAGACTGAAACGGCTATGAGACTTGCAAATTGGTCAGCGGTGGAACCCAACGTTGTGAATCCGATTCGGCCACTGGTGCAACCGGAGAAGCTTGTCCAATGCAATGCGATCTACTACCTTCCAAGCATTACAACATCGGCAGCCAGGCTAAGAAAGGAGTTGGGCGCCATGCGAAATCGATTTGACGATGCTGTCGAGCGAGCTCGTAACAGGCAGGCACAGTCGGCAATAGTTCAGGGTTTTGGAGAAAGATATGCCAAGCTGATAATAGTGGATGAAGCTTACAGGTTGGGCTATCAGGCACTTGAAGAGTTGCGAGACTTGCATGATCAGTGGAAAATCGGAATGGTGCTGATTGGTGATCCAGGCTTGGAAAGAAGTCTCGATCGACATCCTCATTTCGTAAACAGGGTTGCGTTTGTCCAGGCTTTCCACGCGCTCAAGCCAGAAGAGGTAAACAGGTACATTGAATTGAGAAGCGATGCTATGGGTTTGCAGCGGCCGCAGTCCGAGATTTACACGGCAATATTTTGGTATACCCAAGGTAATTTGAGAATTTTGGAAAAGCTGTTCCGATTGTTAGAGCGGCTAGTAAAGCTCAATGACGACACTGTCATTAAACGAGATGTTGTAGATGCTGCGCGAGAAATGTTGTTATACGCGAATGGCGCTCCGCCGGCAAAACAGAAGGGTGCGTAACTAAGAACCTGCACCTAGCTGGTTTGTAGCCATTTTATAGCAGGTGCTGATTTCTTTGTAGCACCACAAGCGGTATCGCAAAATCGGCTGTAATTCCGACATCTTCTGCACGCGACTTGGGTACACCAAAATACGGTGTGGAGCATGACATTTATCGTGAATAAAAGTGTGACATTTATCGAGAAAATTCACACGTGCAATCGCAGCTCATTTCCAATGCAGCGCAGATCCCATGTTATGCCAGTACAGCACAGGCGTTCAGCTGAAACAAATGATTCAATCGACGCCTTGCCTGCGGCATCAAAATCAACAATCACCTTATTTTCATCCAGTTCGACCTTGCTCACGAAGGGCAAGATTTCCTGAATCCCGGCAGCATTACGAGGACGAATAACCAGGTTGCAGGAAAGTACTTCAAGTGATTTCTCATCTAAATCCATATACTCTCCGCTATTGTTTCTTGAGAAGTTTAGCCAGCTCCGAGTCGGACCACAGGGCATACTCAGAGGTGCCCTTGCCGTTCAGTAGGTCGTAACGCATCCAAAGGTTGTTTCCATCAAGCACTGCGTCATGAATCCACCAGTCTTTCGGCGGAACGACTGAAGTGCTGTAGGCGTGACTATTTTCCTTCCACCACTTGTCCGCGAAAGCGGCTTGTTTGTCGTAAGGGACATGCGAGCGATCAAACGCATCACGAGTATCTTTGCCGCCTCCATAGCTATTTATGCTTGAATTCAAAAGACCAGTAGGGCTCGTATCTGGTGGATTTTCCTTTAAATACTTTTGAAAGTTGTCCCATCCGCCACCACTCTTGACGATGAACTGTTGCAGATCGTAAGCCCATTCACATTGAGTTTTCGGTTCTACTTTCTTATAGCCGGATCTAAATTCAATATCGTCTTTTGATCCAAGGTAGACCCCGAGCGGCTTATCCTTCGTTCCGCCGCGAACAGGCACGATCTTGCCACCAGAAAGATCTTGGCTCAGGTCGTAGAGTTTCTGCACTGTCTGCGCCTTTTGCTCGCCCTGGGCGCTGACCGAAAGTTGCAGTGTCAGAACCAATACGGCAACAAGAATTATTCTGAGCATATTGTTTTCCCCTTCATTCCTCATCTTCACACAAGTCCGTCAAGAGCGCGTTCCTTATCCGATTGGGTTGGAAGCGTGTATTTCCTGGTTGTTTCTAATCGTTTATGTCCGCCTATTTCAGCAACAATCACCAAGTCATTGCCATTTCGCACAAGGTTCGTGAGACAAGTATGACGCAGTACATGCGCTGAAAGAAACACTCCGCAGCTCTGACCGATCTTGCGAACAATCAAGTCTAGACTCGCCGTTGAAAGCCGTTTACCTTGCGGGTTCAAGAAGAGTGCCGAATCTACTTTCTTTTCATCGAATTTCTGGTTCCGTTCAACAATCCACTCTCTGAGCGCTTCTCGAACTTCCGCATTTAGCGGAATTTCACGGTAGCGATCACCTTTTCCACTGCGCACAATGATCCGATTCTTCCTGCCAGCTATGGACACGTCCTCTTCTTCCAATGCTGCGCACTCACCGATTCTAATGCCGGTGTAGAGCAACAGAAGCGCAACGGCCCTGTCCTTACTTCGTTTTGAGCCGATTGCTGCGCGAAGAAATCGCTTCTGTTCTTCTTTGCTAAGCGCTTTGGGAGCCTCTTGAGGCAGGTCTTCACGCGCTACCTTGCCAGGCGCCACGCCTTGAAACTGAAAGAAGTGATCAATTGCCGTGAGGTAAGCATTGACTGTGGCCGGCCGAGACTTGAGTTCTTGCTTGAGATATCTTTTGTATTCGCGAAGGATATGTATGCGCTCCCGCTCATTCTCAATGAGCACTCGAAGGTCCTCACCAGAGGTGCCCAGGAAGCCCAAGAAGTGATTTATTCGCGACCGGTAAGCCCTTCGAGTCTGTTCGGACAATGGCTGGCGTTTTAGCCACGAGAGGTACTTCTCGAAACGATCATAAGAGGCTTTCAAGACGGCGGTTTTCAAGCTTTGCGTGCCTCGTTCCCAGTATCACAAGAAATCTGGGCGCCATCCTAGCACGCAGGTTGCGCGGTATCACAAGTTTTTGGGGCGAAAACTTGCGATACGTCTAGGTATCACAAGCTTTCAGGCTGCCCGTCGATTCACTGAGTTCAAGTAGCTTCTTAACAGTTTGGCCCGTCGCGGACACTATTACCAAAAGGCTTTTCGTAACACCTCAAACAGGTCTCTTTCCTTATGCAAATGAATTTGCTAGGCGCAGCGCAATGGGAGTTTCCCCATTGCAAGCGGGAGTTCACGGCCTGACAATTCCAGTCATCGCTCTGGTCCACAAAGTGCTGGAAGCCCCTTAGCGCACTCACTTTAACCGCCGGATTGTCGATGTCTTCATTGAGCAGAAATCAAACAAAGTTGCTGAATTAGGCAATTTGCAAAGGAGGGGTTGTAGTTATGGGCAACTGGTTCAACAAGTCCGAAGAAGCAAGAGCTTGTACAGAGGACGAAGCGGTACTGGTCGCGGAAGATCTCGACAGTAATCGCATTTCAAGTGCTACGGCTAAGTTGCATGAATGTGCTTTCCATGAGGACTATGAACAGAATCGAGCATTTCTAGCCAAGGTAAAGGAACACGAAAAGCGTGGCGTCGGCAGCGATCTGAATTTGGTTGGGGGCAAGCAAGCCTTTGCTTTGGGTACAGGTGGCCGCGCGTATCTTGACGTTTGGACTTTTGAGATCCGGTAGTGCTACCTGGGTGATCGGCCGCCCACCTGGCAAGCTCGAACGCGGCAAAGGCAATCCCGCAGTTAAGCTCGTATTCCGATTGCTCACCACTCGAAGTTAATTTCCGGAATCTCCTCGACTGACGGCAAGACGCCTCGGGTATATAAACGTTTCGAAAAGGCTGAACTACAATGTCCGTAAACTGTTCAACTGTCACTGTTCTTCAGCTTCTTCAATTAGTTTCGAGGGGAGAATATCAAGCGCGGCGGCAAGCTTCCATAACTCAGTCAATTCTAAGTCTACTTGTTTCCCGTTCTCCAGGTCTTCGAGCAATCTCAACTTGAGACCAGAAGCCGCTGAAAGCGCTTTGAGTGGCATTCCCAATTTCGAACGGCGATTCTTTACTGTCGTTCCTAGATATGGCAATAGCTGATTGTTGATTCGTCCTTTCTTTAACTGGCCGGGTTTGACACCCAGCTTGATGAAGTCTACGAATGCCTTGCAAGCGTCTTGTGCTTCAATTTGTCGCAAATCCAGATAACCATCCAAACCCATGTTCAAAACCGCTTTCTTCACAAGCAGTTCCATAGCCTCACCAAGATCTGAATCTCGTTCTCGGTAAGCCAGGAACGTCACTCGTGGCTCTTTGCGTCTTATCGCGGCCCAGAGGTCAAACATATGCGATTCGTCAAAGGCAACATCGCAGACGACCAAATCGAAGTGCTCAGACTCAAGCGATCTATAAGCTTCTTTTAGTGTCTCGGCGACAGTGATCACATGAATTGTCGACAGGTTGTCCTGAAAGACTAGACTGCACGCTCCGCCTTCTTTAATAACGGCCAATAAAATCCGTGCCACGACTAATCCCCAAAAGTTAATCAATTGTAGCTCTGGACGGACGCGTCCGTCCAGAGCTTTGCAGCCGAAAAATAGCGCATTTACTGCTTTATCAAACACATCTAATTAAAGCAGCTGGCTCAGTCTGATATCTTTTGAATAGGACGGACGCGTCCGTCCGGCTGTAATGAGGCAAATGCTATGACAACAAAACCGCTAACGACACAACCTCCGGTACCGCTGTCTCGGGAAGAGGAAATCCTGGCTGAATCTACCCGAATTTTTGCTCAAAACGGCTTTCGGGCGACTGACGTTCAGGTAATCGCTGACGGTCTGGGCATTGGAAAGGGCACGATATACCGAGCATTTCCTACCAAGCAAGAGCTTTTCCTTGCATGTGCCGACCGCGCAATGAAAAGGTTGCAAGACTCCATTCAAGCAGCCTCGACAAATCTCGATCCGAGTGAGCGCATCAAATGCGCCATTCGCGCTTATTTCAAGTTCTTTGATGAGAACCCGGAACTTATCGAACTGATTATTCAGGAACGTTCCGAATTCAAAGATCGAACCAAGCCCACCTACTTTGAGTATCGTGATCGAAGCGTGCAGCCTTGGATTGTTCTGTTCGCACACTTAATAGCCGAGGGACTGGCGCGGCCGCTCGGTCCGGAGAAGATTGCCGATTTCATAAGCCAGCAACTTTACGGCAAGTTATTCACCCATTATTTCAACAGAAGAACGGGTTCTCTTGCCCAAGAAGCTGATGAAGTCATTGACTTCCTCTTTTATGGATTCATGTCAAAACAAGAATCGAACGATGACAGACCAGGAATCTGAAGGAAATAACTCTATGCCACAACTTGAAGACATATCCGTTGCTGGCGCGACTGATGCGCAACCTGCTGGCGGGCACGCGCGCAAGCTGCACCATCGTAGACTGAGCCCTGTAGCCATCACAACGCTGGTGCTCACTGGTTTGCTCGTGGTGCTTGGTGCTCTGTGGTGGCAACACGTAACCGGACGAGAGGAAACGGACAATGCGTATGTTGAAGGACACATCTCATACGTCAGTCCAAGGATTTCGGGCACAGTTACAAAAGTCCTGGTTGAAGAACATCAATCGGTAAAAAACGGACAACTGCTCGTAGTTCTGGATCCTCGCGATCAGCAAGTGAAACTCAATGAGTCGCAAGCTCTACTTGAGCAAGCTGAAAAGCAAGCATTAGCGGCTCAGCATAAAATTCGCCAGACAACACTCTCCGCGCTTGGAGAGACAAGTCAGGCAAACGGAGACATGGCGGCTGTTCGCGCAGACATTACTGGTGCACGGTCGGCTGTGATCGAAGCTAACGATCAAATGAACCAGTCCAGATCCCGACTGAAAGAGTTGATTGCTCAAGAAGAGTACGCCCGCGTCGATTTCGAGCGTTACCAGACTGCCTATGCAAATCGTGCCGTGACAAAACAGCAGTACGATAAAGCCAGCCAGTCGCTGCAAGTCGCCATTGCCCAGCGCGAGCAAGCCGAACAAAATCTCAGCCAAAGCAAGCAACAGAAAGCACAAGCTGAAGCGAAAGTGCAAGAAGCAATTGCCCGTCTCGATAAGTCGAAGGGAATGCTGACTTCCGCGCAGGCTATGTCTGCTCAGAAGACTGTTGACGAGTCCCAATACTTGAGCAATCTTGCTTCCATCAAGCACTACAAGGCTGCACTTGACCAAGCCAAGCTTCAGCTTTCCTACACTAAGCTTTCCGCTCCTGTTAATGGACGCATCGCCAAAAAGTCTGTGGAGATCGGTCAGCGTGTTGAGCCTGGGCAGACGCTGATATCCATAGTGCAGGACGAATCTTGGATCATGGCCAACTACAAAGAAACGCAAGTTGGCAGAATGCGCGTAGGGCAAGAGGCTGAGATCAAAATTGATGCCTTTCCTGGTCGCTCATTCAAAGGGACGGTCAACAGTCTCTCCCCAGCATCAGGAGCCAAGTTCAGCATGCTTCCGGCAGAGAACGCCAGTGGCAACTTCACTAAGATAGTTCAGCGCATCCCCGTCAAAATAGTTTTTGATGATCAAAGTCTCGGAGAATATCGGAGCAAAATTGGACCGGGCATGTCCTGTCTCATTACAGTTTTTGTGAACAAGTAGCACTGATCCGATGAGCGGCTACCAAAAAGCACTAGAACAAAAGGTCGCTGAAAAAGGACAGATCGTCCGCTGGCTAATTGCCGTGGCAGTGTCGTTGGGCGCCTTGCTTGAAGTGCTCGACACAAGTATCGTTAACGTTGCCTTGCCGCATATTCAAGGCAACCTTGGAGCCACATTTAGTGAAGTCGGCTGGGTAATCACAGCCTATTCCGTTGCCAACGGCATCATGATTCCACTCAGTGCCTGGCTTGGCACGGCTTTCGGAAGGAAGAAGTATTTTGTTGTTTCTATGATCGGGTTTACGCTGGCATCAATTTTGTGCGGCCTCTCAACAAACCTGGTGATGCTTGTTTTGGCTCGTCTGTTGCAGGGGCTATTTGGTGGAGGACTGCTCGCTAAGGCTCAGTCCATACTGTTTGAGTCATTCCCAAAGGAACTGCAAGGACACGCACAGGGACTCTTTGGTCTGTGCATCATTGTCGGACCAATTCTCGGTCCTACATTAGGCGGCTATTTGACTGATACCTTCAACTGGCGCTGGATCTTTTTCATCAATATTCCCTTTGGGATTCTGGCGACCTTGATGTGTCTTTATGCTCTGCCTGATGATGTTCCCGGTGACACCTCAAAAGTTAAGGTTGATTGGCTTGGAGTATTCCTTCTTATTGTGGCAGTTGGATCATTTCAATATGTTCTTGAGGAAGGACAACATGATGATTGGTTCTCTTCGCCAACGATCGTTACTCTGTCCATTGCAGCCTTTGTCGGGTTAATCCTGTTTATAGTGCAGGAGTTAACGACGGAAAAGCCGGCAGTAGAGCTGAGAGTCTTGCGGCATCCAGCTATAGCGGGGGGATCTATTTTCTCGCTGGTCCTGGGCATGACCATGTATGGCAGCATGTTCACCATACCAAGCTTTGTACAGACGCTCTTGGGTTTCACCGCCATGCAGGCTGGTCTCCTGCAACTGCCGGGCTCAATAGCTTCAGCGATACTGATGCCACTGTCAGGCATATTCTCTAAATATTTTGACGCGCGCGTGCTCGTTGGTGTAGGCACTGCGTTAATGGCCTGGGTTATGTTCCAATTAACCAATATCAATCTGGGCACAAATGTTGACTACTTCTTCTGGCCGCTTCTCGTTAGAGGCGTAGCGATGGTCTTTATGTACATGCCGCTGACAATGGCTACGCTCGGAAGCTGTCCGCCGGAAGAAATTGCAGAAGCCTCCGGCTTTTTCAATCTCGCCAGACAGCTTGGAGGCAGCATCGGTGTTGCTGCCATAACAACAATCTTAGACAGACGCAATGAATTTCACAGAGCAGTGTTAATCGAAAAGGTTGACCCGTTCAATCCCGCCGCTGTAGATACCATGAAATCTTTTGCTGGCGTCTTTCAACAACACGGCGCCTCCCCGCACGAAGCAGAATTTGGTGCGCGAATGCTGGCTAATTCCAACGTTCTTACCCAAGCGTCAGTCATGTCCTTTGAAGACATTTCATGGCTTGTGGGCATGCTCCTGTGCGTGACTTTACCCCTGGTCTTAATGCTTGACTCTGGCAAGAAGGGCAGAGTTGCTCATTGAAATCAACGAGGAGACAGAATGACCAGAGCAATTAGGTTCGGGATCGGCACAATCAGTCTTGTTGCACTTTCCCTGCTTTCAACACAGAAAGCCGCAATTTCCGCTGATCAAAATCAGAAATCTCGTTCGCAGATAGCGTCCGCTAGCCCACCCCTGCAGAACGGTCAAAACCAAGCTCCTTCGCTCAAGGGACCAATAAGTGCGCCATCGGCCCCTTCTCGACTCAAATCTTTGCTGAAGAAAAGCGAACCGTATGCAGACGAGAAACGCATTCAATCGACCCCTATACCTGTCGGCTCCGCTCCCGTGGTTCCTATTCAGCAAGGGAATTTCCCTGTTCCTTCCGAAGCCGACAAGACATCAGTCAGCCCTATTACATTGCCCGATACAGCGCTAAAAGGACTGATCTCCATAGATAGGCGGTTAAGCCCTTTCGGACTGGATGCAGCATATTCTCAGCAGGTCAACCTTCGCGACATTTTGCGTGCGGCGCTCACTGGAAACCTGGACATACAAGACACCCATGCGACTACTAAAATCCAAAAATATGCCTATCTTCAGTCACTTGCAAAGTTTTTGCCTGATACCGTAACTGGTTACAGTCTGATCGGTGCGCACGGTGACATCAAGACTCCAGGCGGTCTCTTAGGTGGATCAGCTGGCTCGGGTGGCGTACAGACTCTAAAGATTGATGGACCTTTTACCATTGCCAATGCCGGTTTTCGCTATCGTGCATATCAGGGTGGCTCGGTGCTCTTCGGCAGCATACAGAGCAAGCATCAACTTCGTGCAGCACGGAAACAGCTTGAAGGAACAGTTAATGACACTCTCCTTGCGGCTTCGCGCAATTACTATAACCTCCTCCTGAAAGAAGCTCTTTTGCAAATACGCATAAAAGCCGTGGAGCGCTCCGAGGAGCAAGTCAATCAGAATACTCAGCTTGAGGCAAACGGCCTTGCGACTTATCTGGACGTATTGCAAGCACGCACGCAGCTTGCCCGCGACAGGCAAGATCTACTGACCCAACAAAGCGCTCGCCGCGTGGCGGCCATTCAATTGGCACATACCATTAACATAAGTCTGGGTCAGGACCTTGTACCAGCAGGAAGGCTCGTACAGAAGCAAAGACTTATATCGCGTGACTTGTTGATAAATGAATTGCTTGCGTTTGCGGTCGATAACCGTCCGGAGTTGAAGCAATTTGAAGAGCTTCGTAAAGCCGCCAAAGCTCAAATTCCAATTGCGGCCGCACCGCTGCATCCAAAAGTGAATCTCAATGGCGATGTATACGGTATCGGCACGAAATTAAACAACCTGGGCGCTTTGTTCGTGCTGAATTTTGGGGTGAACTGGACCTTGGGAAACCTTGGTTTGAGCGACACTGCAAATATCCAAGCAGCGCGTTGGCAGGCTAGACAGGCTCTGATCAGAGCAAACAAGCAGTTTGTCGATGTATTCGAGCAAGTCAGAAGTTCCTATGCTGATACACTTATCGCAGAGCAGAAGATAGAACAGACAAATGAGCAGGTCGCTTCGGCTCAAGAGGAACTGCGTCTGGCACGACTACGGTTGGATACCGGATTGGGAACAAACCTTGATGTTCTCACAGCGCAGAGAGACTTGACTCAGGCGTATATAGATCAAGCAGACTCGGTAATCAACTTCAATCTTACCCAGGTTGAACTGCTGCGCGATATCGGGCTCATCTCGGTAGATACCCTCACATCTGGGCCCTTGATATCAAAACCCAAGAATTAATAACTTTATCCGTACTGTAGGGAAGATCAATGGACTCAGCAAAATACCCAGAAGGGCGTATAGAGGTCAGGCGCAGCGGCTCCATAATTATTGTCACCCTGATCGGTTGGCTCACCGAGGAACTTACTGAACTCTTGCAAAAGCAAATTGAGGGCGAGCTGATGCAAAGCGAGACCTCCTGCATTCTTTACGATGGACTGTACATGAACGACCCATCATTGACCCTAACTCTGCTGATGCAGTCATTTCACGAACGCATGAACGAACGCATTGCAAAGAGCGCGATTGTAGTGCCTGGCTATCGCCTCGCATTTTTATCGCGGTTGGCATTTGGTAAACATGAAGACCGTTACCGGGTCTTCTATAACGACCGCGAAGAAGCGCTTCGCTGGCTAGGGACATGATGTGACGTGGCCGAAATATTTGGCAATTTTCAAAGAGACGCTTGTAATTTAAAACTACTCGCGCAAACGGCCGCGGAAGCCAGGTCCTTCGATGAACAACTGTTTGAATTCATTTTTCATGTCGTGCGAAAATATTACCTGGGACAAAACCTTCGTTTTTTTATAACGTTCAGGAATGGAGAAATCAACCGTTTTGTAGGGCACTTTCGTCCAGTCCTTTGTCGTCATCTCCTTCAGTAGACCGCCGCGCAGATCTCGACCTAAGTCCATGCTCATGCCGTTCACACGTGGCTTGGGTAGGCTTGTCGTCACCCCGCGATCGGAGGCTACTTGCAGGGGCACTGTGCCGGTGTCGGGAATGCGGTAGAGGCGGTTCATAAACTGGATTGCCTGGGGCGCAAGCACTATGTCAGTGGTGCCGTCGATATATGAGAGGGAGGGTTTGCCGGGTACGAAACGGGTGTAATTGAGGCCGAGCATCTTGCCCTTTTTGCGCACCACATAGGCGGTTTTAATTTGCTTGGGAGCGGCGTTGAAAGAGGCGGCGAGATTGACGATGCACTTGCCGTCAAACTCACTCATAGGGGCTATCCACTCCAGCTTTTGCGAGCGACTGAAGCCGTGCACTTTCCAATCGGGAGCCTTGCAAATAATCTCGAAACCATTGCGTAGATTGACGACTTTGATGGCATCGCGCGCCAGGTAGATTTCTTCCGAACCGATGTCGACATGATCTTGCTTGAGGAGCCAGACTTGCGGGTTTCCGTGAGTCTGGCCTGGCGTATGTCTCGGCGTGCGATCTGACGCTCCGGCATCAGGACCGTGCAGAATGAGCAGAAAGGCGCAGCAGAAGTACCTGATCGTGTAGTTCATTTCTCAGCATTATAACAACTGGACCTGAGCGATGGCTACGATTCGTTCTTACTGATACCACTGTTACTTGTAGCGGTTGCGATCATAGGGTTAAGGACCTGCATTCATAAATTTGGGATCGCAATCATCGGCCGACTCGGGCGCAAATTAACTGCAACTATCCGCGGTGCCGGATGCAAATTATTTGCGACGGGACTGCAATCATCGAGAAGTCGGTGCAAATTATTTGCGAATGGAGAAAGTGCCACCACGTCCAGAAAACGGAGGTTTTGTAGACAAGTTGGTTTTCTGGACTCTCAACTCACACAAGCCGCATTGTTTCAGTCCAAAGAACTCATACCAAAAATTGTTTCGACTCTGTTGCAAAAACTGAAGATTCGAACATGTACGGCGCTTGCGATATCGCAAAAAGCAGGCAAAGAAATTCGTGCAGAATTGGTTCGGAGTCAGGCAATTAATAATTCGCCAAATCACACTCTCACTAATCTTTACCCGCGGGCTGCTCTGAGACTGGCGAGAACCACTTCTTCCACCATGGCTTTTGCAGTTCGTCCACCTTACTCTTAAGCGATTGAAGATCTTCCGCCAGAGATGCTGCTTCACCGGCTTTCGCTTCTAGCAAATGCTTCTCTTCTTCCATGGCAGCTACCTGTTTGTTGAGCGCCTCTATTTCAAGCGCACGTAGTTCAGCGGCTTTACGTTCTTCTTCAGCGCGTGCCTTTTCGTCTTCTGCTCGCTTTTGGAAGTCTGGCAGCAGACGCAGCTGACGGCTCTGGTCCTCAATGATTCTGTCCTTCTCGGCTAGTGCCAGTGCCTGCGCTTTCACCTCTTCCACCAGCGGTCGCACGCATTGCTCTACGATCATTTGAAAATCAGCTGCGCCTGGACGCGTTTCCGATGGCTGGGTCGTGTCACTGCCCGCAGTGTCGTCAATCGATTCAGCGTCTATGACATCATTGGGCTCAAAGTCCATCACTGAGGTGTCCTCAGCAGTTGCCTGGCTGAGCGCTGAGAGGATTTCCTTGTTCGGATAAATGCGCCATTCAGGGACGCCGGTAGCTTCGTTTTTCGTCAGATTGCCTTTGAGCTGGCCCTTTTCCAGTCTGTACGAGACTGCCCTCGGTGTAATCCCCAAAGCTAAGGCTGCTTCTTTTACGCTTATCGTTCTCAACCGAGCACCTCTATATCCAGCGACTATCTGTCGGATATGGAAACCCTTACCCCGTCTGCATTATAGAGCTTCGGGCGCAAAAAATAAACGACCAATATCGCTGAAAGCTGGCGCCACAGACGCATCGAGCCTTCGCCTCGAAACACTTCTAACCACCACCTGGAAAAGGTCTTCAGCTTTGGAAACGGACCAAGAAGCGATTTCGAGATACTAGAAATTTTTTTTGCCATCTCGCGAATGTCATTTCGAATCCGTTTCTATAGGGATCGAATATTCTTCTAGCCTGTTCGCCTAACCAGGGCAGGGTTTCGGCGCTCGCTTCTAGGCGCCTCGAAAAGGCTGGAAGCGCGCCGCCAATTTCTTTCTAGGTGGGTTGGAAATTTCCAGCCCTGGTCTAGAAGTGATTAGAAGCGCTTCTAGGGCACCCTCGAAATACCATACGGCGCCCCGTCAAAGTGGTGCTTGTCAGTACCTTGCTGTGCGCTCGGATGCGACATCCGGCATTTCCAGGCGTTTCTAGTCTGATAATCAACTGGCTTTCTAGCCACTTCAAGGGTATCGAAATCCATTTCCAGGCGGGCTAGAAAATTTCTTTCTGATTTCTCGATGCTCTCGTGTGGTCTGAAAGTGTTCGTTCGAAGATCGAGTAAATAAGGCATACAGCAATTTCCAGCCCTCAGGCTAGAAAATTTCTATACCAGCAAAAGCCCCAGCCCCTGGATCTATTTCGGTAGACAAGTGTTGATCGGTTTTTGCACAACCAATATAGTGACATCGTGAGAATGCCACCGTTGATGGTGCATATTCAAAAGATATATCCGAGGCGTTCGCCTCCTAGAACGGACGGAAAACAACCAGAAACAAAAAACATCGCTTGGGGCGATGTCTTTTGAGAGACCTTTTTACGGGCCGCTTTATTCAGTTGTCGTCGCGTTTTTCGAAGTTTCGCGAAGTGACTTCAGGATAAACCAACGGTCTGGTCAGGTCAACTCATCCCTAATTAACTTTGGGTGAACACCATTACCGGACAGCTTTCCGTGCGCTCTGCCAATGCAAGCGCGCCGACTAGATTTGCGCGACAAGATCACTTCCCGCAAGGGTGGCAAACATGTGTCGCGCAATTTCTCGAACTGTTCCACCGTTATAGCTTTATCTGCAAGCCACTTACTGGCGGCTCCTGGTTCTCTCCGGACGAGCGATGGAAACTCCAGGACGCCGAGATTCTCAAAGCAGTTGCATGCGTTCATCCCCGATTTTTTATCGGCTGTCGAGCAGGTAAAACAACCCGATTCGCAGTTCTCGACATAGATCAAAGCAGTCGATACCACAACAAACAGTCACTAGATAAACTGCTGAAAGTGCTTGCTGATGCAGGTCTTTCAAAATCATCCTTATACCGCTCAAGTTTCAGTGGCGGATGGCATCTCTATTTATTCTTTGAAGAACCTATCAATAGCGCCAATCTGCGCAAGCTGTTAGTGAAGCTGCTAACCCTGAATGACTTTCAACTTTCAAAAGGGCAGCTCGAGCTTTTTCCCCACCGGGGTGAAGAAGGATCACTCGGGCTAGGTCTGCGCCTACCCTTGCAGCCTGGTTTTGCATGGCTGGACAAAAAGACTCTGGAAGTTGAACACGAGCGTCACGACTTGACCGCGACACAAGCGTTGGAACTTTTTATCGACGTGCTCGACGGTGACGCCAACTCCTATGAGGCTTTCCGTAAATGTAGAGAACACGCCCAGGAGCTTGAAGAACGCAAGGCGGACGCCATTGCTCACGGTCTTAAAGACTTGGATAGTAATGTTATTCCTTTGAGAAGAGTCGAAAAACCGCTTAAGACGGGAGAATTCATCGATTTTGTTTCTGCTGTTTTCCGAAAATTACCGCCCGGAATTATTGTCGATAACTGGTACAAGGGCCGGCTTTATCATCTCAACGGACTGTCAGGACCATCGCAGCGTGCCGAATGCATCGAATGTTTGGGGCATTACTTCTTCTATGGCGATCCGAGTCGGGACCTCCCAGCGCTCGGTTATGGTTATGAGAAAGAACGCGAATGGGCGATCAGCGAATTTCTCTTGGTGCACCACAACGGCCAAAGCAAGGACATAAATCGTGGTCGCGCCGATGCGCTCGCCCAGGTGCAACGAGCTGCAAACTGGCGCCCTGCTCACAAGAGATCCAGCGAGCCTGAGAAGTACAGACCGGAGCAACCTGTCTCGTGGATACGCGCGAACGTCAATAAAAAATTGGACGCCCGCAAGCGCATTACTGCGGGCCTGGAAGAGATGAAAAAGTTGCAGCGCCGATTCTCGACGGTCGATCTGCGCAACGCCGCCAAATGCTCTCAGGAAACGCTCTACAAGCACAAGGATATCTGGCAAAAAGACTACGACGACTTGGCTGACGGCTTCTTTGCAGCTTGTACGGACGAATATAACGTTGTGGTGGGGGGAGGTTCTACTAAAACCTCACCCCCTACCACTTCTTTAGAACAAGATATGCCGCTCGGACGCTTGGCAGCTCGCCGGATAGTCTATGAGATATCCATGAGAGATGATCGGACGAAAAAGAAGGCAAAGAAAGAAGCTGTACGGTCCCTGGAGTCCTCAGAAAAGCAATGGCTGGGTAATGTGACCCGGTTGACCGAGAACGACCCTTGCACGCTATCTATAGCTGAACTCAAGTCATTACTGATTGTTCTGGTGGCATATCTGGCGATGGCACCGAACGAAGAGAGTCAGAACTTTATTCAGGAACGGATAGCTGCAATCAGAAAACATCTTGCAGAAGCTCTTAAACAGCCACTTCAATTAGTACGTCCACCATAACTTTTCCCAACGCAAGCTTACGATCCGGTGGGTTCATCTCTTTCGCGAATGCGCTCACGTAACAAAGGTGTGTCTCGAAGCCGGTTCCAGGCCGTGCGCAAGAGGTGAAACGGCACATCTGAAATCAGTCCTACCTGCCCATATACAACACGCGTCATCAACGGATTAGCATCAAACATGCCCGTCTCGACTCGTATAATTTTCCGCCTCATCATCAATGTCAGCATCCGCCGCAAATGGTGTGGACGGAGATTGCCCGGCTCAAACCGGTTATGATCGGCTTCTGAAATATGAAAGATGCGCACTCTCCCGCGCTCGTCCGGTGCCAGATAAGGTGCATTTTCATTGGCACTGCTTACATCGCGCAGTGCCTCGCTGTAGTTCGGAATGTCAGAGATATCGTGAATGAAAAAAGCAGTACGGATATCAGTGTTGTCCTGCTCATGAAGTTTGAGAACGATGGATTTTACTTGGGTCTCGTTCAGTTTTGCTAACAGAGGGACCGTATCAAGTTCGAGATTTGGCACTATCAATGCAAATCTTTTTTGAGTTGCAAGCGTGTGGTATACGCGCGACAGATGCGAATCAAGTCCACTTAGGTTCTCGTAATCAAGCCAACTGTGCCAACCAAGAACAGTTTCAATCTGCGAAAAATTAGATAAATGCGACATGCTGCTATACCTCGCTTTAGCTGATTTATAAAGCGCCTGCAAGCTGAGAAACTCAAATTGGCGCTACACCTAGCCTAGCAGAACCAGGACCAATAAGGTAGCGGAAAAACGAGTTAAGCAGTGTCTTTGCCCCTGCCCAAAGGCTTTTGCTACAGCCAGGACTTGGACGCATCCTAAGACCTCGGGCAGCGTTTCAACCTGCTGGCTTCGGACCGCTTTTGCCGCTGGTGAGTGGGACAGGCTTGGTCACCTGCTAAGGCCGTCAACATCCTTGGATGAAAACATCGCCAGCCTGCTAATGCAAGACTTCGCGGCAAAAGTCTTCAGGACCCGAGAACTCTCACCCAGTCCTGGTGTCTACATCATCCACTGATTTTCTTCTTCCGTTGGTTGTTTATCTTTCACCGCCACCGATACCACCTTATTGACTCCATTGGTTTTGGTTCGGGTTCTTTATATGCCGTCATGCCCGCCTGTGATTGGTTCTTCATACCTGGCTACCCCCAGCCCGTTGTTTTGACGGTGCGAACTTTGACACAACTTTTCCATGCTTCAAGGCAACCCCTGCGGGGCGCTATCGCGACCTTGAACCCTGGAAAAGCGCTCTGGCGGCTGACGCTCGTGTCTTTTTAGAGGCACCTAAACAAACGCACTGGAGGTGCCAGCTTATGAACAACTCAATCACTATCGTCGGACATGTCGGCAAAGACCCCCAAACCAAGTCCTTTGGCGACAACAAGGTGGTCAAATTCTCGGTAGCAGTGAAAGAGTATTCTTCCAATACGGAAGAAGAAAAAACAATGTGGATCGATGTTGACGCCTGGAACGGACTGGGCGAGCGGGTCCTGAAGACCATAACCAAAGGCCGCGAAGTCGTGGTTTATGGCAGACTGGCGATGTCCTCTTATTCCAAGGATGTTGACGGCACTCCGGTGCAGGTGACCAAGCCAGTCATCAAGCTCACCAGCTTTCACTTATGCGGTCCGAAGCCAGCAGCTAAAGACGAAACGCAGCCCGAGGACTCAAAATCGGATGCGTCCAAGAAAAAGCTGGCTGCAGTAAAAGCCTAGTCAAATAGGGCAGGGGCAAAAGCTCCTGCCCTTTCCTTTTCGTTTTTCCGGATTGTTTGTATGTTCTCGAAAGCTGCATTACGTTCTGCCTCGCTGCCTGCTCGGCAGTGGCTCCCCCGTCCCACCCCAGGCAGCCGCCACGTTCCGCCTCGTTGCACGCTCGGCGGTTAGCGCCTTTTTAGAACAATCTTACGTCACTGCATCACTTTGGTATCACCAGAACTTTGCCCCGTACTTGCTCTTTGCTCGGTATGAGCCGGTCTGCTTGCTTCCTCCCATGCCCGGCACATAAGCCTAACCGACGCCACCCAGTGTCAATGCCCAAGCCTTCGGTCCCTTCGGGAGGCATTGACACCGGGTCCCGTGGCTGTCGGTTTACCGGCATGTGCTGCATGGGATGCGCTGCGCAGACCTAACACATTGGAGGAAGAACAGCATGAATAGCCGGACTCTGAAGAAGCACCTAAAATACATTGTTCCTGAAATGCGCTTGGCACTTATAAAAGAACCGGGCGTAAAGCCCGTTCCGATTGGTTGCCCTGATGACCTGGACCGGTTCGTTGAACCCCTTAGACACTACTCGGAAGAGCATTTCGTCAGCTTCTTTCTTGACGCAAAGAACCAAGTGATCGGCTATCACATGGTTTCACACGGCACTGTTAGCGCTTTTATTCCGGCTTGAGAATTATCCCGACCTATATCATTCGGACGGGTCG
>CAZCZI010000099.1:0-5643 GCA_964503045.1 uncultured Candidatus Obscuribacterales bacterium
ATTAGAAATCCTGTTTTATAGCCGTTGAAAATCTTGTTCATCTCCGCATCGCTCAGTTTGTCCAAGGCGAAGGAAGGTTGAATTGAACCCAAAGTCATCAAAGCAAGCAATGCAAGTGGTACGCGGAATTTGATCATGGCTCTACTCCAACGCGAAATTTATGTGTGGTTGAACCCGGACAAACCCATTATCGAACTACGTGTGTTAAACACACCATCGCAATTGTTTTGCGCTCGTAAAATCGAGGTTGGAAGACCGGACTTTTGAGCAGCAAGCGATCATTCAAGCATTTGTATATAATCTCTTTGAGCCTTTAATCAAATTGCACTCTTTGATGACGTTGGGTTGAAACTCATGATTATTTTGGAACCTGGTCCAGAAGAAATTGCGCTTTGGGAAAAAATTATGCAGGACCTCGACGAGGCATGGCGCATCTCGTTTGGTGGAGCGTTCGAACCTGCACTGGTTAGCTACAAATTCGAAAAACCAGGAAGGTTCTCCGAGTTTGAAATCATGTGGTCACGTGCACCACACGCTAAAAGGCAGGAAGTCGTAGATCGCATTTTGCAGCTTGGTCCATACCCATGGACATTCGATTCTCGCGCTCCAATTCCAACAATGATCGGTGTAAGCGCGGAAGATGAAGATCGATGGCATCTCTATGCCTTTTCGAATCGATGCAGTGACTTAGTGGAAATTGGAAAGTTCGATGAAGCTGAAGCAGCTTTAAAAAGTGCAATTGCAGAAGCAACTGAAAAGTTTGGTGATACGTTTCCTCAGCTAGCCCAAGCTCACTTGCTTCTCGCGAACCTCTACAGAACAAGCAAGAGTGATGAATCCGCATACGACAATCACTTAGACGAAGGCATCGCAATTTATCAAAGAGCGTTCGACCAGGGTCCAAAGCATTTTGCTTCGCCGTTTAGTCAGGAATTGCGAAAAGCGGCAGAACAATACGAAAGCCGCGGCAATCTAACGCGCGCCGCGCAGCTTTGGCGTCACGGCCTTAAGATAGGCGAGGCATTGGTTGATTCGATAGCGTCATCACCCCGCACTTACCCAATTGAATGTGCGCGATTCTTTGAGCGACACAATCTAATCGATGATGCTGAATGGGCATACCTGCACTCTGTCGATCAGATTCGAGTCGACGAACTACACAATAGTCCACGCACTAGCGGGGCGGACAATTTGAACGAATTGGGAAATTTCTACCTGCGACAGAATCGAAACAGAGATGCAGAGCTTGCGTTTGAGCGTCTTTTGAAGCTCTATGAAGAATTGAGTAAGAAAAAAGATGGTTCCCTTTCTTATCTTCCAGAGTTTCAATGGTTCGTAGAGTACAAAGAGCTGCTTAAGCAACAAAACAGAGTTGAAGACCTATCAAAGATTGAAGAAAGAGTTTTGCGCCTGGAACAGCGTGCAGGCAGAAAAACTTCAAGTGAGTCCGCTTACGGATACGTCGATTTTGATGGACACTGGGTTATCGAACCACGGTACGTTAGTGCTTACAGTTTTTCAAACGGCATTGCACGAGTCGAACTCGAAACTACTCTCGACAAATACAAACCTATAGCTTACATCGACAAGGCTGGTAATCAGCTTTTCAACAGAGACTTTGCATGGGGCGATAGCTTTAATGGAGATTTCGCTTGCGTAGCAATTAGCCAAGATCGCAAGGATCGAAGAGTAATCGACTCAACCGGAAAACTTCTTCCTGAGCGGTTTGTGAAAGTTCATCCTTTCTCTGACGATTTGGCAATAGCAGAGGTTGGTCACTCTGACCCACCGTTTTTTGGATACATTGATAGACAGTATCAACTTGCAATCCCAGCGAAGTTTACAGTCGCGCGCAAATTTCAAAACGGTCTCGCCATCGCTGCGATAGATGGAGCATATGAGTTTTCAGGTTGCACACAGCATCTGCATGGATGCAAATTCGGCGTCATCGACAAGACCGGCAAGTTTGTGGTTAAGCCAATCTACAGCAAACTAACTAGAGTTGCAGATGACGTCTTTGACTTTCGACTCTATGAGAAACACTCCGGTGGCTTAATCGACAAGACCGGAAAAGTCCTGCTTGATCTTCCATATGCGGAAGACTCATGGGAGCTCTCGGAAGGTCTAATCCCTTTTTCATGGCATCGTGACAAGAGTGACTCCATTGAAAGGTATGGCTTTGTGGATCTAAAAGGCAACATTGTCATTGATCGAAAATTCAGTTTTGCGTATCCATTTTCGGAAGGGCGTGCGCTTGTGACCGACTATTCACGAGGAAGCACAGGAAACGGCTTTATCGACAAAACAGGCGAACTTGTAGTTTCGATGCAGTTTAGCGATGCCGAATCATTTTGCGATGGTGTCGCGGCAGTCGAGGTCATCAAAGACGACAAAAAGCGCTGGGGCTTCATTGATTTAGACGGGAAGTTCGTTGTTCCACCCAAGTTTGAACGTGTGAGCAATTTCGCCGAGGGATTGGCTTGCGTTCAGTTACCCGAAGAAGAGGGTGGAAACTATGGCTACATCGACAAGAGCGAAGACTTTGCGCTGCCTGCTATTTACAAGGACGCCGACTCATTTTATGACAATAGAGCAATCGTCACGATGGAAAACATGAAGAAAGGCATTATCGACCGCAATGGCAAGTTTATCTTGCAGCCAGAATACAGTTCGATTAGCCGCTTCAGTGAAGGACTGTCCGCCGTCTGTAAAGAGCCGAACTACAACACAATCATTTTCGAAAACAAAAATGGCAGCTTTAGCATTAGGTGATCTGCAAGCTTCCGGTTTGTCGACCGACCCTGTCCAACCAATCGTCATTCCGCTTCAATATCAACAGCCGCCCCAACCGCCCGAATCTGAACGCCAGCAAGACTTTGCGGGTGGATCTACGTGCTTTCCCCAGTGACAATGAATCGATCTTCTGCAAAATGGTAGATCTCTTCAAATAGTTGCGCGGGCAATATGTCGGACGTACGAAATCCATCTGTTGGCGATGAGATTAACCCAGCGCTTGTTCCAATTTTGGACGAGCTGCGCAGAACCTTCTCTCACAGTGCTTTGAAAGAACTGGAGCCGGCTTTCCGCCGCGAGGTCAAGTCGGCCTCGCAGGTAGGCAGCAAACTCATAATCGACCGTAACGACACCAAGCACATCCCCTTAAACGGCGAGTTCTTGAACGGCAACATCAAGATGCAGTCGTTGGATATAGGCGACATCAAGTGCGATATCGACAAAGCGACGCACACTGCATCAAACATTGAGGGCATTTCCCTCAATTTAACTGTGTTTGGAACGCCATACGCGATGGACATCAAACAGGCCCGCTTGGGGTTTGGACCTGATGGAAAGCCATTTTTATACACTGAGCTCAACAATCCGATGCCAGAGGCAGCACAGCACATCATCGGAATGCCGCCGACAATGTCAGTCGCGTTCCCCGTTGATGCCAACGGACTCGGCACTCCAAACCTCAGCGATGTGTTCGCGACGGCTGCAACCAAGACTGGGCCATCTATTGCAGGACTTCTCACAGCCGATGCATTCAATGAAGCGTCGAAGGTTTCGCTGTTTGTCGAATCGAACCCGCAGTGGATTAACAACATCGTCGAGCCGGTTGTGCGGGACATCGTCAAAACATTCAACGCCAACAAGAAAGATGCGCCTTTTGCACCGCCGGGTCCCCAACCAGCCCCCGGTCAGCCGCCAACAATTTCAGCGATTGATGCGAAGACTGGGAAGGTAATTCAAGTTCCGAACCCGGCAGCGATTTTGCAGCCCAAAGACAAGGTTGGCGATCACGACTATCACCTTCCAATAGCCGGGGCTGATCGGACGTTCAAAATCCATGTTCCGCCCAGCTACAACGACAAGACCCCGATGCCGGTCATTGTTTTGCTGCATGGTCAAGGTCAAGACGGCGAGGAAATCGCGCGCTGGACGAAGTTTAACGAGATGGCAGACAAGAAGGGATTCATCGCCATCTACCCCGACTCCAGGAAATGGGGCGGCAGAGATGAATGGCGAACCTGGGACACAGACAACGGATTGCTGCCTCCCGGCCAAGACGCCAATGACGTCGCATTCATGCGCAAGATCATTGAAACCGCAGAGAAAGAATATCTCGTCGATCCCAAACGAATTTACATGGCTGGACTTTCCAACGGTGGCATGCTCGCCTTCCGAGCCGCCGGTGAGTTGTCCGACAAGCTCGCGGCCGTAGCCGTGGTCAGCTCGGCAATGGGCGGCGCAGAACCACCGCTTCGACACCCCGTGTCCCTTCTCAACATTCACGGCACAACAGATCGTCTAATTCCATATGATGGATTGAAAAATGTTCCTGGCTCACTCAAAGCAGTTGGGCTGCCCAACTTCAAATCAACACCATACGCCACCGATTACTGGGTCGATCAAAACAAGATTACGCAGCATCCAATTATTGTAAAAACGAAAGAAACGACAGAACGAAAATTTCTTGACACCACCAATGGTGTCGAGGTGCGAGAGATTTCTCTGCAAGGGGCCGACCATATTCCTCAAGATTTCGACAAACTGACGAGCACAATTTGGGAGTTCTTCGAGTCGCATCCGAAGGTCGAAGGACCGGTATCAGGAACGCCGCAAGCGCAACAAGAGCAGCCTTTCAACCTCGCCGAGCGCGTCAAAGGACATATTCAGACTCGCGGCATGAAAGGACTAGAACTCGACGCCGGTCAGATGCTTCTTGAAGTGCGCAATCTACAAGACGGATCATTCTCACCGGCAAATGTGCTCAATAAATTCGAGAAGAAATCAAGCACAACTCTGAACGACTCGGTAAGCAATTTGTTGAAGAACACAATGGAAATCAACAAAGACAAAGACCACATCTCGGTAGACATGGGCTCGAAGCAAACAATTCCGGTCTACAACGGCGGAACGGGACCAGTCAAACTCACCGGCATCAATCTTGATGACACATCTTTCGACATCAAGAACGAAAACGGTTTGCCCTCATTGCAAAATATCTCCGGAGTCAGTTTTGACATTCGAGCACTCGGCAAAGACTTCCAGGTGCGAGTCACAGAAGCGACGCAAAAATCAGATGCAAATCAAAACCCGTATTACCGCCTGAAAGCGATTAACCCGATGGGCTCGTTTGCACGCACGTTGCTGCTTGCCGACAAGGAAGTGCCGGTAAATGTCCAACTCAATCAATCCGGCGCTACATCAATCATCAATCAACGAGAAGTCAAAGACGCGGTGCTGGGCGTGAATCCAGTGAGCCGCGGATACGTCGACATCGGAAGCCACATGGGCGAACTATATTACAGCCCATCATTTGTAAATGGTTTGGATGCCGCCAAAGACGTGGGCATCATGGGGCTCGCCGGATACGGTGGTTATAGGCTCGCTGCTCTTAAATTTGGAACAAAAGGAAGAGTCGGCGCTGCTGTGACCGCTGGATTGGTCGTGGCGCCGATGGTTATTCACGGTATCGAACGGCTACGGGATAGCGACTGACAACCCACTGTAAGCCGCACTAAATGCAGCACCCAATCAGTACCCAAACACCACCCAATCAGTACGCAATCAGCACCCAGTCGGTACGCAACCAGTACGCGATGCAACTTTCAAGTTGCATTTCTCGCCAAAATGCAACTT
>CAZCZI010000099.1:5743-23379 GCA_964503045.1 uncultured Candidatus Obscuribacterales bacterium
CGCAACCAGTACGCGATGCAACTTTCAAGTTGCATTTCTCGCCAAAATGCAACTTTCAAGTTGCATTTCTCGCCAAAATGCAACTTATAATTTGCATCCTGCTTCCGAAGAGCGGTTTCGGTTTCGAAAATCGAAGAATATGCAACTTTTAGGTTGCATTTCTCGCCCAAATGCAACTTATAATTTGCATCCACCTCTCGGACCCCGTGAGCTAGGACCGCAACACAACTGCCGGAGCTACCATGACAACAGCCACACAGAAGAAAACTGGTCGTATTGCACAAGTCATCAAGCCGAACACAAAGCTTGAATTTACTGCCAAGGAAAGTCCAGCGCTTTTGGATCATGATGTTCGCATCAAAGTACAGGCTTGCGGCGTCTGCCACAGTGACAGCTTTGCCTTCACCGGTCACTTCCCGATCATGCGATATCCGGTTGTGCCTGGGCACGAAATTGTTGGCTTAGTGGATGAGGTCGGCGCCAAAGTAACGCGAATAAAAGCTGGCGATCGCGTCGGTGTTGGCTGGCATGGTGGGCATTGTTTTGAGTGCAACTCTTGCCGAAAAGGTGACTTCATCACCTGTGCTACACCACAAATTCCAGGTATCACCATAGATGGTGGCTATGCAGAATATGCGGTTTTTCCTGAGTCAGCATGTGCAGTTGTTCCACAATCACTGCCATCATCTGAAGCCGCACCATTGATGTGCGCAGGCGTAACCACATACAACGCTCTGCGGCATGCAGGTGCAATGCCCGGTGACACCGTTGCTATTCTCGGAATTGGCGGGCTGGGCCATCTCGGAGTTCAGTTTGCCAACAAAATGGGATTCGAAACTGTGGCAATCGCGCGCGGCGAAGACAAAGCAAAACTCGCGAAAGAACTCGGCGCGCATCGCTACATCAACTCGGAATCATCAGGAGCTGTGCAAGCGCTTCAAGCGTCCGGCGGAGCGAAGGTGATTCTGTCGACGGTCACAAACGCAAAAGCGATGACACCGTGGATAGAGGCATTGGCTATTGATGGCCGCCTCGTGCTTGTGGGTGCCGATGTCGAACCGCTTCAAGTGAGTCCAATCGCATTGATTGGGCAACGAAGGACCATCAGCGGCTGGCCGAGCGGCACCGCGAGTGACTCCGAGGACTGCTTGAAGTTTGCTGCGATAACGGGAATTCGCCCGATGATAGAGACATATCCCTTTGAACGCGCGGAGGAAGCCTACGAAAGAATGATGTGCGGGAAGGCGAGATTTCGAGTCGTAATCGAGATGAAATAGGTTGGGTTGAGCGCCTCACCTACTCCTCAAGGCAGTCTGCATTGCATGGTAAAATTGATTAATTATCTACAAATTACTGAGGGGAAACATGGCAGAAGCTCAGAAGATATACGAAGAAATTATCGATCTTTTTGCTAGGGGCACAACCTCCTCCGAGGTATTGGCGTTTCGTCCATCCGAAAAGACACAAGAGCGCGTTCGAGAACTACTAAAGCGAAACAAGTCCGGAGAGTTAACGGCTGAGGAAATGAGTGAACTCGAGAGGTTCGGTGAATTGGAGCATCTCATGCAGTTGGTAAAGGCACGTGCACATCTCTACGTTGATGGGCAACTGTGACACCATCTCCCATTCCGGCAACCTTACGGCGACACGTCAGACAGCGAGCGAGACTCAAATGCGAATACTGCTTGTTGGCTGAAGCAGATGCATTCTTTCCGCATGAGCCGGACCACATTATTTCTCTCAAGCATGGCGGTGGTACAACTGAAGACAATCTTGCTTTGTCATGTTTTGATTGTAATCGTTTCAAAGGATCTGACATCGCTTCCATTGATCCACTCACTCGGCAGCTGACTCACCTGTTTAACCCGCGTTCTCAATCATGGAGCGAGCACTTCGAATTTTCCGACGGTAGGATTACAGGAATTACTGCCAGTGGGAGGGTGACAGAAAATCTGTTGAAGCTAAATCTCGCGGCAAGAGTTGAGGTACGCGAAACCTTAGCGAAGCGCAGTCAGACCGAAGACTTTAGGTAAGCCGGACGGATATATCCTCTAAGATCATCTTCGAGATAGCTTCATGCGCTTCAAGCACGCCCACCCCTTCTGAAGCCACAGTTTCAAAACTGGGTACACCGAGTGTGTTCAGATCCTTTTCCATTTGCTCAACAGTCATCGCATTTGCAAGATCTCGTTTGTTGTACAGAATGACAAATGGAATCTTATTCAGTACGGAGTCGTATTGTGCGAGATTGTCGATCAGTTCCTGCATTGATCTCATGTTGTCCTGCCGTCGATCAGGGTCTGAATCCGCAACAAACACAATCCCATAGACATTGCGCAGAACCTTCAAACGCGTCTTGGTGGCTTCCAGTATGCCTGATGCTGTATACGCATTAAATCGTGTTCTTATTCCCTCGAACTTCAAGGGACAATTGTGATGATGGTCGAAAAAAACAACTTCGCCACCCTCCCACTCGATCCTGATCAACTCACCCTTCTCAATTGATTTGAGTTGATTGTGCAAATACAAGAGATTGCTCTTTTTTCCAGACTGCATTGGTCCGCAGTAGACAATCTTCAAGTTGAGTTCGAACGCGTTGGGAACAGAGGGAATTAGTGCCATATAAGTACCTCGAGCCTTTCGTTGAAACTATGGCTAACTACCGTTGCCCGATCATCTCTATCGTTTCAAGCTCATCTTCAGTTAGCGTGAACTGATCTGCTCTGAGATCTTCTTTCATGTGCTGCTCGTTTGATGTTCCGGTTAAAGGCAGCATTCCAATTTGCATCGCGAATCGGAAAATCACTTGCGCAGGTCCGCTACCGACACGCTTGGCGATGGCGTGCACTGCTGGTTCTGCAAGCACTCTAGAGTTTGCGGTGAGAAGAGAGAAGCCCTGATAGATGATGTTGTTGTCGCGGCAGATTTGTCTGACATCTGCATCCCAACCCATGATGGCATAGCATCGATTTTGCACCACCATCGGTTTCACCGAAGCCTTCGCGCAGAGTTCCGCCAGCTGATCTGCGCCGACATTGCTGACTCCGATCATTCGGGCCTTTCCTGCTCTATAAAGTTCCTCAATTGCAGCCCAAACTTCCCAATCTTCCTTGCCTAGACCGTGGCGATGATAAGGACCATGCAAAACATATGAATCAATGTGATCGGTATGCAGATGCTGCAACGAACTATCCATCGACTGCTTCACTTGGGTCGTCAAATCCGCTTTCGCATCATAGGGAGTTCTGTGATCTTGACCGTTCACCGACGTAAATTTTGTCTGGAGAAACAAAGCATCGCGACCAATTCCCTTGTCCTTCAAGATCTTTAGCGCGTCACCAACCATCGCTTCCTGATAATGGATGAGCTGGTTGGCGGTGTCGATCGCCTTGAATCCGGAATCGACTGCCAGCTGCACGAGCCTTGATGTTTCTTCCTTTTTCCATGCTGTTCCATACATAAAAGCTGGAATGGAAACCCCATTACATGCAGTCAGATTCATGGCTTTCTCCAAACACTTAACTGAATGGAGCATTATATCTGGGCGGCGAGCCTCCCAACCTAATGGAAACTGCCTTCCTTCACCGTTGCTGTAGTTTTTTCGATCACCGCATAGGCTGTTTTATAGTCCATCGGGCTGTTGGCAGAATAGTCGAGTTGCACGTCGGTGCGAACCCCTTTTCCCTTCAATTGCACCGTACATAAGACTTTGCGCGGATAGAGGGTGGAGCATTTTCTTGCCAGTGGATCGTGAACATACCGCAGCTCCAACTTCATCGTGTGCAGATGTTCGTTGATATCGATAAGCTCCCAATACGCGGGTCGCATGTCGGGCACTCGAATACACAAGCCAGGCAACCCATCCTTCAGCTTGTCCCATGATGTCGCCAACAACTCTGGAATCGTAAGCTGCAACGGGCGTTCGAGATATTGATTGCTCTTGAGATTCGACGGTTTGAGAAGACCCTTCTTTCGAATGTCCCACAGATTCATCTTCAGAATGGCAAGCGGCAAAAGCAGATAGACGAAAACCATCGAAAAAATAAAGGACCACTCCAGGCACTTTAGGAGCCTTGGATGATAGTGGATAAGTTGATATCCCAACTTACAGAGCCGCGGGTGCATGTTTGGATGAATTAGCGGGTCGGCAATCAGAAACGTCGCCCCGATAGCCAACAACATAATCGATCCCAGAAGCGCAAGCTCGCACAGCACTTGTTCGATAACGGATTTGCGCCGCCTGGTGCCCCGCTCTCGATGCTTCGAGAAAAGTGTAAATCTAGGCTTTCTTTCATAAACAGGCATAGCAACATCATGCACCCGCCCGGAACTTGCTCCGGTTCTTCAACAAGATTAATTAACAAGTCATGAGCTGTATAATTCTGGCAATTGCGAAAAATGATTAGCGAGTCGCTAATCGACAACAAATGTTCCGTTTAGTGCGGCCACGCAATTTTTGTGAGTGACAGATGCCCACGAAGTCACTATCGACTCTAAGCGACATCTGCGAGGAACTGGGGACAACTCCCCAGTTCCTTTTGAATCTTTCCGAGTCCGCATCCAGCCTCTACACAACGTTCGATCGTCCGAAGCGTCGAGGCGGCGTGAGAACAATTTCGGTACCTAACGAAAAACTTAAGACCACGCAACGACTCATTCTCCACCGGCTCCTTTCTCGAGTCGACATGCCGTCGCACTTGCACGGATGCGTGAAGGGGCGGTCAATTGTCACAAATGCGAGTGAGCATATAAACAAGCCACTCGTAATGACGATCGACCTCAAGAATTTCTTCAACACCATCAATTTTGAAGTTGTGCAAGGAATCTATAAGAGAACATTTGATTGCGATGATGCTGCGGCAGAAACGCTTGCACGACTGAGCACCTACGGCAACTTCCTACCGCAAGGAGCGCCTACAAGTCCAACTTTAGCGAACATCGCCGCTTTAGACATGGACAAAGCAATAATTGAAATTTTCAACAGGAATTTCCCTCTTCTCGATTTCAGCTACACTCGCTACGTGGACGACATCACCATATCCGGTAGCAGGGAAATGTTGCTTGTGATTGAAGACATCTATGAAGCTATTGAAGCAAGCGGATTTCGAGCGAACCCAAAGAAGGTGAGAATTGCTCGACCATGCAGCAGGCAAACGGTAACTGGTGTCATTGTCAATGAGAAACTGAATGCACCAAAGAAACTGATTCGCAAGTTACGTCAACAGATTTACTATTGTCGGAAATTCGGCTTAGAAGATCACTGCAAGAAGATCGGTGCTCGTCCGTATCTATTTATCGAACAACTGCGCGGATTGATTGGGCACGTTCGCATGATGCGACCAGAACTCGCTGATGAATTTGAAGTTGCATTTTATGAGCCGTCGCATCGGCATAATGCTGAAGCTCCTCCAAATCAACTAAGATTACTTCGTCTACTGACCGCAATTGAAAACGAAAAGATCGTGAAGTTTCTCTATGATCGCGAACGCTGCAAGGCAGCTCCATCCGAGATATCGGTCGACGAGAATGGCTTCAAAATCTTGCGGGCATTTCAGCTTCGACCAAAAACTGGTTGGAGAATTTTCGACATCAGGTCGATATCTACGTTGGAGATTCTGGATTGACTCTAGACCTCACTCCCCCCACTGAGCCCACTGAGGAAGATAAACAATCCTTCTTAGAGCTACTCGACAGGCTCAAGCAGCATTGTCGACTTGCACTTGATTGCGAACGATCGACTGCGCCGGCAAATAGGACCTTGGTACAGTCCACGATCAATTCGATTTATCAACGCGAGGGACTGGAGCCGCCATTAGTGATTTGGTGTCAAAGTCCCCTGCAAACAACTCTTATGCCGATAGTGCTCGAGTTTTTGTTTGAGTCACCAAGCCTTTGGCAGTTTCGCAAGCATCTCACCCAGTCATTTGAAGGCACACCGCTACTTGCAAAACTGTGGGAACAGTTGATGATTGCAATCGATGGCGCACTCGATCATCAAGACGAGAGTGTAGAGAACAAGCTTTTATTTGCTTCAGACAATCAAGCCTTTCAAGCGATTGGCGAGTCTCTTGTAGGAGGGAGAAACCTCGTATCAAGGCTCTTAACCGTGAAATTTTCCGGAGACTTGTTCAAACAACATGCGGAATTGCTACATGGCGAGTTCGCTGATTCCGCGCACGCAGCCTTTGATGAGGCGTTTCGAAATCTCGTTGATTCATCGATTCCATATCATCTTTTTCCAGTAATTCGTGCCCTAGCTAAGGAGCTCGGACCTGAGTTCATAGAGAGAATTCCCCACCAAGATCAACTAGCAATGGGCACCACATGGAGCCCAAATATCATGTTTGAAGTGTTCTCCTGCACCATGATTGATTTTGGATTGTGGTGGGGATTCCTGTTCGAGCCGTGGTTGCCGCTATATGATTTCATGCATTCTCAGGCAAGCGAATCTCCCCTCTCCGAAAACCTTTTGAAAATCTTCGGCCTGCCTTGTAATTCTTGCGCTGATTGGGCGCTGCTTGCAAGAGAGGCATATTGCTACGCATTCTTTCCCAATGTGGTCTTTGTGAGCGAACGCCCGATCAAATCAGCAAAGGACTCCTCCGGCAAACTGCAAGGCGAAGGGGGACCGGCCTTGGTGTTCGCCGATGGATTCGAGCTTACTCCGGTGGTTCGTGTTTAGCTCCGGGTTAGGATATCAGAGCCCCATCAATGTTGGCAGAAAGCACCATTTCTTCGACAAACTGCCTTATGCGGTCTTTCGAATTTACTTGAAGTTGCAGGATCTTCGATCCGGTTATTACACCGTCTGCACCAAGGTCGATCATTTTGCAAGCCTGTTGCGGACTCGAAATGCCGAAACCAATACAAATGGGAGCATTGCACAATCGCTTCAATTGAGCGACAGTATCTTGTAACGCGGCATCGAAGTTTTCCTCGACACCGGTGATACCTAGACGTGAAACGACGTAGATAAATCCTTCTGCTTGCTGGGCAATGCGCTCTAGTCGTTTTGACCCGCTCATGGGTGAAGCCAGCAGAATATGGGCGATTCCATTCTTCTTCGCAGCGCTCTTAACTAAGTGCGCGGATTCAATGCTCATGTCTGCAATTAAAACTGCATCAGCACCAGCATGTTTGACCTCACGGTAGAACTCATCGATTCCCGACGCCAAGACGGTGTTGAAATATACGAGCAACGCAATAGGCACTTCCGGCGCCAATTTTCGTATTTCCGCGATCAAAGAAAAGGCGTCAGCAAGACCAAATCCAGATTCAATAGTTTCCTTTGCGCACTTCTGAATGATTGGTCCATCGGCAATTGGATCTGAAAAAGCGATACCGAGTTCGATCGCATTGGCACCCGCCTCGATCATGGTCCGCACTGTTTCCAAACAAGCATCACGACTCGGATATCCAAGAATTGTGTATGGAATGAACGCTTTCTGCCCGTTCGACTTTAATGAGGCGAACATTGTTTCAAATCTATTCGGCATAATTCATCACCTGTCTAATATCTTTGTCGCCGCGTCCGGAGAGATTCACGACAATGGTCTTGCCGCGGGCTTCTCCTCCTGCCAGTTTGATCGCTGCGGCTATCGCGTGAGAGCTTTCGAGAGCGGGAATGATACCCTCGGTTTGCGCCATCAATTTGAACGCGGACACCGCCTCAGCATCGGTCGCAGAGTCATATTTGACGCGTCCCATGTCCTTCAGATATGCGTGTTCCGGACCAACGGACGGGTAGTCCAATCCTGCAGCGATGCTGTGCGTTTCCTGAATCTGTCCATTGGTGTCTTGCATGACTTTGCTGATCATGCCGTGGAGACAACCGGTGGTTCCTTTGCTGAGGACGGCACCATGCGCCTCGGTGTCGAGTCCCCGTCCGGCGGGTTCGACACCAATGAGTTTGACTTGGTCATCGCTCAAAAATGCCGAGAACATACCGATAGCGTTCGAACCGCCGCCAACACATGCAACTACATAGTCAGGAAGTTTTTCAGCTCGCTGCAAAAACTCTGCGCGAGTCTCTTCTCCGATAACCTTCTGGAAGTACTTCACGATTGTGGGAAACGGATGAGGACCGGCAGCAGTTCCAATCAAGTAATGAGTGGTGCGCACGTTTGTGACCCAATCGCGTAGCGCCTCGTTGATTGCATCCTTAAGCGTGCGACCACCAGTCGTGACAGGTATTACAGTCGCTCCCAACAATTTCATTCTTTCAACGTTGGTTTGTTGCCTTTCAATGTCCACTTCGCCCATGTAGATGACGGTCTCCAATCCAAACAAGGCGCCAGCCATCGCGGTCGCGACACCGTGTTGACCAGCACCGGTTTCTGCGATTATCCTTGTCTTGCCGAGTCGTTTTGCCAGAAGCGCTTGGCCGACTGCATTGTTAGTTTTGTGGGCACCGCCGTGCAAGAGATCTTCGCGCTTGAAGTAGATGTCGGCGCCTAGACGCGCAGAGAGATTGGCTGCGAAAAACAAAGGCGTCGGGCGACCTGCGAAATCTCGAAGCAAGCGGCGAAGTTCGGCTTCAAATGACGCATCCTCCGTGGCTTGAAAAAACGCTGCCTCCAACTCCTCCAGAGCAGGCATCAATGTCTCTGGTGCAAATACGCCACCATAGGTTCCAAATAGTCCTGTCTGAATCATTTCTTTGCTCCTCGTACTGTTTCAACGAAACGTGTCATTTTCTCTTGATCTTTCACGCCGGGGCCGTTTTCGATAGACGATGCAACATCAACGGCGAATGGTTGCAAACCCTCTATTGCATTGGCAACATTCGATTCGTCCAATCCGCCTGCGATGAAGAATTCTTGATGGATTCTTTCTTTGGACAAAATCGAAATTGCATTGCTTAGCCACGACTCGTCGGCATTGCTCTTGGGTCGATCGAACATGAAATATTCAACGCAATCGCGGTATCGATGGAGCTGCGTCGAATCGAATTCATTCGACACTTGAAACACCTTAATCACTGGACAGTCCGTTCGTCTGCATTGCTCGGGCGATTCGTTGCCATGGTACTGCACCAAATCCAAGTTCAATCTCGTGACGATCGCATTCACCTGCTCCACATCAGAGTTTTGGAACACACCCACCAGCTTGACCTTTCCTTTCAATGCTTTGCAGATGACTTCGGCGTCATCGACAGTAACGCGGCGACGACTCTCATCAACAAAGATCAATCCCAAGTAGTCGACCCCGAGATCGGTTGCGGCAGTTGCGTCTTTCAAGTCTCGGAAACCGCAGAGTTTGATGCGAGGGCTCGCGATACACTGAGCTGCTTTAAGGAACTGCTGCAGAGTGTCGGCAGGATCGTTCGACTTCATAAGCGCACTGCCAATTAAAAATGTTTTTGCATGGCGAGCCAACCGGATCATGTCCGAGGGGGTTTCCACGCCGCTGGCGGCTATAACGTGCTTTGCGTTTTTGACCAGCGGTGCAAGTCTCGCCGTCGTTTCGAGATCCATTTCCAGGGTTTCTAGATTTCGGTTGTTGATGAGAATCACTTCGCTGTTCAACGTTTCCGCAACTTGCAATTCCTCTTCCGTTTGAACCTCGACAACCGGGGTCATACCCAACTCGTCGATCTCTCGAAAGAGTTCAGCAAGCAGATCTCGCTGCAGTAGCTTGACGATCAGCAGGACAGCATCAGCTCCGCATTCACGCGCGCGATACACCTGATACTTGCTCAGGATAAAGTCTTTGCACAGAAGAGGCTTGTCTGTCGCGGCACGCACTTCGGAGAGTTTTTCGAAACTGCTTCCGAAGAAGTTACCGTCCGTCAAAATAGAGAGCGCAACTGCATTGCGATAAGATGAAACGACCTCTGCGACTGTGCGAGTATTGTTAAGAACTCCCGCCGATGGCGAAGCCGGTTTTAACTCAGCGATTATGGAAGGCGTCGAGCCACGTCCATCAAGAGCTTTGAGAAACCTTCCATCAGCCATTGACAGGCTCGCACGCATCCCCTCAAGGGCTTCCTTTGCTGGCGCCGCTTTCAACTCTTCGAGTTTCAATTTGTGGATTTTTTCAAGAAAGCTTTCCATAAACCACCTTGCACTTGTCGTAGAGTTTTCGCACGTCGCCGGACGCAATCACTGAACGAGCGACTTCGATTCCATCGTCTATGCTTGCAACCTTTCCGCATGCCATTAGCGCGGCTGCCGAGTTAATCGTCAGAGTTTGATATGCTTTTGATCCGATATCGTTACCATCGATGATTTGTTCGAAACGTTGAACGTTCGCGGCTGCATCAGCGACGTTCGCGACATCAGCGTCGTTCTCCTGTCCATTTGTCGCGGTTGGGGTTTCGATCTTTTCTCCAAATCTCGAACCATTGATCTCGCTTTGCATGATCTCGCGTTGCGTGATCACGTGCCGCGTGGCCATCGCATGTGGTGACTCCGCATCGTATGTGGTGGCCACGCGCTGCGTGATCACGCGCCGCGTGATCACATTATTCGACAACTCCAATAAAGTCGTTGCGCAATCGCACGCAATTTCATCTAGTCCATTGTCAGCTCTGACAACCAGCGCCCGGGTCGTATACGAATCGTCCAAAAGGACATTTGCAATAATCGATTGGGCAGAGGATTGAGAAACTCCCATCAATCGAAATTCAGGCAGCACAGGATTGAGCAGTGGTCCTATGAAGTTGAAAACGGTTGGTCGACCAAGTCGGCGCCTGAGACTTTGGAGCGATGCAAGTTCCGGATAAATTGCGGGGGCGTATAGAAACGCGAGGTGAGTCTGGTCGAGAACTTGTTCGAGCACATCTAAATTGACCAGGGATGGAACGCCGGCGACTTGCAAGAAGTCCGCGCTTCCTGAAGTTCCCGTAATTCGTCCATTGCCGAATTTGACGACTCGTACACCGCAGGATGCCACGACGAATGAAGACGCGGTCGAAGTGTTGAAGCGCCCCGGTATTCCGCTTCCGCCCGTACCGGCAAGATCGATAGTGGCACGTCCGATTTGCTTCAATTTCTCAACAGCCGCATCACCAATTCTTCTTTGGAGAGAGTCACGAAGCAGTCGAATTGTTTCTTCAACAAGCTCAACGGACAGCGATTCCTGAGACAGCGCAGCGAGAGACTCCATGCGCTCTTGTTCGGCAGCCTCGGCGTTCAATGCTGTGGTGATTCGATCGATGGTCAGTCCATGCATAGATTTACAAAGTTCTCCAGCAGTTTTTTGCCTTCGGGGGTTCCGATAGACTCGGGGTGAAATTGAATGCCATAGATGGGTTGAAATTTGTGTTCCAAAGCCATGATTACGTCGTCAGTGCTTCTTGCAGTCACTCGCAGCGAATCAGGAAATTTCGAATCACTCACGTAAAGACTGTGGTATCTCATGGCGGCAAATTGATCGTCCATTCCTTCAAAGAGTTTGGAGCGTCCGACAACTCTCACGCCACTTGTTTTACCGTGAACCGGAACCGGCAACTTTTCGACAGCCGCTCCGTTGCAGGCGGCGATTCCCTGGTGCCCAAGGCAAACACCCAGGATAGAAGCACCAAGTTCTTCTTGACGCTGCACAACTTCGCGGCAGACTCCAAAATCTCTAGGGCTAAGCGGGTGCCCGGGACCAGGTGAAAGAACGATTTTGCCCGGACGTAATGAAACGATGTCGCTGAATGTCAATTCGTCATTTCTAACGACCTTCACCGATGCACTGGATATGGTGCTGAGCATTTGTACCAAGTTATAGGTAAAGGAGTCGTAGTTATCGATTACGAGCGTCGGTCCGGATGCGCCTGATGCTACTTCATGCATGATGCGTTCCTCCCAGTTTTCGTACTTGCGGAACTCTCACTTGAGACTCTTCCAGAGTCTGCAACTTTCACCGCGGTCAACACAGGACGCACTTTGTTGAGAGTCTCTTTGTATTCCAACGATGGAATGGAGTCGAATACAATGCCGGCACCAGCTTGCGCGTGCACCATGCCGTCTTTCACCAGTGCTGATCGAATTGCGATTGCTGAGTCGGCAGCTCCGCGAAAATCGAAGTAGCCGACCATGCCGGAGTAAATGCCGCGCTTCTCGGATTCGAGCCGCGCCAGATGTTCCATCGCTCGAATCTTTGGCGCGCCTGATACGGTGCCCGCTGGGAAACATGCTTTCATTGCATCGAAAGCAGTTTTAGATTCCTCTAGCGAACCTCGAATTGTCGAAGAGAGGTGCATTACGTGGGAGTAGCGGACAAGATCGCAAAGCCGCTCCACTCTCACGGAGCCAGCTTTCGAGACCCGCCCCAAATCATTGCGAGCGAGATCGACGAGCATTAGATGTTCGGCACGTTCTTTCTCATCAGCCAACAGTTCAACGGCAAGCACATCGTCTTCGGCGCGAGTGGAGCCGCGACGCCTGGTTCCGGCAAGTGCTTTGACGGAAGCGCGAGAGTCGTTGTCGACACGCACGAAAGTTTCCGGCGAAGAACCGAGATATGCAAACCCATCGAGCTCCAAAAGATACGCATAGGGAGATGGGCTAAGAGCTTGCAACACACGATAGATTTCTAGCGGGTCGGCAGAGCACGGCTTGGAAAAGCGCTGTGAAAGTACGATTTGAAAGACCTCACCGTCAGCAATCAGTTGCTTGCACTCATCAACACGATTCAAGAATTCAGCTTTCGTGTATTGAGCTGTTGTTTCTTTCACAAGAAATGCGACGTCGATCTGTTCATGCGAAAAGTCAAACGTGGAAGGGGGTGTCGATGCATTACGCAGAATATTGGAAATCTCGTCCACCCGCTGCTTTCCACTATGTGAAATGACATAACAGCGACGAAAGAGGTGATCGAAAACCACACATGAATCATAGAGACAAAACACGCCGTCAGGAACCGCCAGCGGATCATTGACCTGCATATCGATCGAATCGAATGCTTGCACAGCGCCATAGCCGAGATACCCGATCAACCCACCGGCAAACGGCAGTATATCGGGGATCGCGTCGTGCCGATAGTGCGCTGTTTCGCGACGCATGATCTCTTCCAGTACTGATAGCGGTGAGCGCCCTTCGATGGTTTCCAAATCACCATTGACGCGGGCAATGTGTGCAACCGTTCCCCTTAAAGTAATCACCAATGCCGGCTGTGCGCCTAAAATCGAGAAGCGCCCAACGCCGCGATTCAGTTCAGCACTCTCAAACAGAAAGGAACTCACACCCGCACATCTCAACGCGCTATATGCAGTAACCGGCGTTAGCGTATCGGAAAGAAACGACGTGCAGACGGTCGATGTGGCAGTTTGCGCCTCGGATGCCGCTCTTGAACTTATAGTCGAAATCATGAAGTATCTCCTGGAAAAACATGCCAAAAGACAGAGACCGCATTCTCTACTCGGAGCAAGCTTGCGGTCTCTGTCTTCGGATGACTTTCAGGAAGTCCCTATAGTCAGTTACAGAGCATAAGCTCGCCCGAGTGGCTCCACCACCAAGACCAGCTGTATTTTGTAACTGCGATAGACTTCATAATCTCTTTTCTTATAGAGTCGCCGGGGCACTCCCGGAGTCCGACAGGGTCCGATAGTAACACTTAAGGCGTGAAATGCAAGTGCAAAGTCGCCAATGTTGAGCCAGTATTAACAAATGCGGAGCCGCTCAAAGGTCGTTATAGATAACAGGTTTTTCTTTTATAGGCATCGGAAGTTTCGATTCCAGCTCCTCAAGTTCGATATCCGCAATCTCAAAACTACAATTGTTCGGAAGGCTCGGAGCACTCATTTGGCTGCCGGCGGCTTCTTTTAGAGAAACAGCATTTACCTTCAAAATGGCAGAGTCCATTTGGGTGGAAGCACGGTGTATCGCAAGTTCAATCTCACGCAATACATACTCTAGCCTCTTCTCCGCATTGGCGTCATCGACGGGACCCATCGTCAGCGTGCCCTTCACCCGCGCGCGAAACTTCACATCGTCTCGAGAATGAATCGGCTCGGAAATAAACCATCTAACAGAAGTGCTATTGCCTCCTATCAGCGCGACTTCTTGCATCACGACTGATGTTACGATGCTACTGACCACGGCAGCTACTGTTCGATAGCTTTGCTCTTGATCGATGGCAATGAATTCAACGGAGACTCTTACATCTGTGCCACCCGAAGAGGACCTAGTAGCATCAATTATCAGATTGAGCTCCTTCTCAACATTTGGAGAAACACCATTGATCAAGGTCTTGCACTCAATCGGTATCGAGAGCGATGCCATCACTCGTCCACGCGAGGGATCTTTTATCGCCTTGACTGATTTCCATGGGGTCTCAACACTGTCTATGGTTACAGGGTGCGTAACGACCCAACGCTCGAGATGATCGACTAACTCAATCGGCATCATAGAATAGCTTCCAAGTCCCGTCAGCTCCGCTTTGCTGAACCGGAAGTGACTATTTACATGCAAGAGAAACCCAAGGATGATCGCAAAACAGATACCGAACAAGATCAATGGATGATCGAGCACAGTATTTATAAAGAAGCAGGCTCCAAAGAAGGTAAGAAGAAAGCTGACGGCAACCGCAAGCGTGCCTGCGGTGCAGAATGGGCACGCATACATGTGCAATACGGTTGCTGGAATCTTTCTCTTTCGACTACCGTAACAGAGTTCCCACTTTGGTTTTGCAGCAAGTGCTTCCAACTCGGCTCGATATGGGTTAGTGTTTTGATCCGACATGAAGCAAACCGCCTAGCTGCTCATCTTGCATTAAGGTACCCGGAAATTCTCTGCGCCACACCTTTGTCCGGCTCAGTATCGGCCAACACCTTAAGGGGTTTGGTGGCCAACGAGTTGGGTGCTTGTGCCAACGCCCAACAAGCATGTTCGCGAACCATTGGTTCCGGCGTTGATTTTGCAAACGAAAAAATCTCGGCAATCATTTGTTCTTTATCAAACCGAACTGATTCACTCGAGTCATCACGCAACCAGTTGCCCAAGACTACAAGCGCGTTGCGCTGCATTCCTTTTAACTTTGGTCGCTTCAATGGCGTATTGTCAAATCTGTGGAGAAACTCTTTTGAGGTTTTCAATTTGAGAACATCAATGAGATTGAGGTGATGCCCAACACCACGATCTGGGTGAAACTCTTGCCAGGGAGTTGGCTCTGGACGCTGATTGTAGGGGCAGACTTCCTGACAGATATCGCATCCAAACACCCATGTTCCCAACTTTGGTCTCAAATCGATTGGTATTTCACCCTTATTTTCAATCGTCAAATACGAGATGCACAGCCGCGAGTCGACAGATGCTCCAGGAAGTATTGCATCGGTTGGACAGGCAGTACCGCAGCGAAAACACTTGCCGCATGTGCCCACGTAGAGCTCGTCGGCATCGAGTTCGACGTCGGTAAAGAGCTCCGCCACAAAGTTGTATGAACCTTGCAGCTTAGGTCCAATGATCAAACTGTGCTTTCCGGAGAAGCCCAGTCCATGCCGTTCCGCATAACCTTGCTCGTACAAATTGACGTCGTCCGTGTATGGTTTTGCAAGCAACGGGCGCCCCAAAATTCCTTCTAGGCGAGTGGCTAAAGCGTCGAGCTTGCGCGGAATCACAATGTGATAATCCTCGCCGACTGCATATCGCGCTACTCGCCCATACGGATAACCCGGCGCTTCCGGAACTTCCGTGTAATAGCTCACCGAGAGAATGATGGCGCTGCGAGCCTGCTTAACCAGGGTGGCAGGCGTGGTTCGAGAAATGGGATCTTGCGTGAGATAACCCATAGTGGCTGCATAACCTTTGTCCACCCAGTCAACATAACGCTCTCGCTCTTTCTCCATCGGCGCAAGCGACGCAATCACAGTGCGCTGAAAGCCCATAAACTGGGCGATGGAGACAATTTGCGATTTGAGTTTCATCAGTTCATGCAGGTTAGATAAGTGGCTTCTGCAGCGTCTCGAGCACACCCAACACACCAGGAACCGCAGCATACCTCTTCCACATCGGAGTTATCTCACTGCTCCTATTCGTCCTGCATAGCACCATTTGATAGATCGACAAACAAAGCCCTGGGTCTTCACGCTTCGAATCAAGGGCGGCTTTGCAGAGATGCTCCACCGAAGATAAGGTTCCGCGACTCATTGTAGTGGAAACATTCTTGTTCAAATACTGCTCTATCCAAATCAAATCTGCATGAACAGGGTAACCAGTCCTCACTCTGTCAAGGAGCTTAACGCACCATGATGAAAGTACCGAAGCCTTCGTTTCATCCTTCGAACCAAACATCGCCAAGATCATAAGCAGTCTCTTGGGACCAATAATTACATCCCAAACCCCGTACAACACACCTGCAACCAGGAAAATCGCACATAGCCACATCTGTATTCCACTGGGCAGAGGCAAGTCATAAACTAGCCACATGAAAAAAACCGCTACAAGAATGCCAGTACCAAGTTGTTGAAAGTCCAAGCACGAAGTAGGATTTCTCATGTAGCGATCCCCGAATTTCAGACTTTCACCATAATAATGACACCCCTTGTCAACCTCGTACTTATTAAAGATCCCATAAACATTTGATGCAGCAAGCGACCTTCTCCCTCGAAGACTTCGAATACGACCTCCCTGCCGAACTCATCGCCCAAAAGCCGCTGGACGTGAGACATGAGTCGCGCCTACTGCACGTCAATCGGCAAACTGGGGAGCTGGCGCACCACAAGTTTAGGGATCTTCCGAGCATTCTCGTGCCCGGCGACGTGTTGGTGGTCAACGACACTAAGGTTTTGCCGTCAAGACTCTATGCCAAGCGAGCGTCGGGAGGCACCGTTAGGTTGCTGTTGCTGCAGCCGGAAGGAACAAAATCAACTATCTGGCAAGCAATGGTGATGCCCATCAAGCGCATCAAACCAGGAGAAGAGCTGACCGTCGAGCGTATGAGCGGCGCCGGACTAGAACCTTACAAAATCAAAGTCGTGGACATCGTGCACGATCACGAGGGTTTCAAGCGTCTCTTAGTTGATCTTGGAAAACCACGAGATGTTTTCACGCTGCTCACAGAAATCGGCTATGCGCCGTTGCCTCCTTATATTCACCGAGAGGCCGATCGCAACGAACGAGTTGAAGATTTAAACCAATACCAAACAGTTTTTGCCAAAGAACCAGGGGCGGTGGCAGCACCTACTGCCGGATTGCATTTTTCAGATACAGTTTTGACAGAGTTAAAATCAAAAGATATTTTGGTTGGAACAATCACATTGCACGTCGGTCCAGGGACCTTCAAGCCCATAGAAACGACGGTTGAAGAACACAAAGTTGAACCAGAGCGCTACCGCATTCCTGAATCCACAGCTCAGTTAGTGAACGATGCATTGTCTGAAAATCGTCGAGTAATTCCAGTTGGTACCACTGCGCTGCGAGCGCTTGAGAGTGCTGTGACGAAGCATGGACTCGATCCTGTAGAGGACGGAAGCACTGCGCTGTACATAAAGCCCGGACACGAGTTTCAAATCGCAAAAGGACTAGTTACCAACTTTCATCTGAGTCGATCGAGCCTGTTGGTTTTGGTATCAACGTTTGCTGGGCGCGATTTGATTATGCGCGCATATCAGGATGCGATTTCGCAACGATATCGTTTCTTTAGTTATGGCGATGCGATGTTGTTGCTCTGACAACCTCTTAGGGACAGGCGATCTCTGGGCTGGAGTT
>CAZCZI010000100.1:0-22904 GCA_964503045.1 uncultured Candidatus Obscuribacterales bacterium
ATCGTCAATTACATGCCGGCGGTCAAACCGCCATCGATTGGAATGATGGCACCGGTGACGTAGCGCGCGTCTTCGGAGCACAAGAAGGTTACGACTGACGCGACTTCTTCGGGCATTCCGACTCGTTCCATTGGAATGTTTGCTTTGACAAAGTCGTCGAGCACTTCTGGTCCGCTGCGGCCTTCACGCGCACCGACTTCAGCATTGAAGCGCTCGCATAGGGGAGTCTTAATGCATCCAGGGCAAATGCAGTTGCAGCGAATTCCTTTGTTGGCGTAATCCAATGCAATAGATCGAGTCAGATGAATGATTCCAGCTTTCGAAGTACTGTATGCGGCGCTGATTCTGATGCCACGAAGGCCGGCATCTGATGCATTGTTTACGATGACTCCGAATCTCTGCGCAACCATCACTTCTGCTACCGCTTTGGACATCATGAATGTTCCTTTTAAATTGGTATCCATGATTTGGTCCCAATCTGTTTCAGAAGTCTCAAGCAAAGGTGAGATTAATTCGCGGCCTGCGTTGTTGAGCAGGAAATGTATGCCACCGAAATTTGAAAGAGCGGTGTCGACGGTATTCTTGCTTGTTGCCGAATCCTTGATGTCGCCGATGACGATGACGCATGTTCCACCGGATTGAGTAATTTGAGCGGCGACTTGGGAGGCACCTTTCTCGTCGACGTCTACAATCACAACCGATGCGCCGTCGGCAGCGAACGCAATTGCTGTAGCTCCGCCAATGCCTGAGCCACCGCCGGTAATGACTGCAGTTTTACCGGTGAATCTCACGCGATACGTCTCACGCTTCGTCTTCTGGTTTGTTGCGTTTGATCATCTCAGTCAAAGAATCGATGATTGCTTTATCTGTCATGTGTTGCAGATCCAGCGCTCTAAGAAGGTCGCTGCGAGACATCAGACCGCGAGCCAAAACCAGTTCACCAAATGGCGTGCCGGTTGCTTCTTGTTCTTTACAAAGCTCTTCTAGTTGCGTAAGAGTCAACTTACCCTGCTTCAGTAAAATCTCGCCTATTTTCTCAGGGCGTGTCAGAAGATCCCATTTCTCTTCTTCCGACATATTTTCATACGCGTGTGGTTCGTCCATCATTGTTACGCGCCTGCGATTGCGGCGGCTTTCTTCTTGGCTAACTGCTCTCTCCACCAAACGAGGAGACAGCTTGCGTTGAAGATGGAGGAATAGGTACCTGAGATGATGCCGATTAACATTGCCAGCACGAAATCTTTGGTGGTGACTCCGCCGAAGAGATAGAGGGCGGTCAAGGTGATGATAACGGTGAGCGAAGTATAAAGAGATCGCGCCAGTGTTTGGTTGACGCTGTCATTGGCGATGTCGCCGAACGTCTTCTTGTACTCTTTGCCGGTGACAGGGTCGACACCTTTTGCTCCAACATACTTTGTATTTTCTCTGATTCTGTCAAACACGACGATGGTGTCGTGCACAGAGAAGCCGATAACCGTCAAGACGGCAGAGATGAACAAGCTGTCGACTTCAGTGCCGAATGCAAGGCCGAATATTGCAAAGATGCCTCCAAGCACCAGCACGTCGTGGAAGAGCGCAGCGATTGCGCACCAGGCATAATCGAGCATGAATCGATACCAGATGTATACAACCATGCCGCCGAAAGTGATGAACATCGCCACTAAACCGCTTGTAAGCAGCTCTGGTCCTATGGTGGCGGTGACTTTGTCGATTGAAATCTGAGTGAAGTTGCCGAGCTTCGCTTTAAGGTCTTCATCTAGTTTCTTTTTGTCTTCTTCTTTATCAATCGCTTTCGTGCGCATCACAATTACTTGGTTGCCTTGCACTTCTGCCGATTGCACCTGCGAGCCGGGATAACCCGATTCTTCCAAGACCTGATGGACGTTTTCGAGAGTCACTGGTTTTTCAAAATGGTATTGCAGAATCGAACCGCCGGTGAAGTCAATGCCTGGCTTCAGTGGTGCATGAAACTGTACCAAGCACATGACCACTGCAAACAGCCCGGGTAGGGTGATCGCAAGCGAAATACCAAACCAAATTTTGCGGTACTTGACCAGATCTACACGAACGCCTTTCACACGGCCTCCTTAGCCTTGGCTGGTTGTTTCTTTTCAAGCTTGTGGCCAAACAATGGGATATTTCTGGGAATCATGTGCAGCAGTGCTCTGGTGGCGGAAATGGCGGTGAACATCGAGACGCACACACCGATTGCCAGCGTCACTGCAAATCCTTTGACGATCGATGTTCCAAAAACCATCATCACGAAACAGGCAATCAAGCTGTTTACGTTGCTATCAAAAATCGAGGAGAAGGCGCGATTGAAGCCATTTTCGATAGCCATGTACAAACCTTTTCCGGCGCGCAACTCTTCTTTGGTGCGCTCGAAAATAAGAATGTTCGCATCAACCGCCATACCTATAGATAGGATAAAGCCGGCAATACCAGCAAGTGTAATCGTGACTGGAATCGATTTGAAGATTGCCAGTGTTGCGATGGTGTAGAGAATCAAAGCTATGTCGGCAACTAAGCCAGGAACGCCATAAACACAGACCATGAAGAGCATGACCACACCGATTCCGACCACACCGGCGACCAGACTTTTTTCAATTGAGTCTTGTCCCAAGGTGGCACCGACGGTGCGCTCTTCGAGAATTGAAATTGGCACCGGCAGTGAGCCCGCGTTGAGTTTGACGGCGAGATCGACTGCTTGATCGCGTGTGAAGTTGCCGGTGATTTCCCCGTTGCCGGCCAAGATTGGCTCGCGAACCGTGACGCCGCGATACTCTTGCATGGTTACGGGGTGACCGTCTGCACCGCGGTCGGTGGGCAGACCGTCAAGGAAAATTCCTATTTGTTTTCCAACCAGCCTTTGTGTCAGTTGTCCGAATTTTTTTGCGCCATCCGGTTTGAATTCGAAGGTGACTCGCCACAATCCGCCTGATGAAATCATGGGCTGGCCTTGTGCGTGTTTGAAGTCTGCGCCGGTCAGACCGCAGTCTTTCCATTGCGGGATTCCATCAATAACAATCGGTTGATCGTCGGCGTCGTATGCCAGCTCTTTGAATTCCAAAAGTGCAGTAGCGCCGATTCTGTCTTTTGCTTGCTGTGGATCTTTGATGCCGGGCATCTCGACGATGACGCGATCTTTGCCGGCTCTTTGAACGATAGTTTCTGACACGCCAAGGCTGTTGATGCGGTTATTGATGACGGTTTCAACACCGGTCATCACGGCTGGTGTGATTTCAGGAACGTTCTTGGAAGGCTCCGCTTTGAGCAGAAGTTGGCTGCCGCCCCTCAAGTCCAAGCCGAGCTTGAGGTTGGTAAAAATTACATACCCCTTGTATTTTCCGAGAATTTGAATGTTGTTCCCCAGCAGGCCTTTTTCCTGCTCTCGCTTGAGGGCATCTTCCTTCTCGTAGTTATTCATTTTGATCCAATCAGGGTTTTTCGAAACGCGCTGATAGACCTCATTTTGGAGTTCGATTCCGGACATGTTGGCCAGTCTTTGCCAGTCGTTTACTGTGGCCTCAGGCTCGACTTGAAAGAGCGTGCACAACGACCAGATCAAGACGCCGACAACAGCTAGCGGCTTCCAATCTTTGAATATGTTTCCGACAAAGCTTGCGAGCTTTGATTTCTTTTTGGGTTGATGTGGAGATAACAACTAAAGGCCCTTTTAGAGGGTTGTATTTCAGGACGTGCCTAAAAACCCGAACTATCAAATACTAATAGTACCTAATAGCCGTTAGGGCTGCTGGTCTTGGCGCCATATATTGGATTGGATTTATATTGTGCAAACCCTGTCGCCGCCGCGTTGCATTGCCAATTCAAGGGCTTGAATCGATCTTGCAAGCAGCTCGTCATGCTCTCTGGCGTGGGCCGGGAAGGCTGCCAGGCCGATTGAGGCTGTGACTTTGAGATTGTGCCAGTTGTGAGTGATTGACTGGTTGCCAACCCGTTGGCGAATTCTCTCGGCAACTATGGCAGCGCCTGAGGCGTTGGTTTCGGGGAAGATGATCGCAAATTCTTCTGCGCTGTAGCGAGCCGGAATGTCAACGTCGCGAATGGCGCCGTGAATGACTGTGCCGATAACTTTTAGTACCGAGTCGGAAGTCAATGCGCCGTATTGTTTGGTAATGTCGCGAAATCCGTCGATTGAGAGCATGCACAATGCGACTGGGCGCTTATAGCGCTTGGCGCGTTTGAGCTCGTCTTTGATTTCTTTGAGGAAGGTTCTCGAATTGTAAAGCTCGGTAAGCGTGTCAAGAAGAGCGAGGCGTTCGATTTCTTCGCCTTTTGAAGCTGTCAGGCTGGCTTGGGTGTTGGTTAAAAGCGAGCGCTGCTCGAGCTCTTTGACCCGTTCAATGACCTGGTTGTCCATGAAGGTTCGTGTGCCAGCGAGCTTGTTGCGCTGGGGGTTGTCGAGCACCCGGCAAAACATGCATGTTCTGCCGCTGCAAATGTGGTCTGTCCTTCCAGTCATATAATTTCCGACCTTCCTGAAACAGGAGCTCTATAAATGAATCCAAGGGTTCTCTGCCCGCTAGACGGGAAGATGAAACCCGAATGACCAGTATAGTGGAATTTCCGGGCTGAGACTAGCGCCCATAACAGCGCTTTAACAGTTTGCAGGAATTATTGCGTGGGCTCGGTACCTTCTGCGATTGAGCACTGGCCGTTGGCGACCACGCGCCTGCCGTCAACATACAGATCTTTCAGCTTGACCGGGCCGCGCAGGAGCAGTTGATGGGCGTCGGCTGCGGCAGGCTCGCTGTCGGCAACGGCAAAAACGGCAAGGTCAGCGCGTTTTCCGGGTTGGATTGAACCAATCGAACTTTCGCGACCAATTGCGCGTGCTGCTTCAATTGTAATAAGCGACAGAATCTCGCGTGCACTCAGCTGCAGATCTTTTTTGCCGCCACATGCGCGATGCACACTGTCTGCAAAACGTGCCTCGGCAAGCAGGTCGAGGTCATCACAAGATGCGAGGCTGTCTGTGCCCAGCCCCAGTCTCATTTTATGATTGAGCATCTCTTTTATTGGTGCAATGCCATTTTTGAGGCGAGCGTTGCTGCGCGGGCAGTGAGCGACGGTGACACCGCGTTCGGTGAGGAGCCTCATATCTTCAGGGCTGACGTGCACGCAATGCGCTGCCAATAAGTTGGAGTCAAGAAGTCCGAAGTGCTCTAGATGCTGTACGGGTGAGCGTCCCTGGCCAAGCCAAGACATGTCGGCTAAGAGTTTTCGCACCTCGGGCTCGATAAAGGGTTCCATAACTTTAATCAAATGATCGTTCATTTCTTGACTGCTTGATGCCAGCCAAGCGCACTCGGTGCTCGATTCTGCAAGGTGTCCCAGGAGCTTGACCTGCTTGTCGGCGCACCATTGTCTTGCCATATCCCACAATTCGGGACACACCGTATATGGTGCATGAGGCGCGATCGTCAATGTCAGTCTTCCGTCTGCCAGTGCTTGTCTAGACAAGCTGTCAGGCGTTGCTTGAAGTTCTGCGAATCGCTGTTGCCACTGGTTGAATTTTGCTTGAGCGCAGGCGGCATTCAGTCCGAAAAGCTCCAATCCAACGATGCCTTTGAGTCCGGTTTGGACAATTGCCTGCGCGGCGCAACCTTTGTATGAGCTGTCGACAATGAATGATGTTCCGCCCAAAGCTGCTTGGCGTGCACCATACAATGAAGACTCGAGCCATTGCTCCGGAGTCCAGGAAGCTGCACCGGCAATGAGTTTTCGAACCCAGGGCAGAAAGCTCGACGCGGCGTCGAGATATCTGAGATGCGAATAATCTATGTGTGTGTGCAGATTGATGAATCCAGGCACAATGATGGCGTTGCCGTAATCTCTCACTTCGCCATGCGCAAAGGCTGATGATGAACTGTTTGCTGAGACTTCGGCAATTTCGGCGCCCTTGATGCAAACGCCGGCATGCTCCAGAGCGTCGGACGAAATGGGCAAGACCCAACGAGCCTGCAATCTCAACTGCTTGGCTGTGAGCGCCTCTTGCATTCAAATTCCCCTTGAACTTACTCGCAGCCGGGCGCCTGACCTGAGTCTTGGCACGTTTTGCGGAATTCGTTGTAATATATCCCTTTGCTCGCCGTGCCGCAAACGGAGCCGACTGGTCTTAAACGGCACCGATTAAGCGCTGTCTTGTTGAATTCGGCGCCTGTGCTTACTTCAGTTGTCTTTACGGATTCAGAAATGAAAGTAGCAATCGACGATCTCAGCGCCTTGCCCCAACAAAGGGTAATGGTCAACTTCAAGGAGGACATCCCCCTTGAAGAGGTCGTGAAGCCTGTTTTGGGGGAACTGACTGTGATGCTCGGGGCGGCTGGAGTGCGGGTTAGGGGCTCTGTTTCAACCCTTTTGAAGCTCACTTGCCACACTTGTTTGCGACCTTTCTTCCAGAGCCTGACCGTCACCATTGACGAGCGATTTGCTCCAGAGGCGAGGATTCAAGGAGAAGTGCCGCGAGATCGAGAGCTGCTTAAGGAAGACTTCGTCGAACCGCTTCCAGATGACGGCATGCTTGACATCACCGACGTTGTGTATCAAGCTGTAACGTTGGCGACGCCGGTCTATTGCCGGTGCGGGGCAGATTGCCCTGGACCTCCGAAGCCGGAAACCCAGGCCAGTGAAGCCTTGGTGGAAACCTCAACGCAGCCGGTCGCGCAAAAGCCCATCGACCCTAGATGGAAGAACTTAAAGACTCTCTTTCCTAAAGATGATTCGTCCCCAAATTCGTAGATAATGATCAGTTCCAAAGATCTTGGAGGTCCAAAAAATCAGTCATGGCTCAACCTAAGAAAAAGACATCACACCAAAAGCAAATGCAACGCAGAGCCCACTGGAAAGCGGCTCCCACCACCATAGTCAAGTGTGCAAACTGCGGCGCTCCAGCAAGACCGCACCAAGTTTGCCCGGAATGCGACTACTACCGCGGCCGTCCCGCATCCCGTAAAGACAACGTTTTTGCAGAGTAAGACTAGCTGTGCTTAATCTTTGGTGGCGCAAATGCGCCAAAGATTTGGTCAGAAAAATTTTTTGCAAGATCTTGAGCTTTAATGGCGACATAGCCGACTGCTATGCTCAAGAGCTTGATAAGATCTCTTTTGAATATTCCTCTTGTTGTTGACAGCAAGAATAGATTTTTGGTTTTGGTTCTGGTTTTGGAGTTGCGGGAGCACGCATGATTCGAATCGCAGTTGATGCCATGGGCGGTGACCACGCTCCCAGAGAAGTGGTGCACGGTTCGATTCTTGCAGCTCAAGAGTTTGGTGTTGAGATTCTCCTGGTTGGACCGCCGGATCAGATTGAAGCGCAGCTGAAGCGCCATGACACCACTGGTTTGAAGATCAAAGTTATTCCCGCCACCGAAGTTGTGGCGATGGATGAAAAGCCGACACGTGCAGTAGTCAAAAAGAAAGACTCGTCAATCATGGTTACTGCCCGGCAAGTCGCTGAGGGCGCAGCCGACGGCATGGTGGCCGCAGGTTCGACAGGCGCGGCGCTTGCTGCAGCACAACTGACTTTAGGAAGAATTGCCAACGTGGAGCGCTCCGCAATTGCTGCGCGCATGCCGACAATTCACGGCACTTGCCTACTTGTTGATGCTGGTGCCAACATTGAATGCGATGCACCTCAAATGGTGCAATTCGCACAGATGGGCTCGGTGCTTCACCAATGTCTGTATAACGTGAAACAGCCGCGGGTGGCGATTCTCAACAACGGTTCGGAAGAGTCGAAAGGCAACGAGCTCGTTCGCGAAGCTTACAAGCTTTTGAAAGAAAAGAAAGACCTCAACTTCATCGGTTTTTGCGAAGGACGCGACTACCCGATGGGCAAAGTCGATGTCGTCGTCACCGACGGCTTCACTGGCAACGTCTCTTTGAAGACGGCTGAAGGCATTGCCAACATGATCAGGCACATGCTTCGTCAAGAACTAATGAAAAATGTGAGAGTCAAGCTCGGTTCGGTAATTGCAGAACCAGCATTCCTGGCCATGAAGTCGCGTGTCGATCCCGATGTCTTCGGCGGAGCACTTCTGGTCGGCGTCAAGGGCGTTTGCGTAATCGCGCACGGCGGCTCTAAACACACAGCAGTGAAAAATGCGATTCGTGTCGCAAAAGATATGGTTCAATCCGATGTCGTGAAAAAGATCACCACGACACTGGGAGTTGTGGCCACCACCACACTTGGTTCGGGAAGTGTGATGTGACGACGCAAGTCGGAGCAAAACTTACGGGAGTAGGTGCAGGTCTGCCGGTAGCGGTGGTGACTAACGATGACTTGAAACGTCTCGTTGACACCTCCGATGAATGGATTGCAACGCGCACCGGTATTCGTACGAGACGCATCGTGGGTGGTGACGAGACCACATCGAGTTTGGCGATAGCGGCTGCCAAAGATGCAATTGGTTATGCCGGAATCGACCCGACCACCATCGATTTGATAATCGTTGCGACCTCCACGCCTGACAATCTTTACCCATCCACCGCGTGCATGGTGCAAGCTGCAGTCGGTGCGAAGCGGGCTGCGGCATTTGATATGGAAGCGGCATGCACCGGCATTGTCTACGCGCTGGCGGTAGGTCAACAATTTATTGGATCTGGAACTTTCAAGAAAGTTCTCGTCATTGGAGTCGACATTCACTCGCGTTTTTTGAATTGGGAAGATCGCAACACATGCATTCTATTCGGCGATGGTGCCGGCGCTTTTGTCTTGGAAGCAAGTGAAGAAAATCAGATGCTTGGAACTTATCTGCGAGCAGACGGCTCGGGTGGGCATCTTTTGCACATTCCAAATACCGGCACGTCGTACCCGCATGCCGGAACCATCCAACCGAAAGCGACACATCGCTTTCTTGAAATGAATGGTCGGGCGATATACGAATTTGCTGTCAACGCGGTACCGGAAGCGGTGCGCGAAGCGCTCAATCGTGCGGGGCTGCGGGTAAGCGATATCGACTATTTAGTGCCGCACCAAGCCAACCGACGCATCATTAATGCGGCGGCCGAGCGATTGGGTTTGGATGAATCGAAAATTGTCTCCAATGTAGAAGACTTGGGAAACACTTCGGCAGCGTCGATACCACTGGCGATGTGGCAGGCATTGCAACGCGAGCACATCAAAGCACCAGCGATTTGCGCATTGGTCGGCTTTGGTGGCGGCTTGACGTGGGGTGCTGCGATTGTGCGTTGGAATGCGACGGACAAGCGCAGCTAGGATATCTCCCGGCCAGATTAAGAATCACCGGACAAAATAAGAATCACGGTAACAATTAAGAGCAATCACAAAGTAGAAAAACGTAGGAGCGAAACAATGGGTAAGTTGGCAGGAATCTTCCCCGGGCAGGGTTCTCAAAGCGTGGGAATGGGACGCGATCTGTTCGATTCTTTTGCCGAAGCGAAGAGCGTGTTTGAAGAGGCGGATAAAATTGCAGGACGCTCTTTGAGCAAGTTGTGCTTTGAGGGTCCGGAAGATGAATTGAAACGCACCATCAACACTCAGCCCACTATCCTTACAGTCTCGCTTGCTGCCTGGGCTTGCTACAAAAAGCTGGGTGGACCGCAGCCGGATTTTGTTGCTGGTCACAGTTTGGGTGAGATATCAGCTTTGGTGGCAGCAAATGTCATCGACGTAGCCGGTGCGGTGAAATTGGTGGAGAAAAGAGCGCAGTTGATGGAAGAGTGTCCCAGAGGCGCGATGTCAGCTGTACTGGGTGTTTCAGCCGCCGATCTGAAGAGCGTAGTGGAAGAAGCTGCAAGTGACATTCGCTCGCAAGGTGGAAGCGAAGACGAGTCGGTCGTAATCATTGCAAATTTCAATACGAGGGAACAGTTAGTGATTTCGGGAAACCCGAAAGCCGTAACTCGCGCCGGAGAGATTGCAAAAACCAAAGGCGGCAAAGCGATACCGCTGCCGGTGGGTGGCGCCTTCCATTCTCCGTTGATGCACAGCGCCTCCGTAGAGTTTTCGAAGCAATTGGCCGCCACCACCCTGAGCGATGCAGCATGCTCCGTCGTGCAAAACTACGATGCTCAACCCGCCAAATCCGCGAAGGAAATTTCAACTAAGCTGGGCAAACAAATGGAGAGTGCAGTCAGATGGTACGAAACCGTCGAGACGATGATCGCCTCGGGTGTTGACACGTTTGTTGAAATCGGACCAGGCAAGGTGCTCGCCGGATTGGTCAAAAAGATCGACAAGTCCGTTCGCATATTCAACGTCTACGATGTGGAAAGCTTGAAGGCAGCGATTAGTGCATTGCAGACTGCAGGCGTGTAGCCCAACTACTTTTTGCTAGCCACCTGCAGATTTTTCTTTGGGACTTCGGTGAGTTCCTCTTCTACGATACGGCGCATAACCATATTGCGCTTAGCCAACTCATCGAAGAACTTAGTGGCATCAACGCACAGCTCCGGCGGCTGAACTCCGGTTGCTTTGATGTCACCGTCAAGCAACATCTGCGCCACTATGGATGGCGGCACGCCCGTATCCAGTGCGCCGCACGACACTTTCCATTTTAGATCTGCAAGAACGGTTGTTTCCATTCTGCACAATACGCGTTTGCCCTTCTTGCTGCCGCTTACATCGACGCGAATAACTTCGGCGTCATCAGGATCTTGCGCTTGCGGCGCCGGAAACTTCGCGATCAACTTTGCCAGTATCGCGCGAGGTGCAATTGCGCCGACTTCTGTTTCGACTGGTTCTGCCGAGCACAATCCCAACTGTGCCAGGAAGCTCAGCTTTTCGTGGAAATCGGAAGGCAAGCCGAGTCTGAAGGTTACACGCTTAACACCCTTGTCCCTAAAGCTGGTGGCAAGTGTCAATACTTCGGAGTGCAAAGTGTAAATTGCCTCGCAACGGCCGACCGGTTGTGGAAACTCAACGACAATACCACCGGACATGGGCGGCTTTGCCTTGTAGTCACCGTCTTCGAAAACCATAGGCTCTTTCGTGTATTCATCGAGAATGGTGTCGAGTGCGTAGGGGGGCATCAGTGGGTGTGTAGACGGTGCGAGATCTGTGCAGCCGACAATAATGTCGATTGAGTCGACCGCATCCAATTCTTTTGCGCCGACTGCGGCCATAATGTTTGTGGTTCCTGGCGCGGCTCCCATGCCGATAATCGCCAACAGACTTTTTTGTTTGAACCGATCGTTCAGTTCCAGCTGTTTTTTGCTTACGTGAAACAGCCCGCCGAGATCGAGGTAGTGGCATCCAGCTTCCAGAGCCGCTTCCATCACTTCGACATTGTAAACGTAGGGAGTCGAGTTGATTACGGCAAAGGCATCTTTCAAAACCGGAGCCATCTTCTTGCGGTCTCTGATATCGGCTTTGGCTGCCGACAGCTTCTTGTTGTTGAGGTCAGTCTTGAGCTGCTCGGCTCTGGCTTCATCAAAATCGGCGATGACAATTTCATCGAAGCTGCTTGTTTCAATCAGATCGCGCACGATGATCTGACCCATTGCTCCGGCTCCGCCGAGAATCACAACTTTCTTTGTCATGGCACTTTCAATCCCGCAGGCAAACTATATATCGAGTATCAATCGAGTGAATATGTAGTTTATCACCATAGGTCTACTCCAGTAACGAGCCCCAGTCCTTTGTCAAGGAACGCAGGTATTCGCGGTCTTTGGCGGCCAAGTCTTTCCTGCCGATTTTGTCGTATGCTTGCGCTCTCATCTCCATGATTCGCTCTTTGTCTTTCTCTTGGCGGAATTTGAGCGATGTGTTGTAATCGGCGATCGCCTCTTTGTACTTGCCCCGCGTTCGTTGTTCAAGTTCCAAGTGTGCCTGGCCTCTATATACGTAGGCCATGGAGTTAAAGGGATCGAGCAAGATAGACTGCGTCAGATGTCGTATCGCTTGTCTGGGTTTGTGACCAATAAACAACCTGACGCCGGTTTCAAACTCGGTCAAACCAGGCGATTTCGAGGCTTCTGCTCGATTCACCGGCATCCAAGATGCTGCGATTGCGACGGTGAGCACAATGAGCGCAGAGACTTTTGGGCGCTGGTGAGGCATTGGGCAGGCACCTGTGTGTACCTGTCCTCATGTTACTACTTGCTTGCGAAGACGGGTCTAGTATCTGCGCTTTGAAGTTGCTTGAACCGATTCGTTGTCCGAATAAGTTGCCTGCTCGCCGTAAGTCGCAGCGCCACCGGCACTTGGCTTGTAGATCATTTTAGGAGCCGGTTGTTGATTGTAGGTGTTGGTATTTTGCTGCGCGTTTTGACCGGGGTAGTAAACGTTCTGATTCTGATTGTAATTTTGGTTATTGTTGTTGTTGTAGACGTTTTGATTGCCGTAGTTGGCAGGAACCATTCTCTGCTGCGGCACTCCCTGCATTCCATTGACGTTTTGCATTTTGACAGGTCCTGGAGGCATAGCTGCCGGTGGCTTCTGATAGAGATTGTCGCCGGGAGTTCTAATGTGGGCGCCCATGTTGACCCGTGGAAGCCCTGAATTGCTGGCGTCGTTGCCGGTCACTCCCGCTTGCTGCCCCTGTGCCGATCGGCTCAAGGTGCCTGTTCCGATATAAGTACCGGAGGGATTGGACAGGCCGTCTTGGCTCTTATTTACGACTCGGGAAGTGCCCCACGAGTACGTGTAGTTTTGAGCGTTGGCTGTTTGGGAAGTGAGCGCCAGAGCCAAAGCCGCAAGAGCAATGGCGGTGGGAACTGTTGTGTGCATTGGTTTCTTCATAGCGGCGAAAACCCTTAAAAGAAGCGCCTTTATCCAGTATATAGGATGCCGGAATTGGGAAATCAGGAAGGATGCCGGAACAGCCTAAAGCACGGACGCCAGAAGCAATATCACCGAAGCAATAAATATCAGCTCCAGTCGAGACCGTGTTTGTGTTTGGGTTTGAGCGATAACTCTTACGATTGCCGGCTGGCCAAGCCGACGAGAACGACGTAAATGCATTAATACACCTGGTGTGGGAAGTATGACCGCGGTGGTGGTTAAACGAGTAGTAAGTTGGTAAAGAGCATATCACGTTGTCAAGTATTTACAAGACCACAGCAGTCATATCCCTCAATTTTTTCCGCTGAGTCTTCCGGAAACGTTTATCCCCGTGCGGCGTTTCCGGAACCGCAATCGCTTGTTGCATGTGCGTTTTCAGAACCGGATTTTGCGCACGGGGCCACTCTAGTCCGGAAGCTGGCTGACAAAAAATTGAACCCACCCCACGCTGAGGGAATAGGGCTTGAAAACCTCGTCAAGCCGGAAGGGTTAGCGCCCGTTTGTGCGCAGCCTTTTCAACCGCGTCATCCAGCGGTGCTAAAGTAATCGAGCCATTGCGCCTCTCTAAGGCTTGCTTAATCAACGTGTCGGCAAATTCAGGGTTTTTTGGCAGCAGAGAGCCGTGAAGGTAGGTTCCATAAACCGTGCCGTGCGCCAGCCCTTCCATTTGATCCTCGCCATTATTGCCATTGCCGACAACCACACTGCCCAATGACTTTACGTCTTTGCCTAAAAAGGTTTTGCCGCTGTGATTTTCGAAACCCACCAATGTCGAGCCGTCGTCGCGTTTTACGACTACGTTGCCGATCATTCGGCGGTTTCCAGCGACGGTGTGCGCGTCTACGAGTGAAAGCCCCTTCAGCTCTGGACCTTCGTGCGGCTTGTAATAATGACCGAGCAGTTGATAACCACCGCAAATTGAAAGTATCACTGCACCATTAGACACAGCCTTTGCCAGTTTTTCGCGATGCCGTTGCAAGTCTTCTGCAATTACTTGTTGTTGTTTATCTTGTCCGCCGCCGATGAAGTAAAGGTCGTAGGCATCTTCGTCGATTTCTTGTGCCAGACCAATTGCAGCGACCTCGGCGTTGATGCCGCGCCAGCGGCAGCGTTCAACGAGCGTGATGATGTTGCCGCGATCTCCGTAGATGTTGAGGAAATGGGCGTAAAGGTGAGCTATGCGAAGTTCCATAAGTAATATGTCTGCCGGTGACTCAACTAATTGTATCGGGTGGTGCAACCGAATTGCTCGGTTAGGCTACTTGGGGCTGATAAAATTCAAGCGTTCGCCAAAAGTGATGGTATCGAATATGGGGTCGCACCATATATGGTAGCGTTCAGTGTCGGATACATCTGAAAAGCGCTTCTGATGAGCCTGTAGTGGGACTTTCGCAGTGTCCGATAAAGGGTGCGCTCATCTCACGCGTGAATTCTTGACGAGAGGTTGCCATGAATGGGCGATGCCAACAGGATTTGCGGGAATCTGGCAGATATATTTTTGGTGCTCTTTTGTAAAATCATTAACGTTTTTTAAGGTGTTCTTTTCGCTGACTAGGGGCTGATTTCGAGCAACAACATTTGGTTCGGTCCATTTTTCTACGTTTTAGTACTACTCCACACTGGAATATTTAAGCTATGATGGCGACCGTTAGATTCAGGTCATTTGCAAGGAGTAATTACTATATGAAAAAGGGGTTTGCGCCTTTGCTTACTGCTTTAGTTGCCGTAAGCGCGAGCACCTTGATCAACGCATCCGCTGCCAATGCTCAAGGAGCAACAAACGTCAGCGAACTGACCGATGTTGTTGGTAACGAGTGGGCCTACAATGCACTCAAGGAACTCGTAAACAATCCGTGTCACATATTAGTAGGTTATCCGGACAGAACATTCCGTGGACAAAAGTCCGCGACACGTTTTGAACTCGCAGCTGCTTTGTTCAAGTACGAACAGTGCATCACCGAAAGACTCGCTCAAAAAGCCGACAAGGCTGATCTTGAGAAATTCGCTGCTCTTCTCGAAGAGTTCCGCGGTGAGTTGAACGCGTTGAAAGCTCGCGTTGATAGCCTCGAAGCCCGCATGAAGGCTGTAGAAGACAAGAATATCGAACAAGATATGAGACTTGCTTATGCAGAACGTCAAAAAGGATTCGTATGGGAGCGCCTGGTCAAGGGTACTTTCATTGATGTCCGCGACATCGGAGTTGGTGTCGGACGTGGTGCCAGAGCGATCTACGAATACTTGTTCTAAAGATTCCGCTGTTTAGAAAACCGGCAATTTAATAGTTGCATGGTTCTGACCTGATCTACGTGGGCTCCGGACGGTCAATTTGACCGGCCGGAGTTTCCATTGTTTATTTCAGGTCTTTACTTCATGGGGATCTCAAATGCCCAGCAAGAGCTTGAAAGGCGCATTCAGCAAAGAGCTAGTGTTTGCTCTTGATATTTGCCAGCATGGTGGCAAGGTAGCTTTCGACTACTTTCAACAAGGCGTAAGAGCCGAGATGAAAGATGACGGAAGCCCCGTCACCAAGGCTGACAAAGAAGTAGAGCGCATCATCCGTGGTGCCATCAATGCCACTTTCCCCGACGACGGAATTCTCGGCGAAGAAGAAGGTGAGTCTTTTGCAGAGGGTTCGGCCAGCGGGCGCAGGTGGATACTCGACCCAATCGACGGCACTCATGGTTTCGCGCGCGGCATCCCGGTATTTTCCACTCTACTTGCGCTCGAGGAAGACGGCGAAGTAATCCTCGGCATAGTGCACGCGCCGGGCATGGGCGAGACTTTTTGGGCGGAGAAGGGGCGTGGAGCTTTCCGCAATGGAAAACGCGTATATGTGTCGGAGGTCTGTGAGATATCCGAGGCGATGTTCAATTTCGGCGGGCCGAGTCGCATTTTGGAACTTGGGCTTTGGGATGCGTTTACCGAAACAGTGAGGAAAACATCAAGGCAGCGTGGCTTCGGTGATTATTATGGTTTCGGACTCGTAATAGATGGGCGCTCAGAAGCAATGTTGGAAGTGGGCGTGAAACCATGGGATATCGCGCCGATGAAGATTCTGGTTGAAGAAGCAGGCGGTCGGTTTGTAGATCTCAAGGGTGGCAACTCAGTTCACGACGGAAGTTGTTTGATCACCAATGCTGCTTTGCATGAGGAGTTCAAGAGACTCTTACGCATTGGATGATTGAGCTCTTTCAATTACGGTCGTGCGCTTGCACTAAATACGGTTGCAATGAGTCGTGAATCAACTCTGTCGTTCTTCTAAACGTAGAAACGTGGTGCGCAGGATTAATGCCGTACTGATTGATGTACTCAATTCTGATTGTTGTCCCGTCAGGACTCGCTTTTGCCTCAACAGCCAAATCAAAATTCGTTTCTAGCATGAAGGTTTTGAAGGGCAGGCGTGCAGTCAAAGTTTCCTGCCCCTGACTTTGTGTGACGCGAGAAATGGAGCGCCAAAGATCCTGGCTGTAATTTACAGGTTTGGTCAGGAGTGTACTTGCGATTAGCTCCATCGCCGATTGAACCGGCAAGCTGCATTGAAACTCAGCCTCGCATGGCGCCATGATGTAGCTGGTATGGTCGCTCAAATGCGCAGAATACGTGGACAAACTCAAAACAAAAACGAGACCAAACACAAATAAGAATACGACTATCAAACTTGAGGACGGCACAGCGCCAGCAATCACTAGAGCTGGTGTCGCAACAATCGCTGTAACACAACCGATCACTGCCGCCATGCCGGGAAGCACCGCCAAACAGTAGATGCAAGGTCTAAGACCATATGGGTGCAGCGAACGAGTAGGCGTATCTGGGAGGTCTTTCATGTTATGAAATGTACCCGTTGAACCCGCGAAGCCTGTGCTGGCAAAGTTCTGCACCCCACAGGGGCAATCGGCGCAGTTGGACCTGGTTGAGCCTTATAATAGGTAGCTCTCGGTTGCCAACCGGGAATAAGATTTGTTGAGGAGCCCTTTGGGTGCCTCTATCCGCCCGAATATCGGCATGGTTGACAAACAAGAACTGACAAAATCAATGCGCGCCCGCATGGCTATTGCCATGACGCTGTCTGGCGTTGTTCCAATCATTGCCTGCCACATCATTGTTTTTAGCAGCACAGGAGCTGGTTGGGGTGATTTTTTTCGCTACTTCCTCTGGTATATCCCACTGTTTGCCTTGCTTGTCGTGTCAAACTGGTTTCTCGCCAACATTATCCTGAAGCCATTGACCCAGTTGTTGCAAGCGACCACGAAGCTTGCAACCGTCGATATCAGGCAGAGATTGGAACTTGAAGGACAAGAGCCGCTCGAAACCCTCGAACTTCGCAAGTCTTTCAACAAGTTGCTCAATCGCTTGGAAGAGTCGCTCAATATTCAATGCCAGTTCGTTGCCGATGCCAGCCACGAGTTGAGAACTCCTCTGACGTCGATTCAGGGATACACCAAGCTTTTGCTGCGCCGCGGTCAAAATATCGACAGCAATCTGCTTGTAGAGGCCTTACAAACGATTTCTGATGAGTCCGGAAGACTGATTCGACTCGTCTCCGACTTGTTGCAATTGGCACGCGCCGACGCCGGTCAAGCAATCATCAACCAGCAAGAAATTACTGACCTGCGAGTAGTTCTTGAAGGTGTCGAAGACACTGTCATGGTGATTGCTCCCGAGCAGATCGAAGTGCAGTTCATTATGCCGCAACAAGCAATTTGGGTGTTTGCCGATGCCGATCGATTGAAGCAAGTATTTTTGAACCTGACAAACAACGCGATCAAGGCAACGCAAGCCGGTGGCAAGGTCACAGTCACTTTGCGCCTGAGCGGCAATCAAGCAATCATTAGAGTAATTGATACCGGTATTGGTATCGCACCTGCAGACCAGCAACGCATTTTCGATCGTTTCTACAGAGTGGAGAGATCGCGCACCAGAAGCAGATTGTATGGTGGGGGAACAGGATTGGGCCTGGCCATTGCTTTGACGATCATCAAGGCTCACGGTGGCGCAATCGAGTTGGAGAGTGAACTCAATAAGGGTTCCACCTTTACTGTGCGCTTGCCGATCGCTGACAAAAACGCTGATGCTCCCGGTGCACTGCCTCCGACATTGGCGCAGCTGCCACCACCTCCGCCGGACGACGAAGACGGTGGAATTAAGGGAACCGGCGGATTGACGCCGGAACCAAGTTAAGTTCTTAGCTGCCGAACCAAGCTGATTGCACAGTGATCATGTGCTGCGTGATCACGCGGCGCATGGCTAATTACAACCTCACGTGATCATGTCCCGCGCGGCACGGGGTGCAACTATACTTTGCATCATCAATTTTTTGCTTGTGCGTGACCACGTCTATCTATTTGGCGAACCATCGAGGTATTGGGCAAGTCCATCCACAATACCTTGCGCTGTTTTTGCTTGCACGCGCGGATCAATTAACTGCGCGAATTCATCGGGGTGAATCATGAATCCGACTTCGACAAGAAGCGCTAGCATCTTTGATGGTCTGCACAAGGCAAGATTTTGGTACCGCGTTGCATAATCCGGAAATCCAATTGCTTCGACGACTGATTTTCTGACAGAGCGTGCGAGTTCCAAGGCTTGCGGGTGGTACCAGTAGTCTGAGGTTCCATGCTCCGCCCATGGGTCGCGACCATCGGGAAGTGCGTTGTTGTGAACCGACAGCAAAACATCAACGCCGGCTTTGTTGGCGAACTCCACGCGCTCATCGAGCGAGCGAGTGTCGTCTCCTGTTCGCGTCATGATTACGCGGGCTCCGGCTTGTTCGAGCGCAGCTTTGAGCCTGAGCGAAATTTGAAGGTTGACTTCTGCCTCGCGCATTCCGTTGCAACCGAAGCTTCCAGGTTCCGTGCCACCATGGCCGGGGTCGACGCAAATGAACAATCCAGCGAGCTTTTGTTGAGAATTTGCATTTAGGCTAGGAGGTTTCTTCACGTGCAAAACTAGATCCGTGTCTCGGTACTCTGCCCAGAAACCCCACTGCCGAGCTGAACGAAGATCGACTACCACTTCATAACAATCATCTTGAGGTTGTCGCCAGGTCACATGATCGATAAGCCTGTATTTCACTCCTTCGGCACTGGACTCCCAGTCAGTGTCGGCAGTGACACCGAAAATTCTCAATACCAGGCGGCTTGGATTGAGTTGCTGTTCGATTTGATAGGGCAGTCGTTGATTGAGCGGAACAACAACAGTTTCGCCATAATTATCCGATTCAATATTAATTGTGCGAGCAACCGTATTTGGTGGCGGCGTCGAGACGTTGGCTTCTGTTTCGAAAGCGAGTTCTTGCCGCTCGATCCACACATGGTGACCCGGACAGTACAGGCACCGCATGTGTTTGCCGTACCATCCGTCTACGAGAACTCTGACGCCGTTAAATAGAGGTGTGGTTCGTGCGGCCCCCGGCCCGAGACGAACGATAGTTTTTGGCGAGAGCGTCTGGGCCACGAGCGGCTGCGCAACCACTGTGATGCGCCCTTTCCCTTTCATTGTTATGGTGCTTCCGCCGCGCGATAAAACGAAAGTGGGGGTTGCGTTGATGAATCGATCTGTGTTTTGTATTCGATAGAAGCCAACATACAGATCGGGGGGAGCAGATGCGTAACGTTGAAACATCTTTCCGAACGCCGCATCCAGTCCCGGATTCACGTTGACCGTGGTAGCCGAGAGTTTGACTTCTGTTGCTATTGTGGAACCAGCGATCGTGCCAGCGCCTTTTCCTACTCTTGCGCTCTTGGCACCTTTTCCACCCTTCGCGCCTTTCGCGCCCTTGGTCACTCGTCCGCGTCGTATGCGTGTCACCGCTTGCAGTGGCGGATACATCACTACCTGACTGGAGCCGAGCTGAACACTGACAGAACACCCTGGTGTCGCCTTCACTTTGAATTCGATTAAGTCGCCCGGTGCTACGCCGCGATCCTCTGCCGGTGTGGCTGTCGCCTGTGCAAATTCCAACCTGTCGGCTGACATCGTCGGTGGCGCACCTTCGCGTTGGACTGAAATTTCTCTTGTTGCTCCAGTATCGAGCCTAAGCAAAAATGAGTTCTTCCCTCGCGCCAATTTGACGACGTGTGCAAAGAATCCCTTTGAATTGACCTTTACCGGCTGGTCGTTGCAGGTGAGTGCGGTTCCCTCCGTGCAGCAGCCGATCAAAAAAGTCGATGATGCAGGAATCTGAGATCCGTTTTTTGGATAAACCACTCTTATCGGGCCGGCCGTCACAGCATTCGCTGGCTCTGGACTCTGCGCCAATGCTGCGCCCGGAGCCAGACCCAAACCCGAACACAGACCCGGACCCGAACCCGGTTTTATGCCCGCAGGAGTTGTGCCTACATTTATTGCCGTTCCCGCCAAAGATGCAACCGCCAACAATACCAGTGCAGCAGCAGGAAGAACGATTGGTTTTCGCCTCATTCAGTCCCCTTTTTTGCAAGGGCGGTGTCATTGAGCGTCCAATCAAATGTCTTGCGAAACGTCTTGAGGGTATAGCTCACATCGAGGTTGACCCGCTTCTCTGGTGGAATGTAGAGGTTTACCCAGGCGTGCACCGACGGATATTCACCCTGCAAATATTCGGCATACCATTGAAAATACGGCGACAAATTGAACGAATGATCTTCAAGTGAAGTCGAAACATTCTCAGGATTATTGACGAATTTGTAGATGGCAACGTTCATGTCTGACGCCATTGAATCAGGCGTGATTACGTGATCCGTCAGTCCCGGATACCCTTTTGAACCCCCGCATATCAGCATAATCGACCGCGGCTCGATTTTGCTTTTCAAAAGAGGTTGAATGCGCTCTGCCAAAATCTCGTTGATGGAGAGCACTTGCCCTCCGATTGCGAATTTTCGCGAACCGAAATCATTGCCCAGCTGTTGGATAGAGGTTATCGGGTAGCGATCGCAAATCGTTTTGATGACCAACAAATTGTATGTGTTGATCCAAAACGTCAACTGTTCTTTGCCCGACATCTGGGATGAATCAACTGATGCCAGCGCCTTGACTGAGTCATTGAGTTCTGGCGCTTTCGAGAAGGCGGCGTAGTCGACGAGGTCATCCTTGACGTTTTTTCTTAGAAGCTGATCGTATAGTGGAAATCTGTAGGAGTCAGGCTGCGTCTGCTTGGCGGTCAAAGCGGTTGTGTACTCGCCCAAGTGGGCAACCACATGCGCGACTGTCAAGATAAGGCCAATTCCCAAGATAGAGAACGGCAAAAGCTTGAATAAGGTCGATCGAAACTTCATTTTTGGCACATGGGCGTCGACTAGGCCTCCATTTTAAACTGTTTCTAACCGGTTGGCGCGTCTTGTTCGGGCAATCGCTACCCTCAGTCTGTGGCGTTTTTATATAATGAGTGCCCCATGACCAGACCACACTGCATTGCAATTGATATAGGCAACTCCCGCATCTGCTGCGGCGAGTTCGACGGTGACAAGCTCAAGGACGTCTGGAACTACCCCGTCGCCGACTCAGCCAACGCTGCCTCTGACCTGGTCAAGCGCGCTAAAGGACTGACCATCGAGCAGACTGCGATGGGCTCGGTGGTCCCGAGCTCAGCCAGAGTACTCCTTGCCGCGTTTGCTGAGAATGGTTTGCGTTGTTTTGAAGTCAACGCGCATTCGCAAAGGATTTTGAAAGATCTCTACGACACAATGGGCGCTGACCGCATTGCTAATGCAGCCGCCGCTGCCGTTCTTTACCTGAAAGAGGGCGCCGCCATCGTTCTTGATTTTGGAACCGCAACCACACTCACAGCCGTAGACAGCGATCGCAAGTTTCGCGGCGGTTTGATTACACTTGGATTATCGTCAACCTTCAACGCGCTCCATGACAGTGCCGAACAACTCCCGCAGCTCAATTTGCCGGAAGTCGGGGCCAAGATCACGCCATTGATGTTCGACACCCCAGGCTCGATTAGCAGCGGATGTCTACTGGCTCAAATCGGAGCGATTGAATATTGGGTTCACGAATGCAAGAAACAGTTACCCCCGAGCACCACGGTTATAGCCACTGGGGGGCTATCAACATATCTGGCGCCGTTGACACCAGTTATTAATCACATAGATTCGAGTCTGACTCTTCGCGGAATTCAGATTATTGCCGAGGAGGCAATGGCCCTAACGGATCGAGGCTGAAGCTGCGCTCTAGCGCTTCTCGGTAGTGAAGATTTGTCAGTGCTTCGTAGGAAAACATTTCGTCTTCCCAGTAGCTTGCCTCCCGTCCTCTCAACTCTTCGATTCTCTTCATCAGGGTGGCGGGCAACTCTTCGTGCATTCGGTCCTCGTCTCTAGGGTCGCTTGTATATCGGGTTGTCTTTGTATATCTGGGGTGTCTTTTGTATCTGCGCACATTAGCCAGGGAGATCATGATTGGTGACGGTCAGCTATTTGTTGTGCATTGAACTTACATAAACCAGCTAAATATCAGCTTCAATCAGCCGATCACGTTGGTGATCTTGATGGTTCAGTTTAGTTCTTCTGGCATAAAGAGCAAGGCTTGACTACTCACGCTTCCGATAATTCAATTTATTCTCAGAGAGCCGAAAACCCGCATAGTCAGCGGATGCAGGGGGTTGACATGGCTCCGAAAATTGGTTATCGGATGCAGGCTTGCACCGAATGTGGTGATAAGCATTATCGGACAATCGTTCCATTTTCCATTTTGGGCAGGAACCAGATATGGTGCGTCGGATAATTGCTGGTTGTGATCCGGAGTTATTGGCTTTGATGTTACCCATGTATGCGAACGACTTCCGTACTTGTCACTTGTCATGTGATAGTGCCGAGCGGAGTGCTAAGATTTGAAATATAAGGAATCCTCAAAGGCGTCTTCAGAGGCGCAAAAGCCGTGAATCTAAAGCTCAGATTGGAGAGACTCTGCGATACCAGGTCTTGGGTACGGCTGCACTTCGCTGATGGCACGACCATTATTGGAAAGCTGCAGCGGCTGGGTCATGACTACCTGGAGATGGAGTCATATGGCGATTTGGACAGCCCAACTTCCAGGGATTTTTCGCGGCACTTGGTGCCACTTAATTTGGTCAAGTACATCACGATTGAATCATCGACGTTTGCTGAAGCCGAGCGTCGCCGCCTCGACTACTTGTCTCAGATGGAGATGAGCCCGGA
>CAZCZI010000101.1:0-8818 GCA_964503045.1 uncultured Candidatus Obscuribacterales bacterium
ATCGACTCAAATCCGCCAGTCTAGCGCAGCAGTCTACTTGTCGCCGCCCACCAGAGGAATCAAATCCTCGCCAGCCCTGATGGTGACGCTGCTTTCGATGTCACCTACAGAAGCGTTTACGATTTCACCTTTATCGTTCAAGTCTGACTTCACTAAATCGGCGTCTTCGGGATTGGCTCTTTGAGCAATGATGCGACTATGTTTCAGCGGGTGCGTCTTATCTTCTGCATCTTTGATCGAGCAAACGCGATAACCTTTCTTTCTGAGCATCTTGGAAAGCTTTGAGCCCAGGTTTGAAACGCTGCTTGCGTTCTCTATGCAAATCCTTATCTCGTCTCTGGTCGGAACAATAAACGACGATCCTAAGAGTCTCGCCACCATTCGCCTGACGTCGCTGCGCTCTACGACCCAATCTCCAGAGCCTGAGAATGCCCCGGGCATCATTGCCAAATACTGACTCTTCTTGGGCACGCCGCGCACAAACCAAGCCATACCCAGCATGTCGGTGTTGCTCAAGTCTGTCTGAATGTGCTTCTGGGCAATTTCAATCAGCTTATGGATGCGTCCCCAGGACTCGGGTTTCAATGCCTTATCCAGCACTGCACGCATGAATATGGATTGCCGTTGAACCCGCCCGATGTCGCCTAACGCATCGTGTCTGTAACGCACGAATCCCATTGCTTGGTTGCCCGTGAGTGTGTGCGGGCCTGGTTCCAAATCAATCTTGAGCTTGGCAGTCCAATCCATATATTGCATTTTCTTCGGCACTTCTACAGTGATTCCGCCCAGCTCGTCAACGAGCTCGACGAGTCCGTGAACGTTGAGAATCACATAGTGATCGATTGGAAGCTGCAAGAAGTTAGAAACTGTTTCAATAGCTAGATTCGGTCCACCAATTGCATTGGCGGCGTTGATCTTTTGGGTTCCATTATGTGGAATCTGAACCTGCGTATCGCGAGGAATCGACAGCACCGCGATGGCGTTGCGATAAGGGTCTAGCCGTGCCACCATGATCGTGTCCGAGCGACCGGTAAACGCACTGGGATCTGCCTTGACCCGCCTGCGACCGTGGTCTTGATACACTACGTCTGTTCCCAAAAACAAAACTGTGGTCGGAGACATCAAGCCCAGCCTGAGCATGGGCGGCAAAAGCCCCGGTCTCCAAACCAGCGCTGCGACGTACCCTGCCAGAACACCGACAATAATCGCAAGGACAAAGACCAGATACCAGTTTGTGGGCTTCAATTGGGGCGACCTGAACGACTCTGGGATATTATACGTGCTGGCGAGATTCGCCTTTTCCCAACCTAAACATAGCGTATAGATAGAGTATATGCCCAAAACACCGTGGTGCCGGTTCGTTGAAGCCAATCGATCGTCTCTGAATCGCAAGCTGCTCGTGATCAATTTCGGTGGCATCGGAGATGAAATTCTGTTTCTTCCGACGCTCAAGACTCTGCGCCGGCATTTTCCCGAGTGGCACATCACGCTTTTGTTGGAGCCCCGTTCGCGTTCGTTCGAGCAACTCACTAATTTAATCGACGATACGATCGTCTTTGATATTAAGAAACGCCCACTAATGGTGGGAGATATCTTGGACCTTTTGGGGCTAATGCGCGGCGGCTATGATGTCGTCGTGTCGTCGGGCGGTTCGAAGCCGGTATCGGTGTTGCTCTTTCTGTCTGGCATTCCCGTGCGTATTGGATATGACTCCGGACCGCATACGCACCTTCTTTTGGATAAGCCGCGCCCGCTCAACCAGAAGCAATACGCTGGAAACATGTATCACGACTTGGTTTCATTCATGGATGATGAAACTCAGGACTTTGCACTTCTCAATTCCCTGCTTCGAAAAGAAGGGGTCCGGATTGACTATGTTGAAGACGCCGAGCGCGTGTCGAAGGAAGAGGCTGAGAAAGAAAGGGCGGAAAGAGAAAAGGTTCTGCAAGTTCCCGAGATATCGGTGAGTGCCGGAGCCGTGGAGCAGTGGCGGGAATTTTTGCACAAGGCAGCGAACGAATCGGCACCGAATACAGTGTCATCGAACCCGCAGGCAAAGTTTGTCCTTCTGCATCCCGGCACCAGTCGTCTTGCTGTGGAGAAGGGAATAATCAAAACTTGGCCGACAGAAAATTGGATGGAACTGATTCAAAAGATCGCCGAAACGCCAGATTTGAAGCCGGTCTTGGCCGGTGGTCCCGACGACAAAGAGATCGTAGAGGAGATGCTGTCGACCGTAAGCGGAAAAGCGAAAGAGGCGCTCATCTCGACTATCGGGAAAACTAAAAACTTAGCCGATCTCGCCGCTCTTACAGCTGCGTGCGATGTTCTCATTTGCGTCGACTCGGCGCCCATGCACATTGGTGTGGCGCTTCAAAAACCTGTGGTGGCGCTGTTTGGACCCACCGACGAGTCAAAGCTGATTCCAATGCAGGAACCATTTGTCGTTTTGCGCGAGCCCCAGGAAATGCTTACCGGGTCGCCTCGGACGCTTCTCGACGGTCTCGGCGTGAGGCTTCAGCCTGATAGCGTGTTCCAGGCTTTGTTGGATCGATTGCAGGCAGCGCAAAACCCCAGAAGTTGTCAGGGAATTCTTCGTTAACGATTCGGTTCAACTCGATTCCATCGTCGCCGGCGATTGCCAGAAGCGCTTCTACGATGAGCGGATCGAATTGTCTTCCGGCGTGCTTCTTCAACTCATCGATTGCGCGCTGATGTCCGATCGCCTTTCTGTAAGGGCGATCTGTCGTCATTGCATCGTAAGCGTCGGCAACCAGAATAATTCTTGCACCCAATGGAATCTTCTCTCCGGCGAGCTTGTCGGGGTATCCACTGCCGTCAAAAAACTCGTGATGGTGGCGCACATACTCACGTGCGCGGCGAAGACCAGTTAGTTCTCCAATAATCTGCGCGCTCTTTATTGGGTGGTGCGCCATGATTTCCTGTTCTTCAGGAGTCAGGCTCGATGGCTTCCACAGAATTGATTCCGGAACCCCAATCTTCCCAATGTCATGCAAGATTCCGCCCAGCTCGATGTCTTTGAGAATGTCGTCATCGAGTCCGAGTTGTCTGCCGATCAAAACTGAGAACCGGCTGACACGCAGGCTGTGCCCGGACGTGTAATCGCACTTCGCATCCAGTGCATCGGCGAGAGCGCGAATAGTTCCCACCGACAATTCCTCGAGTTGAGAGATTGCCACATGCAGGTCTTGCACCAACTGATCGTTATGTTCCTTCAGATCAAAAGCCTCGAGAGCTCGTCTAACCGTTAGTTTTAGCTCTTCGGCATCCCACGGTTTGGGAATGTATTTATAGACGTGTCCTGCGTTAATGGCGTCAATGAGCGCTTGCACGTCGGTGTAGCCAGTCAAAAGAATCTTGATTGCGTTGGGTGTGATCGGCAAAGACTGCTCCAAGAGCTGAACTCCGGTCATACCCGGCATGCGTTGGTCGGTAATGATGAGCGACATGCGATGCTGGCCCAAAAGCGCCAGCGCTTCGGCGCCGCTTTGCGCTTCGAAGGTATCATGCTCTTCGCTCAATACGCGCCTGAGCAACCGGAGGTTCGGTACTTCGTCGTCAACGAGCAATATCTTGTGCCTTCTCATCTACCTCTCCGACGGACGTCAATCCGGATCTTGTGCTACTGCTCGATCGATTCGGGCTTGTTCCGACGGTTTCGCGTTGACCGGAATCTTGACGCGAAACGTCGTTCCCTTGCCCTGTTCTGTCTCAAACCAGATTTGACCGCCGTGGCGCTCGATAATCGAATGGCAAATCGACAGACCGAGCCCCGTGCCTTGACCAACCGGTTTGGTAGTGAAGAACGGATCGAAGATTTTACTCTGAACCTCTGGTTTTATACCAGATCCATGATCGGTGATCGAGACGAGAACATTGTTGCCCTCAAGGTCACAACGAATGTTTACGACTGGATTTTCCGTGTTCATCCCCTCTGTGGCTTGAGCGGCATTTGTAAGTAGGTTCATCCAAACCTGATTGAGCTGCCCCGGATAGCACAACACAGTGGGAATCTGCGCAAATTCGGTGACGGCTTGAACTTTGTCTTTCCCGTAGTACTGGGACAGAATCTTCAGCGTCGACTCCAATCCCTCTTGAATCGAGGCTTCCTTAAGCTCTGCTTCATCAAGGCGGCTGAAACTCTTTAGGTTCTTGATAATGTGCCGTATGCGATCGGCGCCCTCATCGAGATCGGCAAGGATGTTATCGAGATCGGTCACCACGAAATCGTATTTGAGCTTCTGCTTCTCCTTGTCTACCAGCTGGCGGTGCTCCTCCGGCAGTGAATCAAACGAGGCAATTAGCTTCTTCAAATCCTGGAAATATTCCTTCAGATAAGGCAAGTTGCCGTGCACGAAATTGATCGGGTTGTTGAGTTCGTGCGCGATTCCGGCGACGAGCCGGCCGAGCGACGCCATCTTTTCCTGGTGAATAAGCTGCGATTGAACGGCGCGCAACTCCGAGTGTTTGGCGTCCAAGTGAACATTCTTTTGAATCAAGTCGCGATTTCTGCGCGATAGTTGTTCGAGCAAACTGGCATGCTCAATCGCGACGGCGACTTGTCCTGCAACCGACTTAATCAGCTCCAACTCTGAGTTTGTCCATTTGCGCTCGGGGTCATTTTCTGCAATTAAAACGACACCCTTCGATTGATCGCCATACATCATCGGTTGCACAATCAGCGAACTAAAATGCGCCCTCGCCAATGAAGTTTGCACTGGAGCGAAGATTGGGTGCGACTCAGGCTCTTCAAAGAGAAACGATTTGATGATCGACTTTCCGTCATCACCAAGTTCATATCGTGATTTATGCTCTAGGAGGAACTCGCAAAGGCGAAGGTCAAAGGCCGGCTCATTGCTTGGAGATTGAGATCTGTCGCCATTGCCGGAGTCTGTAGATTCACAGATGAAGGGCAATTCGGATGCTTGCGTGCTTGGGCAAACAATCGCGCAGTGTTTTGCTTTGAGAGCCTTCCCGAGTTCGTCGATTGCCGTTGCAATAATTTGATCGAGGTCGAGGGTGCTGCGCAATGCCGAGTTGATCGAATTGATCAATAGCTCGCGACCGGCTTGAGCTTTGAGTTCTGCCATGAGCCGTGTGTTTGCAAAAAGTTGTTCTCTCAATCTGTTTGCACCTTGTTGAGCGACACCGGACATGTATTGGCAAAATCTAGCCCATATAAATGCGACTGCGACAAGCAATATGCTGCGTTCCAAAATCCGCTTCCAGAGCCGGTCTGAATAAGCTGCCGTGATTCCCGAGTTTTTTCCTGAGATGAGATACGGCAAAAAACTCGCGCTCTCCATGACCAGCAATCCAACATATGAAAGCGAGACGAGAAAGGCTGTGCCGTAGATTCCGCGGCGCCCGAAGGTGTAACTCGAAAGAAGAATCGGCAAAATATACAGCACGTACATATCCGATTCGATGCCGCGCGTGACGTGCACGAGCCCGGTAAGCGCCAGTACGTCAAGCCCGATGAGCACTGCGTTTACGCGAAGGAGATGGCGGTCTGTGCGAATCTTTCCTTTTTCGATTATAGTAAGTGCGATGAATGAGTAAACAACAATTGCCCCGATCACTTTAATCGTCGGATACGGGTCGAAGTCGATTCCGGCCAGCGCGCCCGCACACACCGAAACGAAGAGCCCGACTGCCGAGAAGGCGAGCCGAAAGTGGAGCAGTTGCTCCGTCTTGAGAAACAGATCGGTAACGCGTTCTTTAGTCATTTACAGATACTGATTGGCGCGCCTGTAAACTTCGGCTGCTTCCTGAAAGCGACCTAGCGCCTTCAAAGTGGCTCCCCATGCTTCATACGTGTCGCTGTCATAGGGGTCGAGCTCAGAAGCTTTTTGATACTTCTCTAGGGCCAATTCCATCATGCCGAGAGAATAAAGTGTTTTGCCCCACGAGAAGTAGAGCCCGCAGTCGCCGTCAAACAGCGTTGATGCGAAGTGAAACATTTCATCAGCCTGTGCAAACATTCCTTTTTGCAAGAAGATCTGCCCTGCTACCACGCGTGCAGGTCCATTGTTTGGATCTGCAGTTATGACTTTCTCCAAAATTTCCAGCGCTTCGTCCGGACGTTGTTGCGCATAGAGAGCGCGTGCCAGCGTCAATTGCGCGTCACGATCGTTTGGGTTGATTTCCAGAAGCCGTCTGACTTGCTCGAGTACGGCATCGTATTGATTGGCTTGAATCAGCCTTTCCATCGCTTCTTTCTGCGGCTGCAGGCAACGAGGATCTTTCATTACCGCTTCTCGATACTCCTGCTTCGAGTACTCGGTCATTCCGACAGACTCGAGACTGCGAGCCAAATGCAGATGTCCTAGCGAGTAGTCCGGGTTGGCTTCGATTGCTTGTCTGAAACGATCTATAGACTCCTGTGTTTTTCCCATCATAGCGAGGCAGCATCCCCAACCATCGAGTGCTCGATAGTCCTTGGGATTGGCTTCGCTGGCGCGCTTGAGCCATACTTCGGCTGCTTCGGTGTTGCCCAATCCCAACTGCCCGTAGCCTAGCCAAACGTTTATTTCCTGATTGTTCGTATCTACTTGTTTTGCTTTTCCGAGGCGTTCAACCGCTTCTTCGAATCGCTTCAATTGCATATATGCAATTCCGCAGTACATCAGGAGTTCAGGAACGTCAGGCGACTGCTCTAACCCCTTCTCGAATGTGTCAACAGCTGAGTCGAACTCTTCCAAAGCCAGCCATACCAAGCCGAGATTCAGCCGCGCTTGAAATAGTTGAGGGTCTACATCGACTGCGTGAACCAGCTTTTCAGCGGCATCGTCGAGCAGTCCTTGCTTGAACAAATTGACGCCCCAATCGTTGTACAAGAGAGCGCGCTCTTTTGCCGGAAGGCTTTTCGGATCCAGATTGATCGCTTCTTGGTAGTTTTTGAGCGCCTCGTCGAGCCGTCCCATGTGCACGAGACTGGCTGCCCAGTTGCGTTGTACGAGGGGTTGAGTCGGGTTCAATTGCCACGCGCGCCCATAACATTGAATCGCCTGTTCGTGCTTGCCCATGGCCGCAAGCGCGATGCCCAGAGCGTTGAAGGCTTCCGATAGGGCGGGATCGTACTTTATGCACTCCTGAAAGTACTGCGCCGCTTGGAAGTACTCGCCCATGGCGAAACATGCGATTCCAGCCTGGTAATAGGCGACAGCGAGTTGACCTGCTGCAGGTGGGCTGATATTGATGTTGAGTTTAATCACCTGGTTGTACTGTCCGAGCGCGCCTTTGTGGCTGCCCATAGCCGACAGCGCCAGGCCCCAGTGCAAATGTGATACCGAGAACCCCTGCTTGCGCTCGCAGGCTTCGCGAAACTCCGGCATTGCCTCTTGTGGGCGGTTTTCTTTCAGAAGAATCAGTCCAAGCTGGTAATGGGCATCGGGGTTGTTCGCAAAAATTTGAAGTGAAGTCTTGAGATGCCGCTCGGCGTCCATGTATTTGCCCATGGTGAAGCAAAGCACCCCCAGCTGATACTCAACCTCCGGGCTGTTTGGGTTTTGCTGCGCGTATCTGGAGAGCACCGAATGGGCCTCGTCCCATCTCCCTTGGGAGATGAGCTCGCTGACCAATTGCATGATTTTGGGATCCACTTGTTTATTCGGTGGTTATTTGAGCGCGGTGGTTATTTGAGCGCCTGATGAGACGATTAGTAATCAGAAGATCTCTTTTAGATCTCTCCCTGTTCAAGATTATATTCTTGACTTGGTGAATTCAGGCCGACAAACAAGCCTGTCCTGGGGAATAGTGTTTTTGGTCGATTTTTATACGACTGTCGGAAACCCAGGAGTCTTGTTGCCCACCCAATTGAGTACCTGACCGTGTCCGGCCAAGACAAAGATCCGTACGATTTCGATGACGATGGCTCAGTATTTGCAGAAGATGCTGATTGGGGCGTCTCGACTCGAAAAAATGACCAGCTCCTCAAGCTGAAGGCTAAGAACAATGCTTGGCAAAGCCGCGGGCAGTTTTGCATAACAGCAGGCGGTGAAGTTATTGCTAAACAGCGCCAGGCCGCAAAGCTTCGCGAGTCTTCGAGTGTTGGCTATCAAATCGTCAGATTATCCAAAGGCAAGTTGCCCGCCGTTTGTGTGGGCGAACCTGAGTTTGACGCCAACGATCCAATTGCCTCGATACGCCAGTTGATGAAAGGACTGCGCAATTGGTATGCCGGTTTGCAGGGAGCACAACGCCAAGACATGGAGAAACTTGCTCAGGAGTTGGAAGGCGAATTTTTGCCGGGTGAATCAGGGTCGATTGGGTCGATCACTGTGATGCCGGAGAAAGGGCGCGAATTGACCCCCGAGCAACAAGCAGCTGCTCTAGCGCGTCGCGCCGACCTGGAGAAACTATCCACGGCTTCGACTTACAAAGTCGTGAAGGGCAATGTTGAAATTCCGAGGAAGCGAAAGACATAGCAGGCGAATTGCGCTCGTGCTTCGCTCGTGCTGCGCTCGTGCTTCGCAAGATGCAATTACAATTTGCATTTTTCTTCAAAATGCAAAGTGTAGTTTGCACTCATCCTTCTGCAAAGCGAAATTCGACCTCAAATCCGCCCGTGATGCCACTTGACGTCAATTATAGTTTGCATTTTTCTTCCAAATGCAAACTATAATTGCACCCACCATCTGAGAACTAGAAAAGCACCTGTACCGCGCGGAAATTGGCGGCCGCGATACCGTATGCGGTGCTCTTCGTTGATTTGTTGGCAACAGTCAGTCGGGAAATTTGGTTTTACAGTTTGAAAGCGGCAGAAGTGTCGGAGTTGGCGGTCCATGGTGCAACT
>CAZCZI010000101.1:8918-22771 GCA_964503045.1 uncultured Candidatus Obscuribacterales bacterium
GCGGTCCATGGTGCAACTCGCGCCTTTCTTAAGAACAGCCTAAGAAAGAGTTGGTTGTCAAGAGAAGTCCATATACTCTTACCCATCATGAACACCCGCATTTAAAGAGTCTTAGTACAAGTGAGCGAACCTCAAAGGTGAGGGCTGAGAACAGCCACACCTCGGGGTTCATTTGACGTTGGTTTTAAACCTAAAACTCGCGACTCTCTCAAGGAGCCGCCGGTTGATTCTTTGTTGAGAACAAAACATGAGAAATCATCAAATAGACTTCCTTCGCGGCATCGCCATTCTGTTGGTACTGGGTCGTCACTGCCCGATACTTCCGGCTCAGGCAGGATTTTTGAATGTAATTGCCTCGCTTTGGTACAACTGCGGCTGGATGGGCGTTGATCTGTTTTTTGTTCTGTCAGGATTCCTGATTGGCAGCTCCTTGATGGAGGAGCTGAAGAAGGAGAAAACAATTCGCTTGTTTCGCTTCTTGCTCAAGCGTGCGCTCAAAATCTGGCCGGCATATTTTCTTTTGATTTTCTTTTTGTCTTCCGGACTCACTATTCAGCCTCATGAAAAACAGAATCTGATCTGGAATTGGTTGCATCTGCAAAACTACATGGGCAGCTGCAGAGCGCAGACTTGGAGTCTGGCGGTAGAAGAACACTTTTACATATTCCTGCCCATTCTTCTTTTGCTTTTGTCTACGAGGGTGCATCTCTTTCCGCTCGTTACCGCGCTTATAGCTGTATTTTGCCTGGTGGGGCGTTGTCTGGATCCGGCTCCCCATTCCTACTTTTTCACGCATCTTAGAATCGACGCTTTGATGTTCGGTGTCCTTTTGGCGTATCTCAAAGTCTTTCGCTTTGATGTGTATGAAAAGCTGTCCGCTCACCCAAGACTGCTTTTGTGCGCCGGAATCTTTCTGGTAATGCCGAGCGCACTATTGAACCTGCAGCACGATTGGTTTGTCATCACATTCGGACTTACACTTAACTATCTTGGTTTTGGAGCTATTCTTCTTGCACTTCTCAAACTGCAGCAGGAAGACGGCATTGTCGGAGGTATCTTGTTTAGCCGATTGGCGTACGGTATTGGTCGCATTGGCTTTTTCTCTTACGGGATCTATTTGTGGCATATGGATCTTGGTTTCATTCCTGCACTGGCAATTTTTCAGTGTCTCAGCGCGTTACCTCATGAACTCAGCTGGATTTGCGGAATGGCATTGTTCGTGGCGTTCTCGGTGTGGGCTGGAGCTTGGTCAAGCAAACTGATCGAGATACCTTTCTTGCGCGGAAGAGATAAACTTGTCCGTGCGCTCTTCGATTCCAAGTCCGCCGCGATTAAAGAGAGTGTCCAAACCTCGGTTGCTCAAGTTGCAAACGCAGAAACTCTAATAGTGAAACCATCTGTGAACTTAACGACGCCCGTGCCGCAAAGTGCTGAAAGTTCTAGTGCCACAGCAAATACGCCGCTATGACGCCCACGCACAGAAGGGTTTGCACCACCCAGAATCCTGCCACCACTTCATACTCTTCCACACCTTTGTCTGCAAGAACCGCTTCGAAATGATGGTGAAGCGGAGCCATGCGAAACAGTCGTTTGCCCTCGCCCGGGAGCCGTTTGGTGAGCTTGAGAAGAATCAGAGCTGGAGCCGACATCGGCTTTTCCGGTGTATACTGCTTTGTCAGTTTGAAGTAGACGACCTGTGCCATCACGGACAGTGCTTCAAAGATGTATATAGCCGACAATGGAATGAACCACAACACTAATCCGCCCGCAATCGTGAGATATGCCATCAAGCCGCCAATGAATAGGCTTCCCGTGTCACCCATGAAGATTTTTGCCGGGTATTTGTTGTGCATCAAAAATCCAATCAATGCTCCGGCACCCGCAGCCGCCATATCTGCCAGAGCCGGTTGACCTGAATACAAAAGCAACAATGCCATTGTGGCGAGCACCTGGGCACCTGTTCCTGCCGCCAATCCATCCATGCCGTCATGCAGGTTGAATGCATTCGTGACTGCGGCCGAAAGGAATGTTGAAAGTATGAGAAACACCACCAGTGGTGCTATGATGAAGAATGCAGAACCGACGACTAATGTCTTTAGGTTCGCATCAGCTGCAGCTACTGCAAACGATGTAGGAACGAGGACTTTCAGGACGTTGGAGCTGATGGCTACAAGCACGAGGCCTGCGACCAATCCTAGTGCAGTCTCGATTCCCAATCTGACGAATCCGGAGATACCCTTGTTGGCTTTTTGCCGTACCTTTGCCATGTCGTCCATGAAGCCGACGAGCGAGCAGAGCAGACCACAAAACAGAACCAGGCAAGCTGAAAGGTCGAACTGCTTGCGAAAGATAAACCAATAAGCCAGTGTCGTCACCAGGGTTGCGAAAATGAAACAGACACCACCCATGGTTGGTGTCTTTGCCTTGTGCTGGTGACTTTGCGGACCTTCTTCTCTGAGGAATTGGTTTATCTGTTGCTGCTTGAGCCACTTGATGTACGGCGGCAGCGTCAGAAAAGAAACAGAAAAGGCGACTACACAGGGAATTAACAGCCCGAGTTCGCCGGAGAAAAACAACTTAGTGTCTAAGGACAAATTTTGCTCAGTCTAGGTAGAAGCTAGTCACAATCTTGCGATGTTCCTTAGCATAGCTTACAGACTCAAGCAAAGTATGGCTCGTGTGATAAAGGAAACAAATGATCTGCTGGCACCTATCGATTATCTCGTGGTTGCATATACGACTGGCATCCGCCAGGGTCATTGTTCGCCTCTCCGGATACTCCGTGATGTTTTTAATGCCGATTAGCAGATCTTGCACTTCGCCGGGCTGTTGTCCGATGGTTTGCGGCAGAATAATCGATAGTCTGTCGGGGTTCGCTCTTTGGGCTCCGCGAATGACCGCCATGTTTGTCCCGTTTGCACCACCGCTGGTGACTACCTGGTTGCCGGACAAAACCAGTGCGTACGAGAGCATTTCGACAAGCTGCTGATGAGTCAAAGGCAGGTTGCGTGTGCCGATAACCGCAACCCGACGCGGTCCTGACTGCTGTATCAGAAGTAGTTCCTGAGCTAACTCATCAACTGTCGGAATCGTGGCAGATGCAGGATGTTCGGATGGGGCCATGTTGGATATACCGTGCCTCGAAAGGGATTCGAAAAAGGATTCTAACTTAGAGTCTAAGGTAGAGATGCAGTCCTCTAGATTACCCGCATTTGCGCCTCAGCCGACCACTTCGCGGCACTCGCTGTTTACAAGTTTTAATCAACACAAGAAGGCAGGCCGGTCAAAATTATCAGCGTGAAAGTAAAGCAAGTTCGGAGTCTGCTCGGATTGTGATGGGTTGAGAAAACCACTCACAACTGCCGGCGGGGATCATATCATTATTTTTAGGAAGTCATGAACCTAATCATAAGTTCGGATCTGATCTCCTCGATGGCTGCAAACGCAGCCGGCAGCCCCGAAAGGAGGCAGGATGCTCGTGGGAACGAATCAAAGTCTGGGACAAGCTGGAGGCTACCAAGGAGGTGCCAAAGATTTGCTCGCCCGACTGAATGACCAGCAGCGGGAAGCCGTTTGCTTGGAATGGGGACCTGCACTCGTTATTGCTGGTGCGGGCTCAGGCAAAACGACAGTGCTGACTCGAAGAATCGCCTTTCTTCTGGAAGCGCTGCATCAAGACCCTGAAAACATCCTTGCCGTTACGTTTACCAACAAAGCGGCAGCCGAAATGAAGTCCCGCATCGAAGCAATTGTCGGGCCGCAAGCGGCGCGACGGCTGACTATAGGTACGTTTCACAGCATTTGTGCGCGCCTTCTGCGTCGCGACATCGCCAACTACCAGACTCAAGAAGGCTGGCAGTGGGATAACAACTTTGTCATTTACGATGAAACCGACTCGTTGAATGTCATGAAGGCGGTTTTGTCGAAGATGAATCTCGATGACAAGGTATTTCCGCCGCGCCAAGTGCGGCACGAGATTTCGGCTCTGAAGAATGAAGGTTTCACGAGTCACCTTTACAGCCGCGACGCCAGAACCTACAGAGAGCAGCGCGTCTCCGAAATTTTTCATGCGTACCAAGAAGAGTTGGCGAAGAACAATGCGCTTGACTTCGACGATCTCATCGTCGTGTTCACCGAGCTAGTCACCAAAAACGAATCCGTGCGGCGTCGCATGCGCGATCGATTTCGCCACGTTTTGGTCGACGAGTTTCAAGACACCAACAAATCGCAATACGATCTCGTGCAAGCGATTTGTTCGCCTGATGCCGCCCTTAGTACCGGGATTCCCGGGATTCAGCCAATGGCAGTTCCTGTAACCGAGTGGTGGAACGAAAGAACATTCATGGTGGTCGGTGATGTCGATCAATCTATTTATTCATGGCGCAAAGCAGATTTCAGAATCATCTTGAATCTTCAAAGTGATTTCAAAAACTGCAAGACCATCAAACTGGAAGAGAACTACAGATCGACTAGCACCATCCTCGAAGTCGCCAACAGCATTATTGCCAACAACACTGAGCGCATCGAAAAGGTGTTGCGTTGCAATCGTCCCAATGGAGCGAAGGCAAAATACTACGAAGGCGCCGATGATATTGACGAAGCATATTTCGTCTCGGAAGAGCTGCGTCGTCTGCAGGCTCAGGGCCGTCAATTATCGGAATGCGCCATCTTGTACCGCACCAACACGCAAAGCCGCGCGATAGAAGAAATATTGGTTCGCAGTAATATTCCGTACACCATGGTCGGTGCTACTCGATTCTACGAGCGCCAAGAAGTGAAAGACATTCTCGGCTATCTCAAACTTATATATAACGGTAGGGACGGACAATCGTTCAATCGGGTAATCAATTCACCGAAGCGCGGAATCGGCAAGACTACGCTCGAAAAACTGCAGGACCATGCCGATGCCAAAAATCTCAGTCTGCTTGATGCAGCCGCAACCGCCGCCGAGATACCCGACGTTTCCTCCAAAACTCAAAAGCAGCTTATGCAATTTGCCCACATGGTGCACTTGTGGCAATCCAAAGCAAAAGAGATAGTCGATCCTCAGAAAGATTTTTCAATATCAAAGCTCGTGGAGATGGTGATAAGAGATACCGGCTATCTTCAGAAGCTGCAAGAAGATGCCGAAAGCGCGCGCGACGAGCAGGCGCTGGGACGCATGGAACACGTTAGGGAATTGGTCAACGTGGCGAAAGAATTCGAGACTGTTGCCGACGAACCGGATCTCGACTCTTTCCTGACGCGGATTTCATTGGTGAGCGATCTCGATCAGGCAAAGATGGACCAAGACGCTGTGAAATTGATGACGCTTCACTCAGCCAAAGGGCTGGAGTTTCCAGTCGTATTCCTTGTAGGTATGGAGGAAGGATTGCTTCCCCACTTCCGGTCGCTGCAAGACCCATCGCCAAGCGCATTGGAGGAAGAACGCAGACTTATGTATGTAGGAGTCACCAGGGCTGGTGACCTGCTGTACCTGACGCGCGCCAGAAGAAGAAGATCATTCGTGCGCTCTGCCGGTGGTGGCGGTGGCGACTCTTACAACTTGACCAGGGTCAGCACGTTTTTGGCGGAGATTGGACCTGGACTTTTGAGTGGATTTTATCCGTCTCCGGATTCTGAATCGGATACGCGCTACGGAGCTACCAGTGGTGGCAGGGGAGCGTCGTATGCCGGCGGATCGAACGGCTATGCCGGCGGATCGAACGGCTATGGTGGTGGGTCGAACGGCTACAGTGGCGGTGGTTCGAATGGCTACAGCGGCGGAAGAAGCGGCGCCGGATCTGGTGCGTCTCGATACGGCGCTGGTGCCAATGGATCTGGCTCCGGCAATAATCGCGGGGGGTCTGGTTCTACCCCACCAGCCAAACCTCGCGCCATGAGAATGCAGCCACAGGGAGATTCGTCACCTGCAGTTGAAGCATTTGGCGCGGCTGCCAGTTTTGAGCGCTTGTCCGTCGGCGACCTGGTGGATCACAGCAAATTCGGTCAGGGCAAGGTGATACAGGTGCTCACCCCTGGTCCAAAAGAGCTCTATCAGATCGAATTCGTCTCCGGCGAAAAGCGAGTTTTCGATCCCAAGTTTGCCAAGCTGGTCAAGCTGTCCTGACACTCAGGCCAGATCATATCTACAAGTTCAGGATCAGTAGGTTGTGCGGGTTCTCCCCAGAATCCACCACCGGTCTTCAACAAGTAACGCCGGGTCAAGATAAGTTTTTCTCGTGGCGACGGGGTTTTGGGCACCTATGAGGTTTCCTAGGGGCAACGGTTGGCTGGACCATGATAAAAATGGTTCCTGCAATTGGATATCGATAAGGAGTGCCAAGCGGTGACAGAAAGAACCTTTGTAGCAGTCAAGCCCGATGGAGTAGAGCGTGGGCTGGCAGGAGAAATCATCAGCCGATTCGAGCGCCGCGGGCTCAAGCTGGTTGGCATGAAGCTGATGAAGGTCTCGAAAGCCAAGGCTGAAGAGCATTACGGTGAGCATAAAGGCAAACCATTTTTCGACGGGCTAGTGTCTTTCATTACCTCAGGACCAATCGTGGCAATGGTTTGGGAGGGTAAAGGCGCCATTACTCTTGCCCGCAACGTCATTGGTGCAACAAACCCGGCGCAGGCTGCCCCAGGCAGCATTCGCGGCGATTTGGCTGTGGAGATTGGCAGAAACATGGTACACGGCTCGGACGGCCCGGAAAGCGCAGCCCGCGAAATCGGCATCTTCTTTGACAAGGATGAGCTGGTTGAGGGTTGGAATCGCACAATAGATAAGTGGGTGTCTGAAGGCTCGACCGTTCCAGCCTAGGCCTTAACCCCCAAAAATTCGGCAATCTCCTCAAAGACCGGTGCTGGGTTGAGGTCTTTCAAGCATGCTGTTGTTCCTAACGGACAATCCTTCTTGAAACAGGGCTGGCAATCGAGACCCATGGCAATTGCCAGGCAGTGATGCCCAAACGGTCCGTTGCGGCGCCTGGGGGTGCTGCCATGGATTGCTACGACCTTTGGTGCGCCAGTGGCGGCGGCCAGGTGCAGAGGTCCGGTGTCGGCGCCCACAACCAGCTGACTTTGCTTAAACAAGGCGATTAGATCCAACAAATTCGTTTTAGCTGTGAGGTTTACGACGGAGTTCAGTCCGGTGCACATAGCCGAAAGGTTTTGTGCGAGGCGATCGTTGGTTAGCAGTTCTGCTTCGCCACCTATGAGAGCTAGGCGCATGTGCAGACGTGAAGACAGCATGTGTCCGAGAGCAAGCCATTTCTCTTCCTGCCATATCTTGGAAACCCAAGTGGTGCCGGGAGCAAGTACTGCCAGTGGTGACAGCCCCATCCCTGGTATTAGTGGCGCTCCTGGTGTTGATGCCACACCTGGTGTTGATGCCACACCTGGTGTTGACGCCGCGCCTGGTGTTGATGCCACACCTGGTGTTGACGCCACGCCTGGTGTTGATGCTACGCCTGGTGTTGATGTCACGTCTGGTGCCGGTCTCGCCGCAGGTGTCTCGTTAAGAAGGCGAGCGATCAATTCGAAAGAGTCGCTAGGCGGCGCTGGCAGCGGAAATCTGACATCAGCGGTGGTGCTTGACAACTTGAGCATGTCGAGTACGTGATCTGCCACCATCAAATTCAAATCAACGATGTGAGTATCAAATCCGAAGTAATCACCGACATCGACTTTGTGGTTTAACCAGAGGTCGGCCATTTCTCTGGTGCGGGCAAATCCGACTCTGTGCTTGCTCCCGGAAAGCCCCGCCAGCACTGCGCTTTTGAACAATCCTTGCATGTCCAAAACAATGTCGAATCCCTTCAACGAATCGGCAAATTTTGTTATGTGGGCAACAGTTTGCGGCCAATGCAACGGGTTGCGCAGGTCGTTTAGCCAGAGCTTGCGCGGAAAAACAATTACGTTGTCTACACATGGGTTGTTGTGCAATAGCGCCGCTGATGGTGGCTCGACCACCCACGTCAAATGGCAGTCTCGAATCTGTTCTTTTAAACGTGCCGCAACGGGCAAACAGTGCACCACATCGCCCATTGCGCTAAGTCTGATAACGAGAATTTTCACTATTCAACCTCTAGGCTGATTGTACATCGATAACATTTAACCTTCGGCGATACCAGCCATTAAAAGTGGTGCCGCACCAGATGTAGAGCCGATTTTGTAAAAGGTAGGTGCTCTGGGATTTTTTTGAATTTGGAAAAAACTATATACGGTGTATAGTCACGCGATAGATCGTTTGCTACAATTAGGAGTGCCACCTTGAGTGGTGGTAGGTGGTATACAACATGACAGGGCGCGACGGATAAACCGGGCGACCTGGACGGGAATTGTGCCTCTAAACAATTCCTCAAATTAATAGTTCAGGTCCCGCCTGAACGCGGCTTCGGCCGAGTAAATCCCAAACCCGTAAGGAGAAAGACATAATGGCAATGAAGAGAGCCAGCAAAGGCAAAGCAAAACCAGCAGCCCGCTCAGCTAAGCCTGCGGCAAAAGCATCTCACAAGAAGATTGGCGCCAGACCGCTAGTGCGTAAATCTGCCGTTAAGCACACCGCTAAGAAAGCCCCAGCACGTGGCGACGATAGCTACACATCCTTCAGTGGCAAATTCACGGTACGTCTGCCGAAGTCCCTTCACCAAGCACTCGTTGACAGAGCAGAAAAAGAAGGCGTCAGCCTCAACCTGTTCGTGACCAACGCATTGTCTCGCACAGTTGCTGTTCCCAGCAAAAAGAGATAAGCACTAAAAGCTGCACTCAAAGAGGGAGGTGAGAAATCGCCTCCCTCTTTGGCTTGGGTGCCGGGAATGCGATAGATTTTTGATTGCCATGCAAAAAAATCTGCAAAGGCCGCCTGTCAAAAATGATCTGCCACCACATACGAAGACATCGAAATCGAGAACAATGAGACTGAGTTCATCACCCGGTTTGTTCTGCAATCAAAACCTCCACTTGATAACCGCCACCGGCTGCGGTGATGCCGCATTTGCATTATTTAAGAATGGGAGATTTTTTCCTTTCGCTTCTTGTGCGATCTTCAAACTTGCAACTCCCATTACAATTCGGCTCGTTAAACCCGGTTTAAGTTCGCCTGGCAGTCTAAGGTTATTTTCTTGCCTTTGACGCTCCACACATGACAGGATAGACTCACCTTCGACCTATATGGGTGCGAGCCTTTGGCTGGCTGGCGGGTTTTACAGTACTAGAAGCGGAATCCACATGAATCAAAAAGTCCCTCTTCTCAATCTTCAAGAACAGTATCGTCAAATTGGTTCTGAACTTGAACAAGCGGTAGTTGGCGTCCTTCGAAGCGGAAACTATATCTTGGGCGAGTACGGCTCAAGACTCGAACGTGACGTCGCCGAAATCTGCGGTACCAAGCACGGTATCGGTGTGGCAAACGGCACTGACGCACTGGTGCTTGCCTTGTGGGCACTCGACATCGGACCTGGTGACGAGGTGATAACCACACCGTTTACTTTTGCTGCGACTGTCGAAGCGATCATGATTCGCGGTGCGAAACCGGTGTTTGTGGATGTCGATGCGTACAGCTTCAACATTCAGCCTAAGCTGATCGAACAAGCTGTGACAGCGAAGACCAAGGCGATAATGCCGGTGCACCTTTACGGACAGCCCGCACATATGGATCCGATTCTCGCCATCGCTAAGCGATTCGGGCTTCGCGTTATCGAAGACAACGCACAGGCGATTGGAGCCTTATATAAGGAAAAGGCGACAGGAAGCTTTGGCGATCTCGCCTGCATCAGCTTCTACCCGACCAAGAACTTGGGAGCTTGCGGTGACGCAGGCATGATTGTGACCAGCGACGATGCTCTGGCTGATCGCCTCAAGACGTTGCGCGCGCACGGTTCGCGCCGCCGCTATTATCATGACGAACTCGGAGTCAACAGCAGGCTCGATGAAATGCAAGCGGCCGCGCTCTGCACGAAGCTCCCCTATCTGCAAGTCTGGAACCAAAAGCGCCACAACGTAGCAACTCTCTACGATCGCGCTTTGAAGAATTGTCCCAACATCGTAACACCGGCAATCGGCATGCCTGGCGTTGCTCCGAATGTCGCAGCAACACAAGTCAGACACGTGTGGCACCAGTACACCATTAGAGTGATCGACAGAGACGGCAACAGCGCGGCTCTGCGCGAGCACGTGATCAAAGAACTAGGACAGCGCGGCATCGGCTCGATGTGCTATTATCCAGTGCCGCTGCACCTGCAGAAGGCGTTCGAAAGCTACGGTTACAAGAAAGGCGACTTCCCTGTTACCGAGCGGATTTCGGACCAGGTTCTGTCATTGCCTATGTATCCGGAACTTACCGACGATCAAATTGCTTACGTCGGCGAGTCTCTGAAGCAGATCATGGCTGATGTTCCCACATTCGTTCCAGCGAGCGTGGTTCAACCGACCTTAATTTCGTGATGAAGAATGACACAAGCGCACACTGAAGAGATTTCCTCGACCGCTATCGTCAGCCCCAAAGCAAAACTTGGAAAAGGCGTTAAAATTGCAGCGTTTGTTGTCGTACATGACGGAGTCGTGCTGGGAGACAATGTCACCGTAGAGAGTGGCACTGTAATCTACGAGAATGTTCGCCTGCAAGACAACTGCTTCATCGGAGCACAGTGCATTCTTGGCGAGAGGCTGGCCGGCTACAGAACAGACCCGTCGTACCACAACCCGGAATTTTTGCTTGGCGCAAACAGCTGCGTGCGATCCGGAACGATCATTTACGCCGGCTGCACGATTGGCTCCAACTTTCAAACCGGTCACCGTGCTGTGATTCGGGAGCACAGTGTCTTTGGTGATGATTGCAGTTTCGGAACGCTCTCTCAATCGGACGGCTTCATTCAAGTCGGCGATCGATGCCGCTTTCACAACAACGTATTTATCGCTACCTATACGACTTGCGAAAATGACGTGCACTTTTATCCGATGGCGTGCACTACCGACAGCTTGCATCCGCCGTGTCAAAAGGGGCGTGAAGGTCCTTATCTGGAAAGCGGCGTGATCATCGGCGCGCGCGTTTTGCTTTTGCCGAGAGTCAGACTAGGCGCCGGATCGATCGTCGCTGGTGGCTCAGTAGTTACTCACAGTGTCGAACCAAATATGGTGGTAGCAGGAGTGCCTGCAAAACCGGTAAAGCGCAAAGACGAGATACGTTGTCATCTCGAGGATCGTCCCGCTTACGAGGTCGCCCTGGAATCGCTCAAGTCTTCATAGACTAGCGCAAGAACGATACCGGGAAACGGCTGTGAAGGCGAAACAACAAATAGAACTCCTTCTTTTGATAATCGTAGTTGCCACCGTCATTGGCTACTACCCAGTGTTGTTTGATTTCTTCAATGGCGATGATTTCGTTCACCTTGATTGGCTGAGTCTCGCTGTTCGCTATCCGGAACTTATTTGGAAAAACTTTTACAGTTCATGGTTGGATGGAACCACAACCAAGTTCTATCGCCCCCTCATATCCATTTTTATGGTTACGGATTATTTGGTGTGGCGAACAAACGGACTTGGTTTTCACATTACTAACTTGGTCTTTCACCTGTTGTCGACAGGTTTTGTCTTTGGCATCGTCTACCGGCTGTGCATGACGTTCGGTATTGGACGATCGCTTTTGACAGGTCTTTCAAAACAAAAAGCCGGCGACCAGCAACAAGATCAAAGCTCCCTTGATCGTCGTAATGTCCTGGTGTGGAGCGCAATGTCCAGTGCAATGTTCGGGCTTTATCCTTTGCACTGCGAGGCTGTGTCGTGGATCACTGGTCGCGTTGATGCGATAGTGTCGACATTTTTTTTGGGCAGCCTGCTTTCATTCATGATGTGGAGAAGCGGAACAAAACGCACCCACTGGCTGGTGATATCGCTTGTTTCAATGGCGCTTGGGCTCCTGTCCAAAGAAATGGCGATTGTCTTGCCGGCAGTATTTGTTGTCTATGAACTTTGCGTCGCACCATTTCCCAATGAAGTGAAAGGCGCGGCTGGTTCGCAAATGCGGTTGGCACGAGCGCTTGCAGTATCGGCTCCATTCTGGCTTTTGCTTGCAGTCTATTTCGTGATTCGCTATTTCTCGCTTGGAACCTTCGTAGGAGGCTACGACGACTCACTGTTTCACGTGGCCGATTTGAAGGGCTTTGCCTTGCAATGGGTGCATGGTCTGAGAATGATGATTGTGCCGCTCAACAAAGACTTCCTTGGTGCGCATAGTCTTTTGACGAAGGCTTGGGAAGTGATTTTGTGTGTGTCTATATTTCTGGCAGTGCTCAACACCATTGCCGAGCCGCGAGTAAGACGACCGGCTCTCTTTATCATTCTCTTGATGGGGCTGGCGCTCATTCCAGTATATAAAGTATTCGCCATTGCTGACGATTTGCAGAGCAGTCGATTTGCTTATCTCGCCACTGCACCATTGTGCATGTTATTTGGTTTGTGTTGCGTCGCGCCTCGACATGGCACTGGAGCATCGGGCACCGGCTTTGCCGATGCGATGGATCGTCTGCGCTCGACACTGCCTGTACTCTTTCCGCTCTTGTCGCTCGTCGTGTTGTGGACTAACAATCAAGCTTGGGCTGTTGCCGGAGATCAAGTGAAAGCGATTCGTGATTCGTTGGAGCGTTTGTACTCAAGCACCATATCTGGTGACCCGCAAGTATTATTTGTGGGCATTCCCGATCAAATAAACGGTGCTTATGTCTGCCGTAATGCACTTGTCGGAATGACGAAACCGCCTCAGTTTCCCAGACAAGTGAATAACTGCCAAATGGTCGGACCGTACGAACCGATTTTCCCGTTCGGCTTCCTCAAAGAATCGCTCGCCGATTCGCGAGACTATGTCAAAGTGTTCAAATGGGATAAAGAACACTGGGACTTTTACCCTGTCTATTTCTCCCAGACGCCGCCTCCAACGATCGCGACTATCTGGGCCGGCGATGCTTTGAAGGAACTGCTAAGAGTAACAGCAGAAGGCAGTTTTAAGCGAAATTGGCAGCCCGACGGCAGTCTTGAGCTGATAGCGTCGCCGGAAAAAGATGGTCGCCCGTCCGTAATCATTCAGCCGCGCCCATTGATGGATGCCTACAACGTTGACTTTGTTGCCGTGACCGTCGAAAACGATGGAGACATGAGCGATCCCAGCGCTTATAAGGACGGAGCCGATCTTCTTTACGCCAACGATCTTGCCGCTGATTTTCAGTGGATTCGACGTGCAAGTTGCAAATTTGAGCATGACAAGAAAGTTCAGACATTGATCTTCTCTCTTCATGCTCTGCCGGAATGGGCTCTGGGCGGAAGGTGCCGCGGGCTCGAGTTGCGGTTGCCCCGACGCTCCCACACCCGAATCTTGTCGGTAGAAATTGTGCCTCCTTCAAAAATAATGCCCATTTGCGAATTTCCGAATTGCGGTTATTTAGGAACAAAAGGCTTTTTGCACATAGCTGAAGACAAGCCTGCTGTGCCGGTGTTGATTGATGCTATGCACTTGGCCGGCGCCAAGAAAGTCTATCTTGAAATTACGCGCACTAATTTATTGTTCAACAACCAAAATTCTGCAGAACCAAGCCAAAACATCATGACGATCTTCAAAGGACGCAAAGCCGTTGCAGAACTTGCTTTGAAACGCAGTGACTTCCCCGCACTTGGACTATACGAAGCACGTGCCCGAGCGCTTGACGAACACGACCAACCAATTGGGGTCGCCAGCGATCACTTCGTCATCTCCGTCGACGCGCCATCTACCTCGCCAGCGCCCGCTGATCAATCCACCCAATAACATCGGTGATCTCGCGCCACGAGATTATGCGTCGCGAGCAGGTGACGAGGTTGTAATTGGCCATGCGTCGCGTGATCAC
>CAZCZI010000102.1:0-12699 GCA_964503045.1 uncultured Candidatus Obscuribacterales bacterium
TACACGCTCATGAATTCATAGCTGATCATGGAGTCAAACCGGCTGTCGCTCATAAGGCCGATTTCGTTTTGGTACTTCAAAAGAGCCAATCTTTTTCCGGCAGGCAGCATGTGCACGAGGTCTTCGATGTCACTCTTCAACTGCCAGTATTTGTCGTGATCCAGTGTTCCAGCTTTTTTCTGTTGATCACCTTGCTGTTTGGCTGAATTGGCTGCGATCTTCACGAATTCTGTCAGCTCTTCATCATTGAATGTGCCTGCAAGTTTGCCGCGCCGCACGAACTCGGTATACTTTGCGACATCGAAGTTGCCCTTCGTTCCTTTTTCAAACACATCCTTGGCGAGATCAGTGACTGCTTCTTTGTCATTGGGTGCCCGCATAGTGTGAAACAGGTCGTCGATTGCGATCACTCTATTTGGCTTTTGGTGATCATCGCCAGTTCCCCATTGATTGTCAATTTTTACAGCTGTGCCTGGTACATCATTTTCGTAACCAGTAATGGTGACAACGTGCCAACCGCCGGAAGGTCCGCTACTGCCACCATCTGCGCGGAATGGCTGATTACCTGTATTTACTCCGATTACGAGCGGCAAATTGCCTGTATCATAGGCATGTCTGACTTTCGTTGCCAGTTCTTCTTTGGATGCCGCTCGGGCAACCTTTCCATCTGCGTCTTTCCCGTAGACTATGTACCAGCTACGGTCGGTATCGCCCGTGATGCGATTGCCGATATCGATAATTTCACTGTCTGCCAGATCGGGTCGACGGAATTTGGTAGGACTCTCGTCTTGCCAGATCTGCTCGAAGTCGCTGGGTTTTCGCTCGACCGGGGTGCCACTGCTATAGTCGATCTGGCGCTCACCGGTATCGTCGGCATTTTCCGGCTCGCGTTGCGCATATTTGATGTGCGGCATGTTCTTCGCGTAATGGAGGTTGACAGCAGTGACCTGAAAAATCTGACTGGCGAAACTGCGTTTGCCATCATCAGTCAGATGTTTGAGTGCTTCATCGTGCGGCTTCAAACTCTCATCGTCGACCTTGACCACAGTACCATCCTTCCCCGTGTATTGTCCGGTCGTGGCCACGTCAACTACGAGCTTCGCTGCTTCCTGTGGTTGTCTCGTATACGTCCTTGTTTCGACGACGGTGACGTTGCAAGTTAAATGTTTTCCTTGATCGATTGATGTGGGTGTAGCTGCTTGATTGATAATTTGCTCCGCGATGATGGCGCGCTGATCTTTGGTAATCGGAGGACGCTCGGGAGCCTCGAAGAGTCTCGACATTTGTTCGTAAGTACCGGCAACCTCTTTTTGTGCACGGGTGTGTGCTTGATCGTTGGTAAGACCGGATTTGCGGTAATTGTCTTCTGCTTTGTTCATGCGATCTTCAAAACGGGCCATGTCCGCTTTGAACTTTGGTAAGTCTGCCGTCGGCACATTCTCTTGCGCTTTTTGCAAGAGCTTGTCGCGCTGTGCAGTGACTGCGTCACCATCCATTGGTTTGTAGGCTTTATCGGTCTGGGACTCGTGATATGAGTCTTTTCCGTCTGGAGAGACTCGTACGAGGAAGTTGTCTTTCGGTCTGGGACCGGTGTACTGTACATCAAAATCGGTATCACTGCCGGTGCGGGTGTATCCGCGTTTGTCTGTCATGGACATAGTTTCAACGCCATTTGGCAATTTGGTATGGGTGTTGCCTGCGAGGTCCGAGCCGGACAGCAACCCCGGTGCGGTTGGCGCCAAAAAGTAATTGCTCTCCAGAGTCGGTCCCCAGTGATATTCGCGATACTGTCCGCTGTCATCTTTGCTGCGAATGAAACCACTACCATTAACTCGTGTCAGGCTGGTGGTGCCGTTTTCAAAAGTTGTCTGAACATTGCCGAATTTGTCTGTTTCCTTGGTGGTCTTGCCGTCGTTCGATTTCTCCACGATGGTTGAGTCAGTATGGACCTCGCGCGTACGACCATCCTTCCACGCGGTGATCTTATTGCCGTGCGGATCGAGCACTGTCACGCCACCATCAGCAGTATGACCTGGAAGCATCAAAGTTCTTCCATCAACAAGTACATTTGCATCTCTTAGATGGTTCAGTTTTGCGGTCTCTTCAATGTATTCGTCGATCTGTCTAGGCGTTCCATCTTTGCCTAATTGCTGCTTCGCCAGATTGGTCAAATTGTCCTTGGAGGTGACCACATGTTCTTTAGGTTCAAAATCTTTTTTGATGGAGGTTTCTTGCTTAGCTGTCTCTTGAAGAGTTTTGATCAGTTGATCATGTTCCTTCTGCGCTTTGGCTACGCCTTGCATCACTGACTTGAATAGTCCATCGAATCCTATGGTCAGCTTCTCGCCGACGCCTTTTTCCGAATCCTTCGAATCCTTCGAGACTTTGCCATCCGTTTTAGAGACCTTGTCTGTTTTCACTCCGGACACCGCCGCCGAAACAAGATCTAGAAAGTTTAGGGTCTTGTCGTCGCCTGGTTTGTTTGTATCCCCGGCTTTTAAATCGACCGGCTTGGTGTTTATAACTTCGGTTCGCTCTGGTGCCATCAGACCATCCTCTCCAATACAAGTTGCAGGGCTTTTTGCGGTCCTGCTGTGCAGCATTGATAGAACTTTTCCTTATTGCGTCGAGCAGTGCAGGCGCGCTATCGGAAGGTTCTGGGGGTGGACCAATCAGTACTTGTTGGGGGCGATACTTGATGGTTCGGCCATACTAAGGGGTGTTTCGGGGCAAATTCATGACAATTCGGGGCAACTTTAGGACAGAGTCCCATGTTTCGAGAGCCTTGCGAGGTCGACCACTTTCGTCGAACAGTCCCGTGTCTCTCCAAACCAGAATTGCCGGGACATGCTTGAGCTTCTCCCAGAGTTGATCGTAGTCGCGGATGGTGAACCAGCATACGAAGCGGGGTTTTGCTGTAAGGCACGCCTTGAGCATGCGCTGAACGAAGGTTGCCTGTTTATCTGAGCTTCCGTTGAAAGGCACATTGTTTCCGTTTATTTGCATGGACCAAGGTTGCGCCGGATAACTACTTTCAGTTATGGCAAACGGCTTTCCTTCTGCTAGGGAGAACAAGTCTTGAAAGAACTTTTGATCTGGAATTCGCTCGACAGTCCAAGCTGACATGAACGGATGGACAGAGAATCCAACGACATCGACATACGGCAGGAGTTTCTTCAATTCCTTTCTTTGCGAAACAGGATCATCCTCGCTCCCCATCCCTGCGAAGTAAGAAGTGCAAACTACTGATGCCATTACAGGAAGTGCGGGGTGCTTTTGTTTCACACTTCGATAAATGCTGCGATGAAGTTCGAGATAGTCATTCCATGAGTTGTCTTTGCAGCGCTGGAGCAGATTTACTTCGACTCCGATCAGCAGATAGTCGGGCTTCATCTCCGAGATAATACGTTCGACATAGTGAAGATACGCAATCTGTACCGAACTGTCATTGAAGCGGCGTCCTTTCCATTCAGGGGGCAGAGGTTGATTGTTCTGTTCTCCTCGATACAAAGCCAAGCCATTGCGTGCAACATTAATCGGACTGATTGATACCACACGATGGAAATTGCCCATGCGAGCGATTCGGCTTTTTATCTCGGCTTCCATTCCCGGCTTGTAAGGACGGTTACTGAGCGCTTCCGGCCATGGCACACCTTCTTCGAAGTGCTGCTCGATGATGTCTCCATGCTGTTTTATGTTTCGATCTACCCAAGCTAGTGCCTCAAGAGTCATATCATAGGGCCAGGGGCTGAATCCCATGTAGAAGGAGCGTTTGCCTGCTTCTGCGGCAATGGAAGGTTCGCATGCCAGCAAGGATAGCGTGTAGACACAAATTGCCGCGGTCACTGCTAGGACTACCCAATCTATTCGCACCCTTGCTTACCTCGTATTGATTCGAGGCAAAGTATATTATGCGAAGAAAGGTTTTGCAGACTACAACAGCTTTACAATGTGCTTTATTTGTCGCCGATGAACCCCCTGATGATGAGGTGCAAACAGAATCCACGCAGTAAAGCTCATCCATTTTCTCCTTGAAGCCGTTTGATGAATTCCGAAGAGCGCGTTCAAGGCTAAGGTACACGAGCGTAGTATCTTCGTTAATGGGTACAAAGAAATATACCCTTCTTGCACGTTTCAATAATGGAACCAGAACGTCAAAGAGAACGCATTGAACTAACAACACGCTCTGAGAGATCCGCAACAGGCGAAGAATCAGAAGAGTCGAAACCGCGACACGACCACGAACAGTGCGCGCACCAGCGAGAAGAAGAGCATAACTTAGGGAAGCGCTCGGAGATCGATTCAGGTTCTCTCTATGAAGTAAGTACACGTGCTAGCGTTAGTAGACAAACAGCAAAAAATGCAATGCTTGAAGAGAATAGCAAAACTCATAAGATGAGTTTTGTCGTCGCTTCGTTTCTAATCAGTCTCCTCTTCGCTTACCTTGCCTATTGGAGTTGCTCAATTCCTATAGAGAAAAGCAAATGGCCAAGCACCACAGGAGTAATCACCTCCTCCGAGATCACTGGAGTTAGACAGCGAACCCTTCGCATAACGTATGAGTTCACGATTGACGGCGAGAAATTCACTCAACCGGAGAGCCTCGATTCATTCTGCGCACTTCAATTGCCCAAAGGGAAAAATGTAGTTATCCGCTACAACCCAAACCGACACAGCGACACAGTGAGAGAACCCGAAGTTAACGGCGCCACGATTCTCTTTGGATTGATCAGCGCAATCATGTTGACTCTGGTGTTTGGCGGTTTTAGGGGTTCTTCGTGGGGATCGAAGAGTCGACGTACAATAGCCCTTGGAGGCGCAATGAGAAATGGCTGAAAGCTTCTTGGACCGTTTGAGCTAAATATTGGAAGTGATGATCACGATTGAGGAGAAGGAAATGAACAACGAAAATCAAATTGGCGTTTCGGCTGAGAATTGAAGCGTATTTTCGAAACGGGTTCCTGAGATTTTTTGAGTTCATACAATGTGTCTGCGTCTGTGGGATGAATGCTAAATCTCCTCTTTTTCATTTCATCCAAAAGACCTTCAGCTGGATTGAAGACTAATGCATGGGTGATATCTGATGGAATAACTTCGAAATTGTTGTGAGGAAGCCATATCACTTTCACATAAGGTAGAACTTGGTGAGTCAGCGCGGCCAACTGGCACAGATTTGTGTATTGCCCGGACTCAGATACTATAAGAAGTGCATCGGGATTGCTGTTGATAACACCGGAGATCTTAATCAAACTCTGTCCATGAATAATTTTTCTTTCGCGCGAAGAAAACTCAACAAGGTCTGAGCGTGCCTCGCAGAACAAAACAATCGCCACCACAAGTAGAGTCAGAAGCTTAAGGGACTTTTGCTTGCAATTCCAGAGGTGAGACAGAGCTACGCAAAGAACACAGAGTCCAAGGACCGTGACCCCAAGCATATACTTTGGGTAGAATGTGAATTGACTGCCTCGCAGAAGATCGTGCATGTACAGTGTAAGAAAGTAAGGTAAGAAGATTGAGAGGAAATACAAAGCTGTTCTTCTTTCGAAAAACCAGACAAAAACAGCGGAGATGAAAACAAGCCTCGAGATTATGATCATGGGCGCACCATCGAACTCTTGCTGCAGATTGTAGGTAAGCAATGAGGCTGGAGTTTCACCCCACTTGGCGATGTACTGCATTGCAGTGGGCTTACCTTCGCCCACCAAAACAAACTGACCTGATTTTACCAACATACGAGCTTGATTAAGAAACGCGATGCCCCATGGGATAAATGTCACGTACGCTAAGCATGTCGCGGCGATGCAATGTCTAAGTGCGCTTGGACTTACAATTTTGGGGTAAAGCTTGCGACCCGCAGCCACAAATATCACTGGTCCGACACCTGCCACTATCGAACTCAAGTGTGTGTGGAAAAGAGTCGCATAACTTGCGCAATAAGCAAACCAGCTGCTTTTATCTCTACCGTCGTTCACTCGGACCGCACGCAGAAAGGTTGCTTGCACAATGAAGAACATGAGTAGGTATAGTGCGTAGCAGCGAAGTTCGCGAGAGTGATGCAACGAGTACGGGGAGAAAGCAATGAACGTAGCCATCAGCAACCCGCAAATCGGTGAGGACAGCTCGCAGCCAAGCCAAAATGCGGCAACAATTCCGAGTACACCAAAAAGCACACTCATAAGTCTCAGCGTATCGGCGGAATAACCAAACAGTTTGCCCCACAAGTAAAAGCACAGGAAACTTGACGGTGCTTGTATTGGTTCGATTTCTGCAATGGACGCCACAAGCGCAAAGGCATTTGAGGTTGGCCCAGGAGTCTGAACAAAGTTCTTGAACTCGCCCATTGTAAGAACTCGATTTGAGTATGCTTTGTCGCTTGCATAACCGGAGGCCAGGTGACACAGCGTTATGGCTTCATCATGCCATATTACAGGGTAATCGCGGTGATCCAGGCGAAGCAGTGTGCCTGCTACGGTCAGCAAGATCAAAATCACTATCGCTTTCGGATTTTTTGATTTCACCTTGGACTGGACCTAATGTGACCTTCTCTAATTAAAGACGCAACAGCCTGCAAGTTATTCTATATCTTGAAGAGTTTGGATGCTACTGCAATTGATCACTTTCGAAATTCGATCTTTTGAAATTAGCGATCAGCTACCGAAGGATTGCAATGCGAGGTCTCGAAGGTTGGCTCCAAGCTAAATTGTTGTATCATGGGCTCCATCACATTGGCTAATTATCTGGAAGGATAGGATGAACAGTCGATATCTCAGCGAAAAGTTTGCGATTACCGGCATACTTGATTTTGACGAAAACGAGTATGGTTTGACTCGCGCCATTGTTAGCACCAAGGTGTGCAGTGCCGAGCTGTATCTTCAAGGGGCGCACCTCACGCAGTGGCAGCCTGCCGATAACAAGCCGGTACTATTCTTGAGCGAACGGTCAGAATTTCGACCCGGCAAGGCAATTCGCGGTGGCATCCCGATAATCTTTCCCTGGTTCGGCGCGCGAACCGCAACACCTTATAGTTCAAGAACTGATGGTCCATCACACGGTTTTGCGCGCACCTCAAATTGGCACTTTGCTTCCGCCACCATGGACGGTGATGCCCTTCGTCTGAGATTGACGCTCGAACCAAACGAATTGTCCCGTTCACTCGGTTACGAAGATTTTCAGCTTATTTACGAGGTCACTGTTGGCACTGACCTGCGATTGCAGCTCACGGTAGAAAATGGAATGCAAAGCTCAATGATCTTTGAAGAGGCGCTGCATTCTTACTTTATGGTGGGTGATGCAACGCAAACTGAAATCAGTGGACTAGCCGACACCGAATATTTCGACAAAACGGACGGCTTCAAACGAAAGAGACAGAACGAAAACGTTCTCGTACTAAATGGCGAAACCGATCGCCCATACATTAACTCGGAAGCTCGAGTCACACTCGAGGATCCTGTACTCAAACGCCGCTTAAGCATAGAGAAACAAAATTCGAAGACTACTGTCGTCTGGAATCCATGGTCTGAATTAAGCGCAAAACTCGCTGATTTGAGTTCTGACGGCTGGCGGCGTATGGTCTGCATCGAGACCGCCAATGCGATGGAGAATGCGGTGACCATCGAACCTGGAGAGCACCATGTGATGCATGCTTGCGTAACAGTGAATGGATAGCCACTTGGCAAGAAGAAAGTCTTTGTGTAGGGCGGGAGAAAAATAGGTTATTCTAGCGCTTACAATACTGAGACAGCTCGCCTCGATGGACGACGCCATGTTAAAACGACTGCTACCTTTCTCGGCGATGTTGTTATCGTTTATTGCGATGACCGGATGCACATCGAGATATACACCGTCCAGTGATTCGATTAGGGAGCCGCAGCCGCAACAAGTAGCCCCGGATCTCAATGGAAGCGAGAACAAGGATTTCGAGGTTCGTCGCAACATGGAGAAACTGCAAAATGCAGTCGAGGCATATGCGAAGGATCACGAGGGTAAGTATCCCGTCCAACTGGATCAAACGTTCAAAAGTTACATCTACAAAGCTTGTGATGTTAAACCCGAAGGCAACACAGATAACGGGCCTTTAGTAAATCCGTTCAATGGAAAACATGAATGGCCATACGCCGGCATGGTGGAAGATGTGCTCCAGGCTCGTGCCGCTTATCCCGAAGCCGTCGAAATCGGAGTCGTCCAGTACAGTAGTATCGGCGATGGTCATTCCTATGCTATCACTGGCGGTGGCAGCCACGGAAAGCAGTTGGGATGTTATTATCGTGGCTCCGGCGGAACACTTGTTATGTCGAACGTGAATTCTCTTTCGCAAATTCCGCATCATTCGACTCTGAAGTTAACAATCAAAGAAGACGTAGACGGCAACCAATTGTCCGGCATCAGTCCACTAGTCGGACTGGATATCAAATATGTTAGAGCAACCGACGAAGTGGTCTACAAGTTGAGTGGCATGGAGAACATCGAGAAACTGGACCTTTCGCAAACTGGTATCACAAGTGAAGCAATACAACCCTTATCCACACTGAGCAGTTTGAACTCACTCGACCTCAGCGAAACAAATATTGCCGATACAAACCTCGAGTACCTTAGCTTTAATCCTCAGCTAAAGAAGCTTTCGCTAAGAAGAACGGTGGTCGGAAAAGATACGCTAAAGAGCATTACAACTCTCAGAGATTTGAGAGAACTTGATGTGCGCGATACGAAGATTACTCAGTTTGGTTTAGCAGAGATCGCCAATATGCCGAGATTAGAGGTTTTATCTTTGAGCGGGAAATTGAACGACGCCGACTTGACTCATTTGATGACGAAACCAACGAAAACACTTAACCTCGACACAGCTCTTGATCCTGCGGCGTTCAGAAAATTGCAACAGAGCATTCCTGGCCGCAAAGTGAATATTGCTCGTTAATGCTGCCAAGCATCCGACGAGTAGTTTGTTTCGCTCCCCACTCGCCATGTTGAGTGGGTGGTGAGATAGAATGACGCACAGTTGTCCGCGACAAGCGGCCAATTGGAGGCGCTGCACTGGAGAACCTTATGAAAGCCGTTATTATCTGTTTCGTTGTTGTGCTTATGACTCTCGTCGCAGGCGTGGCATACAGCAAGAACGAGGGGCAAACCATCTCTCGCAAGGACATTTATCAGGAAGCTTATGTCTACGGCTTTCCGATGGTGATGAACTATGGCATTATGTACGCATACTTCGTTGACCGCAATTCTGGACAGTTCAAGGCGCCATTCAACCAGCTTTACAACGAAGCGCGAGTGTTTACACCCAAAGACACAGCGATCGTTACTCCGAACAGCGATACCCCGTATTCATTCGTAGGAATGGATCTGCGGGCTGAGCCCCTGGTCTTCTCCGTACCCAAGATCGAGAAGAGCCGCTATTATGTGATTCAGCTGATCGATATGTACACCCACAACTACGGTTACTTGGGCAGCCGCAGCACTGGTAATGATGCGGGTTGCTATATGGTCGCAGGACCGAATTGGAAGGGACATACACCGCCAGGAATTAAAAAGGTAATCCATTGCGAGACGCAGTTTAGTCTCGCTGGTTACCGGACTCAGCTCTTGGGACCAGAGGACATGCCGAATGTAGTGAAAGTGCAGTCCGGCTACAAAGTGCAAACTCTCTCGCAGTTTTTGAAACAGCCGCCGCCAAAGGCGTCGGCGATCGATTTCCCGCCGTTTACCAAAGATGGAATGAAGATGCAGTTCCCGAAGTTCCTGAACTTCGTGCTGCAGTTCTGTCCGCCAGTGGAGGCAGAAAAGGCGCTCCGGGCGAGGTTCGCTACCGTTGGAATCGAGGCCGACAAACCGTTTGACCTCGACAAGCTCTCCGACGCAGACAAGGCGGTCGAGGCGCTTGCTGTCAAAGATGGCTACGACTCTATCGTGAAGCGGAAGGACAACATCGGCAGCAACATCAACGGATGGCTCATCGGCTCCATTCTAGGCGACAGAGCGTTTTTCCACGGAGACTGGCTGATGCGGGCTGCCGGTGCGATGGCTGGGATCTATGGAAACAGTGCTGTAGAGGCCGTATATCCGCTGGCAAAGAACGATGCGACTGGTCAGCCGCTGGATGGCAGCAAGCATAACTACACGCTTACATTTGCCCCTGGCAAATACCCGCCGGTGAACGCCTTCTGGTCGGTGACTATGTACGATGGCAAGACACAACTGCTGATTGAGAACCCGATCGACCGCTATCTTATTAACTCGCCAATGCTGCCTGTGATGAAGAAGAACAAGGATGGCTCGGTCACGATCTACATTCAGAAAGACGCGCCGGCGGCCGACAAAAAGTCAAACTGGCTGCCCGCACCGGATGGTCCGATTTATTTAGTGATGCGTCTCTACTGGCCGAAGGATACTCCGCCTTCCATCCTCCCGGCTGGCTCAGGGACGTGGAAGCCGCCAGCGATACAAGTTGCGAACTAGTATCAGAATAATTCGCTGTTTCAACTATCTTCCCCACTCAAGACTGTCATCCCGAAGCGGCTGCGCTGCCAGAGGCGGTTCACGTCGGGTGTATCCTCTCTGTCATTTTCGAATACAGCGTCAACCAAAAGTTCGCGCCATCTGCCATCGTCGTCATCTGATGAAAATGATGGTCCCGTCACTTGCTGTCTAACATAACCGTCGTGATCAAACAGGAAGTATGCTTGTGTTCGCAGATTTCCAGCGATTCGAAGCACGCCGTCATTATACTCACCAATTACTATCCCACTTGCATGAACATTTCCGAGGACTATCACTGGTGCTCCGGCCTTGATCACATTGTTGACTTTCAAGTCACCTCTTACAAATAACAACGGTCCAAAGGACAGAGTTCTGTTAAACAAGTCTCCGCAAATTGTGAGATCCCCATCACAAGCTAGTCCAGCTAGACGTTTTGCGGCTATCCATTCGGCATTGAAATCTAATTCTAGATCACCTGCCAGTGTTGTTCCTCCTGGTAATAAGAGCACCTGGTGCTTTCGGTAGCGCTCCAAATGGTTGTGCACAAACTCCTTGAAGTATTCGGGATACGACGACCTCTCGGGCTCAAAAGGGACAACGCTCTCAATCTGCTTGGACAAAGGTTCAATTAGTTCTTCTGCCAATACCAGTCTGCCGGCTTTGTTGGGATCAACCGGATGCAACGACAATTCTTGTTTCACACTTACCTCAGCCAATAGGGGAACCGCACTAGAGTTAGCTACAGCAAAGTTATCATGATTAGGATGTCATATTATGTTCTGCCAAAATCGGAAATTACTTGCCAACATCAATGTTTCGGAAGACCCAGGCAGATAGTCTGACATGCCAGAAAAACTGTATTCGACTGTCAGCGAATACGGCGGTACTCACGCGATACCGTTGTATGTTCAAGAACCAGATGAGGCATCGTGTAAAAGGTAATTGCAGGAGCTCGTCTCAAGCGTACTCCCGGGAACGATCAATGAAGACTGTCGGACTGAAGCCACATTCCAAGTTGCTGGGCGAGCTGGTCTAAACCTTCGCGAGTTGTTGAAGAAAAGACCTGGACACTCACTAAACTATCAAGAGCTGACTGTTTAAGCTCTCTGCGATACTTCAACAAAGTATCTTGGGCTGCGCCGCGCGAGAGCTTGTCGCTCTTGTTTAGCAACACGTGTAGAGGCATCTCAGATTGCACCGTCCAGTTGATCATCATTTTGTCCAACTCTTGCATCGGATGACGAATATCGGTAACCAGAACAAGCCCCCTCAGGGACTGGCGTTCGTTGAGGTATTTCGCCAGATGTACCTGCCATTTTTCTTGCATCGCCTTCGAGACTTTTGCATAACCGTAGCCTGGTAAATCGACAAGGCGCAAGTCGGGGGAGTTATGCAGCTGAAAAAAGTTGATCAGCTGTGTGCACCCAGGGGTTTTACTAATGCGCGCAAGCTTACTATTTTGAGTTAGCGTGTTCAATGCGCTGGACTTACCAGCATTGGAACGTCCGGCAAAAGCGACTTCAGCGCCCGTATCGAGAGGACTTTGCTTGAGGCTGGGTGCGCTAATCAGAAACTTGGCGGATTTGAAGTTGATTTTGGTCATTCAGTCTTAGTGATTCACTACAGAGTGGTCGTCGTAGTTGGCATTATAGTTTGGGTTTTCCCCAGCATCAATGCTGAAACGATCGGACCAAATTGTTCTTGTTATTACGATTTTCGATATTGATGACAGACGAGACGTCAGTCATTCAGGTCGAATGTCGGTTGCCCTTTACGAAGGTTGATGCAGAACTTTAATAAGTGGACTTGGTAGATACTAGATGTTGCTCAAAAGACTAGCTTGCTTTGATAGACAGAGTTTCTGTGCGTACCACCAACAGAAGTGGCACTTAGCCTCAAAGGCTTCTCCATTGTTCTAGCCTTCGCACCGCTTTCCCTCACGAGTCTCCCACGAGTCAGGTGTAGCGTAGCAACAGTGACCTCTCCTGGGCACTCAACATGAAAGAGTGGGTCTCCATTCAACACAGTACACATGGAGATGAAGACAATGACAATCAAGCCCGACCGGAAACAAGCGAAACGCAGCGTTAAACAATCAGCAGATGCGAGCCACCAGAAGACCTCCGCGAAGCTGAAAGTAAAGGACCTAAAGAACACCAAGAGTCTGCTCAGAAATCAGGGTGGCAAGGTACAAACCTCGGTGTGCCGCGCTTGCTACCTTAAATG
>CAZCZI010000102.1:12799-22580 GCA_964503045.1 uncultured Candidatus Obscuribacterales bacterium
TGACGAATGTCGGTAACAAGAATTAGTCCCCTTAGGGACTGGCGTTCGTTGAGGTACTTTGCTAAATGTACCTGCCATTTTTCTTGCATGGCCTTCGAGACTTGGGCATAACCGTAACCTGGCAAATCGACAAGGCGCAAATCGGGTGAGTTATGCAGCTGAAAGAAGTTGATCAGCTGTGTGCACCCAGGGGTTTTGCTGATGCGTGCAAGTTTTGAGTTAGCGTGTTCAACGCGCTGGACTTTCCCGCATTGGAACGTCCGGCAAAAGCGACCTCAGCGCCTGTGTCGAGAGGGTTTTGCTTGAGGGTGGGTGCGCTGATCAAGAATTTAGCGGATTTGAAGTTGATTTTGGTCATTCAAATTTGTTGGTTTCTACGGATTGGCAGTCGTCGCCATGGGCTCAATCAGTATACAGCTCTTCGAAATACGTTTTTCGAAAATCGTGCGGAAAGCCTCGTCCTGACGCAAGTTCAGTCGATCAGTCCGACCTCTGGCTCCTCCCTCTTCGAACCGGCAACTACCTTGCAGTTCGGCAACCCCTGTTTCAGTACAGCGATATTGCGTGCGGTCAAACCCGGACATCGTGTCAATATAAGCTTTTCCAGACGCTTCATAGCAACGAGCTTCGAAACCAATTTCTCGTCGATTCGAACGCCGGTCAAAACGAGGAGCGTGAGCTTGGACTCCGGTAGCATACTCACGAGTGTCGCACCTTCTGCGCCTTGATCTTGAAATTCAACACATAGGTGGGCTATTGGAAGCTGCTTCACCATTCGAGCTACGGCAACGGCTGATATCGGACTAACAATCAACGTGAGAGACTCCAGTTTCCGGCAGTTCAAAATATGCGGTAAGACTGAGTCGTCAATCCCCCTGCAATTGACTAGCCCCAAGCAACTGAGTTGAGGAAACTTCGACGACAAATTCTTAATTCCATTAGGTGTCACCGACGGTGCTTCTAAGTAGAATCTCTCCAGAGACTTTGGCCCGGTAAGCGCTGCCATTCCTTCATCAGAAACCGCACGATCCTTGAGTTCTAGCTGCTTAAGTCCCGAGAGTCGGGAGATGGCTTTCAGACTGTTCACATTTGTTTCACTGTTCACCACATCGAGTGAATCAAGTTGGTGCCCAATAAGCGCTTCGTAACCCACTGCGGAAACAATTGCTTGATTCAAACGCACCTTCTCTAAAACCGGATGCTTTCTCGCCAGCGTCCTAATCGCGTTATCGTCGGCAGGTCCGTTTGCTGTCCACCACCCGCCTGTATTTTGAAAGTCGGCGGTCAATTCGTCGGGGAGCTTTCCAATGTCTGCTTTTTTGATTGTCTGAGTTGAGGGTGTTTGTGCTGGCTCTTGCATCATTACAACCACTGTTGCGACAAGCGCCAAAACTGAGACAGTGGCAACACCCAAAATGATAGCGGTGAACCTCCCTCTCAATCGATAGATCTCCAGCAAATCTGCTCCAGACTTTCGATGACACTATCGACGATTCCGTATCTTTGCGCCTCCGCGGGATCGAGAATCAGTCCCTTGTTCATATCTCGTTCGATTGTTTCGGGTGGCTGATTAGTATGGTGAGCAGTAATTTCGATAATGAGCTCTGTAATGCGCTCGATCTCGCTTCTTTCTATGTCAGTATCCACACTGGGTCCAACAAGGGGACAGAATGCTACTCGTGCATTAGGGAGTGCATATCTCTTTCCGTTCCTTCCAGCGCATAACAATAGGGCGGCTGTGCCGGCCGCCTGACCCGTCGCAATTGTGCGCACAGCTGTACTTAGTTGCTGCATGGTGTCATAAATAGCCAGCGAACTTGTAACATCACCGCCCGCCGAATTTATGTACAAGAGTATGTCAGACATGGCGTCCTCATCCGCAAGCATCAACATCTGAGCGATAGCTACATTGGCAGTAGAATCATCAATTGGAGATCCAAGGACGATTATTCTCTCCTTCAGAAATCGCGCAAATCTGTCCATGGCGCTCTCGGAACTATTTTTGTCCATCAACACCTGCTAGCAAAATACGCTTTTGATTGTAATGCAAAAGAACATCAATCAAGCTAGGGCTGCAGTACTTCAGTTAACTGCTCGACCGCCCCAGTGTTCTTCACACTCAGATCCGGACGTAGCTCACTGAGAGTTACCATTCCCGCCTCAGTGACTGAACAGCCTGTCAAGTCAAGTTTAGTCAGATCTTTAATCTTGGCCAGATACGGAGCACTCTTGTTCGTCACCGCACGATCGCAAGTTAACTCCAGGGTCTTGACACGCACAGCAGATAGTTCCTTAACGGCATCATCATTCACTGTAGGGCAGTAGTTGATCGAGAGAAATCTCAGGTTCTGCAATTTCGCCAACATTGCGCAGCCTACCGCCGTAATGCGCGACTCTTCTAACATGAGCACTTCCAGCCGACTTAGCGCAGAAATACAAGAAGTGTCGGCATCAGTAACATGAACATGTGCCAGTCCCAGAGTCTTGAGATTTCTCAACTTTTCAATTCCAGTTTGCGAAAAACGGCCACCTATTGGACTTTGATCGAGCATCAAGCGTTCCAAATTTCTGACTCTAGCTAAAGGCCTCAAATCTTCTGGAATTAGATCGCACCCTTTCAACTCCACAGACCTCAGGTTCGGAAGCTTGCTTATCACTTCAACGGTGCTGCGGGGAATTTTCGTATCGTAGATGCCCACGCTCTGAAGGCTCTTTATGCTGGCAATGGCCCCGAGCAACTTCGGCGTTACTTGGAGGTTCAAGATTGTCAGCTTCTCGAGACTTTGTAGGTTTGTCAATCCTTCCAGCCTCTTTTGATAAGCGACACTAGCTTCAGTGGCTACCGAGGCATCGGCATTAGACCTGTTTGTACGGCCTACGTTCAATACGAGTACGTCATTCGGAGGAAGCGAAGTCAATTCTACGTCCGGATGAAGCGCGTGGTACCCACCGTGAGCATCTAGCCAATAGTCGTATTCCTTTGATTCGAACAACTTAGAATCCGCGGCAGGCTTCTCAGCAACAGGACTCGTCTGTTTTTGGGCCCTTTTAGAATCAGGTGTCTTTTGCACAGTGAGCGATCCCGCGCAAATTCCGCACACATACAAAATCACAATCGCAACAGCAGAACTCATTGCAATTTTCACAACATCAGTTCGCGATATGCCACTGGACCTGGTACCATCTGTTGCCTGTGTCTTATTCCAATTCTCCTGTAGACAGAGAAGATCTGCTCGCATGTCGCTTGCTGTCTGATAACGATCGTCTGGATTCTTCTGCAACGCCGCCAAGACAATCGCTTCCATATCCAGCGACAACGCACTCGGTGTCGCGCTGTTTTCCTTGATAGGAGCATCGGCTCCAAGGACAAGCTCAGCAATCTTAGGTGGTGCCTCGGTGCGGTGCTTGGAAATGGTCTCCATTAGAGTTTGACCACGAAACGGCGGTTGGCCTGTCAGTGTCTCGAACAACATGCAACCCACGGAATAAATATCTGCCCGTGCATCAACATTCGGACTGACACTTTGCTCGGGGCTCATATAGAGAGGACTCCCCATCACTGTTCCGGTCTGAGTATGCCAACTGGAGCTCGAGTCATGCGTAGTTGATTTAGCTATGCCAAAATCCAATATCTTTACTTGCAGCTGCTCGTCAAATCGTTGAATCATCACGTTAGCCGGCTTAAGATCGCGATGGATGATTCCTTTTGCGTGGGCATGAGATAGACCATCGAGAAGCTGAATGAAGATTGGGAGCGTCTCGGAAATTGGAACTTGGCCTTTCGCAGAAATGACTTCATCTAGTGTTCGCCCCTCGAGAAAGTCCATCACTAAAAATGGACGGTTCTCTTCATCAAATCCAAAATCGAAGACATTTACTATGTTTGGATGTTTCAACGCTGCATAGGCACAGGCCTCTCGCTGAAACCTCAATACCATTTGCTCAGAAACTAGTTCTTTCGAAAGTTGCTTGATTGCAACGATGCGATCGAGAACTCGATCACGAGCCTTGTAAACCACACTCATGCCGCCCGACCCGAGAGAACCGAGGTGGTCATAGCGATCGCTCATTGTGAGAAATTCTTGCTGTGGCTGCGTTATCGGAGCATGCGGACCACTGTCGGCCTGTTCGAGGCTTGTTCCATCGCGAGGACACTTCTCCAATCCGGGGATTACTGGTAGATTGCACTTGGGGCAAATACGTTGGGCCAGCACGGTCAATTCCGCGCTTAGCCTGACTCTTTTGGTTCGTCCAGAATCCTTCTGCTTTTCTTCCGTCATTTATTTCGGCAGCGGTTGGTGCTTCCTGTCTTTCATTACGGCATTTTTCCCACAAATAGGGTAGGCGTGTCCAGCTATCAACTTGCTGAGAAGCTCTGCCGGAATCTCTCAAAGGCAACTTGCCATCAATCGAGGAACTTGAGTCGGAGCTCGAAACAATCCCGGCGGCAGGGCTTGACAAGGGGGGTGGGGTGTCTCAGCGAAGCGCGCTTAGGCTGTGAGCACTACATATAGTATCGCGTACTTCTCGAACCAGTCCGTTCTCCTGAGCGTCGGATAGTAACATGTATAAAGGCTCGAAGTCCTAGTCGCTTCGGTATGAGCGAAGTGCTTATTCCGCTGCGTCTTCTTCATCCCCCAGATCCGCGAGGTTGGCTATCTTGATCGGACCAGTATCGGGAAACGTCGCCACCAATTCAAGACTGCCTCCCATTGCTTCAATGTAACGCCGAATTGTGCTCAAATAGGCATCTGTACGACGCTCGAATTTGGAGAGGTCGCCTTGGTTCATGCCTAGTAATTCAGCGAGAGTTTTTTGTGAATAGTCTCTGGCCTTGCGAATTTCGCGCAAAGTCTTCTCTTCGGCAATCAGCTTGCGTGCTAGTTCATCAACTTTTGCACGCTGTTCTGGGCTCAGTTTTTTCTTATAGTCTTCGTAGGAGATCATTTCTAGGCCGCCTTTAGGGTCGTTCGTGATCAGCCTTTTGCTGTTTTTCAACGTAATTTGGGTGGTGCTGTCAGAGGATCGCTGGTTCGGTTGCAAATGTGTCGAGCGATTACTGAAATATAGCATAAAGACTATAGTATAGTATAAAAGCTATATTTACAAGTATTGGCTCCAACTGTCGAATCATGGCGCCTGTCCGCCTTTTGTTAAAATGTTAGAAAATATGATATACTTATCTAACAAAGCGAGGAAATTACCGTGACTACTGCGAAAGCGATTAGACAAGCTATTAATGCGCTACCGGAAGGAAAGGCATTTACAGTCAAAGATTTGCTGCAGTTTGGAACACGAGCGGCGGTAGACCAAGTTCTATATCGAATGGCGAGAGACAATGAAATCTTGCGTGCAGCGCGCGGAATTTATATGCGTCTTAAATGGAATAAGTACGTAAAAGCTTCAGTTATGCCTGAACCAAACGAAGTGGCGGAGCTCATTGCCAAAGCTCGGGGAGTAAAGATTGGTCTCACTGGAGCAGCAGCGGCCAATATGTTCGGATTGTCAACGCAGGTTCCTACTCAGCCTGTATACGTCACCACAGGGCGCACTGGTGAAGTCAATGTCGGCAGGAGCATCATTCGTTTTCGACACGTTACCCCTCGCAAGATGCAGTATGCGGGAACAGCTGTTGGCGCTGCAATTGCGGCTCTTCGCTATCTCGGCAAGAATGAAGTCACCATGGAAGTTATCGCTAAGTTGGAAGATGCAATGACCGCCGAAGACTTCCATACGCTAAGGCGGGCTGCAACGGCATTGCCTGGCTGGGCTATGGATAAGTTTTATCAGTTTGAGGTTCGCCATGGCCGACGAATTCCTTAAACTACTTCCTGACGAGCGGCGAGAAGTCATAAACGCAGCTGCGCCTGAGCTAGACTTTCTCGCGCGGGAAAGTATGCTATATTAGGAAAGTTCGGTTGAATAGCCTCATAATGCTAATTTCTCGCGCGAGAAATTAGCAATTCTAGGAAAATGGAATCAGAAAAAGAGATCATTGACTTCATTAAGGGTGGGCGACTCCGTGTCGGTCCAGTCTCGTTTGAGATTGAGGATGTTGCATCTCGTTATTCGTCCGATCAACCAGACATTCTCATGAAGGCGAAATGGGGAGATAGTGAGGCTCTTTTTGCAGCTGAGCTAAAGCGGTACGGAAGTGATAACGCCATTTTGCAGGCAGCAAATCAAGCGCTCTATTTCGCTGAACGCTTAAACATGAAACCATTGGTCTTGGTTCCATGGTTATCTGAAGAGCAGTTACTGAGTCTCGAGAGGCGCAACGTAAGCGGAATCGATCTTTGTGGTAACGGTGTGCTTCTTGCACCAGGCATTTCAGTTTTTCGCAGTGGAAGTCCGAACAAGTTTCCTGCATCTAGACCAATCCGCCGAATCTATGAAGGGACAAGTTCGCTTGTTGCAAGAGTGTTTTTACTTAAGCCGAAATATCGGACGGTTTCAGCAGTCTACGAAGAAGTGATTTCTCGGGGTGGCGAGATCACCTTGCCTACTGTTTCAAAAGCGCTGAAGCAACTTGAGGACGATGTGATCATTGTGAAATCTTCGGATGGTATTCGATTGGTTCAAGCTACTAAGCTATTGAATCGATTGCGAGAAAATTACGAAGCACCGAAAAGGTCCGCGATAGTGCGCTGTAAGATCACTGTCGATGACGACATACCAAAGATATTGAACAAAGCGGCTAAGCGAGCGAACTTGAGACTCGTATTGTCTGGTGCAAGTTCAGTCGAGTACTATGCGTCGATGGGCAGGGACCCGATGGATAGCTACTTCTGCACGGCGATACCGGACGACGAACTCGAAGATCTTGGAGCTAAGATTGATACCACAAGCCGATTTCCAAATACGGAATTCCAAGTGACATCATCGGAATACGTCTATTTTGATGCTCGAAAAGACAAGAAGGGTCGTGTCGTAGCGTCTCCGATTCAGACGTACTTGGAGCTGGCGACCTCAGATAAACGTGGGCAGGAAACTGCAGAACGAATCGAGAAAGACATACTGGCAAAGCTGCCTGATATACAACGAGAGCGAGCCTGATGAGGACTGTACCTGAAAGCTTTCTGAGGACTTCGCTTCTTGAATTGTATGCGCGTACGCAGGAGGCGGAGCTAAGCGTCGTACTTGGCGGCGGTTTCGGGTTATTCCTAAAGCAGTTAGATGTAATGGCGAAAGAAAACTCAAGAACTCTGATTCCAATTGACGAATGGCCTCAAGCGAGAACCACAAACGACCTCGATTTGTTTGTACCGATGGAGGTGTTGGTTCGGCTGCCTGACATGCAAGCGCTCCGAAAGATACTGGACGAGATGGGGTTCAAAGAAATTCAAGGAGCCGAGTTTTGGCAGTTTGTTTCGGACAAGAACGACGTGAAAATTGATTTGCTTACCGGACCAATAATTGAACATTATCGGGATAAGCTAAAGTTGGATAGCGGCGATAGTCGGCGAGTGAGACCCAAGGGGGATCTCAAGCTCCATGCTCGGCAGACCCCGGAAGCGCTGGCGCTCCAAGAACATCGAGAGTCGTTTATTATTCGAGGCGAGCGATTTGACGGAAAGCAGGGCGAGGTTACCATCAGCGTTCCGAGTCCATTCACGTACCTAATGATGAAGCTCACCGCATTTTCTGATCAAGTCGACAGTGAGCGCCGCGGATTCGGACAGCATCATGCCTTGGATGTGTATCGAATTGTCGCGATGCTGAATGAAGAACAATTTCTTTGCACACAGGAACAGTTTCGGAATTTTGCGCATGACGAGTGTACGAAGCGGGTGACGTCAGCTGTGGCAGAATTTTTTGGTTCTTCAGATTCAAAAGGAATTCTTCGTCTGAGAGAACATCCGTTTTACGGTGCCAATCTGAACATTCCGACGTTTATCGACAGTCTTGCCGATTTGGTGTGAACGAAGCTGAGACTCGTGCCGCAAGTCCACTCGGTACGAACGAAGTGCTCTGATAGTTGCTTAAGTAGTTTGAACTAAAAACTGGCAAGGATGACGGAAACCCAGGGACTTCATCGCTTCCAGAATTCGACGTACTTCTCTACGAGCCTCACTAGGACTGAAGCTGGCGGTTTTAGTTCGAGGTCGATATACTTTATCAAACCAGCCAAGCAAGAGTCTTCCGATGTTAAAAGGAAAACAACCATCCTCAAAAAGAGAACAGACAATTTTGTCGGACGAGTACGCCCAATTTCTTGAGGATCTCAAGGACAGAGTCGAGCAAGCGCGTCTAAGAGCCGCGCTGTCAGTTAATCGTGAACTGATTTTGTTGTATTGGCAAATCGGACGCGATATCACCGACAGGCAGAAGAAGGAGGGCTGGGGTGCCAAGGTCATCGGGCGTCTGGCGAAGGATCTGAAATCGGAGTACCCCGATATGAAGGGATTCTCTTCACGTAATCTGACCTACATGCAGACCTTCGCACAGTCCTATGCTTCCAAAGAGTTTGTAGAGCAGTTCTGTGCAAACATTCCCTGGTTTCATAACTGCCTTCTCCTCGACAAGATATCCAATCAGCAAGAGCGAGAATGGTATATCGGCAAGACAATCGAACACGGGTGGTCGCGAGCAATTCTGGCGCTGCAAATTGAGAGCGAGCTATACCGTCGACAGGGTAAAGCACTTACAAATTTCGCAAGTACCTTGCCTGTGCCGCAGTCCGATTTGGCACAGCAAGTCCTGAAGGATCCATACAATTTCGATTTCCTCGGACTCGGGCAAGAAGCGTCCGAAAGAGATCTGGAGCAGACTTTGGTTCTTCATGTACGGAAGTTTCTGCTGGAGCTAGGAGTTGGCTTTGCATTCGTCGGGCAGCAATATCACTTGGAAGTGGGCGATCAGGATTTCTATATCGATCTTCTTTTTTACCATTTAAAGCTGCGTTGCTACGTCGTTATTGAATTGAAAGCCGTTGAATTTCAGCCAGAGTTTGCGGGCAAGATCAACTTTTACTTGTCGGCAGTTGATGACCTTCTGCGTCATCCCGACGATAAGGCCAGCATCGGCATTATTCTCTGCAAGAGCAAGAACAAAGTTATCGCGGAGTATTCATTGCGGGATACCAACAAGCCGATAGGCGTGTCCAGCTATCAACTTACCGAAGCCCTGCCGGAATCTCTCAAAGGTAGTTTGCCATCAATCGAGGAACTTGAGTCCGAACTCGGAACAATCCCGGCGGAAGGATTTGACTAGAAGGGGGTGGTGAGATGAATGAGGTCCGCTGCTGCATACCCCATAATAATTGTGCAGCAGCCTGCTGCGCAAATTCGAAAAGGCTAGCAAGTTGGACTTTTCGCGTCTTCGCACCTGCTTTGCAGTCGCTGGAGACAATTACGCAGCAAGCTGCTGCGTAATTAGCTACCCAGGTCAAAGCGAATTGCGCTTAAGCGCGTCTCTTTGTGGAGGTTGTCTTCTTGATCTGTTTCTGCGTTCAGAACGAGATAATCTGAGCCAATGATACCTGCAGTATCTCGAACCGTTCCGCCCTTCATGGCAGTGGCTGGTATAAACACCCCCACTATCCAGAAGGCGCTTGGGCATAAGTCCATGGCTGCTGCATCGATCTATCACCGTGTCAACAATGATCCGGTCAAGCACGGTTTCGACATAGCAATTCAAACGATTCACAGGTATGCAAGTGCGGGTAGCAAGAACAACGATGACGGTGCAAAGCTGACTTGCGTCGAACGTTAGGAAGCTGCAGATTGATGACGGACAATAATAATGACACTTGCGGTCAATTGTTTTTGAGCTATTGACC
>CAZCZI010000103.1:0-22133 GCA_964503045.1 uncultured Candidatus Obscuribacterales bacterium
AGGCGCTCTAACCAAACTGAGCTACGATCCCAGACAGCTGGATTTGCAGTATATCACGTACAGACATCCAAGCAGTTCACTGTCGGCCCACAAGCTCGTTACACTTCATAGCACTCGAGATTTCACTGTCTTGTCGGGTTGTCACCCGCGCGCTGATGCGGGTTCGCCTGCTAAACTTCTAGGTCATCAATAGTTCGTGCGTCCGAATCTCATGAATTAAGTGGAGCCAATCTTGTCTGTGACCGAAGACAGAACAATACGCATCGGCGAGTTGCTTTCCGCATCTGGTGTCATTTCCAGCAGTGATTTGACCGAAGCGATTCAAGTCTCGCAGCGCTTGCAAGTGCCCATAGGACGCGTTCTAATCATGTCGGGCTGTGTATCTGAAGAGATTCTCAGGGTTTCTCTTGATGTTCAATCACTGATTCGAGATGAGCTTCTGACGGTAGATAACGGTGTCGACGCCCTGTGCCTCGTGCACAATTCCGGTATGCCCCTGGAGAGCGCTTTAGAACACCTCGACTGCTTGCCGCACACCGGCGGAACCACAGCCAGACTCGGTGAGCTCTTGGTGGACTCTAACATCGTTTCAACCCCTCAATTGCAGCAGGCGCTAAGAACATGCAACCTGACAGGCATGCCCCTGGGCGGAACGCTGGTTTTACAAGGGGTTCTCTCAGCTTCATTGCTTCCGACCGTCCTCCAAGTGCAAGAGCGGGTGCGAGCCAAAACCATCTCCAAAGAAGAAGCTATCGAGGAGTTGAAACACACCTTTCTGCTGTGGCTGCGCGCAGAAAAGTCTGTAAACACCGGCTCAGCGCTCTATACATCAAGTGATGAAGATCAAGAAGCTGCAAAAATGGGTCGCGGACCAACCGCGAAAATCGATGAAGATTCCGATGACAGCCTAGTTGCCGACGATGCAAAACCAGAGACTTTCGCACAGCGAAGAGAAACACTTGCCGCACAAAGGAAAGCAACTAAAGAAACGGTCAAGCCATCTGCAAAAGACAAAGAGACCGGCGAGGATCTGAAACGATCTGGCAAGCAACAAGCAGCAAAAGGGTCGGGTAAGGAACAGCCGGATAAAGTCGGCAAGAAAGGCAAAAAGGACGTCAAACGTCAGCATATGCCTCCAACCACGGCGAAAGTTCCGGAATCGAGACCACCGCTTGTGCCTGAGGCGATGCTTAAGTTGTCTACTCTGCTTCGCCTTTCCGGCTTCTTTTCTGAGCGTGATTTGATCAAGGATTTTCAACGAACTCTGGACAACCAGGAGATGGCCCCAGAGCTTCTGAAGCTTATAGGCTCCGTCGATGACGGCACAATCAACGATGCTCTTCGCTGCAGAGAGCTTTTAAAACAAGGAAAACTGAGGCCAGAGCAGGCTGTTTTTGCTCTTTCATCCGTGCGCTCTGGAAAACAAGACTTGGATGAAGCCTTGCAAGAGCTGGGCCTCGATTAGATCAAAGGAAACATATGAAGTCCAAAATGCGCTCGTTCTTTTACTTCAGTACTAGTGTGGTTTTCGCTTGTCTGACTGCTTCCGGCTTGACGCTAATTGAAGCCACACCAGCTCAGGCCAAGGAAAAAATCAAAGCTGTTCTCGCTCTTGAAGATAACAGCTTCCTGCCCAAATTGCCGAAACTGTCAGGTGTTATTGCTCCTATCATCAAAGCGGAAGTAAACAAAACCAACTCAATCAAAATCGTAGATCGAGAGCCTGAGGCGATAGCCGAAGCAAAGCGCACCGGTCAAAAACTCGAGGGTGCCCCGTACTGTTTGAGCGGAACCCTTACCCTCATGCCCTCTTTCGTTTCCCAAGGGACCAACGAGAAAGGCGATGAAAAGCTCGACCAAAAGACGGGAGCCTCTCTGTCAGTCAAACTGGTGGCCTTTGGCAACGCACAGATATTGCTCATGGAAGAAGTATCGACCATCGTAAACGGTGATGTAGCCGCGCCCTCTGGAAAACCAGACGAAAAGTATGCAGAGTCGGCAACCGGTAAGGCCTTGACGCAATTGGCTCAAGAACTGGCTAAGCGGTTGGAAACGAAGCTTTCGAAAACCACAAATTCTAAGTAGAAGCCTGGTAGTAGCCAAGAAGTCCAAACAACTAGCACTGTTTCGCTAACGTACACGACTGTCAACGAGTGCGAATTGAAAAGCCGCAACAGTGTGGGATTTTTTGAGATTTCAATTTCTGTATGATTTTCCCGGGAAAATCATACAAACCCTAAAAACCCAAACAAACACTAGCCATGCAGCAATTTCTGCGCACGCCGATTGACAACCACAAGAAGCAACCAATGACAACCAATCCGCACTGGATGTCAATATAAACAACCCGCGCTAGTGGAGATCGATATGTAATGCGTAAAAGCAGTTATAGAAGACTATTTGACAATTGCCTATAGAGGTTCTGGGCTTATAAAGTGGCTTTGTTCTTTCACAGACTTTCTTTTTCGAAACTACAGGCCTACACGACAACCTGACCCTTATCAGCACCACTTCTTGCTCGACTTGCGAGCACCGGGCTGAACTAGCTAGGGGGTTGGGTTTGAACTCGTGTGCGCGCGCACTCGAGTTGGAGACAACCTCTCACGTGTGGCTTGCGAAAGAAGCGCCAAAAATAAAGGAGCGAACAATGTTTGCCATCTTCATGACGGTACTGGTAGCGCTTGCGCTATTGGTCGCGTTCCTCAACTTCCGGAAGACTGCGCCTGTCGCCGTCGCCAACGGTGTTGCTAACCCCAACCTCGCCGGCCCCAGCGCGATCGTGGACGTTACCGAAGCCAACTTCGCTAGCGAAGTGAAGGCTTCGGCCATTCCCGTCCTGGTCGAGTTCTACACCGATTCCTGCCCCTCCTGCATCGCTCAGGCTCCTGTTCTCGAACAGGTCGCCAGCGAGTACAAGGGCAAGGTCAAGTTCGCCAGAATCAACGTCGAGAAGTTCCCCCGGCTTTACCGCCGGATGAAGTTCCGCTACGTTCCGACCATGGTCATCGTCAAGGCGAACCCCGCGGTTCAGCTCTCTCACGTCGGCTTCGCCGATCGCGATGAGCTGGTTGCGTTCATCGAGAACGGTCTCAAGGCCACCGGCACGGTCGGTCTGACCATTCTCGACGACTAAGGGGACGACGATGTCTTTTCTAGTAATCAGCTCTAGCCTCAATCGAGAGAGTAAGAGCTATCTGCTTGCTAGAGAGGCCGAACGTCTCCTCAAGCAACGCGGGCAGAAAACTGACTTTCTCGATCTCCGCAAAGTGAGGCTTCCTCACTGCGACGGAGACACCACCTTCAACAGCAGGTCGGTGACTCGCATCAAGGCAAGAATCGCGAAAGCGACCTGCATCTTGATTGCGACACCGGTCTACAACTACGACACGGCAGCATCAGCAAAGAACCTCGTCGAACTCACAGGCGATGCCTTTCGAGGTAAGACGGTAGGATTTCTTGTGGCTGCCGGCGGTCAGGGGAGTCGCATGGCGCATCTGGGTCTGGCCAACAGCATCATGTTGGACTTCCAGGCTCTCATCATTCCGCAGTTCGTCTACGCCGACAAAACGGCGTTCACAGCTGATGGGAAGATTGCCAGCGAGCCAGTCGAGAAGCGGTTTGTCGAGTTGATCGACGCCGCCGTTCGACTCAACGGAGTCGCCCTCGCACCTGTGAAGTAACAACTGACCAGGCACCATTTAGGCTGACACCGGGGAACGAACAGGAGCCACCAGAAATGGTGTGTTTTCTGTTCGTTCCTTTTAACGGTTTTTATATTACTGTATATAGTATCAATTTTCGAAACCCCAAGATGCAGGAGGGAGGCGGGCTCCCCTCCCGACTGCCAAAAACGTAGTTCTTCAGAGTGACCGCCATTTGCCAATTTACTCAACTCAAGTCCCCTTACAAACCAGAGGCTCTCCAACCTCGCCAGAATCCCGCCAAACTTCAGAACTCGATTCACCAAATTGTTCTCGTACTCTGTTGAACAACTTGTGGTCACACGGACAAAAAAATCACGAGAGTGAACTCTCGTAAGATGCGGTCTGCTAACTACGCGTGCCTAAGCCTCGCGCCAAGCCCTCCAAAACTCCGCATTTAACCTTGTGCCCCAAGTGTGCCACAAGGCCGCCACAGGCGTGACCGATCACGCCCATACGATTCATCCATCGACGTTGGCAACACGCATCTTCAAAGCAAATTCAGACCAGCCATACAGTGGAAACGCCACCCCGAGGAGCTAACAAATGACCAAGAAGATCGACCTGATAGATGTCACAAGACTAATCGCTCTCGCAATCTTCTCGTTCTTCGTCCTTTGCTCGCTGGCTGCTCAAGCTACTCCCGCCAATGTTCAATACTTCGAAAGACAAATTGAAATTGGAAAGGAAAATTCCCTTCAAGGCGTAATCACAATACCAGTAACAGTAGACAAAAAGGCTCCCTGCATAGTGCTAGTTCACGGTGTCGGTCGCAACGACAGAAACAACACGGTCGGACCCAACAAGCCATTTATGGAAATCGCTCACAAGCTGGCTGCCAAAGGAATCGCTGTTCTCCGTTATGACAAGCGCACATTCGCCTACCCAACTTGTACTCTCAATCCTGAATTCGGAATCGAAGACGAAACAATCAATGATGCTGTCGAAGCCATTGAAGTCTGCAGAATGCAAGAAGAAATAGATCCAGATCAAGTCTTTGTCGCCGGCCATAGCATGGGCGGAGTGGTTGTCTCAAGAGTTGTCGCTAAGGATGAAAGAATTGCTGGAGCAATCATTCTTTGTTCTCCCGGCAGAAAAATCAAGGACACGGCAAAGTCTGAAATGAGTTCCGCGGCAGCTTCTATGATGATCAGCAAGTCCTTCGAAGAATTGAAAGATATCGAAGCGCCAGTGGAAATCGCTCAATCCGGAAAGAAGGTTTTCATTGCACAAGGAACAACTGATGAAATCGTCACTGCCCGCGATGGCATGCAACCGTGGTCTGAAGCGATCGCGAACGATTCGAACGATAACCTCTCACTCAGTATGTATCCAGGAATGAACCACTTCCTCCTCCAACTTCCGAACGACGGTGTTTCCTTCATGTGCGCCGGTCAAGTCAACGAGCAGCTCGTCAGCGACATCTCTGGTTGGTGCAACGGCATCGTCAACGAACAAAGCAATCCAGAGCTGGTGTCTAAACTCTAAATCGTTCCATTTAACTAATCCCACTCAGGATTGGCGGTTCTAGCATAACCCAACAGCTTGCGACGTGCGGGAATACACCGAAGGCATCGAAAAGGTCGTGAAAGAAGAAAGCCATCACGTGAGGCACGGTCTGTTCGGCAAACTCGCCAGTTATGTCAAGAGTTGGTTCTGAACCCACGACTTTTTCACACTACAAAAACTACTCTCGTTGAGGTTCCGCAAAACGGAATCCTTAGTATGCAACTCGCGAATCCTTTTTACTACAAGGCAATCGCCGTTCCCCGACGAGATTATTTATGTTCGACGAATTCGAAGCACCGAAAGAAGTACAAACAAAGACGACCGATTCAACGAGCTCAAGCTTAGCCAGTGATGCTTACAGCCGCGATCAATTAAATAGAATCGAACCACCTGTTAATAGCTCCAATGACTCGGCCAATGCTGTGCTCGGAACACTCACGCTAGTGGATGGCAACACCACTAAAGAACAAGTCACGGCAAATCCGACTGAGACATCATCGTTTCGCCTTGATGCAAATAATCTGCCGCCTCTCTCCATAGTTTTTGATGCCTCACCTACATTCGATGCTACACCATCGGTTCTCACTTCCGACATAAGCAATGCAAAAGCCGTCTCTGATTCGCAGCCGGCTTCACCAGCTGTAGGAGATGCCCCACACCCAAATCCTCAACCGTCAGACAGTAGCCCCAAGGCCAAACCCACAGACTCCGTACAGACTCCTAATATGGATTCTTACACGGGCGAGAACATAAATCGCGACGTGCCTTTCGAAAAGTATCATGAGGTCAAAGCCGGCGAGACCCTGCATGACGTGGCGAAGAACCACCTCGGCCCTGGAGCTTCCGAAGCCGACATCCAAAAGCACATGAAAGAAATTCAGGTGGTAAATGGATACCCTCCCACTCTGAAGATTGAACCCGGCGACGTCTTGACCCTTCCAGGTCATACCAAAGACGGCGGATACATATCGTCAACTTTCGGACACCCTGGCACTCGCACCGTTTGGCCCGACGGTCGTGTAAAGGAAGAGTACAACGACGGTACCGGATTCGAACGCACGCCAGTTCCGCACAAAGGTAAGTATGCCGCCGATCTCGACCGCAGCTTCCCTGAGTTCGTTGAAAAACACCATGGTCCTAACCCGAAAGACAACTATGAAATTCACAAAGCCATCGGTGAATACACAATAAAAGAGCCTGGCAAGGAGGAGTTCCACCCGCTACCAGGGCAAGACATTCGCTACGACAGAGCAAAGCTAAATGATCTTGCAGAGAACAATATAAAAGATCCAAAAGAACTGGCGACGTTCAAGAGAGACATGGAGGCCTTTGAACAGCGCGCGAAAGCCGCCAAGCCACCACTTAGCGAAGAGGAGATCGCAAAGTCGTACTACGAAATGGCACGGCTAATGGAAGCTGGTGGCGACAAACCCCTGTCACACGACGAGCGTGTAAAACTGGCTTCTCAAGCCATGCACCATGCTGCAAATCCGGAAACAATTCAACAGGGACAGCATGATACGTGCAACGTTACAACGATAGAAACGCGCATGTACACAAGAGAGCCATCAGCTGCAATCCGCATGGTAGCTGACTTGGGAATAAACGGAGAGTTCAAAACCAACGACGGTAAAGTCGTGAAGATAGATCCGCCCGATTCAATCAAACCGCACGACACATCGAAAAATCAGGCAAACTCAGACGATCGCGACTACGCAAGCCAGGTTTTCCAGGTAGGTGCGGTCAACGTTTACCACGCAACCCACCCATTCAAAGGATTTGACAAAGATGGCAAGCCGATTGAGCTTCCACCAGGTGCGGTCAGATACGTACAGGTTGAACCAAAAGACGCGAACGACACTGGCGAAAGATTGATGGATTACTCAGATCCGAAGAATCCAAAACCTGTGTATAAGGAAGAAACGAAGACGACAACAGACAGCCAGGGCGAAAAGACAACAAAAACAAAGTACGTCGAAGAGCACACACCTTCTATACCAGTAGACGAGCTGACTAAGATTTACGACAACATAAGCCAAAAAAATCCAAGTGACAGAGGCGTCGTCATCGAGAATAACTCGGAAAACCACGCTGATCCTAAAGAGATGAAAGCTGAGGCCGAGAAAATCTACAACGCATGCCACATCTATGGCAACGAAGACGACAAGATATTTGCCACACTTAAAAACAAGACGCCAGAGCAATTGAAGGAGATGGATTCACAGTTCCGCGCGGCTCATGGTGGGACGAGCATGTACGACTATTTGAAAGACCAAATGAAGCGCCATCCAGATAAGTGGGCGGAAGCCGAAAAACTGCTCACTCCCAAAGAAGCACCGAAGAGTACTGATCAAGTCTTCGTCAAATCTCCCGAAGAACTGGAATCAAAAATCAAAGAACTGAAAGAACAAGGCAAATTGCCGGCCACAATTATGGTCGACTCCAACAACGATCCATTCTTCATGGACTCGGGCGGTGGCAAAGCCGGTGGCTCAGGCAGTTGGCACGTGGTTAACATCACTGACTATCATCCAGCAGAAAATGGAAAACCAGCTCGCGTCGACATTCAAAATCAATGGGGCGACAAAGCCAATCACTTCGACCGTGACGGAAAAGCAATCAGCATCAACGATTTGTACGAGTCAACTTACAAATCAGGCAGAGCAGACCAAGTAAAGCGACTGCAAAAAGAAGTCAAAGACAACAAAGACTCCGGGCATGTAGACGCGGTCAAAGAGTTTCAACTCTTGCGCATGGAGTTGGCCAATGGAATGATCACCGAGAAGGAATACGCACAAGCTGTCGGCAAAGTCATGCGAGAAACTGACGAACGATGGAAGAAGGATGGCGACAGAACCTCCCCTGACGAGGCGAAGCGAGTACGCGAATACTATCGCTCTATGCTTTACGGATTGGACAAGAATGGCCTAAAACAAGACGCGACCTCAGGCGTCAATCCATACGATTACGACCCCGACTACGTGCCTGACTTCCGCGATTTAGGCAAGAAATAGTTGGACTATTTCAGCTCAGCCTTCAAACACTTAGTGTTTGCGCGCAACGGGGGATGTCTAAGTGCAAAGTGACGCTCGACATTACTACTATATTCATGACAAGAGCCAGGCAAAAAGGTGAAAGACTGAAAGCCTTCTTGAGCCTGAACGGCTGGCGAAGCGAACTCCGGTAGTTCCGGCGTCGCTTATACCAGCCGTCCAGGCAAGATTTCTCTGTCCTACTTCTGTCTCTTGATCAGGCGAACGAGCATGTTCAAGTGTGGAAAGCGAATGCGCGAGACCATCAACACCGATGCAACTGCGGTGAGACCAACGATGACGCAGCCGAGAACGAACTGCATCTGGTCGACCGTCGAGCCGATGAGACTGGCGAAAAACGGCGCGCGATTGAGCAGAAAGACGCTACCACCGACGATGAAGGCGCCGCCGGTCGATGGCAGACCGCTAAACCAGAGGTGAGCGTCTTCCGAGTGGTTCTCAGTCTCCACGTTGAAGCGAGCCAGCCGGTAAATGACTGAGCCGACGTAGAGCAGACCGCCAACCCAAATAACCGCAAGCGGCATCACCGGCTGAAGGAGGAAAAAGTACAGAACTGCCGGCGCCAAGCCGAAGCTGACCGCGTCGCACAGCGAGTCGAGGTTGGCACCGAGGTTACTGGTGGCACCGGTCATGCGTGCAACACGCCCGTCGAAGGCGTCGAAGACCATGGCAACAAGCAGCAGCAGCGCACTTATGGAGAACCAGAACGGTCCGCCGAACGCCGCAGCGCAAAGAATTGCCGAGAAGCCGCAGGCGGCATTTCCCAGCGTAAACAAGTTCGGAATGGCGCGCTTGGCGCGCTCTCGCTTCTTTCCGGGCATGATGGATGCACTCCTTGAAAGCGGATTTTGAACAACACGTCACTGACACAAAAGCACCCACAAACAGCCCCCCACTCCCGACACGGAGGAATTCTGGGCATGAAAGCTCGAGGTATTACTGTTGAGAGGTGATTTCGTCTGACGTGAATTGGGGAAAAGATGCATCTTCACCCTAGAAAGAGAAATGTCAGATCTCAAGAGAACACACTTTCAGGATTCATGAATGTTCAAGAAAGTCCTGAAAGCAAAAGGGCGCAAGCCGAACGATGAAAAACATCAAGAAAATGCCGCCCCTACTATGCGCTATGAGAAAAACTCAAGCTAGCGAAGCGGCGGCAGGTTTAGCTCTCAGAACTAGTTCAGCAACTCTCGGTCAGTGCTCTCTTGGAAGAGCTGTTTGATGTCGCTTCCGTTTATGTGGTCGACCGGCACAAAGTCAGAAACTTTGTAACTGTCCTGCGTCAGCACAGCCCTATAGTCAGCTTTCTTGCCTTCTAAAGACTTTTTGACGAACAACTTGCGCTCATCAGAGCTTAGCTTGTTGATATCGTTGATGGTGTCAACAGTAAAGCTTGGTTCATTGTATGTTTCCATTGAAATCAGCGCTCGCATGCCATTTTTGGTCGGGGTATATTCTGTCTTTTCCTTAGACCAATACTTCATTATCAGCGTTGATTGGTCATCGACTGTGAAGTTGAAAGCCACAGTCGTAATACTGATGGCATCTGGGTTGCCTTCTGCATGCTTGACACTGAAGCTGATTGGATAGGAGTAAACCGCCGTTCCACTGCCACTCAGTTTTTCACATTGGCCGGCATACAGACAATCCCAAATAAAGCCGCAGGCACCCTGCTGAAGTCCATGGGTAACGGTTCCTTCAGAACTAAACTTCAGACAATCCTTTTCATCTTTCGCACTGTCATCTAATTCACCAGCGGAGTTTGCAAGAGTACAAGGCTCTCTGTGTACGGTCCGATCTGTGTGCTTCCACGTGCCTGCAAACCATTCAGGAATAGCCACCCATGTGCCCTTATCAATTCCGACTGTAGAGACGGCAGAAGGATCGAACTTTGTCGCAGAGGGTTCACTCTTCGGCGCCGGAGACGCAGACGGCTTAATCGCTGGAACACTCGCGGTCCCCAAGGTTGATTGCCCATGCAGGCTGTTGAATGTGGCACTCAAAATACCGATGAGAAGCGCACCGATAGGAACAACACATGATATTGCTCGCACAGCCTTTTGCATTGCTTCCGACAGTTGCACATCGGTTCTGAATCGAAAGGCCCGCTGCCCTCTCACCGATCTCTCAATTTCAGCAACGGCAAGCGAAAGGCAAAAACCTGCCACAAGAAGAAATATCATTGCCGTCGGTCTGTCAAAAGCTAGACCTAACTGGGCAATTGCAAGACCACTCAATGCGAAATACAGGAAGGGAAACAGGCGGGACAGTGGCATTTGCACGAGGCTCCAACGATTTTAGGCTTTCCAATTTCAATTTAAGGCAGTTGATACAAGTAAGTAATGGGGTTTTTCCTATCTCTATCTCATGACAAAGAACGAAGTCCAAATCCAGCATAAATGACGGCTGCACTCCCCTCACAGATTCACCACTTTACAGAACTAAAGTGAGTTCAAAAGAAACAGTCGAGAGAAACCAAAAAACAAGGATTTCTGACTATAACGAAGGGAGGACAGAACCATGATGACGACACAACATGCAAATTCAGCAACCACAAAAAAAGATCAGGCAAGAAGGAAAAAAATTCGGACAAGCCTCGCCAAGATCAAAGAACTCAAGAATACAAAGTCCGTTCAGAGACAAGTGGGTGGAAAGAACTCGGGCTCTCTAATCGAACCAACGGGTACTTGCTACTGAAATAGCCTCTGACATTCTAGAGGAGGGTGATGCTGACGAAGCCACTGATTTTTCGGGCTCAGATTTGTGTATCAGGTTCCCGTTTCCATCGCTCTCCATAGATTGCCTCCAATATTTCGGCTTTCTTGTTTTGTTCTCTTTCCTGCTCGAAAAAGTACTCCAGGGCATTTCGCAAACTCGACAGTCGATCCTGATCAATTGCAGATACCGCTTGTTGCCCTTGAGTCCGAACAATAATCAACTCGCCGCTTCCTGCATTCTCTTCAAGCAGAAGGTAGTCTTTGCCTCCAACACGCACCACGTCCGTAACAAGAAACTCCGCAGATTGTTGATGGACACCTAGTCTCAGGTGATATCCGGAAGAGTCACTCCACTTCTCGATGATTGGGACCGTGGCTCCAGCAGGTACCTGTCGCTGCGCAATCGAAAACTGCCATCTTACGTCCTTAGCCATTCGCTTAGGATAGCTCAATTGGTACTGGTTCGGATGATATAGAAGGATTACAGCCAATTTTTCCTACCCCAAAAGGATGACTTTGCAAGAAAGATTATTTGTTCGAGCAAGCCTTTTGGCGGAGACGCTTCACTCAACCAGGAGTGTAGACTCAAACCATAAATATGGGGCGTCCTCCGAATGTCGACTTCCGTTTTCGAAAATAAACAATTGAATGTGCTGGCCGGCTGCAGCGAACCGCTAGGAGCGCATTGTTGTAATGGTGGCGTGAATTTTAGCGTGTTCTCAGAACATGCAACGGGAATGGAGTTGGTTCTCTTTCCGACCGAACGTAACCAAGATGTTCGAGTTATTCGCTTTGACCCTCAAGAGAATCGCACCTACTTTTATTGGCACGTGTTTGTTCCTGGCATCGGCGAAGGACAACAGTATGGTTTTCGAGCACACGGACCATATGACCCATCCAACGGTTTTCGGTTTGACCCAACAAAATTGCTCATCGATCCATACACAAAGGCGGTCTCGGGCTGGGACGTTTACGACAGAAAGGCTGCATGCAGCCTAGGGCAAAACTGGAATCGAGCACTCAGAAGTGTTGTCATAAATGACCACCCTTATGATTGGGAAAATGATATGCCGCCTGGCACTCAGTATGCAGAAAGCGTGATATACGAGATGCATGTGGGTGGCTTTACTCGCAATGAAAACTCCGGCGTTTCCCAAGACAAGCGCGGCACATTTGCCGGCGTAATCGAAAAAATTCCGTACTTGAAAGAACTCGGGGTCACCGCGGTTGAGCTCATGCCTGTACAGGAATTTGATCCACACATGGTTCAACCCGGCTTAGAAAATTACTGGGGATACAACACGTTAGCGTTCTTCGCTCCCCATCACCGCTACTACGTCGGCAATGACCCTATATCCGGTATCAGAGAGTTTCGCGACATGGTCAAAGCACTTCACAAGGCTGGAATTGAAGTGATTTTGGACGTGGTCTTCAATCACACCTCGGAGGGAAACGAGAAGGGACCGACTCACTCATTTCGCGGGTTGGACAATCAAATCTACTATCAGCTTGACGCGAACGACAGAAGCCATTACAGCAATTACAGCGGATGCGGCAATTCGTTCAACGCAAACCATCCGGTTGTTGGCAGGCTCATTCTTGATTCGCTGCGATACTGGGTTAAAGAGATGCATGTCGATGGCTTTCGCTTTGACCTGGCTGCGGCGCTTGCCAGAGACGTTTTCGGGCAACCACTTAAGCTGCCGCCACTTTTATGGACGATTGAATCCGATCCGGTTTTGGCGGGAATAAAACTCATCGCTGAAGCATGGGATGCAGCCGGTCTATATCGCGTAGGATGGTTTATCAACACCAGCAATTGGTACGCCGAATGGAATGGTCCATTTCGCGACGATGTTCGCCGCTTCATAAAGGGTGATCCCAACACAGTTAAACATTTTGCCGCTCGTCTGATTGGAAGCTCCGACATTTACGTGCAACCAGACCGTGAGCCGAACAGGTCCATCAATTTTGTCACTTGCCATGATGGTTTCACTCTTTGCGATCTTGTTTCCTACAACCAGAAACACAACGATTCCAATGGTGAAGAGAATCGAGACGGCAACGATGCAAACCACAGCTGGAACTGCGGGGTGGAAGGTCCCACCGAAAACGAAGAAGTAAAAAATCTGCGCTATCGTCAAATGAAAAATATGCTTACCGCGTTGCTAGTCTCTCAAGGAACGCCAATGCTGCTAATGGGCGATGAGGTGGCAAGAACTCAAAGCGGCAACAACAATGCATACTGCCTCAACACTCAGCAAACTTGGCTGGATTGGGATCTATTATTGAAGAGAAACAAAGAAGAGCTATTTCGATTCACCAAAGAACTTATTGCCTTCACCCAGTCACTTGAAATTTTCAAACAGCGCAAAACCATCTGTGACAGACCGACCCTGGAAGATCCGTACATTATCTGGCATGGAACAAAACTATTGTCTCCGGATTGGAGCCACGACTCCCATTCACTTGCTTTCACTCTAGAGAGTTCAGATGATGATGAAAGATTGCATGTAATATTCAACGCCTACTGGGAGCCCCTCACATTTGAGATTCCGACTCCTTCTATTGAAAGAACCTGGCATCGTGTCGTCGATACTTCGCTAGATTCGCCAAATGATATTTCGCCGATCAAAAACGCTACTTCCGTGATTTCTAGCACGTATACGGTATTTCCGCGCTCCGCAGTCATACTGATGGAGAGGCAAAACAAGCAGTAACACTTCTCGAGACGGAACAGAAACCACTTATCGATCTCGCAGAAAAGATGGCCGACTATTGATTTACAGTGGTTTGATCGGACATAAACTGCAAGAATTTCGCCCGCAAATTTTCGTTTCCTTTTAAATCGATTCGCTCGAATGGGCACAGACGCCTTTCAACACGAATGCTCCTCGTGATTATGATAGGCTGGCGCATTGCATCAAGATCTTTAGTCTCAAGCGTGATCTTGATGACACCATCGTTGAGAAGAACATAGGTAGAGATAATCTCTCGCTCGAAAGCATCAACGCATTGGTTACTTTGGGCGGAAATGCGTCTGACTGTCGCGAACGTCCTGATACGCACGGCTTTCTCAGTTTCAACGACAACCGCTCGAGACAAGATGTTTTGATAATCGATGTAAGCGCCGCATGGAATTTTTTGTGCATGCGAGCTGACGTAATGCCAAATTTGACCGCTATTGTCCATTTGCATTCCGACAATGCGCTGCTGCGAATTCAACGGAGGCGGTTGTTCCAACGTTTTCTTTTGGGTGCGATGATCATATCTCTCGATAAACGTCTGGAGTTTGCCACGCCATGTTCCAGCCAACCAAGATGGAACGGGTATCCAGTTATCAGCCCTTTGTTCAGTTCGTGCTTCTGTTCTAATTGACACGGCAGAACCTGGCAAACGCCCGATGGTTGCGTGCGCACTACATATGGGCACGCTCAAAATTGCAATAGTTAATGCTATTGATAGAACTCTGAGTGGTTTCATAATTGGTGCTCCAATTGAAAACAGCTACTCTTGAGCGCACCAATAGAATAAAACCGAACCACCTTCCAAACCTCAGTCGGTTGGATGATTGAGATCGCTAAACTTACTTGGATCTAAGTTTTCAAGCAGAGCCTGGTCTAGCCTGGTCGACTAAGTCGAAATCTACTTCGATTGAACCGGCATCAGCAAATACTTGTAGTTATCGTCGTTGATACCTTTGAGAATGATGGGCTTCAGCATTCCAGTCATCTCGAGGCCGACTTCATCGGTTCCAAGACGTTGCAACACTTCGCTTAGATAACGCACGTTGACGGCAACATCGAGTACTTGCCCCTCAAACTTCATCGTTACTTCTTCTTGTGCTTTACCAACATCTGGGGTATTGGCAGTGATTTGAAGGGTTTCGCCTTCAAAATGCATCTTCACCAAGTGCGTGCGATCATCTGACATGACTGCAACGCGTTCAATCGCCGACATGATTTCTTCGCGATTGAAACTCGCATAATAGGTGTGTTCTTTCGGGAAGAGTTCGTGATAGCGGGGGTATTCACCACCAATCAAGCGTGTATAAAGAATGTGGTTGTCTGTTTGGAAGACGATTTGGCTTGCCGTAACCAATATACGAACTTCTCTTCCTGTCTCGGCCTTTCCATCTTGAGCATCGAGAATCTTCACTACTTCGGTGCAAGCACGTGCTGGAATGATGGCCTTTAGAGAAACCGGCTTTTCCAAAGTCGCTGTAGATGTTTTCGATTCGACTTCTTTGTCTCCTTCGGTTCCAGCTTCGGCACGCTTGCCACTAGGAACAGAGACGTTAAGCGCTTCGGCTCTATGAGCCATTCTGCTTCCGTCTGTTGCCGTACATTCAAAAGCGCCGTTGTCTATGACTAGATACACGCCACCGAGAATGCTGCTTTGTTCGTAACTGGCCGCAGCAAATGATGTCTGAGAAATTGCCTTGCGCAGAATGTCCGATGGCATAAATACGCCATGTAGATCCTTTATATCGATCGGTTTCGGGAAGTCTTCCGACGGCAATCCAGTAATGCTGAACTTGGAGCGTTTGCAGGTAACGTTGGTTTCATACGTCTCTTTGTTGACGATGAAAGCAACAAGATCGTTAGGCAGTTTGGAAACGATTTCGAGCAGCTTTTTACCAGGAAGTGTGATGGTTCCTGGTGTATATACTGCGGCAGGAACTTTGGTTTCTATAGAGAGATCAAGATCAGTCGCTCTGAATTTGACTGCAGTGTCACCATCTGATTCGACCAATATATTGCTGAGAATTGGCTGAACGACGCGCGTTGCCAAAGCGTTGGTCACATCTCTCAGTGCCCGAACGAGTACGTCCTTTTGGACTGCAAACTGCATATACGCTACCTCTGCTCAATAAAAGTTCTGTGCGAGCTCCAGTAAGGTTATCTTCCTGACAGGAGTTTTTCAAGATGGTGAGCGGATTCTAGTATTTCTGCTCCGGTTAGGTATCTAGATCTTTATAAATAGAAGTAGCAGCCAGAGCCATTTTCTGTAAGAAACGCCTGAGAGCAAAGGCCGGCCTGGAATTCGCCTGTAGAAAACCTTGTTAATGGTTGTGCAAAACGCCAGATCCCGGATCTTTGATCTGTAGGGCATTACACAGCCGGCCTACAAAAAACAAACATGTTATTGACAGGTTTTCTACAAGGTGTCAGATGCCCAACTGACGGCGAATTTGCTTGATCGTCTCAAGCAGGTCGGCGTCTTTCGGGATCTGCTCTTTGATTCTATTGTATGCATATAGAGCCGATGTGTGTTTGCGATTACCGAAAGCCTGACCAATCCTTGGAAAGCTCATTTGCAGAGATTCATGTGCAAGATACATTGCTACATGTCGTGGTAGCGTCAAGTCTTGTGAGCGCTTGGCTGAGCGCAGTTCGCTCGGTTCTACTCTATAGTGTGCTGCAGTGGTTTCGATGATGCGATCTACCGTCACCGTGGTCTTTTGCGTGGTCGGCGTCACTGGTCGAAGGATGCCGGCGACTGTTTGTACTGTAAGAGGTGTGCTGGTCAAACTGGCGTAGGCATGCGCTCTTATGAGGGCCCCTTCCAGTTCGCGGATGTTGGTTGTTATCTGTGAGGCGATGTATTGCAGCACATCGTCTTCAACACGCATGTTATCGATGTTTGCTTTCTTCTTCAAAATCGCCATTCTGGTTTCGAGATCGGGGGTTTGTATGTCCGAAATCAGACCCCACTCAAAACGGCTTCTCAAACGCTCTTCGAGCAGACCCAGTCCTTTAGGAGGGCGATCCGAAGAAAGTACGATCTGGCGGCCGTTCTCTCTCAATGCATTGAAGGTATGGAAGAACTCTTCTTGTGTGGATTCCTTTCCTTGAATGAATTGAATATCGTCGACCATGAGTACGTCTACCTGTCGGTAACGCTTACGGAAGTCGATCATTCGATCATCTCTAATAGAGTTGATCAGCTCATTGGTGAAGCGTTCGCAACTTATGTATTTGACGTTGAGTTTAGGCGAGTGCCGCAGAATCTCATGTCCAATGGCTTGCAGTAAATGTGTCTTTCCTAGTCCGACGTCACCATATACGAATAGGGGATTGTAGGAATGTCCCGGCCGTTCCGCCACAGCAAGCGCAGCTGAATGGCAAAAGCGGTTGTGCGAGCCGACTACAAAGGTCTCAAATGTATATTTTGGGTTTAGGCTTGCCTGAGCGGCGGAAACAGGAGATGCGCTGTTGGCGGCGTAATTAGGCACCGGATTAGGAGCGCTCTGGAAGCTCGGCGATGTCGAAGATTGGCTGGACACGCCCAGTGCTTGGTCCATGTCGTTGCGAGGCTCGCGAGTTGGAATCACAGTGATACTGGCTATGCTTGGCGTGTATTCGGAAGTCAGACTTGTGTCGACAACGAATTTGACGTCCAATTTTTCGTTTGTCACCTGCGCAAGAGCCGCAACTATAGCGTCTTTATGAGTATTGGCGTAGGTGCGGCAAAATTCATTGGTGATGGCGATTGTGGCTTCGCCATTGGCAATTTCGACGAGCTGCATGGGGTCAACCCATGTGCGGAAAGTCGGCTCAGGAAGTCCTTTAGCAACGATTGACTTAGTTTCCGACCAGACTTCTTTGATCGGCTTCATCAGGCGGACGTCTTCCCTTTCAGAGGTCATTCAAGGACTCCATGGGTATGAGTGAGTACTTTGTAATAGGGACGCCAAAAAACGAAACTAAGCCGCCGAGCCTAGATTTGATATTGCTAATAATCATCAGCTGTCGACACCAAAACTGTGGCTTGTATACGAAACGTCCCGGGGCTCTGCAAGCAAAACACCAGAACAAAAACCCAGTACGGAAGCACCGCACTGACTCGCTCTATTTCGTAAATTTTTTTACCCAGTCCATATGCTGGACTGGCGCGAAGTCTATGCAGAAGATGATAGCATAGCTATTTCACTGACACTATGCCAAGAAATTTTATGTTGGCTCGGCAAGGAGCTAGGAGTTTATGAAGAGGACACTTCGCGGAGCATTCGCCAAAACCAAGAAAGGAAGCGGCTTTCTGAAGAGGATGTCAACCAAGTCCGGACAGAAAGTAATCAAAGCCCGAAGAGCAAAGGGACGCTACAAACTCTCCGTATAGCCTTAGCGTTATCGAAGAGCGTCACACAAAAGGTAGAGACAGTCGTGCTTCCGGCTGACGAACGTTTACGTCGAGCCAACGTTTTCCAGAGGGCTTATACCGGAAGGCAGAGCGTCTCGAATCAGTTCGTCATTGTTTACGTGTTGCCGAAAAACAGGCCGCAACACGCTCGCGAACGTCCACAGTCAGCTCAAGCTCCGCGAGCGTTGGGGAGATTGCCGCTTGTTGGATTTGTCATGGCAAAAAAAGTCTGCAAAAGTGCATGCAAGCGAAATCGAGCCAGGAGGCGGTTTCGTGAGGCATACAGAAAGATACGTCTGGCCATGCTTCAGCGTAAAGAAGTAATAGACAGCCCGGTGCAACTAGACCATCAGCAAGGCGCAAGCGACAACCAGCCCCCAGGCTTGCCTGAGAGATTGCGGCAGACGCAACCAGATCAGTGGTATGCCACTGTCTGGGTGTTGCAAGAGAAAGCTTTGACAGCGAGCTGGACAGAAGTCGAGGAGTGCATCATCGATGCGTTCAGAAAAGCAGACCAGCGATTCGGCAAAGGCAAGAAAGCAGAAAGAAAATAGAAAGAACCAGCGATTAGTCCTGAATCTGAGTAGAATCCTCTTTGGAAGGCCAAATTGAAGGCCTGGAGTAAAGATTTTGAAGTTGAATCTTTTGCATGTCCCACAGCGGGTCGTCATTTTCCTAATTCGCGCTTACCAAAGAACTCGTATTTTGAGAGCGCCATCATGCAGGTTTTACCCATCCTGTTCAGAATATACGGCTGGGAGCGTCAGCCGGCACGGTCTGATGAGAGGACTAATCCTGTCTGTTGCTCGGCTTCTCCGCTGTCACCCGTTTAATCCTGGTGGCATCGACGAAGTACCGCGCGACTTCAAATTGCAGGCTTTGTGCGGAAAATCGCATGAGCATCAAACCAACTAAATCGTCACTACGAGGGTAACCGAAGCTAGATGGACATCACCTACTCATTCATGCTCCCAATCGTGCAGTACTTTGCCAAAGTAACGCACAGCTACGGATGGGCTATTGTGCTTCTCACTCTGCTGGTGCGAGTTCTTGTCTGGCCGTTGGTTTCTCAGTCAACACGATCGATGCAACGGTTGTCACAACTGCAGCCGAAAATCAAAGAGTTGCAGGAGCGCTACAAAGACGACCCAGCAGTGTTTCAGCAGAAGGCAATGGAGTTTTACTCAAAGAACAAAGTCAACCCGATGGGCGGTTGCCTGCCGACGTTGATTCAGTTGCCGATTTTGATTGCACTTTATGCAACCTTTGCCGGACCGCCGTTTGGCGACAAGATGATCAATGTTCCTGTCAATGTTGTTGAGCAGAAACCTGGAATTCAAATCAAGAAAGACGAAGCATCCAAAGACAACAGCCCGTTTGTTTCTAAAGAAGGCGCCCTCAGCAAGGTCGTTATATTCCCGGGTGAAATGACGATTCCTGAAGGTGAGAAAGTAGATTTTGGAACCCGCGCAATCGATGGAAAACAACCGGAAGATTTCAAGCCTAGCTGGAGCGTCCTCAAAGACAACAAACCAGCGGTCGCTGAAGACGCAATTATCGATGCTGATGGACATGCCGAATTCAAGAAGGTCGGCTCTTACAGAGTGACTGGGGTTGTTCATGGGGTGGCGCGCAACGAGCCATTCCTTTTCGTCACCAGCCTTGGCAAGGTGGTTGCTGGTGTTGATTTGTTGAAGCCCCAGAATTTAGACAGCCTTAGTTTGATTCTGCTTTTCGGTATCACCATGTTCATTTCGCAGAAGCTCACCATGCCGACTGCCAAGAAAGATCCCAGCCAGATGGATGAAAATGAGCTGGTGCAGTACAGAACTTCCCAGCTGATGCCTGTTATGATTACCGGGACATTCCTGTTTGTCCCTCTGCCGACCGGTGTTTATGTTTACTTCGTGTTGTCAAACATTGTGCAAACTCTGCAAACTGCATTGCTCATGAAGATGCCGGCGCCGCCGCTGGTGGATGTCACCGGTGACGACCCTCCTCCTTCCTCCAAGGCGGACGGGACCAAACGAAAAGCGGATGGACCAAAAGCTGACGGTCCGAAATCGGATAAACCGAAATCAAACGGCTCGAAGCCAAGTGGTTCTACCGGCGAAATTGATGGAAGCAAAATCCAGCTTGATGGACAAAAAATCCAACTTTCTGATGCCAAGAAGAAAAAGAAGAAACGGTGATGAACACATTTGGTGATGACAACGCAAGAAGCTACCTAGAAAAGATTCTCGCGATTCTTGATATCGACGCTACCGTCACTCAAGAGAATGTCGACGAGACAACGATCTGTTTTCGAATAGACTGCAAATCAGACGATGCAAGAGTGCTGATTGGAAAAAACGGTCAAACACTTGATGCGCTGCAATTCGTGGTTCGCCAGATGTGCCGAAGCAACGGCAGCCAGCAAGGTCTGTTCATCATTGATATTCTCGATTACCGCACACGCCGCCGTCGAACTTTGGAAGATCAAGCCAAGCGTGGCGCCGTTGCAGTCTCCAACGGTGATAGCGAGCGATTTGCACTTTTGCCTATGAGTCCATACGATCGCAGAATCGTGCATAATTATCTACACGAACACTTCCCGGACCTGGCGTCGGAGAGCGAAGGCGAGGGCGAAGAGCGCCACATCGTAATTAGCTTCCGAGGCATGCCTGACGAGAAAGTACACTCATCTGAAGAAGATGACGAATACGGAGACTTCGTTGAAGCCGAAGAAGAGGCAGAAGACGAAGAGGAAACCGAAGAGTCTACGGCATCTTCATCACGCGACTGAGGCCTGATACAAACATGCGTCCCCATTCGTGGATCGTCTCTTTGACTGTGCTTTTGCTTGGGGCACAGTGCTGCTTTGCAGGCAGCAGCACAGCGATGTATGACGTTGGTGTCGACTTGTACAACAAGCGCAACTTTAGAGCGGCTGCAATTCAATTCGAGCTGCACTCCAAAGCGCATCCAAACGACACGAAAGCCTTGTATTATGCCGGTCTTTGCTACCATCAATTAAACGATACGAAAAAGGCAAGGATGTTTTACGAACAAGCGGTGCAAGCTGCGCCAACATCACAAGGGGCGCAGGCTGCCAAAGCAATGCTGGCCCGATTGGGAGGCGGCGGTCAATCTTTTCCTGCGCCGGCCTCACAGTCAGGTCCTGGTGTTCCTGTGCGTCCGATGACACAGGTGCCGCAGCAAAGTCCTGATTTCGCGTCGCTTCCGGCTGATGTAAGACTCTATTACACTGGTGAACCCGGACAAATGCTTGTTGACGCCACGATTAACGGACGTCGAAAGGAAATGATTTTTGATACCGGAGCACCAATGGTGGTGATAGGTAAAAAGCAGTTACAAGAGCTTGGATTGCCGGTTCCTAGTGGTCCACCGACTGGAAAAACAGGCGGTGCTACGAATGCCGCACAAGTGAATTTTTGGGAAATGACGGCAGACATCAAGGTCGGTCAAATCTCTCGAAAAGGAGTCAAAGTGCAAGTTACTGAGGAAACTCCTCCCTTCGCGCTGTTAGGACAAAACTTTTTCCAAGACTTCACTTATACAGTAGACGCCGGTTCGAAATCAATTCACTTTACAAAGAGAACCCAGTCGCAGCCTCAGTTTGTAAATGCATATACTCCAAAAGATCCCAATATTGTTCCATTTATTTGGGAGCCAAGTTCAAGACGAATCATCGTCAGCGTCGAGGTCAACGGCAGAGCCAATGAGATGATTTTCGATACCGGCAATATAAGCTCCACAATTACTTTTCCAAACTTGGATAGCCTCAGGCGATATGGTCTGAAACTTCCGGATGATGCAAAGGAAACCACAGCCGCTGGAGTTTCAGGAGTGGGAGTAGCGTACGAATTTACCGTCAATAGAGTTAGGTTAGGACCAATCGACAAGAGCAACGTCGATGTGAAAGTGAATAAAGAAGGCACTCTCGAGCGACCAATTGTAGGTTCAGCGCTTTGGTCTGGTTGGGAATACACAATCGACATGGATCGCAA
>CAZCZI010000104.1:0-21494 GCA_964503045.1 uncultured Candidatus Obscuribacterales bacterium
ACCTGCAGCTGGCCTTTGTATTCGGCAGCCTCTTTGATCGCCTCTTCTCTTTGTGCGCTTGCTGTCGCTCGCTCCTGGGCATGCGCATTTTTCAGTTGCGCAAGCTCTTCATAGTGATGCTTGCGGTCATCGTCGATCGTTGTGTGCAACCGACCCATTTCTAACTCCTGCGACTTCACCTGCTGTTTCAATTGCTCGATAGTAGCTTGAAGCGAAGCATTATCATTGCCGGCGCTTATTACTGCCGACTCCAACTCGGATACTCGTTGTCTCAATGATTCGATTGCAAGCGCATCAGCTTCGCTTTCTTCTTCAAGCTTTTGTATTGCAGAAAGCGCTCCTTGGAGTTGCTTCCGTCGCTCGCTCCTGGGCATGCGCTCACACTTTTACTGCCGGCGCCTAGCCTACCGCTTGCACCCATTGTCAAGCCACGCTCCGCTCTTTGGGCTTGACAATGGGACCCTGCGCCGCGGTATTCTGGCAGCGCCGCAGCCGTGTTCGCGCGTAAAGCAACCGGAGATTCCCCTCTTTCTGCTCTTTTTTCGGGGGACTGCCGTCCCCATACCCCTGCGTAATGATCTTGACCCGTGCACATTCATAAATTGATGTTACGCAGCATATTCATGCTGCTGAGGCTAGAGGGAAGGTTTACTCCATGCAGCGCTCCAAAGACTGAGAGAGACGACGCCGCCATGAGCTCGCGGAGCGCCGCACGAAGTAAGGCAGGATAAAGGGTCCTATCTACAATTCCGCAACGCTGATTAGGCAAGAGCTATCAGATTCACTACCTTTTAGAACTCATGAAAAGTAGTTGTGAAGTAACGGGAGCCGTATTACCAGCGCCGCTTCCAATGTGTTACTACCACTCCTTGTCCTCATAAATTCACCAAATTCAGATCAAGCTTTTTAGTTTGGCTACTGATTTCCGAAATTGTCTCCCTGCATTGTCTCCCTTCTTGTTTCTCCTAAGCCGGATGTCAGCTGGAGCGGTGTACCTATATAGCAATTCCTTGAACGTAAACCGACGTGAACAATTCTGGCTTGGGTCTTGTTGGTCAATGCCGAACCAGTACAATGACAAAAGCCGGAGGTTCAACCCGCTCGCCCTATATTGAAAGGGAGACAAATGGGGAGACAAAGCAACCCGGAGTCCGTCGAAGCCCGACGGGGGCTTGGCTCAGTTGGTAGAGCGTCTCCTTTGCACTGACGAGGTTTGCGTGTTAAACCCCGTTAGATATAGGGTATAGGGCTTAAAGCATATCCCTATAATTTGTCTAAAAGAGCCATATAATGGCAAATTTTGCGCTTGACATTAGTCCATCCTCAGAACCTTTCGCGTCTTCTAAGAGATCATTGGGAGACAAAAGGGAGACAAAATCTTCCTCGGGGAGACAAAAATCTCCACGCAAAAAACAGAAACGGAGCAAGAGGAGATTGCACGAGAATAAGCTCACACTTACAGAAGGGTTTATTCAGAAATTAGAGCCAACAAGCACAAGACAACGCTTATACGATCTCAAAGTCTCAGGACTCCTTATAGAGGTCATGCCGAGTGGATCAAAAGTCTTCCGGCTACGGCGAAAAATCAACGGCACAGCACAATGGGCAACAATCGGTAATTTCCCGGCCGTAAGCCTAGATGAAGCCCGCGACAAAGCTGTACTTCTAAACGCCGAGCTCGTAAAAGGTGTTGACTTCGTGGAACAGCGTCAGCACGCACGTGACGAGCTGACTCTGCTTCAACTTGTCGATCTCTATTTCGATCAATACGCCCAAGGCCGGCTTGTAACAGCCAAAGAGATCCGTGCGGATATTGACCGCTGGTTCGGCAAGGAATTGCCGCTGAAACTGTCTCAGGTTACTGGTTCTGTATTGCAAGCGGCTATCAATCGCCTTGCTGCAGACGGAAAAATACATGCGGCCAACAAAGGCAAAAACTACATTAGAGCCATACTCAATTGGGGCGCCAAGAAGCAGCTGTGCAAAAACGAGTGCGTTTTAAATCTTGATGGCTTCAAGGTACAGAGTCGAGAACGCTTCATTCAACCCTCTGAGTTCAAGCCGTTGCTTACCGCAATCAAGAGTTATCCCGACGAACGTATTCGCGATTTCTTCCTCATGTGCCTCTGGACGGGCGCCCGCAGTGGTAACGTCATGGCAATGGCTTGGGAAGACGTAAGTCTCGACACCGGAATTTGGCTAATTCCAAGAACCAAAAATGGGGACTCTCAAGTCATTGCTTTATCAGATGCCGCTCTAGAGGTTCTACACGAACGACATCAACAGCGTGCTGGCTCGCCATGGGTGTTTCCGGGAGGGAATCCTCAAAACAAGATGCTGGTCGACAATCATCTCACCGAGCCCAAGAAAGCATGGAAGAAGATCATTGAGTCCGCCGGCATTGAGGACTTGCGAATTCACGATCTGCGTCGCACCGCAGGCAGTATCATGGCGATTTCTGGTATTAATACACCAATCATCATGAAAGCCTTGGGTCACAAGTCAATGTCTGCAGCTGCCATTTACCAGCGCGTAAACGCCGACCCGGCTAAGAGGGGGATGGACGTGGCTATTGCTGCAATGAGAAAGTACGCTGAGAATTCAGCCTGATCTGAGTCGGGGCAAAAGTGAGTAGTTAAGCCCCGCTTCCGCACTTTGCCGGACTTTTTGCACCTCATGGGGCGGAGTACTCGATTCTGTGGCGGGCATGGTCAAAGGCGGGTTCGATTTGGCGGCTGGCAATCAAACAGATGATTACCAGCTGCTTTACACAGCGCAACTGAAATTGAAAATGAAAGCCTTTTGAAAGTTTCGATCGGGTCGCAAATGATTACACCTGGCTGACCATGCCGGTTTACACAAACCTTTGATATTACTGCAAATCCCTCTTTTATGAAAATGATTTTCGGTGCCTAATTACAAACTCAGTCACTGTGCGCCTTTGTCCGACAAGAGCTTGCGAGAATTTTGACTTCTTTTTGGTTCACCCTTGGGAGGGATAGACACAGCGCAATTTTAGGCTTCTGGTAAGTATAGAAATATTAAAACACCCAAAAGCTGCCGCTGGCGGCACGTTCGAGGCGTGTCGACTATGTAGCGCAAGCGTCGCCAACCGACATATCGAAAGTTTTTCGCGACCGGTCACTCGCCCCGAAACCTAGCGCAAGCGGCGCATTACGGACTTCAACCAGGCAGCGGGCCTGGCTTTTCTAAACAGACTCTTCAGATTTCAAAAGTAGGAACCAGCCGCCCACGGTTTGTAGGTTTCAAGTTGCGAATTATTCACCAATCAGCCGGGAGGCGACTGTCACCTTAGTATGTTCTTTTCACAATCGAAGGCAAGATCATCAAGCAAAAATGCTTGTCGGGTTTTCACGACTCATATCGCGCGGAAGTGCTTTACTGGCGACTGTTTCGCGGATCTTCTCTTTCTGGTTGATGAGTAACTGTTTACTTTGATGGCAAAGAAAAGAATGTTCTTTGACACGAAAGTCATAGCAAAACGAGCGCTCAATTGAGAGCAGGCGCTCTTTGTCGATAGTATTAGCACTTGTGGCCAGACGTTGAGAGGTCCTGCTGATGGGACGCCTGAAGGATGCACCGAAAACCAGAAGCCGCCAGAAATACATTGCCGCCCCGGATGTCTTGGAGGCAATGATCGCGCGCCTCCGCGGACCGTCTCTCAAAGAATCTTTTCCAAAGTTGTCGCGTGAATGGCACTCGAAATTAAACGGGACTTACACACCCAGACACTTTGGTCCAGGGTCCAGCTACAAGGCCTGGTGGCGACGCAAGTGCGCGTCCGGCGAAGTACATGTCTTTTGCTCGGCTGTTTCCACACGCGTGCGGGCTCTTAAAGGCGGCTCTCGCTTCGCCGGCTGCTCAATATGCTCCGGGCGCACTCCCAAGCCCGCAGGGAGCCTAGAAGCTGCCTCTGCCGTAATTGCTCGCGAGTGGCTCGAGAAAGAAAACAACTTCCCGACATCACGACTCATTACAAATTCACGAAAGCTCGGACTTTGGAGGTGCTCCAACCTGAAAGAGGTGCGCGGTCACAAAAAGCGCTGCAATACAGTCTTCTCAACCAAGGTCTGCGCGCGCACTCACATAAAGAATCCGCAGCATTGTCCGAAGTGTTTCTCGGGCGAAAGAGTCAACCTCGACCGTGACTACCCAAGCAAAGTCAGGCGTCTCTACGTCACGTCAAAGGAGAACCTGGGCTTCAGCTCCGATCGATTGCCTGCGTCTTATCGTGTCTTCTGGCGGTGCCCAGACAAGCACCTGTGGTACGAGAGGTTCGAGGACCTGAAAAAACGCCACTTCAACTGTCCTACATGCTGCCTTGAAGACGCCGGCACGTTAGCTGAATATCCGCAGCTGGCAACTCAATTCTACGCCAAGTTGAACGACGGTCTAACGGCCAGGCGCATAAACATCAAGGGCGCAAGCGACCTCGTTCTCACCTGGAAGTGCGACCAGGCACCAGATCATGTCTGGCAGGCCCGCCTCTATAGCCGGGTGACTTTAGGCACAGGCTGCCCCTATTGCACCAAGCGTCGCCTGACGGCATCGAATTCATTGGCGAACTTCCCTGAGATCGCACGCGAGCTCGACTCAGAAGCAAACGGTCACCTGAACCCAGAAGACATATTGGCAAACACAACAAAGAGCTACGGCTTCCTGTGCTCAAGTTGCGGCTGGCGCTGGCGTACACAAGTGCGCCTGCGTACACAGCGCGGCTACGGCTGCCCAAAATGCAAGCGCAAGAAAACAGCGCGCTCTTAGCCGCCATCGAAGCAGCTGCCGCATTCTTCACACGTGGACAATCAGCACAACAAGCCAGTCGACAGGCAAATTTACTGCAGCTTTTCATGCAACACGAAAGTGAACTTAAGACAAACCAACCCAAGGACGAACAATGACTTCGCCTCCAAACCCGCCTTCTGTGCCGCCTCCGGCCAACGGTCAGCCCGCTCAAAACGAGCCGCGCAACGCCGAGCCCAGGCGAGACGACTCCTACTTCGAAAAGCTGGTCAAATACATCCCAGCCGATATTTTGGCTGCATACATGACCTTCTCCGGTATCATCACCGATCAACCGAACAACCCGCTATGGCTTTACTGGGTCGGTTTTATCGGGCTTTTGATTCTGGCTCCTCTCTACACGATTTATAGACCGAGCGAGCCCCCGCCGCTTCTGTACGCATCCAAGACGAAGTTTTGCGCTGTCGCATCAGCCGTGTCATTCGCTGTCTGGGTGTTCGCTATCGGCGGCCCTTTTGCCGCCACCTGGCCGCTCTGGTACCGCCCTATTTACGGCTCGCTGCTTCTCATTCTTACAACGCTTACTCTTCCAATCGTCGAGAAGTTGCTTCTGCGCACAAACTCAAGCAACCAACAACACTAGGACCTCACATGAAACTCCTCACTCTTTGCGTGCTTGCAGTAAGCACGCTGTTACTAGGCGGCTGCGCCAGCATGCGCGCCCCCGTCAAAGTGCACGCAATCGATGACCCGACAAAGCCTCACTGGGTCGAAGTGGACGCCTCGCGTCGCGGCGTGCTCATAGTCCCTCGCCCTGACGGCAAGGGCTTCCTGGCCTGCGCCGAGCCGAGCCCGGACATTGCGCTCAGTGTCGCAACCACGCTCATCGCCGAGCTCAAGCTCACCAACCCGAACATCGACGCCAAGACTCAAATCGAGTTCACCCAAGCCGTCATCGACCTCTCGAAGCGCTCGCAAACGCTCTTGTTCTTGCGCGAAAGCATGTTCAGGCTCTGTGAACAGTCCCTGAACCAGAATCTCTCCAGCGACCAGGTAATGGACCTATATCGCGAAGCCATGAAGACAGCTCTCAAAATGGCAGAGGCCGAGCTGACCAAGCAACAAGCCGACCTCGCCAAGCAACTGCAGAACCCCGCCGTGCGCGACCTCTGGAACCAGGCGTTTGGAGGCTCGGAACAAGGCGTCACCCAAGGCAGCCCAAAGCCAACGCCTCCTGGCAAGAAGTAATCGAAATCGAACTGTTGCACCACCAGCAATGGCATATAGAGAAAACGAGATCAACATCAGATCTGGCTGGCTGTGCACAGCTTCGCTAGCACCGGCAGATCTAAACGTGGTCCCAAAGTTAAAAACAGAAGTGCACGCGCCCAATAGATCGAAATCTCAGTCTCTCATGTAATTGAGAGTTCATGAGCTTTTATAGAAACATGAACAATATCCTTTCTTTTATATGCCATCACGTGTGGTGGCATAGCCGCGCCACCTTTGCATCATGCTTAAAATTCGTCAAGCCACAGCTAGCGCTAGCTGACACACCACCGACCACCCCAAAAACTGCAATCGCCAGCAGCGCACAAAAACACACAGCTGTCAACAGCGCATTGATAGGACCTGCAGCCAGCCTTCCTTTTATTAGGCAGCGCTTGCAAAATCGCCGCCGCAACAACTAGGTAAAGGTAGCTTTTCGACTCCCCCCACTCACGAAGACACCGCCGACCAAAACAATCACACAACGCAAGTACAAGGAACAAACAAGAAATACCCAGACAGCAATTGCGCTGCCTGGGTTCCTTGTATTTGCGTGCGGCCTATAGAAATAACGAACACCGCTTGCACAAAGCGCAAGGAAACGACGAGCAGTTCGACACGCACACAGAGCCTCACTGATCAGAAGCCTTATTAACTTCTGAGTAGCTCTGTGTTGCGTGCCAACAAAAATCGAAGAGTAAAAACATTGGAGACGGCAGCCGCTTAAAATAGGTATAGGAAGCGGCTGTCGTTCTCTTTAAGCCGCAAATGAAATCGCATCGCACACAAGCAACTGCCGCGATTTTCACACGTGTACAATTGCTTCGCAGCAACAGGTGAGCGCCTCATAACTGGGACGCTCACCCGTTGCCGCGACTAATGAAAGAAATCGGCAGCGAGGCGACTGACATTTACTCGCCTGGAATGGGTCTTAGATAGAGGAGTTTGCCCGCTTTGCAAGCTCTGCGCGAACATTATCGACATCATGCAGACCCATATGAACAAGCATTCTTGCTGCACCTAAGACAATCAACAACCAAAGGACACATCGAAATGGACAGTGCAACTTACGAATACTGGCCGCAAGGCTGGCTCAAGAAAGTCACCTACAACGATGGATCGACCATCGAATACAACTATGACGACTCGGGAAATCGCACCAGCGTGGTCGTCACCCCGCCGCCGCCGCTTGCCCCGCTTGCGGCTCCAACCCCTGCTCCTGCTTCAAGCGAGAGCTAAACAATCAATAACAAAGGAAAGACATCATGTCTACCAAAAAGAAGAAGCCGGGCAATCGAGGCCCTGGCTCAGCAAAACAACGCAACAAGCTCGGACCCATCCAACCTCCTCCAGTCTTCGGCACAAAGAAGGCACCACCGGCGGCACCGCATGCAATCGCGCGCCAACTGATCGAATCGCGATCGCGTCCAGCTAAGGTGTTCGACCTGAAGGCATTCAAGCAGTCGGGCACTGTCAAGTCAGTTGTCGGCGGCTACGCCAGCAACACGGTCGGCAGCCCGGCATCCATCGCGGAACTGGCACGAGCCCTAAAAAACGACGTCGACCTCATCTTCGAGCACGTCTACAACAACATCAATTTCGAGGCGACATTTGGCTCGCAGCGCGGTCCAGTGGGCACTTTACTGGACGGATATGGAAACGCATTCGACCAGGCAGAACTCATGGTCGCTCTCTGCCGAGAAGCTGGCTATACGGCCGATCTGGTCTTTGGGCAGGTTCGCCTCGACTACGGGCCCATCCACGATTGGCTCGGCACTGAGCCCACCAATCTTTTGCCTGCCTATTGGCTCCTGTCCAATGCCGGCATCCCTGCGGACCTGACGTACATCTACCCGGATTATGTCATCGACGTCACTCACTGCTGGGTGCGCGTGGAGATCGATTCCACGTACTATTATTTCGACCCTGCTCTTAAAGTTCATGAAGAAATTGCCGGCATAAACCTGGCAACCGCCATGGATTACGACTCAACCGAATTCATGGATGACGCCACCGACGGTGCCACTCAAACCGCTGATTACATCGAAGACATCAACCGGACAAACATCCGCGCGAACCTCGACACGCTGACCGGCAATCTCGTCGACTACATCAAGACGAATGCGCACGGCGCTAAAGTCGATGAGATCGTGGGCGGCCGCCGCATCGTGCCGCAGTCCGGTCAGGTGCGCGACACCGAGCACCCATACTTGAAGCCGGAAAGCGAGCCCGATATCTGGAGCGACATCCCGAACGCGTATAAGTGCACGCTTCGCGTGCAGTACGACACGATCGATGAGACTTTCTACTCGCAGGACATCTACGGCAAACGCTTCACGCTGTTCTTCAACGGCAGTCACGAAGCTGAGCTTCGCCTTGATGGCGCTCTGATCGCCACCAGCGACGCCCAAGGTACAGGCACCTGGAACTCAATGCTGCTCACGGCAGAGCATCCCTACTCCTGGGGCTGGGCTGACCAGTACGCTTACTACCGCATCTGGGCAGACAAATACTATGTCATCGCTAACGCCTGGGGCACCGGTGGGCGAGCAATGGTCGAAGAACACCGACGTCGACTGGAGCAGGCGCTCTTTGACGGCGGTGCTGACACCGACGAAGACGTGCTCGGAGAGACGCTCTCCATTGAGTGGTACACGCTCAATGCCTTGGGCGGCATGAACAACGATATCGTCGACCGCATGACCAACTGCCGGACAGCGCATCACCACCAGATTGGTGTGGTTGAGTATTACGATACTCCCGCCATGGACATTTCCATGGTGGTGAAAACGAGCGCCAACTTGGACCTGAACTGGGATGGTCCCAATGTGAGCGCAACCACCAGCGCAATGCATGGCGTCGCAAATGAGGCAGCGTGCAGCGCGCAAACTTACAATGTCGTCAGCGCTAGCACGACCACCCTTGTAGACGTGGCAGCCAATGCCGGTCAAAAGATTTATTACGCAGACAGCGGAAACTGGACTTCCGATGTCGAGCCGAACCTGGTCAACTACGATACCGGGACCAAGACCGACATCGAAAGCGTCTGGATCAATAACGGCTACGTTGTTGTTCTGCCTGAAGACGGAGAGGTCACCCTCGAAGACTGGCAGGGATACGCGTACTACGTGATTCCTCCCTATCCTTACTCAGGTGCCATCGGGATCATCGGCGGAGGACTAAAGGGTAAAAGAGTAAAGAAGGTGGTTACTCCGGAAGAAGCTAATGATGAGACAGTTAAATTCTTGGCCATTTGGAAGCTGAAGGACTCTGATACCACAAAATCTGATGAGCCAATTGGAATGTTTACGGGTGACTTTCTCTCCGAAAAGACAGACTTGACAGTCGGGAGCGCGCCGGCTCCTTATGGACTAGCTTTTACGCGTTTTTACAATTCCAAGAATAGACTTGTGAATGGGACGCTCGGGCTAGGATGGAAACATAACTTCGACTTTACTGCGCATGAACGTGTTGATGGCTTCCTAGCCTATGGTCAAGAAACGGCTCTTGCTGCGGCCGCTGGAATTGTTGAAATGTTCGTCTGTGTTGATCTTATGAGCGATTTGTCGAAGCCGCTAGAAAAAATTCTGGCGACCGCCGTCGCAAACGCTTGGTTGGTTGATCAGATGACGGCAAACACTGTCGTTATTAAGACACCCACGTCTGCAGATGTGTTCGCAAAACTTCCCAATGGCGACTACGTTTCGGCAATCGGCAGCGCCAACGAACTCACCAAAGACGGTGACGAATTCACGCTGACGACTCCGCAAAAAGTAGACTACAACTTCAACGCGGACGGGCAGCTGGCGACGATTGTTCATCCTTTCGGAATGACGACCACCCTAACGTATGTCAGTGACAAGCTCGACGAAGTCGACACCGGACTTGGTCGCACCCTTGAGTTCACTTACACGGGCGATAAGCTGACGAGCATCACAGACGGCAACAGCCGCACTGTAGTGTTTGATTACACCGATGAGGATTTGACGACCGTCACCGATCCGGACTCGGAAGACATCGTGTACGAGTACGATATCCCGGGACGGCTGACGAAGGTTTTCATGCCACAAAACCCCATGGATGAGTTCGTGACGAACGTCTACGACACTCTCGGACGAGTGCAAACGCAGACGGACGCCGAGAACAACACCTGGGAATATTTCTTCGCCGGTGCGAGAAGCGAAGAGAAAGATCCAGAAACGAACAGCAAGGTCTACTACTTCGACCGAAACGGTAATACCACTCGTAGTATCGATGCGCTGGGAAGTGAGGTCACCAAAGAATTCGATGGCAATAATCGTTTAGTCAAATCGACGATGCCAGAAGGCAACAGCGTTGAATACTCATATGACGTTAACAACAACGTACTGGAAATCACTGCTCATCCCAAGCCCGGTTCAGGGCTGATCGACATTGTTCAGACCTTTACGTACGACTCGGTGTGGAATCGGGTAGAAACAGTTGAAGACGGTCGCGGAAATGTGACGACTTTCGACTATGACAACAGTACAGGTCAGCTGCTCAGTATCTTGCAACCGGAAGTTGATAGCGCAATTCCAGAGAGTGTTTTCACCTATGATGCGTATGGCAGACTGGAAACTGCTACGGATCCTACCGGAATTGTTGACAAGTACAACTGGAGCGAATCCGACGAAACTCTTGAAGCTTTTGTTCATGATGAAGGCATGGGACGCCTCAATCTCACCACACAGTACGGATATGATTCTGTTGGGAATGCAGACAGCGTTATTGATGCTCGTGGTAACGAGACGAGCAAGCAATTTAATTCCCTTCGCCAATTGGAGTCTGTGACAGCGCCGTCTCCGTTTACCTCTCAAGTAACTGAATTCCAGTATGACGCGAATGGGAACTGCACCGTGAGACGTCACTCCACAGGCGACGTTTTGAGTCCCTGGCAGACGTATCAGGCAAGCTATACAAAGGCAAACCAGGTAGAGTTCAAGACTGACCCGATGACACATGTTAGGTCTTTTGGCTATGACACTCTGAGGCGACTGAACTCTGTTGAAGACCCTGAGGAACGAGTCACCGAAATGGATCATGACGCTCGTGGTCAAGTGTACATTGTAGAAGATGCAGCGAATAACACGGTAGCGACCAATAGCTATACCGACAACGGTTTGATCCAATCTATCTTGGACCCGCGGAGCAATGAGACTCTGTACGAGTATGATGGCTTTGACCGTCTGAAAAAGATAACTTATGCCGACTCGAGCTTTGAAGAGTTCGACTGGGACGAAAACGGCAATCTCGTGAGCTTCACCAACCGAGCTGGCGAGGAAACAGTCTTCGAATACGATGAGCTTAACCGGCTCCGAGTGAAGACCCCGGATAATCTGCCTGAAGTTACATTCGACTATGATCCTGCTGGCAGAGTCCAGACCATTTCGACTACGCCTGTAATGGGGGAACCTGGAAGCGGCGAATTCCAATATGGCTATGACACCGCAGGCCGACTCACAAGCGAGGAAATGCCTGATAGCAAGACCGTTTCCTACGATCTTGACGAAGTAGGGAATGTGATTAAAATCACCTTCCCCGATTCGTACTACGTTGAAAGGGAGTTCGACGAGATCAACAGACTGAAGAGCATCACCCTCAACGGCGCAATGACTCCGACTGTGGAGTTCGAGTACGACGATCTCTCACGTCGGAAGAAAATCACTTTCGGGAATGGAGTCGAAACTGACTTCACATACCGAGACGACAACCAGGTGGAGAGTATCTCCCACACGTTTGATGGCTCTAGCGTGCTGTTCGAGTACACATATAACGATGCCGGAGACTTGATCGGCCAAGAAGTGAATGATGCTGACTTTATGTGGCACCCTGGATCGAGTGGAACCACGTCATACGGCACCGCATCTGATATCAACACTTATCCCACGGTCGGCGGTGACACGTACAGCTACAACGATAACGGCTGCCTGGAAGATAACGACACGTGGGCTTTCACGTACGATCAGCAAAATCGGCTGACGTCCGCTGACGATGGAGGCACCAGCATCGATTTCCTCTACGATCCGCAGAACCGTCAAGTGCAGAAGTCTATCGGTGCTTCGAAAAGCCGATTCTTGTACGCCGGGTTCCAGCGGATCGCCGAATATGACGAGAACGGAGATCTGGTCAACCGTTTTGTCTATGGGAATGGGCTAGACGACATCTTGCTGCAAATTGCGCCAAATGGTGACGTGACGTACCTGCACCACGATCGGCTCGGCTCAGTTGTCGGAACGAGCGATGCCGGTGGCGACAACACGGCTAAGGTCGCATATGGTCCCTTCGGTGAAACCGACGGTCTTAGCGGAATTTCGCACGGCTATACTGGGCAGTGTTTCGATAGCGAGACTGGCCTGTACTATTACCGAGCAAGGCATTACAATCCCAACACTGGCTCATTTGTTCAGCCGGATCCTGCAGTTCGGTGGGTAAATGTGCTTAATTCCTATGCCTATGTTTCAAATAATCCTCTGAACCTGACTGATCCACTAGGATTGCTTCCGGTGCCCCCGCAGACAGTGTTCATGAATAAAGTCGTCGATTATTTGAACGTGTTGGCCGGTATGCAAAAATCAGAAGGAATAGAACATACCCTCGCAGTGGCATTCGACAGCAATTGGAACGTGCTCGACGCAGCCAGTTCAAATCCCGCCAAGAGCGGTTGGGGGTTCAGCAACCGACCGAGGCTGCCTTCTGGACGAAAAGCAACAGACTTCTTTATTTCCCACAAACAAGAAAACGAAAATCCGGTTACACACGAGCGTTGGTATTCGAGTACTGGTAAAGATTCTGGACTTGCAAAATCCGACTACGAAGAAGCACTAGTCGGTCATGCTCGGTTGTGGACCATTAATGGAGACGATAACATCTTCATGTTTGATCCAGACAGCCGGAAAACCTTCGGATGGTACGCGAGCGAAGGTTACAAAATCAGGCACGATGTTACCGAGGAAAATTCCAAGAAAAAAGGTATCGTCGGCACTATCGGTCTTCCCTGGGATGACCAAGGTGACCCTACTGACCCCCCGGTTGTTGCGTGGAAACCAGGAAAGTACTCAGCATTTGACGGCGAGCGTTGGAGAAGGGATCAGGCAAAAAAAGCCTAATACATACGGGTGTAGATGTCGAAGTCTCGAACCTTATTCTCGAAAAGTGTTATTTCAAGAGAGTCTTCGCTACCGAATTTATAGGTGGCCACTTTTGAACCAATAGGAATTACTTTCGTAGGTCGATGGATTCCAACATGCTCGGCAATAAAATCTCGCGACTGCTTTTGCGTAGCGACAATTTGAGTAATACAGTTTGGAATTCCCAACTTCTGGAAGACTTCATGCTCTTTGGGACACGTCCTTAGAAAACATGTTAGATGATCAAAAAACCGTTCTTCTCGTATCGCTTCGTCAATGCCGTCGACAATACTAGCTGATGAACAGAAGTCTTTTTCGGTGAGACAAACAAGGACATACACCGGATCTTTAGATCCGAAACGATAGATCAAATTCGTGTGAGCGAGTTTGGCTGCGGTGGGCCAATTTAAAGAATCGATAGATGAGGTTGAAAAGGTGGGTGCGCCCAGCATGGCACGCACCGTGCCTTCTGGCAAACCGACAACACTACGCACCACGATGTTTGCAAAAACAGATAATGATTTGGATTGGACAAACTCGAAGCCACTTTGCAAAGTCCGAATGCCATCAACAGTTAAAAGACAAAGAGAGAGAATGTACGCTGCCGACACTGAAGAGAGCAACAAATAAAGGGCTTTTTTCATTTCTAGTCACCTAGCTGGTTAATTTGAGTGTAGCACCAGAATGCATGAAGTAAAGGGGAGGAGTACTAAGGCAGACACTCGCAGCTTCGTACAGCGCAGATATCGACGAATGACAGAAGCAATTCTCAGAATTGTAAGATTGAGACGACGGTGACGCCAAGCTTGGTTTCATCGAGTTAACTTCAGAAAACGGGCGGGTCGCCTCAAAAACGATCCGCCCGCTTTCTTTTTTTTTTGCATTTCAGGCACTATATACAATACCGGCACAAAAAATTTTCTTTGGATTTCTTGTGCGACTCTTTATAGTAGAGACCGTTCAAACGGCAAGAGCGGCATCAGAAGCCGTCCTCAAAGAAACACGAGCTCACACTCAAAACGACTCATCATTATTGGTTCAATTGCTTCTGTCCGTCGCCACGCTCGGCGAGCTTGGCAATAAGCTCCGTGTTCTGAGACTTCAACACCTGCAGCTGGCCTTTGTATTCGGCAGCCTCTTTGATCGCCTCTTCTCTTTGTGCGCTTGCTGTCGCTCGCTCCTGGGCATGCGCATTTTTCAGTTGCGCAAGCTCTTCATAGTGATGCTTGCGGTCATCGTCGATCGTTGTGTGCAACCGACCCATTTCTAACTCCTGCGACTTCACCTGCTGTTTCAATTGCTCGATAGTAGCTTGAAGCGAAGCATTATCATTGCCGGCGCTTATTACTGCCGACTCCAACTCGGATACTCGTTGTCTCAATGATTCGATTGCAAGCGCATCAGCTTCGCTTTCTTCTTCAAGCTTTTGTATTGCAGAAAGCGCTCCTTGGAGTTGCTTCCGTCGCTCGCTCCTGGGCATGCGCTCACACTTTTACTGCCGGCGCCTAGCCTACCGCTTGCACCCATTGTCAAGCCACGCTCCGCTCTTTGGGCTTGACAATGGGACCCTGCGCCGCGGTATTCTGGCAGCGCCGCAGCCGTGTTCGCGCGTAAAGCAACCGGAGATTCCCCTCTTTCTGCTCTTTTTTCGGGGGACTGCCGTCCCCATACCCCTGCGTAATGATCTTGACCCGTGCACATTCATAAATTGATGTTACGCAGCATATTCATGCTGCTGAGGCTAGAGGGAAGGTTTACTCCATGCAGCGCTCCAAAGACTGAGAGAGACGACGCCGCCATGAGCTCGCGGAGCGCCGCACGAAGTAAGGCAGGATAAAGGGTCCTATCTACAATTCCGCAACGCTGATTAGGCAAGAGCTATCAGATTCACTACCTTTTAGAACTCATGAAAAGTAGTTGTGAAGTAACGGGAGCCGTATTACCAGCGCCGCTTCCAATGTGTTACTACCACTCCTTGTCCTCATAAATTCACCAAATTCAGATCAAGCTTTTTAGTTTGGCTACTGATTTCCGAAATTGTCTCCCTGCATTGTCTCCCTTCTTGTTTCTCCTAAGCCGGATGTCAGCTGGAGCGGTGTACCTATATAGCAATTCCTTGAACGTAAACCGACGTGAACAATTCTGGCTTGGGTCTTGTTGGTCAATGCCGAACCAGTACAATGACAAAAGCCGGAGGTTCAACCCGCTCGCCCTATATTGAAAGGGAGACAAATGGGGAGACAAAGCAACCCGGAGTCCGTCGAAGCCCGACGGGGGCTTGGCTCAGTTGGTAGAGCGTCTCCTTTGCACTGACGAGGTTTGCGTGTTAAACCCCGTTAGATATAGGGTATAGGGCTTAAAGCATATCCCTATAATTTGTCTAAAAGAGCCATATAATGGCAAATTTTGCGCTTGACATTAGTCCATCCTCAGAACCTTTCGCGTCTTCTAAGAGATCATTGGGAGACAAAAGGGAGACAAAATCTTCCTCGGGGAGACAAAAATCTCCACGCAAAAAACAGAAACGGAGCAAGAGGAGATTGCACGAGAATAAGCTCACACTTACAGAAGGGTTTATTCAGAAATTAGAGCCAACAAGCACAAGACAACGCTTATACGATCTCAAAGTCTCAGGACTCCTTATAGAGGTCATGCCGAGTGGATCAAAAGTCTTCCGGCTACGGCGAAAAATCAACGGCACAGCACAATGGGCAACAATCGGTAATTTCCCGGCCGTAAGCCTAGATGAAGCCCGCGACAAAGCTGTACTTCTAAACGCCGAGCTCGTAAAAGGTGTTGACTTCGTGGAACAGCGTCAGCACGCACGTGACGAGCTGACTCTGCTTCAACTTGTCGATCTCTATTTCGATCAATACGCCCAAGGCCGGCTTGTAACAGCCAAAGAGATCCGTGCGGATATTGACCGCTGGTTCGGCAAGGAATTGCCGCTGAAACTGTCTCAGGTTACTGGTTCTGTATTGCAAGCGGCTATCAATCGCCTTGCTGCAGACGGAAAAATACATGCGGCCAACAAAGGCAAAAACTACATTAGAGCCATACTCAATTGGGGCGCCAAGAAGCAGCTGTGCAAAAACGAGTGCGTTTTAAATCTTGATGGCTTCAAGGTACAGAGTCGAGAACGCTTCATTCAACCCTCTGAGTTCAAGCCGTTGCTTACCGCAATCAAGAGTTATCCCGACGAACGTATTCGCGATTTCTTCCTCATGTGCCTCTGGACGGGCGCCCGCAGTGGTAACGTCATGGCAATGGCTTGGGAAGACGTAAGTCTCGACACCGGAATTTGGCTAATTCCAAGAACCAAAAATGGGGACTCTCAAGTCATTGCTTTATCAGATGCCGCTCTAGAGGTTCTACACGAACGACATCAACAGCGTGCTGGCTCGCCATGGGTGTTTCCGGGAGGGAATCCTCAAAACAAGATGCTGGTCGACAATCATCTCACCGAGCCCAAGAAAGCATGGAAGAAGATCATTGAGTCCGCCGGCATTGAGGACTTGCGAATTCACGATCTGCGTCGCACCGCAGGCAGTATCATGGCGATTTCTGGTATTAATACACCAATCATCATGAAAGCCTTGGGTCACAAGTCAATGTCTGCAGCTGCCATTTACCAGCGCGTAAACGCCGACCCGGCTAAGAGGGGGATGGACGTGGCTATTGCTGCAATGAGAAAGTACGCTGAGAATTCAGCCTGATCTGAGTCGGGGCAAAAGTGAGTAGTTAAGCCCCGCTTCCGCACTTTGCCGGACTTTTTGCACCTCATGGGGCGGAGTACTCGATTCTGTGGCGGGCATGGTCAAAGGCGGGTTCGATTTGGCGGCTGGCAATCAAACAGATGATTACCAGCTGCTTTACACAGCGCAACTGAAATTGAAAATGAAAGCCTTTTGAAAGTTTCGATCGGGTCGCAAATGATTACACCTGGCTGACCATGCCGGTTTACACAAACCTTTGATATTACTGCAAATCCCTCTTTTATGAAAATGATTTTCGGTGCCTAATTACAAACTCAGTCACTGTGCGCCTTTGTCCGACAAGAGCTTGCGAGAATTTTGACTTCTTTTTGGTTCACCCTTGGGAGGGATAGACACAGCGCAATTTTAGGCTTCTGGTAAGTATAGAAATATTAAAACACCCAAAAGCTGCCGCTGGCGGCACGTTCGAGGCGTGTCGACTATGTAGCGCAAGCGTCGCCAACCGACATATCGAAAGTTTTTCGCGACCGGTCACTCGCCCCGAAACCTAGCGCAAGCGGCGCATTACGGACTTCAACCAGGCAGCGGGCCTGGCTTTTCTAAACAGACTCTTCAGATTTCAAAAGTAGGAACCAGCCGCCCACGGTTTGTAGGTTTCAAGTTGCGAATTATTCACCAATCAGCCGGGAGGCGACTGTCACCTTAGTATGTTCTTTTCACAATCGAAGGCAAGATCATCAAGCAAAAATGCTTGTCGGGTTTTCACGACTCATATCGCGCGGAAGTGCTTTACTGGCGACTGTTTCGCGGATCTTCTCTTTCTGGTTGATGAGTAACTGTTTACTTTGATGGCAAAGAAAAGAATGTTCTTTGACACGAAAGTCATAGCAAAACGAGCGCTCAATTGAGAGCAGGCGCTCTTTGTCGATAGTATTAGCACTTGTGGCCAGACGTTGAGAGGTCCTGCTGATGGGACGCCTGAAGGATGCACCGAAAACCAGAAGCCGCCAGAAATACATTGCCGCCCCGGATGTCTTGGAGGCAATGATCGCGCGCCTCCGCGGACCGTCTCTCAAAGAATCTTTTCCAAAGTTGTCGCGTGAATGGCACTCGAAATTAAACGGGACTTACACACCCAGACACTTTGGTCCAGGGTCCAGCTACAAGGCCTGGTGGCGACGCAAGTGCGCGTCCGGCGAAGTACATGTCTTTTGCTCGGCTGTTTCCACACGCGTGCGGGCTCTTAAAGGCGGCTCTCGCTTCGCCGGCTGCTCAATATGCTCCGGGCGCACTCCCAAGCCCGCAGGGAGCCTAGAAGCTGCCTCTGCCGTAATTGCTCGCGAGTGGCTCGAGAAAGAAAACAACTTCCCGACATCACGACTCATTACAAATTCACGAAAGCTCGGACTTTGGAGGTGCTCCAACCTGAAAGAGGTGCGCGGTCACAAAAAGCGCTGCAATACAGTCTTCTCAACCAAGGTCTGCGCGCGCACTCACATAAAGAATCCGCAGCATTGTCCGAAGTGTTTCTCGGGCGAAAGAGTCAACCTCGACCGTGACTACCCAAGCAAAGTCAGGCGTCTCTACGTCACGTCAAAGGAGAACCTGGGCTTCAGCTCCGATCGATTGCCTGCGTCTTATCGTGTCTTCTGGCGGTGCCCAGACAAGCACCTGTGGTACGAGAGGTTCGAGGACCTGAAAAAACGCCACTTCAACTGTCCTACATGCTGCCTTGAAGACGCCGGCACGTTAGCTGAATATCCGCAGCTGGCAACTCAATTCTACGCCAAGTTGAACGACGGTCTAACGGCCAGGCGCATAAACATCAAGGGCGCAAGCGACCTCGTTCTCACCTGGAAGTGCGACCAGGCACCAGATCATGTCTGGCAGGCCCGCCTCTATAGCCGGGTGACTTTAGGCACAGGCTGCCCCTATTGCACCAAGCGTCGCCTGACGGCATCGAATTCATTGGCGAACTTCCCTGAGATCGCACGCGAGCTCGACTCAGAAGCAAACGGTCACCTGAACCCAGAAGACATATTGGCAAACACAACAAAGAGCTACGGCTTCCTGTGCTCAAGTTGCGGCTGGCGCTGGCGTACACAAGTGCGCCTGCGTACACAGCGCGGCTACGGCTGCCCAAAATGCAAGCGCAAGAAAACAGCGCGCTCTTAGCCGCCATCGAAGCAGCTGCCGCATTCTTCACACGTGGACAATCAGCACAACAAGCCAGTCGACAGGCAAATTTACTGCAGCTTTTCATGCAACACGAAAGTGAACTTAAGACAAACCAACCCAAGGACGAACAATGACTTCGCCTCCAAACCCGCCTTCTGTGCCGCCTCCGGCCAACGGTCAGCCCGCTCAAAACGAGCCGCGCAACGCCGAGCCCAGGCGAGACGACTCCTACTTCGAAAAGCTGGTCAAATACATCCCAGCCGATATTTTGGCTGCATACATGACCTTCTCCGGTATCATCACCGATCAACCGAACAACCCGCTATGGCTTTACTGGGTCGGTTTTATCGGGCTTTTGATTCTGGCTCCTCTCTACACGATTTATAGACCGAGCGAGCCCCCGCCGCTTCTGTACGCATCCAAGACGAAGTTTTGCGCTGTCGCATCAGCCGTGTCATTCGCTGTCTGGGTGTTCGCTATCGGCGGCCCTTTTGCCGCCACCTGGCCGCTCTGGTACCGCCCTATTTACGGCTCGCTGCTTCTCATTCTTACAACGCTTACTCTTCCAATCGTCGAGAAGTTGCTTCTGCGCACAAACTCAAGCAACCAACAACACTAGGACCTCACATGAAACTCCTCACTCTTTGCGTGCTTGCAGTAAGCACGCTGTTACTAGGCGGCTGCGCCAGCATGCGCGCCCCCGTCAAAGTGCACGCAATCGATGACCCGACAAAGCCTCACTGGGTCGAAGTGGACGCCTCGCGTCGCGGCGTGCTCATAGTCCCTCGCCCTGACGGCAAGGGCTTCCTGGCCTGCGCCGAGCCGAGCCCGGACATTGCGCTCAGTGTCGCAACCACGCTCATCGCCGAGCTCAAGCTCACCAACCCGAACATCGACGCCAAGACTCAAATCGAGTTCACCCAAGCCGTCATCGACCTCTCGAAGCGCTCGCAAACGCTCTTGTTCTTGCGCGAAAGCATGTTCAGGCTCTGTGAACAGTCCCTGAACCAGAATCTCTCCAGCGACCAGGTAATGGACCTATATCGCGAAGCCATGAAGACAGCTCTCAAAATGGCAGAGGCCGAGCTGACCAAGCAACAAGCCGACCTCGCCAAGCAACTGCAGAACCCCGCCGTGCGCGACCTCTGGAACCAGGCGTTTGGAGGCTCGGAACAAGGCGTCACCCAAGGCAGCCCAAAGCCAACGCCTCCTGGCAAGAAGTAATCGAAATCGAACTGTTGCACCACCAGCAATGGCATATAGAGAAAACGAGATCAACATCAGATCTGGCTGGCTGTGCACAGCTTCGCTAGCACCGGCAGATCTAAACGTGGTCCCAAAGTTAAAAACAGAAGTGCACGCGCCCAATAGATCGAAATCTCAGTCTCTCATGTAATTGAGAGTTCATGAGCTTTTATAGAAACATGAACAATATCCTTTCTTTTATATGCCATCACGTGTGGTGGCATAGCCGCGCCACCTTTGCATCATGCTTAAAATTCGTCAAGCCACAGCTAGCGCTAGCTGACACACCACCGACCACCCCAAAAACTGCAATCGCCAGCAGCGCACAAAAACACACAGCTGTCAACAGCGCATTGATAGGACCTGCAGCCAGCCTTCCTTTTATTAGGCAGCGCTTGCAAAATCGCCGCCGCAACAACTAGGTAAAGGTAGCTTTTCGACTCCCCCCACTCACGAAGACACCGCCGACCAAAACAATCACACAACGCAAGTACAAGGAACAAACAAGAAATACCCAGACAGCAATTGCGCTGCCTGGGTTCCTTGTATTTGCGTGCGGCCTATAGAAATAACGAACACCGCTTGCACAAAGCGCAAGGAAACGACGAGCAGTTCGACACGCACACAGAGCCTCACTGATCAGAAGCCTTATTAACTTCTGAGTAGCTCTGTGTTGCGTGCCAACAAAAATCGAAGAGTAAAAACATTGGAGACGGCAGCCGCTTAAAATAGGTATAGGAAGCGGCTGTCGTTCTCTTTAAGCCGCAAATGAAATCGCATCGCACACAAGCAACTGCCGCGATTTTCACACGTGTACAATTGCTTCGCAGCAACAGGTGAGCGCCTCATAACTGGGACGCTCACCCGTTGCCGCGACTAATGAAAGAAATCGGCAGCGAGGCGACTGACATTTACTCGCCTGGAATGGGTCTTAGATAGAGGAGTTTGCCCGCTTTGCAAGCTCTGCGCGAACATTATCGACATCATGCAGACCCATATGAACAAGCATTCTTGCTGCACCTAAGACAATCAACAACCAAAGGACACATCGAAATGGACAGTGCAACTTACGAATACTGGCCGCAAGGCTGGCTCAAGAAAGTCACCTACAACGATGGATCGACCATCGAATACAACTATGACGACTCGGGAAATCGCACCAGCGTGGTCGTCA
>CAZCZI010000105.1:0-12189 GCA_964503045.1 uncultured Candidatus Obscuribacterales bacterium
CAATATTTCGAAACACTGACCAACTCTACGAAGTTATGCAAGAACTCTGGACTTGGATCAAGAATGCACCTGAAGTCTCAGATCAGCTTCTCAAGTCTAAGCTGATTGTTCGCTTTAACTACCAAAATCCCGAGGGTCAGCTGACGGTAGATGGCTCAAAATCGGGAGAGTTGATAATCATTCCTGGTGATTGCGAGACAACACCCGATGTCGAAATATTCATGCAATCGGATCTAGCTCACGAGTTTTGGCTCGGCAAAGTCAATGTTCCGGCAGCCATGATGCAAGGAAAAATCAAATCAAAGGGTGCTATGGGTAAAGCCCTTGTTCTGTTGCCGGCAATCAAACCAGTGTACAGTGTGTATCCGTTGATTGTCGAAAGAACGGGACTCAATGCTGCCTAGTCCAAGCTGACACTCCGACTTTCACTTGCGCGCTAAAATAAGCAAGGAAGAGAGAGACCAATTGACTCAAGAACTCGCGAATCAAATAATCGAAGCACTCGACAACGAGAAAAACGATCTTGAGTTGAAATTCGATCAGTTTAGTATCGGTTTTTCCAACCTCAACAAAGAGCTTTGGACTGGAACAGTTGAGACTGGTGGCCCAGTCACAAAACGAGACTATGTGCGCTATCTCTGTCAGATGTCAGAGTATTTGCTCACTCATCTTAGAAATCGCCCACTGACTTTGATTCGCTATCCAAACGGCATTCGCGGTAAAGCATTTTTCCAAAAGCACTGGAAAAACAAATTGCCACCATATATGGAGACGGTGAGGTACTTCTCCGAGCACAATAAACACGACGAACAATATCTGATGTGCAACAATCTCTTCAGTTTGTTGTGGTGCGGACAGATGGCAGCATTAGAGTTGCACACCGCCCACAGTCGAATTGATCCGAACCCTGATGGCAATGGAATTCCAACAACTTTCACTGGCAACCTGAAGAACATTGAGAGCTCGCTTCTTAACTATCCAGATTTTCTAATTCTTGATCTTGACCCGTACCTGTACAGCGGAAATGAAGCAAAAGGAGCGGAACCGGAGCTGCATAGAGCAGGCTTTCAGAAGGTTCGAGAACTGGCCTCAACGCTCAAAGAAATGCTCGACAATCTCAACCTCAAAACGTACATCAAAACCTCTGGAAAAACGGGACTGCATCTATATGTTCCTGTAATCAGAAAATACAAAAACGAGGATTTGCGAGCTATAGCCGCAACAATTGCAAAGCTTGCGATAACAGTAATGCCGGACGCCATTTCAATCGATTGGGCTGTAAAGAAACGAACGGGCAAAGTATTTTTCGACTACAACATGAATGCCAGACACAAAACTTTGGCGGCTCCATATTCACCTAGAAACTCTGACACTGCGACAGTTTCATTACCTGTGAGTTGGAGTGAACTCGATGATATTTATCCGGAAGATTTTACGATCAGAACAGCTCCTAAACGTCTTGCAAAAGTTGGCGATTTATGGGCAGACATTTTGAGCAACAAAAACGACTTGGAAAAATTGCTTGTAACAAAGAGCGCTGACTAGTTCGTCTGAGCAGACACGGATCCGACAGTTTGGTTCCCAACATGAGAATGCTCGAAACTACCGTCGTTACAATCTCGAGCAAATGCAGCCGCAAGAGGCTGCCAAGTACTTATATTGGTTCAATCCCTTTATATGGATAGAAATGCACGTCGCGACGCAGAAGCTTCACGGGCTTATCCTGAAGAACCATACATTCAAATTGCCGGTTGATTACAACAATCAAGCTGGTCGAAAACTTACTGTCTTTGCCCGCGAAGTGGTATCGACCGAACACAAAAAGGTCGACGATTTGCCATGGTTGGTGTTCTTTCAAGGCGGTCCTGGTTTTCAATCGCCAAGACCTTTTCGCAAGGACGGTTGGATCAAACGAGCAGTTAAAGACTACCGAGTGCTCTTATTAGATCAGCGCGGCACCGGGCTCAGCACACCTGTAAATTACCAAACGATCAAGAACTTTTCAGACGCCAAATCGACCGCCGAATATCTGCTCAACTTTCGAGCCGACAACATCATTCGTGATGCCGAAGAAATCCGAAAGCAGCTCGTAGGCGAAGATAAGAAGTGGACTGGACTCGGCCAGAGCTATGGTGGCTTTTGCTTAACGCACTACTTGTCGCACGCTCCCGAAGGGTTGGAGGCTGCCATTATAACTGGTGGCATACCGCCACTTAATGCTCGACCTGATGATGTGTATCGAGCAACTTACAAACGCGTGATTGACAAAAACAAAAAGTTCTACCAACGATTTCCGGATGATGCAACGAGCATAAAAGAGATCGTTGAATTTCTAAAAGCAACCAAGGTCACGCTGCCATCGACAGGAACCCTCACACCAAGAAGGTTTCAACAGCTGGGAATTATGTTTGGCATGCAACAAGGGATGGAACAGTTGCACTTTTTGATTGAAGACGCGTTTATAGAGGTAAACGGAAGGAAAGAACTGAATTACAGTTTTTTGAGAACGGTGGAAGAACTGTCTCACTTCGAAACCAATCCAATCTACGTGGTGCTGCATGAAGCGATTTACTGCCAAAACCGAGCTTCTGCATGGTCCGCCGATCGCGTAAAGACCGAGTTCTCAGAATTTGACGAAAACGCATCGCCGTTCTACTTCACTGGAGAGATGATCTATCCATGGATGTTCGATGACTTCAAGTATTTGGCGACCTTTAAAGAAAGCGCTGAGATCTTGGCTCAACATGAGAAGTGGCCAGTTCTATACAACGTGGACAAACTGCGAGAAAATAAAGTGCCTGTGGTGGCAGCCGTTTATTACGATGACATGTATGTTGAAACCGGATACACCGAACATTCGGCTCGCAACATAGGAAACTGCAAATTATGGATTACTAACGAATACGATCATGATGGTATTCGACAGGATGGTTCGCGCATTTTGGATCGTCTGTTGCAAATGCTTTCCGGAGAGATTTAGCTCAGTCGAAATTCCCGTGCAAAGGAGATCGGTCAATGAGTAAGAAAGACGACAGAATAACCGTATACGAAAAACCGACGTGCTCAAAATGTCGCGAGGCACTGAAACTCTTGAATGAGCATGGATTCGACTTCGACAAAGTCAACTACTACATTGATCCTTTGAGTGAAAGCAAGATCAAAGAGTTACTCAAAAAGATGGGAATTTCTGCAAGAGAACTTTTGCGCACTTCCGAATCGATCTACAAAGAACTGGGACTTGCCAAAGCAGATCTGAGCGAAAAAGAAATAGTTGATCTAATGGTGAAACATCCGGATCTCATTCAACGCCCAATCGTCGAGCGTGGAGATAAAGCTGTTCTTGGACGACCGACAGAAAATATCAAAGCGATCTTAAAATAAGCCTCAAACGAGTTCAACAATTCGCCCAACAGCCCACGGGTTGGCATGTCTGATGTGTTTGCACGATTTTTTCACGTAGCCAAACCTATGCTGCCAACATTGCAGCCGCCAAAATGCAAAATCACTCGATTATGGAGTAACGACCATGTCCAACCCATGCTTTGAAAATCCAGCGAATGCACAACACAGCTCAAGTGATGCAGCTGTGGCGGCTCGACAGGCGCTGAGCAACGATGCACAACAAAGACCTCATGCCCCGATGAGCCACTTCAATGTTCATCGGCAACGCGAGGGCAACGCAACACTTACACATTATCCAAACGGTGTTGAAATCAATAGAGGCGGCCCGGCAATCGGTATGGAACCACCTCCTGGCGGATCAGTAGGCACTGACGAAAACAATAGAACTATTCTCAAAGATTCACACGGGAAAGTCGTAGCCAGACTCGATGCAGACAAGACTGTTCATGTATTCACGAAGAATGGCGAGTACATCGAAAAGCCGGACGGCAAGATTCAGTTCAAATCATCTGAAGACATTGACGGCGATCTTTGGTCGAAACAAAAATCAGGCCGCATAAGCAAAGACAAGTTGGAAGATTATGGTGTCTCGACTAATGGTAAAACTTACAAGTTTCCCAATGGCATCGAATATACTCCAAGCAAAGATTTGGTCAGCCTCTCGTCCGAACATCCCAATGCCCAGAAAGACGAGGAAAGAGACGCGCAGGGTCGCTTAATTAAAACCACATACACCGAGCATGGCAAAGTGCTCTTCACCAGAGACAAAGATGGTGTTCACGTGCCAACTGAAAATGGTGTATTGACGATCAATCAAGCCGGTCAAGTCAGCTTCGAAAAGAATCCGCCGCCTGGTCTTCCCAAAGTCGACATCGTCGACAAGAAGAAAGAAAAACCGATCACAGATCCATTCGATCCTCGTTGCAATAACGGTGATCCTCTATGTGGTCTCGATCTAGGCAAATACTAATCGAAGTCGACGTACGCAACGACGATCAACAGATTTAGCCAACGCACGAAAGAGAGCCCGCCCAACCGGCTCTCTTTTATGTCTAGACTTCCAGAAGAATTTCTTCGAGACTTTCTAAGTCGCTCGAGTTTAACGTCGAGCTATTGCTTTTCACTTTCTCAAAGAGTTCTTCGCCCTCTTGTTCCGTATGCTCAGGAGCGCATCCGGGATGCAGATAGCCGGCGCCTTTTCGTTGGAAAAACCCTGTATCCAATTCAGTTTCTACAGCAATTCTAAATTCACCTTTTTCGATTTTCTCGCCACAAGAAATGCAAGTCGATCGGGAGGTCGGTGCATGCTCGGCATAAGGAAAGTTTGCGGGTTTCTCAGTCTTGGCCGATGAGGAGGCAGTCTTCAACAGTTCCTCTTTATTTGGAACCTCAACTTCTGTGCTTTCTAAAGCCTCTTTGAGTGCTGCACCTTTTTTCTGCGCACCACATGCTAAATGGTGCCAGCGAAAAGTCATTTCTCCCTCAGCAAAAGCATTAGGAACCTCTTCGCCCAAGCGAAGTTCGCCTTTTGCGATCGGCTGTTTGCAACTGCGGCAACTTGCACGACCCGATTTTGCTTCTTCAATGATGTGGCCCATCGCGACAACCTCCTTGTCCAGGTGGGATCTTCGAGCGTTATATTTGATCTGATTCCAACTCTAGGCTGTTGCATGATTCTATCAATTGGAAGGCAGTTGGACATTTCTTTACTACTGTTGCGCAGGAAACGGGCTGTTCAGGAAAAACAGTATAAAAGGGAGTAACATGGTCTTTAGAGGGCGATTGACAACAGGATTCGGCAATGAGCAAGAAAATCGTCTTAATGACAGCGGCTGTCGTGGCAGCGTGCTCGCTGGCACCGGCTTTCGGCGCCCCGGCAAGCTTTCAACAGGCGCAAGCCGACTACAATGCGGGCAAATACGCGCAGGCTCTCAGTGAGTTTCAACCATATGCTGCCAAATATCCCGGAAACCCTTTGGTCAGGTACTATTTAGGGCTTTGCCATCTAGCATTGAATCACAAGCCGGAAGCCAGGCAAGAGTTTCAGTTTGTCTCGACCTGCAGCGATTCAAAACTGGCAGCCCAAGCCAAGACAGGATTAGCACAGTTGGACAAACTTGGTGGTGCCGTGGCATCGGCAGCGGCTCCGCCGGCTGCACCCCCCCAAAGTGCGCCGGCAGGCGGCTCACAACAGGCAGCACCGCAGCCAAAAGGGAAGTTGAAGAAGGTGATTGAATTTTACGCCGACTGGTGAGGTCCGTGTAAAACTCTTGCGCCCGTGCTTGGCGCAACAAAACCAAAATTCAGAAGCGTGCAATTTGAAGAGATAAACATCGACGATCAAAGTCAGGCCGAACTGGTTCAGCGCTATAACGTCAAAGGCATTCCTCGATTGGTGTTTCTCGATGATAAGGGAGCCGTGCTCTACAACGGCGGAGCGCCAATGGACGAGGCAAATCTGACGCAGATGATCGCCCAATACGCCAAGTAACTAATTAGCGTATTGCTCGAGGAAAACTAAAACAGAATGGACAAACACGTCAGCCTGCCGTCCATTTTCTGAAACTCGGATGTGTCGACGGTCATAACCGTCAAACCGTGCGATTCCAACATGCCAACAGTCTTTGGCGAGTCTTGAGGAACCAGAACAGTTCCGTTGAGGCTTAGACAATTAGCGGCGCAATGTTCTTCCGGAGGAACAATGATTTTCTTTGCGACACGATTGAAATGCTCTTTCGAGACTAGATCTTTCAAGCCAATAATGCATTGATCATCGACACCACTCACAGCTGTCTTAAGGTGAATGAACTCTTTCACGGGTACCGTCGACGCAGTCATACCGCAAGCCTTCACAATTCTTGCCAGTTGGGCGGCGCCTTCTTCATTTGTTCTTTTCGAAACACCGATAAAGAAATGGCTTCCCACGCGCATGACATCGCCACCATCAACGGTGCCAGGTGCGGAGATGCGCTCAATCTTCTTGTAACGAGAAAGAGCCTCACCAACGGCTTTTTCCTCACCTTGCCTCGAACCGTGACCCAGACGCGTGATAACGGCTGTGTCGTTGACGATGATCGCGGCATCTTCAACGAAGCAACAATCAGGATGATTCAAGTCGGCGTCGAGTGTTATTACCTCCACACCACAACTCTCCAACATTTGACAATAGCGCGAGTGTTGAGAAAGTGCAAGTTGAAGGTCCGGCGCACCGAGATTGGCTTCAGTAACGCCGTCACAAAAATTGGATCCGGGCTTGCGAACAAGCGCCTTTGAGATGCGCACGAAATCAACCTGGCATGACAAACCACGGTATTGTATCAACAATAAAGCCGAGAATGTATGCGCATGGCTGCAAAAATGCTGGAAACATTGATTGTTGCACGCTTGAGAATTGCCGTTATTATCATCCCTTCTAGCGAGCATGCTACCCAAAACAGTGCGAGTGCCGGAAGAATCGTAGCGTTTTGACTCTTCCAATAGGCGATCAAACCGAAAAACATCAGGTATGCCATGCACCTCGAAAACGTGCTGTGATATGCGGGAAACTGTTGAAACTTGCAGTATGACAAAATGAGATGAATAGTCTGTGCAGCAGCACCCAATATCAAAACAGGAATGCATTTATTGATGTCGGCAGTGCAGTTTAAACAAAGAAACACAAATACGGAAATGTAGAGGCTCAAGTCTGAAATGCTATCGAGACGGGCACCAAAATCGGTGCACCAGTTGAATCGTCGTGCGACGTAACCATCGAGCATATCGGACACGCCGGCAGCGATGAACAGTGCAAGGAAGTGCGGCGCTGCGTTTCCGAATATGCATTCGACCATCAACACTAATGCGGCAATCAGCCGAACGCTGGTAATAATGTTTGGAAGATTTTTCATGAAACACAGCTTAACGGTTTATCGAAGGTCGCAATTCGATCGATCAACACATTGCAAATTGTTTGCCGATTCCGAATGAAGGTTTAGAACGAACTACGGTGCCGAAGCCTCAGCAGGCTTGAGTTTTTGCATGTCGGAATAAGTGATTCCGCCCTCGGATGCATTCGTCTCTTCCAGGCGTCCCACCGAGGCTGAGACATTAACCTTTGCTTGATCGGATGTGCGAACCGACAAAAAATCAATTTCGGAATTCATTAGATAAGTTTTGCTAGTTCCACTTATAGTAAGTTTTACAGTCGGGCTCTTCATACAGAGAGAATTGCCTCGCGGTTCGCCCAAAGTGAATTGCGATTTGTCTTTCAATGCAACCTCAAGTGTGTCGACCTTACCTTCGCATAAGTGAACCGATCCGGAATCACCGATACTCACTTTTGCGTTTGCACAGGACAGTTTCTTCAACTCGACACTTCCTTGCTCAGTGGCTTCAGCCAAAAGCGACTGTGTCTCGGCTACGTCGACAACTACATGTCCGCCATTACTCGCCATTAGCTTGCAGTTCGATTTGATGTTTGTAACATTGATGGTGCCTTTTCCGTTGGCGTCCACTTTGAGTTCGCCACCAGTCCAACTGTCGACCTTGGTTGCAAAAAACGAGTGAGATCGAAGATCGAGACCTCCTGCGAAATCGTCGGGCACCAAGACTTGAATGACGTCGACTTCTTTGTCATATCCCTTTGCGACAGCGGCTGGGACGGCCTTGCGACCGTTTACAAAAATGCCTTCTTGGTTTATTTCAACACCGGACTGTCCTGGTTTGGAAACTCGCTTTTCAACACGCAATAACTTTCCATTTATTGTTATGCCTTCTGTTGTTATGTTGATTTTGGTTTCACCTGGCACCGTTCCCATGCCCATATAGTTGTTGCCATTTTGAGTATGGTATATGCCGGGAATGCACTGAGCGACTTGGGTTTGTTTTACTGTTCCACTGTCATCTACCGCCCAATGCTTGGGATAGTTCGCCTTTATCTCTACGTTGTGCCGCTTTTCATGCTTAATCAGCAAATCGGCTGTGAGCACCTCGATCGTGAGCTGTGAAGTGGAAGACGGCAAATTTATGGCATTCGTCAAATCCATCAATCCGTCTGACGATTTCGACTTGCTCTTTCGTGGAGCCGCTTCAACGGCTGGCGCAATAGCTGCGTTGACCATGAAAACGATTGCAAGAAGTGGGGCAATTTTATTCATATGTGTACCGCTCATATTCGTCATAACAAGCTACGCTCGGACTTTCAGGTTTAGGAAGTTTAATTTTAAGCCCGTAGTACCCTAAATGTATATCCGGTGGCATTGCGTGGCATAATATCCGGGTATCAGTTCGGGCCTTTGTTCTCAACCTTCGAATTCCGTTTTGTTGATGAGTTACTTTGGTCGAAGTTTGAGGATTAATGAACAACAAGCTATTCATCGGAAACCTGGCTTACAGCGTCGGCGAAGACGAGCTCAATCAGCTCTTCAGCCAATTCGGAAATGTTACTTCTGCAGTCGTTCCTAAAGACAGAGAAACCGGCAGATCGCGCGGATTCGCATTCATCGAGATGCAAAGCCAAGCCGAAGCAGAAGCAGCCATAAAGGGGCTCCATGGACACCAACTGTCCGGTCGTGAAATGAAGGTCGGTCTCTCGCAGCCGAAGCCTCGCAACAGCAACCGCTACTAAGATTCAAGACCGGTAGATATTTAACAAAACACTGTGGAGTTACACAGTGCGTGTCAGGGCTCGCCCATCTATCATTGAGAAGTCGATATATCCGAATCACGCCCCCGGGATATCGAGATGCGTCATCGACAATTCCCAGTGACTTGGATAACCTGACTGCATGCAAACAATTGGAAGCTCCTCCTATCAACTTGCCGATGTATTGACCAGGCATTGGGGCATTCAAAGCTTGAGACCTCTGCAAGAGCCAGCCATTCGAGCCGTGCTTGAAGGACGCGACTCTCTAGTTGTGATGCCCACCGGCGGGGGCAAGTCTCTCTGCTATCAAGCACCAGCCGTGGTGCGAGGTGAAACGACGGTTGTTGTATCGCCGTTGATTTCACTTATGAAAGATCAAGTAGACGGGTTGCGATCATCAGGCATCAATGCCGTGAGGCTCGACTCATCGTTAGCGCCGCAAGAGCGCCAGGCAACTGAAAGAGAAATCCGCGAGAGGCGCGCACAGCTGGTGTTTGTATCACCAGAAAGACTGGTGCAACCAGATTTTTCCTCGCTATTACAAGACATTGGAATCAAAACATTCGCCATTGACGAGGCGCATTGCATCAGCCATTGGGGCCACGATTTCAGACCAGAGTACCGGCAGCTGAGATATTTGCGCGATAACTTCAGCAACGCTTCAATTCATGCATACACAGCGACTGCGACTGAGCGAGTGCGCAACGACATACTCACACAATTGGGCTTGCGCGATCCCGAAGTACTGGTCGGTTGCTTCGATCGGTCCAACCTCACTTATCGTGTGGCACCACGCGGATCGAACTCCTTAAATCAAATCACGGAAATTCTCTCGCGGCATCGCGGCGAGGGTGGAATTATCTATTGTATAAGCAGAAATGAAGTGAATCAACTTGCAGCGAAGTTGGCGCAGGCAGGTGTGAAGGCACTTCCCTATCATGCGGGCATGACCGCCGATCAGCGCACCAAAACACAAGATGCATTCGCGACGGAAGCATGCGATGTAGTCGTTGCCACAGTCGCATTCGGCATGGGAATTGACAGATCGAACGTGCGGTATGTTCTTCACACCGGAATGCCAAAATCATTGGAACACTACCAACAAGAAACCGGAAGAGCCGGTCGTGACGGGCTTGAAGCGGAATGCGTCTTGCTTCACTCCGGAGCTGACTTTTTCACGTGGAAGTCGCTGATGGAAAAGCAAGCTCGCGAGTCTCAAACAGAGGAGTCGCACCTGCCGAACTCTCTTGCCAGCCTCAACGAAATGGAGCGGTATTGTCGATCGGCAGTGTGTCGGCATCGAGCTCTGGTCAACTATTTCGGGCAATCGTACGATGCAGAAAATTGCTCAGCCTGCGACCATTGCCTGGGTGAAACCGTCGCGGTTGCCGACTCCCAGACGGTTGCACGCAAGATTCTGTCTTGTGTCGCACGATTGAAGGACCCATTCGGAATCGGCTATATCGCCTCGGTTTTGCGGGGCGAAAACATAGCCCGCATCAAGGAAAAGGGACACGATCAACTCAGTACATACGGCATTCTCAAGGACTGCGAGACACAAGACATTCGCGACTGGATCTACCAACTTATTGGGCAGGGTGCTCTTTTGCAGACGCAAGTAGCGACCTATTCCGGTCATTCGATGCCCGTAATCAGGCTCAACAAGCGCTCGATCGAAGTCATGAAAGACGAGTCCGAAGTGCGCTTAATGCAGCCCGTGCGCAAGAAGAAGGGGGAACAGAATAAGCGTTCCAAAGCCGATTCAGAGGGTTGGGAAGGCGTCAGCAAAGATCTGTTCGAAGATCTGCGTCAGCTCCGCCGCAAGCTCGCCGAGGATCGTGGCGTTCCACCCTATATTGTCTTCAATGACGCCACACTGCGTGACCTTTCCCGTGTCAGACCATCGACATTGGAGTCTATGAAGCGGATATCCGGCATAGGGGAAGCCAAACTAAAAGAGTACGGAGCCACTTTCAAGGACGCTATAGCCGCACATTGCCAGGAAAACGGGCTGCCCCGCGACCAATGGTAGCTTCAATTTGCCCAAAGTCCCAGCCAGTTGGGCTTCCAGGAAAATTTATCCGACGTGATTAACTCTCGTTAGGCCGGGGAATAAGACTCTCGGCGGGGTGAAACCCCGCGATCAGCAAGGTCAGCACCCAGTGCGAAAGCGGCAAGTCCGCTAGACCGCTGCTGAATTCTACAGGCTCCGAGGTACATTCAATGGACAACATTAACGCGAAACTCCAGCTTGAAATCGCTGCCTGTTATCATCTGGGTAAGCTAAATCCCCTCAGACAAGAGTGGATGGCGGAATACGGTATCGAAACGGATACTGTCGAGTTAATCGAGGAAGAAGTGGTTGAGCGCGAAGTGGTCCCGGTACGCCGCTCGTCCCGCAGCCTTCCTGCCATCTCGCGTGATAACGTCGGCTGGCGCTAACAAGCATTCCAAGCAACACCCCAGATGCCTGGCATATGCCAGGCATTTTTGTTTAACGGGAACGGCAAAAATCAACTAACATATGCCCGGGTCCAGACTTCGCGCCTGGGTCCGAAAGTCCTTACTACTGGCTCATTCAAAGATCTTGCTGGCAAAAGATCGGTTAAACCAAGTAACTATGCATGCGTTCAGCGCCGCAGTGTTTGTGGGCGCCTACACGCTTTTTCAAATTCAGCCATTAGTAGGCAAAATCGTCACCGCGCAGTTCGGCGGCGCCTCTGCGATCTGGTGTGTATGCTTGCTGTTTTTTCAGACCGCTCTTTTGGGTGGATACACTCTAACTTATCTTCTCAACCGAGCACCGTTGAGAGTGCAGTGCATATTTTTCGGTATTGCGGCAGTAGCATCCACGGTTTTTTTGAACTTGCCGAGTGCCACTAGTTGGACGGCAGATGCATCGAATCCCGTTTATGCGCTCTTTAAGCTTTTGGCCATGCACCTTGGTGTTGCATGCATTTTAATGTCTGCAACCAGCGGACTAATTCAGAGTTGGTATGCGCACACGTTTCATGCTGACCCATACCACCTGTACAGCGTATCGAACATTGGTTCAATGAGCGCTCTCCTTCTCTATCCAATTGCGATAGAGCCCAGCTTTGGCGTCAACTCTTCAGTCCAGATTTGGCGAGTAATTTACGGGGTTCTTGCAGCGCTGATTGTGA
>CAZCZI010000105.1:12289-16378 GCA_964503045.1 uncultured Candidatus Obscuribacterales bacterium
TTCTTTAAGTGGGTGTTTTTGAGCGCACTGGGGTCGTGCGTGCTGCTCACATACACTGTATATCTCACACAAGATGTGGCTCCCGTTCCTCTTCTGTGGATTCTTCCTCTGTGCATTTATCTGTTGACCTTCATTATTTGTTTCGGCAAAAAAGGTCCGCCGGATGCTACGCGCTACCTATACATGGCACCGCTTCTATGGTTTATCGATCCCTGGGTGCACAATTTGTTGCCGATTGATGTGCTGTGCGTATTGGCGTTCATCTTCTGTGCGTGCATGTCATTGCATAGCGAGATTGTGCGCACCAAGCCCGCTGCAACTTATTTGCCGACGTTCTACCTTGCGATTGCTTTTGGAGGAGTTCTCGGGTCGCTCTTTATTAATCTCGCAGCACCGATGCTCTTCAACTTTTATGCCGAAAGAGAAATCATTGTCTTTTGCTTGCTTGCACTTTGTTATCACCAAGCGGCGAAAAACAATATTCAACTCTTCGACAACAAGTGGCTTAACAGCATTTTGATTATGCTCTTAATGACTGTATGCGCCCTAAAGACCGGACTGATGATGATCAATCTAAACAGCGATGTGATTGCAAGAAAGCGGAACTTTTATGGATGCTTGAGTGTGTCGCGTTCAATCGACGCTATTGATCTCACCAATGGCGGTATCGTACATGGCACCCAATTTACTGATCCGGCAAGGAGGAGAGAACCAACCAGATACTACAGAAAGGCATCGGGACTGGCGTTGATTGAGCCGTATGTCCGAAGCAAGCTCGATGGTGCATCGGAGAAGATTGGGGTTATTGGATTGGGCACAGGAACAATCGCTGCGTATGGAAAAGCTGGAGACGATATCACATTTTATGAGTTGGACAAAGATGTTGAAGAGGTAGCTCGCAAATACTTCACCTTTCTTTCAGACTCGCCCGCACATATCAATGTAATCATTGGTGATGCCAGAAAGAAACTCGAAGAGCAACAGCCAAACCAGTACGACTTATTCGTCGTAGATGCATTCAACGGCGATGCCGTGCCTGTGCATTTGTTTACGAAGGAAGCGATTCAACTCTACTTCAAACACATCAAGCCAGACGGTGTTTTGCTAATACACGCTTCCAACAAATATGTGAATTTTGAACCGGTTCTTGCAAACATCGCTAAGAATTTGAATTTGAATTCTGTGACAATAGACAGTGGTTTCACACGGTATATCGCTGTAACAAACAAGCCACTGCCCTCTGAGTTATTGGTTGAGCAAACAGGAATCGAAAGAAAAGTCAGAACTTCCACGCAAGACCCAAGCATGGGTGTCTGGACGGATGATTACAACAACTTAGCCGCAGCAGTCGTGTCCAACATTCGACACCACATCGCCACGGGTGATTGGTTGAATGAGCGGCGCGCAGCCAGTTCGCAGAGGTAAGTTCTCTTAGACTCTCGGCCGCGGCATGTCGAATCGTTCTTTGACAGTGCAGTACTGGCTTCCGGAAAGTCGTCCGATTGGTTGAAGCACATCGAGGTTGATTCGACCGTTCTCATACACGGCATCGTCTATATGCACGCATTGAATGCGTCCTAATACGAGAGAACCGGCGCCGGCATGATCGCCGAACTCTACGATTTGATGGAGTTTGCATTCAAAATTGATGTATGACTCACCAACTCGAGGAGGTCGCACGATCTCTGATGGAACGGGTGTCAGACCGGCCGCCTCGAACTCACTGACTCCCGGTGGGAATTCACCGCTTGTGAGATTCATCTGTTCTTGGATGCGTTCGCTCACGACATTTACTACAAACTCTTGCGTCTCTCGCACATTTCGCAGAGTATCTTTTGGCACCGCAGTCATAAGTCCATCGACGAGAGCTTGCTTCATGCCAGGCGAGAAACACAGCACAGGTGGATTTGCACTGGCAACCGTAAAAAACGAAAACGGTGCCAAATTGGTAATGCCATTTTTATCAATGGTGGATACCCAAGCGATCGGTCGCGGCAAAACGCTTCCGATCAGAATCTTGTAAATCGTATCGGAGCTGACCTTGGCGAAGTCAATGATCATTTCTTACAAACACCTCTTAATCGCCTTATCTTACCGGCAGATGCCCCATTCTACCTTCTCTGTAGTCGCTGACAGCCTGTTCAAGCTCCTCGCGAGTGTTCATCACGAACGGACCCATATTTGCCACTGGTTCATTCAATGGCATTCCATTGAGAATCAACAACCTGCTGTCCGTTTCGGCCGTGATAAAAATGGTATCGCCTTCGGAGTCTAGCTTGACTATTTTCGATATCCCTTCGATATACTCATTCTCACTGCCGAGCTTAATGCTGCCGTCAAGCAGGAAGACAGCACTATTAAATGTGGATGGAACGTCAAAAGTGACGGATTCTTCTTTGGCCTTGAGCACAACGTCGAATAGATTTATTGGTGTGAATGTTTGGGCGACTCCCTTAACACCGTTTAGCTCGCCGGAAATCACGCGAGCATAGCTGCCGCCGCCAAGATCCACTCTTGGAATATCGGAATTCAAAAGAGTCTGATAGCGCGGTGCCGTCATTTTGTGTTTTGCCGGCAGGTTGATCCACAGCTGAATCATTTCGAAGGTTCCACCAGATTGTGCAAAGTCTCTCGTATGCAACTCTTCGTGCACAACTCCTGAGCCGGCCGTCATCCATTGAACATCGCCCGGATTGATCACTCCGGAATTTCCGCCGGAATCACGATGCTCTACACTGCCTTGGTATGCAAGAGTGACTGTTTCAAAACCGCGGTGCGGGTGCTCCCCAACTCCGCGGCGCTTGTTCGTTGAGGCAAAGCGGGTTGGTCCGGCATAATCGAGCATCAAGAAGGGATCGATTTGCGAATTCAAACCCGATGACGGAATCATATTGCGAACAGGAAAGCCATCGCCGACCCAGTAGGCCGATCCGTGTTCATAAACTCGAATTACTTTCTTTGTTTTCACTTTGGGTCTCCTATCGAGTTTTAGTTTTCGATTTATCCCTTTTCGGGCTTACTGCCAGCTGCGCGGCATTTTTTCCAAGTTTTCGAAGCAGGTAAGCGAGCTGTTCGCGCTCGTTTCCTGAGAGAACACCCATCAAGTCATCGATATCATCGGAATGTTGCTCAAATGCTTTCGAGATCAGTTTTTGTCCTTTGGCAGTCAGATGCACGACGCGTGCTCTTCTGTCGCTTGGGTCGTCGTGTCTTTCTACCAAACCTTGGTTTTCGAGGCGATCTACCGCGGTTGTAATTGAGCCACTGGTCAATAGCACTTTGGTTCCTAAGGCGCTAACCAGTAGCGGACCTTTGTGCAAAAGAGCCTCTAGAACAGCAAAATCGCTCAAACCTAAACCGAGGTTTTGGATGCTCTTGTGTGCGTAAGACTCGACAGCTCGCGTGGACTTCCACAAAAGCAACCATGTATGTATCGGTGAGCCGGCCTTACCCATTTTCCATTTTTACCTTGACGAGAAGTATCTTCAAATCAAGTATCTTGATATCAAGGTATTATAGCACAAGTTTTCCAGCAACGAAAGCAACCGGGCACCGTGCATATCAGCACGATGCCCAGCGGTGCCCAAACTTCCTGGTGAAACTAGGGGTTTGTTTTCTGCCTGTTCCAGCCATCTTCTTTGGTCCATGTGGCTTCATGTCCCTTTTCATAAGATTGTCCGGCAGCAGTTGTTCCTGTTGTTGAGGCGTCCTTTTTATAGCCGTCTTGGTTTGTATACGTCACGTCTTTCGTGTGATCGTATGTCCCACCTGCAGCAGTCGTGCCGGTCTGATCAACGGTTTTGTTGTAGCCGTTGCCTTGTCCGAAAGTGACATTCTTGTCGCGATCGTATGTCCCACCTGCAGCAGTCGTACCGGTCATGTCGACTGTTTTGTTGTAGCCGTTGCCTTGTCCGAAAGTGACATTCTTGTCGCGATCGTATGTTCCACCGGCAGCGGTTGTGCCGGTCATGTCGACTGTTTTGTTGTAGCCGTCGCCTTGTCCGAAAGTGACATTCTTGTCGCGATCGTATGTGCCACCGGCAGCGGTTGTACCGGTCATGTCGACTGTTTTATTGTAACCTTCGCCAT
>CAZCZI010000105.1:16478-20910 GCA_964503045.1 uncultured Candidatus Obscuribacterales bacterium
CCACCGGCAGCGGTTGTACCGGTCATGTCGACTGTTTTATTGTAACCTTCGCCATTTCCGGCGGTTACAGTCTTGCTGCGATCGTATGTTCCACCGGCAGCAGTTGTACCGGTCGTGTTGACGGTTTTGTTGTAACCTTCACCGTTTCCGGCAGTTACTGCTTTGCTTCGATCGTATGTTCCACCGGCAGCAGTTGTACCGGTTGTGTTGACGGTTTTGTTGTAACCTTCACCGTTTCCGGCAGTTACTGCTTTGCTTCGATCGTATGTTCCACCGGCAGCAGTTGTACCGGTTGTGTTGACGGTTTTAGATAAACCGTCATCTTTGCTATAGTTCACCGTTTTGGTGCGGTCGTACTCGCCGCCTTTCGCGGTTGTTCCTTCCGTTGTTATTGTTTTGGTCACACCATCTTCTTTACTGTAAGTGACTGATCTATCGCGATCGTACTCACCACCTCTTTTGGTCGTTCCTTCCGAATGATGAGCGTACTCATGGTTTTGTTGTTGGTTTTGCTGTTGACTTTGTCTCTGATTATTGGCGTGATTTTCTTGACCGTATTGTCTGACGGTGTTTTGTCCGGACAGTCCTTCAGAACCAGCCTTCTGTCCTTCGTTGCCCGCGTTCTTTCTCCAACCTTGTCCCTGTCCAGGTTCGCCGTTTTGGTTGCGCCAGCCGCGACGCTGTCCGCCATTTTGTCCACCAGCAAATCGACCCAAGCCTTCACCTTGGCCGCTGCCTAAATTGCCGCCAAGTTGGTTGGGACCATCGCCCTGTTGAAATCTCTGGCGCCAACCGCCCTGACCATTTGCGCCTTGACGGAAACGCCCGAAACCACCACCTTCGCCACCGCCGCCTCCGAGTTGGCCACCGCCGCCGAGTTGGCCGCCACCGCCGCCGAGTTGGCCGCCGTTTCCGCCAAACTGACCGCCGCCGAATCTTCGACCGAGACCACCCTGTCCTTGTCCCATGCGGGCTCCCATGCCGCCGCCACACCTGCGACCGCCACCGCCGCCTTTTCCGCCGCCGCGAGCCTCGGCTGCTTCAGGAATATAAATGGATACAGAGAAAACGATTGCACTAAGCAATAACGTAGCCGCACACTTTTGGCTAGTCTTCATAGAGTTATTCCTCCAATTGGCACTTGGCAGATCACGGTTTGGGTTCCTGTATTCTTTAACGCTCGAGGGGGTCAAAAAGTTCAATCGATGAGAAACAGTTAAGGTTTTAACGAGCCGTCGGGAACGACACCGGCAAAACGTACTGTTTTGCCAGCTCTGCAAACGACTTCAATTGCTGTGCTTTCCACTCATCGTCTTGTTTCAATTCACCAGCCATTAGATCGGCAACAGCTGGAGCCATCTCGATAGCAGCCTTCGAATTAAGGAACAGCGCGCGCAAACGCCTGGAAAGTACATCTTCAATGGTGCGTGCCATCTCATGCCTTACGGCCCAGACAACCTCGGCTGCAATATATGGAAGAGACGGGTGCAGTTTCTTATCTAAATCTTTGTTGTCTGCCGCCAGCTTTCTAATTTCCGCGGCATCGGCGCCATAAACCGCCAATTCTTCATTCTCATCAACATCTTCGAGATAGCCATGAATTTTCAGATCCTGGGTAATACACAGCTTTTCATCGAGTTGCGCAAGCAAAATAGCATGATCGACACAATCTTCTGCCATGTGACGGTAGGTTGTCCACTTGCCACCACATATGGTTAAGAGCCCGGAGTTGTCGATATGAATCGTATGATCTCGCGACAAGGCCGCAGTGTTGGCCGCACCTTGCATTTTGACCAGCGGGCGTATGCCGACAAACACGCTCAGTACATCATCTCTGGTGGGTTGGCGTTCAAGATACTTCCCTGCTGTTTCCAGAATAAACTCGATCTCGTGGTCAAACGGAATCGGCTCTGGTGTTGCTTCTTGAATGGGAGTATCGGTTGTTCCAACCAAAACATGATCGTGCCATGGAATTGCAAACATCACTCTGCCATCACTAGTGTGAGGCACCATGATCGCGGCATCTCCTGGAAGTATCGAACGATCGAACACCAAGTGAATTCCCTGGCTTGGTGCGATCATTGGCTGCACTGAAGGCTCTGCCAATCGGCGCACGCCATCAGTGAATGCACCAGTTGCGTTGATCACTGCGTGAGCCTTTATTGTTAGTTGGTTACCTGTCTCGGCATCCAACGCGACCACGCCGTCAACATAGCCTTCATCATCTTTTGTGATGCGCACGACAGACGCATAATTGACAAGACATGCGCCGTGATCTGCCGCTGTAGCGGCAAGGTTGATGAGCAAACGCGAATCGTCAAACTGACCATCATAGTACAAAACGCCACCGCGCAACCCGTCGACTTTCACGGTCGGTATTTTTTCCACGATGTCGGATTTCGACAGCAGCCGCGACTTTCCAAAGCCGTACTTACCGGCAAGCATGTCATAGACTTTGAGTCCCAAACCATAAAATGGCGCTTCCCACCAATCGTAGTTAGGAACAATAAACGGTAAATCGTGCACCAAATGGGGTGCGTTTTTGCGCATCAATCCTCGTTCTTTCAAGGCATCCATCACGAGCGAAACGTTGCCTTGCTCGAGATAACGAACGCCACCGTGTGCAAGTTTAGTGCTGCGGCTCGAAGTGCCTTTTCCGAAGTCATACTGTTCGAGTAAAACCACTTCGAAACCACGCGAGGCGGCATCTACAGCCACGCCAACACCGGTCGCGCCGCCGCCGATGATGACCATGTCCCAGGCGCCGGGGTGTTTCGCAATCTTTTGGATCATCTCTGAACGATTCATGAGACAGCCTCTCTAATAAACTGAGCTAAAGTATACTGGCTGCTGCGGTTCGATAGTGGGTTGGCTGCCCTTTCAATCATGATGCAACGTTACTCAAGACGGTTTGGCTCCGGATTTCGATATGCGATTTCAAGCCTGGCTCTGCTTGTGCCGGCACTTCTTTACTTGCTCGGAAATCAAAACATCGCGCAAGCGCAGGCGGACCAACTGCCATACAAAGTACTGTGGGCATGGCAAAGAGCCGAGGACTTGTCATCAATCGACCCGCGCGAATTTGGAGTGGCCTATCTGGCCTGCCATACGCAATTGACTGGGGAGAAAGTCAATTGGCAATGGCGAAATCAACCTCTCAAGGTTCCTGCCAACACAAAAGTCGTGCCGGTAGTTCGTATTGATGTCGACCACAAAAACAAAGTGTCCTTTTCTAAAGAACAGTTAGACAAGCTTGTTGGAATAATCATCAAAGCAGCGAAAGCTCCTTATGCTGTGCAGGTTCAAATTGATTTCGATGCACTGGTAACTGAAAGACCGTTCTACACTCAATTATTGCAAGAGGTTCACTCTAAAGTCGGCTTGCCTGTGTCGATTACAGCGCTTGCCTCGTGGTGTCTTTTCGACAACTGGATTAAGGATTTGCCTGTGCGCGAGTCAGTACCCATGATGTTCAGCCTGGGCAAAGACAGGAAGAAGGTCTTGCTTTACTTCCGCACCAAAGGAGATTTTTTCGATGCGCGCAGCACGCAGTCGTTGGGCTTGTCTCTTGAGGATTCCGAGGTCAACGAGCTAATGATTCCACTTTCCAAGAATCGTAAAATTCCTGTTCGCGTCTATGTGTTCACCCGAACTGCCTGGACGCCGAAAAAGATTCAGTCCGTACGTTCGATGCTGGAATAACCATGAAAAGAAAACCCGCAATTGCATTGTCTTTGGCGCTTCTCTGCACGTTTAATCTCAATTACGCGCCGGCAAAAGCTTGTTCTTTTGCAACTGCTCCATACTTTGTTTACTCAACACATCCTGACATGCCTCTCAAGAAGTTTGCTGCGGGTCAACTGGGAATCCTTGAATCAAGTTATGCACGTTCGTATCTCCTGGCTGCGCATCGTTATTTGTCAGGAAAGCCTCTTTCCAAGGAAGAACAGGAGGGCATCGTTGCTTTGTGGGATGACCGAATCAATGCGTCGGACTATTCATGTTCGGCCAATACTGCCGATTGGCTCAAGCTTCGCGCCACCGTAGCTGGTGCACCAAAGTTAGAAACAATTGATACAGAGCGCCCTGTCGGCAAAGACTCTTATGAATCGTATTGCAATGCTCAAGACAGCGCATTTTCAACAGCCGTCGACAGCCTGAAGAAGATGATCGAAAAGTACGGCATCGGCTCCAAGGAGGTTAAAGAGTGGCTGAAAACGCAAGATCAAGTCTTCTCGAATTGCGGCTCGCCACGGTACTCCGACAAGGCCCCTACGGTCTCAATTCCTGAAGCATTGCCGGTGGGAACTGATCCATATTTGGTCAAAGAACGCAATTACCAAATTGCAGCCGCCAATTTCTACGCACAAAACTTCGATCAGGCTCGCAGAGATTTTGAAGCGATTGCAGTCGATGAAGGGTCGAGATTCAA
>CAZCZI010000106.1:0-4714 GCA_964503045.1 uncultured Candidatus Obscuribacterales bacterium
TATTCTTCCATGTCTCGAATTCCGGCAGCTGAGCCGATTTCGTAAAAGCGTTTGAAAACCTCATAGCCGGCTAATTGGCCGTCTCTGGAAATGAGGTTGAGTGTCTCTGCCAAATCAAACGATTTCCCTTCCGGGTGAGTGTGTAAAGCTCGTTTTCTCAATATGGTGAGCCCGTAGTCGATGTATCGCATTTCCGGAAGCTGTCTGTGTTTATCGTAAAGTTCGACGCAATCGTTTCTAAACACAACATTACTCTTGTCCCACTGGTCATGGTTGGCGAAGACTGTCATTAGACCGAGCTTGCCGCTCTCTATAAAACGCGCGTAGATTGGTGAGAAATCTATGTCGAGATAAGAGTCACCATACAGAATTGCGAATTCATCTTCAACGAGATGAGAGGCCTTTTGAACCGCACCGCCCGTGCCCAACAAAGTGGGGCCGTCGGTTGAGTATCTAACATCCAAACCAAATCCGCTGCCGTCACCAACATACTGTTCAAGCTGATCGTGAAGATAGCCTACACACATCACTACACGAGATACACCCTGCCTCTTGAGCAGTCGTAATTGATGGTCAATAAATGGACGTCCGGCGATCTGAATCATCGCTTTGGGGGTGCTCTTGGTTCTTTCTCCGAGTCTAGTTGCCAATCCACCGCAGAGGATCAGAACTGGAGGAAATGTGTGTTTGTCACTCATTTCTAGACGACTGTCTTCGTGCCTTCGAAGTCAAAGCGGAAGCGGACTTCAGTAAGTCCCTGGTCTCGCATCGCATGGCGAAGTTTCATCTTTTCTTCCGTGTAGAACATCAAGAAGCCACCGCCGCCGGCACCAATCAGTTTGCCTCCAAGAGCTCCGTTGTCCAAAGCAACCTGGTACCAACGATCGATATCTTGATTGCTCATATTGCCGGAACGCTGCTTCTTATATTGCCAATGCTCGTTCATAAGGACGCCGAACTCATGCAGATTTCCTGATTCGAGCGCGTCTTTGATTCGATAACCGAGATCTTTTACATAGTGCAAATTGTCGATCATGCTCTGATCTGACTTCTTACTCTTTTCGTCTTGTTCTTTGAGGATTGAGCCGGCCTCCCTTGAATAACCCGTGAAGAACAAAACGAGGTTGTCCTCGAGGTTAAACAGCGTCTCTGAGCTGATGTTGAGCGGGTAGGCTTTGACGTAACCGTCGTTGTTGAATTCAAAACAAGTGACGCCACCATATGACGCGATAAATTGATCTTGTTTGCCAATTGGGCTTTTGAGCTTTTCAATTTCGATGTGGCAAGCCTGTTCGGCCAACTGTCTGGGGTGGACAAGAGTCTTCTTGTATGAGTACAAAAGCTTCAGCAAGGCCGTGGTGAAGCTGCCTGAAGAGCCCAGACCGGTGCCGGCAGGGATGTCTGCCATGCTGGTGATTTCGAGATTTGTCTCGGTGATTCCCGTTAGCTTGAGTGCTTCTTTGATAATCGGGTGTTTGATCTCTTCGATGTCGCCGACGCGCTCCATCTGAGAGTATTTGATGATCATTTCATCGATGAAAGTCTGGTGAAGTGTGAGATAAACGTATTTGTCTATCGCGCCTGCAATTAAGAAGCCACCATGCTTTTCGTAGTAGGACGGGAGATCAGTACCGCCGCCGCCGATTGAGATTCGTAGTGGACTTCTTGCGATGATCATTTTGGTCTATTCCTTGAAGGGGCTACTTCTGGTACGTGATTCCGAGAGAGTTATCTTGAAGCTACAGTAGTCGGTGGGGTTACTTGAAAGGCTTTGACGTCGCTAAGTTTGTAGATCTTCTCAACCACTCTCAGTGCCTCGTAAGCGTCTTTCAATCCTGGATTCGGCTGTCTTCCAAGCTCGATATCCTTCAAAAATTCATTGAATTCTATTTCCCAAGACTTGTCGGCGCCGGGATACTGCCAGATTGTTGTTTCTGGTGGTCCCATCTGCGGGAGCATTTTGTAGTATGAGAGTTGTTCGAGTCCATAACTTCCGCCGAGCCCGTCAATCTGCAGCTTTCCGTCACGACCATAGATTTCCAGAGAGAACAAGTTCTTCCACTCTGTCCAACTTACGTGAAGCCAGGCGACTTGTTCGTGTTTGGTACGCAGCATCATGAACGCATTGTCGTCTACTTGCATGTCCCAGAAAAATGTTGCAGCACGCCCATCTACATGTTCGAAATCACCCAAATACCAACGCGAGAGATCGATGAGATGCATCCCTTGATCGAGCAATTCGCCACCGCCCCCTACTTTCGGGTCTGCGCGCCATTCTTTGTCATAACCGGGTCGCCCACCGTGCCCATATCTGCCGCGAAGAAACATCAGTGGTCCGATTTCTCCAGCCTCGATAATCTCCTTGGCTTTCAACATTGCAGGATGATATCGGTGGTTAAAGCCGACTCGAACCAGCTTTCCATTCTGCATTGATGCACGTAGGGCTGGCTCCAGCTCGTGCGCTCGACGCCCAGCCGGCTTATCGACAAGCACGTGCTTGCCGGCTTCGACGCATGCATGTGTGATTGATGCAAGATTGTCGTGTGTTGTTGAAACGCAGACTATATCGATTTCTTTGTGTTCGGAGACTTTGCGCCAGTCTTGAAAGGCTTCTGCGGTATATTGCGATGCAAGTTTCTCGGCACGAGCCACCGCTGTGTCCGCTACGGCTACAAGCTCATGTCCACCGATGTTTTGTGCTCTCTTGGCTCCGATAAATCCGCAGCCGATTATTCCGACCTTCATTTGTCTCCCCACTTTTTGCCCCTGTCTTCCGGGGTAATGCGGCGCAATGTGTAGATGTCCGATTTCTTCAAATCGGCCGAGTATTCAGGGAGATTTTTCCATGGGTCCCAAAGTGCGCTGATGAGACGTCCTGTAATGCCGTCAGAGTCCGATGAAGCGAGGAATGTGCATAGGGACGCACCGCGCTCCAACCCTGCTCCTCCCTCGTCTCTTTGTTTTAGCGATCGAGCATAGAAATCTTCTCCGGCTTTCTCCGGACCAGCGGCAAGTACTTCGTCGAGAAGGCGTGTGTTTAAGGCACCGGGAGCGATGGCATTGATGTCGATTCCATCATTTTGGCATTCATGAGCAAGTGTCTCTGTCAGTCGAACAACAGCGGCTTTAGATGCGGCATAGGCGCTGAATCGAGGGAGCGGGTTTGTTGCACCGCCACCGGAAATGTTGATGACTTTACCGTACTTATTTGCTTTGAAGTGTGGAAGAATCTTCCGACACATCAACATTGTTCCAAACAAATTGATTTCAATTGCCGATACCCAATCATCCCAGTCAACGTCTTCTGATGGTCCGATTGGTCCGTAAACACCCGCGTTGTTGACTAGAATATCGATTTTCTTGAATCTAGCAACTGCAGTGTCAACGAGCTTTGATACCTGATCTTTGTTCGCTATATCCGCTTGGATTGCCAGTATTGATTGATGCGACACAGCAGTTGCGAGCGCGCCGCTTTTCTTTTCTTTCGATCCCGATTCGACTTCCTTCGGTATGCTTTCGCAAGGCTTTGAAATCAACGCGTTGAGTTCATCTTCGACTTCGCGCAAGAGTTTTTCGTTTCTTGCACAAATTACAAGATTGGCGCCGGCTTCTGCGAACGCCGTAGCAATTGCTTTGCCGAGCCCTTGATTGGCTCCGGTGACTATCGCTGTTTTTCCGCTCAACTTTTTCATTTGCGTACGAGCCTTTCTTCCTTTCCAGATGGTTGTCCGACTGAGACATATTTTGCTGACGAGTTTGCGAATGAGTTCTTGAGGAAACCGTTGGCATCCAAAATCAATGGATTTCGCATTAGCTTTAGTACTTCGTCTGATTTGATGTTTTTGTACTCCGGCCATTCAGTGCACAATACTGCAGCCGATGCGCCTTTTAACGCGCTTTCATAGGAATCGGCTAGTTCCAGATGCTGCGAAACCTCTGCTGGAACCGTCTTAATTGATGGGTCGTGCGCAACCACCTTGGCTCCGTTGTTTGACAGCCAGGTGCACAGCTCGACTGCAGCAGAACGGCGGAGTGTGTCTGTGCCCGGTTTGTAAGTCAAACCGAGAACTGCAATCGTTTCCCCATTCACCTTGCCGAGTTCTGCAGTGAGCCTTCTAGCAGCCCACAATTTGTGGTGCTCATTGCTTGGGCGTATTGAGGCCAGCAATGGCACACTGACTTGGTTGTCTGCTGCGAGTGCTCCCAAAAACGCAACGTCTCTCGCCAATGTTCCACCCGAAAATGCACCGCCTGGACCAAGGTAGGCCTTGGGTCCAATTCTTTCTTCGCTCTTGAGTCCCTGAGCTACTTCCTTAGCATCGGCTCCAACCAATTCGCAGATTGTGGCGACTTCATTGATGAATGTCACTGAAGTCCCGAGAAATGCGTTAAGTGCGTGCTTGGTCATTTCAGCCGACTCGATCTTCATGCAACAAAGGTTGCTGGAAATTTCGTTGAAGATTGCACAGAATGTCTCACGATCTTGCTCGTCACAACCGACGACAATTCTGTCTGGTTGCGTGAAAACCTGAATCGCTTTTCCAAGGCGCAGATTTTCAGGGCTATATGCAAATCGGAATTTTTTGGATGGGAACAGCTTTGTGCACTCATTAGCAAGAGTGCGTGTGAACCCCACCGGAACCTGCGATGAAAGAATCACCAGACAGTTGTCGCTTGCATGTTTGAGCAGCTCGAGAATTCTGGATTTTACAAA
>CAZCZI010000106.1:4814-19222 GCA_964503045.1 uncultured Candidatus Obscuribacterales bacterium
GCCATACAAGCAGCTGTTACGCTGCCGAGATGCCAGAGTCCAAAAACACAGAGCTTCATTTCTTCTCCTAAGCGCGAATCAACAAACTCTGATTTTGTTGAAGATATGTCAATGTCTTGATGATCCCTTCCTTAATGGTTAGCTTTGGTTGCCAGCCAAGGGAGCGAATCTTCTGAGTGTCAAGGAAAATGAAGGGATTGTCGCCAATCCAGCCTCTATCTCCACCGGTGAAGCTAAGTCGAGGATTCAAATCAAGATGTTCTGATATCCAGCCAATCGAGTCCGTTACTTGGCAGTACTCTGCAGTTCCCAAATTGAAGATGTTTACGCGGTCATGCGCGTTGTCTATAGCAAACAACATTGCGTCAATGCAGTCTTGAACGTACAAATAGGACTTTCGCTGAGAGCCGTTGCCTAAGACTTGCAACTTAGTTGGATCGTTCAACAACTTCTTGTAAAAATCAAAGACGTGACCGTGGGTGTATCGCTCACCCAGAATACTGACGAATCGAAAAATCCAAGCACTGTATTCAAAGCCCTCGCAGTAGGCTGCAATCATACCTTCGCCGGCCACTTTTGATGCGCCATAAAGCGATGTTTGTACCGGGAATGGTGCATCCTCCGGAGTTGGAATTACGGCTGCTTCACCATAAACCGAACCTGTCGAGGAAAACGCAATTCCATTAATTTCGTTGGCTCGCATCGCCTCGAGTACATTGAATGTAGCGATTGTATTTTGCTCAAGATCTTTCTTCGGATGTTGAGTTCCAAAACGGACATCGGCATTAGCAGCCAAATGGAACACAAACTCCGAACCTTTCATTGCTGTCGTTAGCGATTCAAGGTCAAGAACATCGCCGCGAACAAGGCGAAAGTTGGGGCTTTGTCTGGCATTCTCAAGAAACGCTTCAAAGCCTGTTGAGAAGTTGTCGTATGCTACGACGTTGTATCCGGCGCTGAGCAATCGGTCTGCTAGATTGCTTCCTATGAAACCGGCGGCTCCGGTAATAAAGACGTTTTTCGGTAATTTTGTGGCCATTTTTCTTCCTGTTCTTATCTTCTTACGAGTTGTTTTTCTTCCTGAGTTTGAGCAATTGATTTGCTCGTTTCAAGCATGTCTGCTTCTAGAGTCGACTTAAACGGGCTGATGAAGCGGTATTTGAAGTTGGCTTTGATCCACAGCAGTGGGTCCAAAACCACCGTTACTTTCTTGCCTTCGCTGTAGGATCTGGAATGGTAGTTGACTGGCACTTCGTAAGGTGTGTAGCCCTTCCGCAGCAGTTTGATTACGAGTTCATGATCGAAATCGAAGCGGTTGCATTCGAAGTGCAGACCGTAAAGACATTCTCTTCTGAGCACTTTGTACATCGTGAATGGATCGGTCATCTTCTGACCGTACAGAGTATTCATGAGCCAAGTGAACAAAATTTGTCCGAGGTTGAACAATGTAGCGACACCTGGTTGGTCGGAGAATGTGCGCATCTTCCAGTCGCCTTTGTGCCGGGTGCCTAGCACGAAAGGCTTTTGATAGTTGAGTACCGGGTGTATCAAGCAGTCGTAGTCATTTACGTCATATTCAGTATCGGCATCTTGAATTAAAACGATGTCTCCGGTTGCATATGCAAGACCCGTGCGCACTGCAAATCCCTTTCCTTGCGGCTTTTCCTGGTATACGACTTTGATGTCCGGGTGTGACTCGTAAGCTTGTACGATTGGACGTGTGCCATCGGTTGAATTGCTTTCGACGATGATGATTTCGCGGATAGACACCCCTTCGACTTGTTTTGCCAAAACAAGGTCGAGTGTTTCTGCAAATGTCGCTCGCTCGTTATACACCGGCATGATGATGGAGAGCTGAGGGCGCAAATCCGCGGGTTTTTTGTGTGCGGTCATCAAGACTCTAGATGACGAAATGCGAATTTGGTTTGCCGCAATGCTTTCCGGAAGCAAACTGAACGTTGCCTTGATAAATGTGGTCAAAAGCGTGCGTGGATATGCCTTCGCACGATCCAAGATGTGGCTTAACGTGTATAACCGGCAATCTTGAGTGGAGCGAATTTTCTCGAATCCGTTTTTCTCCAGAAGAAGTTGGAATGTGGAGAGCCCGAAATAATGCCTATTTTCGCTTCTCCAGCCTGGCCAGGATCTTCCAAAAAATTTCGCGGACCACGAGTCTAGTGACACGCCGACGGTCATCAATACTCCGTCTGGTTTGAGGCAGTCATTTGCGATTTGAATCAGCTGGTTAGGGTCCTCGCTGCGTTCAAGGGCTTCAATGAGAATTACGCAGTCAAAGTCCCCTTTCGTCGGAAACGAATTGGACAGGTCAGCTTGAGATTCTGTGTAAGGTGCGATTGTGACGCCGTAGCCGCCAAAATTTTGAAGGTACCGTCCAAATTCAGCTGTATCTGAAGGTGAGCCAAAAATTAGAATTTCGCCATGTCCCAAGCCTGCCGTCTGGATGCAACTCAGATAGCGACCGTATGCATCCTGTCTGGTCTGCTCCGTCTCCGCATTTTCGTCAGCAGAAGTTGTAGAAGGCGCCTTTGTCGTGCGGCTGCTCAGCAGCCCGCAGTCCTTACAGGCGGAGACGCTAAAGCACTCGTGAGTGAACAAGTAGGTGCTTTGATGTCCGCAGCAAATGATACAGGGTTCACTTTCCATTATTTACCTGGGTGCAACTCACTGGAATTGACAAAGGACGGCAAACTACGCATTTTAGGCTAAGGCCTCCAATACAACTATGCGGTTCAGCTAAGGTTTGCAACTAGGCTGTGGTCTGGACCTGGTCGCGCACGGAGACATGTTCGGGGCGATGCTTTTTGAAGCTCCACATGACACAACACAAAATTGCGGAGACGACAAACAGCGCAATCCCTATCCAGAAGGACATTGGGACATATTTGAACTCAACAGTGTGCTTACCCGGCGGCACAAGGACGCCGCGAAACAGATAATCTGCATAGTGAATCGGGGCTTCCTTACCGTCAACGTAGGCTTTCCAGCCAACGTACATCGTGTCGTTTAGCAGCAATAGGCCTCCAGGCGAATCAACCTCAACCTCTACTTCTTCGGACGAATATCTCTTGATTCTCTGCGGAATTGCAGGCTGTCCGGTTGAGTGCTCCATTGTTTTCACCGTTTCGCGGGCGTCGGGAGTCATAGACGTGTCTTCAATCACGACCGTTTTCAAAACATCAAAGTCGGACTTATTCACCAATTTCAAACCAGCTTCTTTGTCTGAAACTAAAATCGCACTCAGAAAAACCGAGGCGCGCGGCAGAATGACTGGATTTTCGAAAATTGCACACTCCTTGTCGTAAATCCGTTTGAATCCACACTCATTCTTTCCGGACCAGAAGGCTGGATTTTCTCCTTGATGTTCAACGAAACGCAGATCAGCCCAGCCGATCCAATCGTAGAATGGAATCTTCGTCGGACCTGCATCAACCGAAAATCTGAGTGTCACCGGTGCGTCGACGTATTTGCTCAAGTCTAATTGCGTGAGTGGAAAGTCAGAACCACTCTTGTTATCTAGAGACTTGGAAAAGAGCAATGATTCGATATTTTTCTGGTCGATTAGATGAACATACACACGAGCCCCATCACTCGGCTCTGGTTTTCGATAGGTGAGCCCAACACGAAACTGTAGAATTGGGCGGTCTTTGGAGATCGTTGTTTTGTAATCAATCTTGTTTTCGTCGAAATTCTTTCCAACCGGATGTTGGTAGACCACTACAAGCCGCCGTCCGTCTGAGGTAAAGAAATCATTCCGCAGTCCGAAGAAGTCTACATGTCTTCCGAGGTTTTGCTTCCCGAGCTCCGTCATTTCCGGGGTGTAGCGCTGACAATTCGGTTCTGTAATTACATACTTTGCTGACGACAGAACTAGCAATTTATAGAGAAGGCTATTGGGTGTCAGTTCAGTTGGATAGACAATTCCTTCTTCTATTCCATGAAACCTTGTTGAAGCGTTGAGATCAGACATGATCAACTGGCTTTTATCGTGCGGAGCACGAGGAATTCCTGAATCACCGTAGAGAAAGTTTCTGACAAAAGGAAGAAATCGGCCGACATACATCGCATCTAGAGCCCGAATATCATACAAACCAAAAGCCGCAGACCAGCAAGGAAACAAGAAGGCATCATTCCCCATGACACGCTCAAGACCTTTTGCGTTTTCCTTGAGGAAGGACACGTAGGGTGCGCCGGTATACGGATTAGAGTCGCGTGTCGTTAGTTGTTTCGTGGCGTAGAAGACTGGGAAAATTGCGGCGACGGTCAGCTCCAAGCACAGTACGCAAATCAATGCCCATGGGACTATTGTGGCGATCGCTCTTCTTGGTGTTATCCGCGGTTGCGTAGGAAAAGGTAACTTTGTGGCGAACATGTATAAGGCTGCAAAAATACAGGTCGCTATCGTGAAAAAGGCAAAATAGAAAAGGTTGTAGTGGTACGCAAGCCAGAAGCGTCTACCTAGAAAATGCGCAGGGTGTTCTTGATACTTCCAAATTGCAAAAGGTACTGAGATGATGAGAGCTGCAATGCATAAGTCTATTAGTTTGACCTTTCTCCGCAACAACAAGTGCGCCCCTGAAGCAGCCAGAACCGCCATCGAAAGACCAAGCAACGGCTCATCATACTTGGGAAAGAGAATCATCTCAAAAAGTGGAAGTGTCCCTATCCAATTCACGAGCGGGCAGTCGAATCTCTTGCATACGAAAAACAATGCAGCTAGTCCGAAAAATAGCACCAAATTCAGTATCAGAGCCAATTGTTTTGGTCCTCTGCATCTCGTTCTAGCAAGCACCGCTATAGCGACGAACGATAGCAATGCGACCATGATTCCGCAGTAGGAGCGCACAGGTGCAGGCAGCGGTTCTTGCGCCAGAAGAAGAATGCCGCCAAGGTCGTACGGCAACATATATCGCAAGACGGCTGGCCACCACGCTGGGCCGTCAGTGATGGTGCCTGTGATTGGGACCCCGAGTGATGGGTCATGAACGTTAAATGACTGACGCATGTATTCGAGAAATGGCAAGACTTGCGGAGCAGCAAGACACAAACCAAGTGTGCAACCCAGCGCGGCGGCTCCCACCGACTTCAGTTTTCGGTTGATGCTTCGGCGAGTCGCACAAAGTCTGGCAAGGAAATACACTCCTGCAAAAATCATGACGAGGGCTGTCAGCTCTGGCATTCCTGCAACCAGGTTGAGTGCCGAACTCAATGCCATCAATACAATTGAGTGTCTATTCGGATTTCTCAGCAGGCGTTCGAATGCGTAGAAGACGAAAGGAGCTGTGACAGCGACACTCACCTCTGGCATGTTCAAATACAAAATGACATAGCCCGTCAGCATGAATGCAATGCCACCAATAATGCTGGCTGTTCGAATCAAAAACAGACGCAGAAATAAGTAACAAAATGTTCCACCAATCAGAACTCTCAAAAGGTTGAACAGATCCATCAACGCGGGCATCGGAAAGGCAGCCGGAATCCAGATTGGAGGAAAGAGTGGCTGGGATTGCATGTTTGCCAAACCGGGCATTCCTAGACCACTGTAGGGATTCCACAAAGGAAACTTGTGCTCGTTGAAAATCTGATTGTGGATGTACTGAACCCATGGATCGGTCTGCCAGGCTGGTGCCGCTGGGTCTGGAGAGCGTGTTGGGCGCTCGATCTTTACTGGTGCTGATGGATTGTATGCGCCATAAGGCATCACGCTCGCGCATGCTCTGGCGGAAAACATGAGAGTTCGTCCACCAAAAACAACCGGACTAAAGACAGCGCATATTGCAATTGAAAGCAGCAAAACGGCGCACAAGAGATCGTGTTTTTTGAAGTAGTTGATTACTCTAGAAGTGGACGACAAGCAGAACCTCGAACATTTGCGTGCAGTTCTATTTTTGCCGTTGTTGACGGCTGACTGGTGCACTATTGCTTAATATGTTAGTAATCTCTGATACAAAAAGGCGTAATAGAGCGATCTATAGAATATTATTAGCGACCTCATGAGTAATGAAGAGAATTTCGACGTCTTAAACGACTGGCTGCCTGCTGGGAAAAAGGCAGCGGTGTGCTTCTCGATAGACGACATTCATCCAGGAAAATCGACAGACTATTACGAGGCTGGAGGCGATCTCGATAAGGGTGCACTCGGCCATGTGGCGTGGCTAACGAAGCGCCATGAAGAGCTCAAAGTAACGTTATTTGTGACGGCTGATTGGCGCGAAATCTATCCGTTTCCAATTCGAAGAATTCTTGCTTCGCTGCCTGTGCTTCGTGACTTATGTTTTCTTGGACCAATGCGCGAAAAGGGAACGATGAGTCTTGAGCGACATGCGGAGTTTGTGCGCTTCTTGAAAGACATGCGCGGAGTGGAGATTGGACTGCATGGGCTCTATCACTTTCATCGAGGCAAAGATGTTGCGGTTGAATTCCAAAACGAAACAAGAGAAGAAATTTTGGAAACCTGCAACGAGATGCTCAGAATTTTCCGAAGTGCTGGAATTGATTACGTTGCTGGTATGTGTCCGCCGGGGTGGAATGCGCCGGATTCGCTATTAGACGTGATGATTGAGTGCGGGCTGAAGTTTGTTGCTTCTTCGCGAGACATTTTCACTGAGATTTCACCGCAGGCGCTTACTAACATGAGTGGAACCAAGGGAATGTCATTGATATATCCGCAGTTCATCAGACCTGGCAAGCTGCTTCACTTTCCCTCCAATTTCAATCCGAGTTGTCCGATCGATCGTGCGATTGCGATTATTGAAAACGGAGGCTTACTTTCGATCAAAGCGCACATCGTAAAAAACTGCTTCGGTAGAATTGCTTTCGACGGACTTGATGAAGGCTATCGCAATTATTTGGATGTGCTGTTCTCGACTTTGAAGTCGAGGTATGGTGATGAGTTGTGGTGGACATCGATGGGCGAAATGAGCGACTTCGCATTTAGTCAATTGGATCAAAACGCAAAGTTGGCTGCGACTGTTTGATGGATTTAGTCGTAAATCCCGCTGGATTTGAGGAGCAATACAACACGTACGTTGGGCGTGTGTTTCCCCAGTGGGGTGGACAACCTATGTATGACTGGTGCTACCATCGAATCGTAGAGAGTTTGTCTGCGGACATACTTTTGCTGCAGGAAAATGGGGTTCCAATAGCAGGAACAGGATTGACCTACAGAAAAGTTTCTATCGGCAACGCCAGTGTGCATGCCGGAATTCTGACAGGATCGTGGACTACGCCGGAGGCGCGTGGGCGCGGTTGCTTTTCTCGACTTATTGAGGAATCCCGTCAAAGAGTGGCGCAGCGAGACGGGCAGCTTCTACTGGCATTTGTGAGATCAACAAATCCAAGCTATCGCAGACTTGCAGCGAGCGGTGCTTTATGTGTGCCGAGCTTTTATTTGAAATTTAGTCCAGGAGAAGCTGGTGATGCTCCGCGGATCGACACTCCAAAAGCAGTTGCTGACCCAGTGTCGAGCATTACGAAAATCTTTGAGCAAGAACGATCGGTGCGTGCGACTGGGTCTGTGAGCTTTGTATACTCTCTTGATTCATTTCTGTCTCAATATCTGCATCGTCCAGGTGGTACTGACCTGTGGCAGTTGCATTCGAATGCATTTGCACTCGTGTCGAACTACGATGATCTAATTGTTTTGCACTATCTATCTAATCGTTTTGATTATTCGCAGGTCAAGGAGAGTTTGCTCGAATTGGTTTCTAGTGCGGTGGCGAGCGCCAAAAGAATGATTCTATACAGCACAGACGAAAGCTTTGTGGAGCTCTGCACGCAGTCAGGATTTGAATGCGATTCCGGATTCGTAACCGTGAATCACGCGACGAAGGGCTGGGATGACCCAGAGCTCAAGCAGCTTCACGAAAAACTTTCCCAATCGAATTGGGACCTGCAAGATGGCGACAAGATGTGAGTCGTGAAGCCTAAAGGCTGACAACGTGTCTCAGCTTAAACTTGCCGTTTTCACGAACCCACAAGTGGGGCGAGCGGAATTTGTCTTCCAGATGGTTCCAATAATCTCGATCCATCTTCGGTTGTACAAACTTCTTGTAGGCTTGTGGAAATTCGTTTTCACGAACACTTAGGTAATCGAAGATTTCCTCGGCGAATCTGTCAGGAAACTCGCCATCAAATCTGTGTACGAGAGCCACGCCTTCTTCGCGAGTAATGTCGCCAGAGCGAATTTCTTGCGATGCATCATAGCTTGCACGTCCGATTCCGAATTTGATGTAGGTCGTGTAGTAGTGGAAATCGTCGATGCGATCATCGAGGCTGTTGTATTTGCTGTAAGTGCCTGGTGTTCTTTCCGGCGCAGCTTCAAAGCCGCCATGTTCGACCGAATAGTAGTAGCAGCTTTGCGGATGCCACTTCAGGTAATAACCAAGGTAGTGAACCTGAATCTTCGCTTTCTCGATAATGCTTGGATCTGCAGGGAGATAGGGCTGGAATTCGGCTCGATCTACACCATATTCTTCGATAAGTTCTTTCAACGAAACACCAGCGAGGTATGTTTCTGCGTCAGTCAATGCAGTGTGAAACTTATTGTCTCGAAGAGCTGATGCAGCATCTTTGATAGGGTTGCCATATTCAGCTTCGTTTTCACCGTAAAACACCAATGGAATATTGTGCAAAGCGGCCAGGCGCGGAGCCATTGCCTTTTGTCCAATAATGAATGCTTGGAATGGATGAAAGAGATTCTCAACGGAGAGTCTTGTTAACAATCTGTGCACTCGGCCATTGGGCGTGCATAGGTAGTTATCGAATCCAGCGTGAATCCATGATTGGAAGTTTTTCCATCCCCAAGTCGTATAGATATGTGGTGCCCAAGTCACTGTCAACGGATGCATTCCGTACTTGTACTTGAGCATGTGCGCTGCGTAAAAACTGTCTTTGCCACCAGAGCCGGGAACGAGGCAGTCGTAACCACCGTCATGTCGTCGATACTTATCGCAAAGCTCTCTTAATTCTTTGTCTCTTTGCTCCCAATCAATTGCGCCGCGCTTTTGTTCAGCAAAACGGCACGCATCGCAAACACCATCTGCGTCGAATGCCAATGTAGCTTTTTTGCTGTCAGCTTTGTGTTGATATTCAACAACAGAGTTTGGTCGTTGATTTGACATTACGCATACGCGGCAAAACTTCACTTCGCGAGGAAGTCCATATTTTGCTTCGAGCGATTGCTCTGGTTGCGCAAACTTGGCGAAATCTGTTGTGAGTGCGGGATTGAACATTTGAGCACTGCCTCTTGGTGACCGTTGTAAGGGTAACACTGAGCCTATTGGCTTGCGTGAGATTGCGCTAAATGCCTTAACGTCGTTTCGCAGTAATCTCAATTCACTGAGTCCAATGCCTAAACAATAGATATGCTGCGAAATATCTTCTTTGATCGAGATGGAATCATAAATGAAGTCGTGATGCGTGGAGAAGTCGTTGGCTCTCCGCGAACCGCCGATGAATTGGTGATTAGAGAGGATTTTGCGCGAACCTATAATGCACTAATAGAGAACGAACTTAATATGTTCGTAATCTCTAATCAACCGGATGTCGCGCGCGGCAAGATGCCGCAGTCGGAGCTGGATTCAATCACAAAAGAGATCGAGTCGCGATTCGCTTTCAAAGAGGTTGTGTATTGCACGCATGACGACAAACATGAGTGCGAATGCAGAAAACCCAAACCGGGGATGATAATTTACTTACTTGGCAAGTACGGTTTGGAAGCTGCTGAGTCCATCTTAGTTGGTGACAGTCCTAAAGATATATTAGCTGGCAAGTCCGCAGGAGTGCGAACTGTCTTACTTTCAACCGTTTATAATCGCCACTCGTCTATAGTTGGAGACTTTTGCGTATCACGTTTAGAAGAGATTCTGTCACTCAAACTTTGATGGAATCTGGTTCTACGAAAGGACGACATATGGTGTTCTCAGCAAATTTTTTGGAAGGCTACTGCGAGGCAGTCAAGAAGATTGATTGTCAGGAGATTGAGCGAGCTGCTCAAGTTCTCGCTGATACTCGCGAACGCGGTGGTCGCCTTTTCCTCCTTGGCTCTGGCGGCGGCGCCGGTCATGCATCACATGCCGCATGCGATTTCAGAAAATTGTGCAACATTGAAACATATGCGCCGTATGACAACGTGTCTGAGCTTACGGCTCGTGTAAATGATGAAGGCTGGGACGTCACTATATTGAACTGGCTCAAGGTTAGTCGATTCAATAGTAAGGATTGCATCTGTGTTTTTTCCGTCGGTGGTGGAAACTACGAGAAGAACATAAGTACAAATATTGTGCGTGCAGTCGAGTATGCGAAGCAAATTGGTGCAAGCGTCGTCGGCATCGTTGGCAAAGATGGCGGATACACAAAAGAAGTTGGAAAAGATGCAGTTGTTTTAATTCCAACAATCAACGCGCAGTGGATTACACCGATTACTGAAGCAGCTCAAGCTATGGTGTGGCATCTTTTGGTGTCGCATCCGGTGCTTCAAGTCAACCCGACTAAGTGGGAATCAGTGAGCGCACCGCAAGCACAAGAAGAAAAGGTTACAGATTTTAGTCCTCCGAACGTCGGTGCTGATCGCATCGTCGGCAACATTCAATAGTTAATAGTGGGAGAAATGAAAATGCCGCAGAGCAAAGCCTTTCGCACAAAGATTTTCGCAGACGGTGCAAACATTGAAGCAATGTTGGCCCTCTATGCAAATCCGCAGATAGCTGGTTTCACCACGAATCCCACCCTAATGCGCAAAGCAGGAATTCAGGACTACAAAAAATTCGCTCTTGAAGTTCTTTCTGTGATTAAAGACAAGCCGATTTCGTTCGAAGTATTCGCAGATGACTTCAGCGAGATGGAAGCGCAAGCTAAAGAAATCGCCTCGTGGGGCGAAAATGTTTACGTCAAAATTCCGATAACGAATACCAAAGGGCAGAGTGCAGCGCCACTAATCGAAAGACTGGGAAGAGCCGGTGTTAAAGTGAATGTGACCGCGATTCTCACGCTTACGCAGGTAGAACATGTATTGCCGTCCGTGGCTCAGTGTCCCGCAGCTTATGTGTCCGTGTTTGCAGGTCGCATTGCTGACGCTGGAATCGACCCGCTCTTTATCATGTCGAAGACTGTGGAGATGCTGAAACCATATCCGCAACTCGAGCTGATTTGGGCGAGCCCACGAGAACTCCTCAATATAGTCCAATCGGACTTGATCGGCTGCCACATCATTACAGTGACTGATGACATTCTGAAGAAGCTTCCAACGATTGGAAAAGACCTTGAAGAATTTTCTCTCGACACCGTGAAGATGTTCTACAACGATGCCAAAGCAGCAGGATTCTCTATTGCGACAACACCGTTTGTACCGCCGGTGACGACAGTCATTCCAGTGGTCTAGGTACCTTCTTCAATACATTTCTTGAGTCGCAGCTTGAGTATAGCGCTGTTCATTAGGCGGCATCAGTTGTCCTTTTGCTTCAGGTTGGCATAGAATTGCTCAATCACTCGCCTTGCGCAATCAGGCGAGTCGGAAAAAACTATGTCCGATCAATTCATCCCTAAGATTGAAAAATCCGATGTCGGAAGACCTGGCGACGCCTCTGTGGGTAGTCGAAAGAGATTCAAGATTGGGCCAATTGCCACCGCGCTTCTCATCTTCATTTTGGCTTTCGCGCTCCGCGCGGGACACAACATCGGGCTGAAGCATCAGGTCTGGTTGTTGGGGGATGCCTATAACTACTTGTTCACCGGAAACTTGCTTCTGCGGACGATTCAGGAACCTGGCAAGTTACAGGAATTGATCTCCAAAGGTGGGAATTCATCAAAACCAGTTCCAGATCATCTTAAGCTTGCCTCACGTGACCTGGGTGATCGAATTGGCTTGGATGGGCTTTTGTACCCTTCGTATCTTGCTCTGGCTCAAGGTGTCGCTGGAGTTGGACGCGGGACGACAATGGAAGAAAGCCGTCTAACAGTTTGTTTATGCAACTCGTTTGTAGATTCAGTTGCGTGTGTCTTGGTATTACTTGCTGCAACGATCGTATTTGGATCAACTGTCGGGATAGCTGCAGGCGTCATGTCTGCGGTCTATCCACCTTTCGTCATAGGTACGCAACAGTGTTTGTCCGAACCTCTTGCGTGTTTTTGCATTTCGCTTTGGCTCCTCGCACTTCTTCGGGTGGTGAAGTTAACTGGCACCAGCATTCGATCGGATGTCGCTTCAAGCAGCTTTCTAGGAATCGCAACTGCTTTCGCCGTGATGTCAAAGCCAGCGCATGTGTTGTTACCGCTGTCGGCGTTGTTGATGGCTGCTGGGTTCTTGTGCGGACGTATTATTCTCAGCAAAAATCAGAAGGTCACTGAATTTGACCAGCGGGCGCGTCAACAACATTTCAAGCCTCTTCGGTTCGTCAGCCTGTCACTAGTCTCGATAGCCTCCGCCGCGATAATTTTGGTACCGTCAATGCTGTTTACGAAGGCTATCACCGGGCAGTGGATGGTAGCCGCCAAGCGGTCTCCATTCGAAAATCTGGCGCTTACGTTTAATGTATCGCAAGATGGGTGGTATGCGTATCCTTATCCAGGTACAGTGCCGAATTCGACAGCAGAAGTGCTCGAGCACGCGAAAAGGGCGATTTCAGAGAAGAACGCGAGTGAGCTGTTGCTGATTGGAGTTAAGAAGGTGGCGCGGCTGTGGAGCGGTGTAACCAATGATTATCAGTTTTCGGTGCTCGGCATCGGATACGACATGCAAGTCTTCTTACATAGGCTGATGCTTGTTTTTGCCTTTGTGGGGCTCTTGATTCTTTTCATTAGAAGCAGGTCTGTCTTTTTCTCGAGACGAGCTCTGTGCGGTGCCTTGCTCTTTCTCACAATTTCATTCCACTTCATCTACCTGCTGTTTGAGGCGATGCCGAGATACGGTTTGACGGCTATGCCCGCTGTAATTATTTTGGCGGCATACGGTTTGGTATCGGCGTACAGATCCGCGATTACGCCTGCTTACTTTTTTGCTCCAGCGACGATTTTGTGTGCGTCGCTTCTCTTTCTGCAAGTGTCCCGTGAGCAATGTGTGGCTATTGCTGGTTTGCTGGGTGCTGACTTCGTGTACCTGGCGCCATGGATTTCGGGCTTATTGCAGTCACTCGTGGTGTTTGGAATCTTTCAAATCTGTGTTTCTCTCCTAGTTATTGGACCAGCTACTCTCAGAAAGGTGATTACAGTTCCGAATTCGTCGGAGCAGAGGTGGACGACAACGCCTCTACTCAGCTGGAGTTGTCTAGCAGTCACCCTGGCGGTTTCGCTTGTGATATTTGTGTGTTCCGTCGACAGGCGCGATTGGACGGAATGGAGATGTGAGCTAAAACCAGACCAATCAGTGAAGCAAATTATTACAATGCCTCAAGCACAGCAGAAGCCACACAGCGCCCTCCTAATGATTGATTGTACGTCTAATTCTTTACCTCCGAAGATCCTGGCAACGGTGAACGGTTCAGAAATTCTAGAAGCGCCAATACCCTTTGCACAGGTCGCGAACGGAGCCTCCAGTATTGTAGATGGTCTGATGAGAGCGGAATCGGTAATGGGTAAGGACTCCCGCTCCTTCAGGCAGTGGTGGGCGATCCCCCTTCCAGTTGAACTGCTCAAATACGGCAGTGACAATGATGTTGTTCTTAGAACAAACTCTCCTGACGGTGTCACCATATTTGGTGACTTTCGAAATTCAGATCGCTCCACAAGGGTTGACCTCATTCCTTCCCTTTGGCGGTTTTCGTATACAAAAGGGTATTGCTCAACTGAGCGAGGCGACCCACGCGTGATGGAAGAGGTCGCTGTGCAAAGTGATAAGGTTGCGTCTAGTTTCTATCAAGGTGGAAATTGGTCCAGAGACGATCTTTCAACTGGATGGGGCGCGCAGTCCGGTGTGTATCGAGTGCGAATTCTCACCGTAGGCACTGCAGATGCGAATCAAGTGGACGATGGTAAGCCATCGAATGAGCCGATTTCGTTGATTACTGGAAGGACCAGTGAGATTGATGGAAAAAAACCGCTAACAATGTTTCCGCTTGAGCGTCAGATCAATCTGCCCCCGAATCTTCCTGCGGGAAGCCGCTTTGAGTTCACTTGCGAGGTGCGCTCGATAAGCGCAACTTCAGATGCCGTTGTTTCTTTGGTGTTTGGGAAAGATCCCGGTTGGTCTTCGCAATGGCAACCAAAATCCATTCCAATTGGCGCTGAGTGGAAGCGAGTGTCTTTCTCGGATACCCTGCCTGCATCCGTCACGGCTAATGGTGAAGTGCGCCTAGTCGTCTATCCGTATCAGTCGGATTTGATCTATACGAATCGAAAAGAAGCGTTATCGTCGCGAGTTGAAGTACGTGAAGCCTCGCTTAAGCTTTTGCCTGCAA
>CAZCZI010000106.1:19322-20632 GCA_964503045.1 uncultured Candidatus Obscuribacterales bacterium
TGCTCAACGAGTGCGCGGACAACTACGAAATTATCTTGGTTAATGATGGAAGCCCTGATAACAGCTGGGAAGTCATCGAACAACTTGCCCGTGACAATACACGTGTACGCGGAATCAGATTGATGCGTAACTATGGGCAGCACAATGCGCTTTTGTGTGGAATACGTTCGGCAAACTTCGACATCACTGTGACCTTGGATGATGATTTGCAAAATCCCCCGGAAGAGATGCCAAAACTTCTTGCGAAACTCGGCGAGGGATTTGATGTTGTCTACGGTAAGCCAAGAAAACAGAAGCACTCTCTAATGCGTGCTCTTGCATCAAGGATGACCAAGGTCGTTCTGCAAGGGATGATGGGTGCTGAGGCTGCGAGTAGTATCAGCCCCTACAGAGCCTTCCGAACCGATTTGCGTAAGGCATTTCAAAATTACTCTGGTCCTTCTGCAAACCTTGATGTGTTACTGACCTGGGGCACCAGAAAATTTGCCGCAGTGGAGATTCGGCAAGACGAGCGAATTTCTGGTGAGTCGAATTACACGTTGATGAAACTAATCACGCATGCATTGAACATGACCACTGGATTTAGCTCGGCGCCACTCCAATTTGCTAGTCTCAATGGTTTCTTGTTCATGTTTTTTGGGGTAGGGATTCTAATTTACATCGGTGTACGTTACCTGCTGTGGGGGTCCGTCGTACCAGGCTTTCCTTTCCTTGCCTCGGTTATTGCAATCTTTGCGGGTGCTCAACTTTTGTCCCTTGGGATTATGGGTGAGTACCTTGCAAGAATTCACGGAAAGACGCTCGAATATCCGTCTTACGTTGTCAGAGATGAGGTGTTTAGCTCGACGCAGTCTCAGTTGATCGTGAATACAGTAGAGCCAACCATTGAGCTCACGCCTGCTCCTCGAAGTAACGTTTCTGTGGGTTAAACGGAGCACAATGGTGTTTACTGCTAAGTCTCCGACAAGCGTTCCGCAGACAACCCGAAGTGCCGATCGTAATTCCGCATTTCTCAATACTGCTATTCTCGTCGTTTCAATTCTGACCCTTTGCTGCGCAATCTTCGTTTGTTTTCGTGCGCTCTTTCTGATTGTTACAACGTGCAGCAACGCATTGGGCACCGACTATGTTCATGCAGTGTCATTTATCGACACCGCTTTGACGAAGGGGTTAGATCCGTCAATTCCCTTTGCTCACGACATACATTCTTTGGTTTTACCTCGAATGATGCATTTGATGAACGCCAAGTTTTTTGCGTGGGATGCGCGAGTCGAATTGCTAATTTGCTTTGGATTGCTGTTGCTCCGCAC
>CAZCZI010000107.1:0-20522 GCA_964503045.1 uncultured Candidatus Obscuribacterales bacterium
GAGGAGCCGCCCGCTCCACACCGTTAAATACGTGTGGATCACTTGCAAAGAACCCTTGCTGCAATTTCTCCTGGATAGGCTTCCAAAGGTCCTCGTGCTTCGCCAAGGTGGTCGAGCTGCAGCCTGCCTTCAACCTAAGGTCGCGCATTGAAAATGGCCGGCCAGCTTCTTCGAAGTCTTGAACTGCAACTGCAATTTTTTTGCGCGCATGCGTCATGCGATTCAAGTTGTTCCGGATCCACGACGCCGGCATTCGTTTTGAGTAAGTAACTTGTGAGCCATCGCGCTTATGAACAGGCAGCCAAGATGTCGCTCTGTATACTTGTGCAATACCGTCCTTGGTGCCAGCCGCCAGCTCGCGACTAAAGCCATTGTGCTTGGCCGCAAGGTGATACTCGATTAGTTTCTTGCGCTCTTCCTCATACCCGTAGCCCATCGGTTGAACGCTTAGCTCAGGGTCGCCATAAAAGAGATAGTGCCCCATGCAAAAAATGGCGTCGGCTCTTTGCGCCTGCCGGGTCAGTCCGGTTGCGTAATAGTCACGCCCTCGAAGCCAAACATCACCGTTCAAGTTTGGCGGGAAGCTTCCGAAAACCGACAAAATCGTCTGCGCTTCGCTGTCGGAATATACGTAATTTCGTATACTCACAATGTTTGATCGACCCGGTTCGGCTACAGGCTCTGTGGGCTTTTTTACCTTTTTGGGCTCGGACTGCAAGCGCTCGACATGAGCTCTAAGTTGATGGAAATCATGGTGTGAGTTGCCCGCATCCAGGTCCTTCAGAAACTGGCGCAAGGCAGCCGAGGGCGACATGTACAAACGCTCTTCAATAGGCTCAAGCGTTTGTGGATTGAGCCAGGCCCAACCGGGCTGTAGTGGCAGCCGCAAACCTTGTCCAACATTGTGGTCGGAGGTGTGAGGAAAGACCTCGAGCGTTCCTTTGGCGATTTCAAATCCGTGATAGGACAGCAACCCACAAAGCTGTCGTCTCATGTCACGACAACTAATCGGCTCATCAAAGAAGATATACAAATGGAGCCCACCCGAATCTGACGATCGATACAAGCTCGTTTGAGAAATTCCAGCATCACTGAGTAGATCCATGATGCGCAAAATCGACTCTGGGTTGTGGTACTTGCTGCCGGCGTCGATATCAAATACAGCAAACCTCGTGGCTCGGGCTGCTCGGCACCCGAGAATATATTTTGGATGTGCACAAGCTACCGCCTTTAGAATCTCGCTGTCTGTTAATTGCCACTCCGGCTTGGCAGAAATCCAAGAGCCGCCAAACAACGGCTTATATATGTAAGCGTAGCGATGAAATAGACCGAGAAAACGATTGACGTCTGCCCTGAGAGTTTCAGGAAAGAAATTTGCGCGCATAAATCTAGTCGGCGGCTGCTTAGGCAGCGCCAAAGATATAAGTCCGGTCAATGTGTCTCACATCTAATTTGGGATGAGTTGACCTAGCCGGATCGATGAATTATCCTTTGGGCATCTCAGAAATCGGGGTCCAAACCAAAATCTGAAATTCAATCGAATAACAGGATCCGCAAGGGTCTACAAAAGATCGGCCAAAAGCCGATTTTTTTGTTACATGTCGGCTATTTACGTCCTCCTTTCTTGTTGTTGGTTTCAAGGCTCTTTTTCACGTCTCGTGCAGAGATGATTACTTCTTTGCCAAGTCGCGAGAGGTACTTGATCAGCAGGTCGGTGCTAAATTTGTCGATACGCAGTTGATATATTTCAGAGATGCGAGGCTGTTTGACACCAAGCCTTGCAGCGGCTTCAGTTTGTGTCCAGCCGTTCTTTTTCTGCTTTCGCTCCAACTCAGCTTTCAGAATTTTCAAAAGGGTTGCTCGTACAAAAAGAGCTGCTCCTTGATCATTGTCAAAGCCAAGTTGTTTGAAGAGTGTTTTTTGGTGAGCTAAGTCAATACCACTCATGAAGAGGTTTTCCTTAACAGGTAGGCGGGTCGAAAGTATACGTAATCTCGTATTTTGACTGGAGGTGCCCTGGAAACTTTTCTGTCGACAATTCGTTGAGAGCGCGGCGGAAGATGCGAACGCCACTCAAAGTTGGATTCCTCGCATCGTTCGACGGATGCCGAACTCGGCGGCTCAACAACTGGAATGAAAACAAGGCTAAATTGTTGGCACGATTCGACATTTTGATGCTCTGCTTCAGCAATCGATTCTTGAAAGAATTGAGCTGACACAGCGTGCTTCCGAACGTCATTTAGAAAGAGTGCAAGAGCAGATTGAATTGAAACTTGTGACCGCTCGGCGACTACTTTGGAATTGCTGTTCAACCATGCAAAGGCTGTTTGGAGCGGAAGTGGAATGAAGCTAGCTAAGGGATGAACAAGCAGATTAGTCGAGGTAGTGTCGATTCCTTGCCTGGTTAAGAGAGCAGAAAGCGAGTCTTGAATTAGCGTCGAGATAATCGGAGTGTCAAAGAATATGTACAGGAAGAGATCTTGGTCACACCGAAAGAGCCTTGCATAATTGGAGAGCTTTCCTAGAGCTAGAAATAATTGCTTGATTCCACTCTCGTTGTTGTAACAGCTTTGCGCTGGTATCTTTACGACCGCAAAGAGGGACTCGGTGCCGAGTCTATATCCTCGTTCGAGTTCTGAAATGCCTTGGATTGCATCGTATATAGCGTGCTCGGGTAGACGGTGATATTGGGCTGTCTGACACCACTGTCCGCCTTTGCGCCTTAACCCGGAGCCAAACCAGTCCGGGAATAGGTTTAGAAAGTCATTGAATAATGTCTGTATGTTGTCGGGGCAGTAAGTGGTCACTGAAAGCTGAATTCTAGGGGCCAGTAGGCCCAGATTGAATATTCGGAGAAGAAGCTGGTAATTGACTTTCTTTCTAGTGCAACCATTGGTGGTGGTATGCATTGACTTCAGCTGGGATCCTACGGCCTCGGTGCAATTTGATCAACCCTGTCTTAAAGGAACTGGAGCAGTTTTCGGGTTTTTGTCGCGACCTGTCCCGACAAATATACATCCGATGTCGTGACAAAGCAATGCTAATCCTCAGATCGATATGCAAATGTCGTGACGCGAGGCGACACGACGGGACAAGCCGGGACATGCCGGAATCGACCCACCCGTGGACGCTTCAGGCAATCGTCACGACAAGTCACGACGCAATAGGACAAGCGAAAATAATTTTGGGGCGACACGACAGGACGCGTCCCGACGGAGAATAATCGTCTGATAAAACTCAAAGCCACCACATTCGACACCGCATATATACAACCGAAATACCCTGAACTCTATTCACAGAGCCTGTCACGTCATGACGAGACAGATGTCGCGACATGAGGCGACAAATTTGAAGAAAATAGATGCACCACACAGCGTTCTTCCTTATAATTTAGATTGCGCCATCAAACTAAATTTTGCGGACATGACACAAAACAATTCTTCAATGAGCTCAATGAACACCAAACAGCCCGCCCCTGTTTCAAACGAAGCGGGCTCGTGGATGTACTACGACGAGGCAGCCGTAGCAACAGGTAAATCCGAAAAGACCTTGAAGCGATACACCAAGAAAGGTGAGCTTAAGTGGCGACGTGTAGGGAAGCAAATCAACTCGCCTATTCAAGTTTGGATTACACAAGGTTTCATTGCATCGGTCAGCACTGCAAAAGAAATGTCACAGGAAGATCCAGACATATTTGATGCCGAGTCAGAAGACGTTGATTTCTCTCCCAAACAAGGAATTGATGAGAGCACGAAAGATATACAATCCAGCAACTCCGAAGATCCTCCACTTAGTGACTCGTCTCAGCAAGCACTTTTTGGAGCAACTATGGAAAAGATGCTCGGAACACTAGTGAAAGAGTTTCGCGCTCAAATCGAGCAACAAGCACTCGAAATGAGCAGCCTGCGTAATGAGTTGGAAGTTAGTAAAGCCGAATTGAGGCTGTTGCCCGATCTGGAAAAAATTGCTCGAGAGAAGGAAGAAGCCGCAAAGCTGAAGGAGTTTGAATCTGAGGCTTTGAGGAAACAGGTTACAGCGCTGGAAGAGTCCAAACGTGAGGCAGAACAGGCATCAGAAGCGGCAAAGGCAGCCTTGCAGATAGATGTTGAAGCACTGAAGAAAGAGCTGGAGCAATTGAAGAAACCGTGGTGGAAGAAGATGTTTGAGGCACCACCGGCGGAGCCTTAAGTTGTCATTCGAAACATAAGATATGTTCTCGGACTCATGGCATCAAACAGAAAGACTCCATTTAGCAATTGGTTCAAAAGCTGTCCCCTCGCAATTAAAAGTGATTCCAGCGAACGTTACAGATGCGTCCGTAATGCGATAGTGAATACCTTCGTTTGCCAAATAGTCCTTTTTGATTAACTCACTCCACATGACTCGAAGCGAACTGGTTTTCGACAGGTATTCGCGAACCAAGGCTTCACTCACAACCGGAACATCATTTGATGCTTCGCTTAGAGCGATTGTCTTGGAAATGACCAATGGCTTCAGTTCAAAATTCAGGAGGTAAGATTCGTCCACTTTTAAACGTGAGGCAAGTTCAGGAAGAGAATTTCTGATCCAGCGCAGCGCGCGTTCGATCTGCGATCTTCCATCCAGAAGTTCTGTTCGCACCCTGAATTCCTGCGCAAGACCATCCGGTGACATAGGCCACTTTAGCTCACAAACAATACCAAATCGTTCCTTCTCATCCAGGACAATCAAGTCTAAGTCACCCTTTTCATAGTTTAAAGGTCCGTACACCTTAAATCCTATACTTTCGAGATAGGGCACAAGTTGTTTAAGCCAAGCCCCTTCCTTTTTCGAAGTTACAGTTCCAAATGAAACTGGATCTCGCTTGGACAGTAGAAACCAAAAAGCTCGCTCACAATCTAGAAAAACGGCGTGCGTGTTGCTCAATGCTATCCAATCCCGGTGTAACTGGATGAAAGGTTGACTTCCTGCGTCTTGCCGTACGTCATCAGTCCCTCGATAGGTTAAATCGTGAAGAATGTCAGAAACTACAGAGGGATCAAGGTTTGAATTAGCAGTGATTTCGCGAATCCACTCAGCACGAGTTTGCCGTCGTACCAGCTTGGTAAACAGTTGAGGTCGCCGATATTCAGCAATCAACGGGATCCAAATTACTTTTTGCAACCAGGCCGTCGCTTGGATGACAGCCCAAAATTCCTGAAAATCAGAGACTCCATAAGTTCCGAACGATAGTCCAGGGTCGAGGCGCCATGTATCAGCAAGAAACAAGCGGGCGGCTTCTTTCAATCTAGCAAACGCCTTTTCGCAAAATACAAACTGGATCTGAGCGCCTTCGACGTTAGCACTAATATGGCTTGCCACGTCGTCTTCGGGAACCGCTGCCATAAGGTTTGTAGCGGAAGGCAAGCCCAGATCTGACAGGCACGCAAACTCGTACAGCATTACATCTGTTATGTAGCACCGGTGCAATTGTGAATCGGGATACGATATTGCGTATTCGACATCGGAAACTTTGCGCCCAACAAATTTCCCCTTATGCAATCCAGTCATAATGCCCCAAATGGATGCGTATTTTCGCGCATTGGAATAGATCAAATCCATTTGATTCCAGAGCACTCTCGGATCAGTAATTTCGGTTTCAGAATCCCTATCGGTGCAGTATTGAAAAATCCAATTCAGTGCGAATTGAAGTGAATCTTGAAGTACGGCCTGTGCCCTGGATACAGCATGATTAGGATGTCCGCTTAATTGCAAATCTTGCGGAAGCGCATGAAAAAGATTCAACTCATGAAGAGTGAGCAAGCTCACAACTGCATCTGCCTTTGCCATACCATCAAACGGAAGGCTCTGTATATAGCTATCAAGGAAATCGTCAAGCCTGCGGAGTTCTTCCTTTTCTAAGACTGGTTTGTCTGTCATTCGTTTTCTTCAGATTTGACCAAAAACCACCTTGCATAGATTTCTGAAACTCTGGTATCAACTCTAGAAAGAAGAGATTTAATGTACCTGCCGTCGTTACAAACAAATTGGAGAGAGCGATTTTGGCGATTGAGAACATCAATAGCGGACTTCGCTTCGGTGTCAAATGTGCCTGGTGTCCAAAAGTAGTATTTGCGCGGAATATAGTTCTCTATCTTTTTTGCAATTTCTGGTGCTTCGGATGCGAACCAATGTTTAACTTCATCCTCATAAACAACAGTGTCGGCTCCAGCCAGTGACTTCCATCTAACTAAGTGAAAGGAACCAAGTTTATGGTTCTCCAGAATGCTTCCAAAAATTCTAGAGGACACACTGCCAGATGGATCAAAAATGACCTTATTCACCCAACGGCAGCCCGGATGCTGTTGCAGACAAAGACACTGCAATAGACATTCGAATAACTGGTCACGAACACACTCAAATAGTTCGTTCGACAGTTTCAACCGGTGGACGTCATCCAAAATCTCGGACATCATTGAAATCTCATCCGTAATTGAGTCTGTGCGCTCGGAGACTCTGCGAATCCTTTCGATGACGTCCGCAAATTGTGCACCAAACAAATTTGCAGGAGTAGTGAACAAGAGTCCATTTTTTTGGGCAATTCCTAGAGCATCCGAATCAAACCAATCTGCAAGCAGCATTCCTAAAAAGGGGGTGTTCGCTTGTGACGCACGGAGAACTGCGCACTTTTCGACAAAATACTCTACATGCTCAATGGTGAGTTTGCGGCCAAGAATGACATCAGCAACTATGTAACCAGGATTCTTTGCTGGTCCATCAACACGCAGGAATGGATACAGGTAGGAAGGTCCCACCATATCCCACTGATGATATCCAAACTGTGGTACTTCCCTTGAGCTTCTCAAGCTTACTTGATTCCCTAGGAGTCGCTGTTTTCTGCACCATTGAACAAGGGTTCGAAGGAAAGCTTCTTCGGCACGCAAAATATAGGAAAGACTTCGAAGATCGATACTTCGAAGATTGACAGACTGAGACAAAACAATCGTTTCATCAACTTCAGCCAGGAGATCCATTGATAGAAGCTTATCTTTGAGTTTTGTGGCCGTGAGTTTCGAAGAGTGCCGAAGAGGATTTGCTGTGATTGATGGAAACATCTCCGTTGGGATTCTGCCACCACGTGCCGCCAATGCAGCCAGGGGAAGCCTGAAAACAGATCGATTAGACTTGAGAGCATCAAAGAGCCTCAAGCGGAGAAGTGCCGTACCTGTATGACTCGGAAGATAGGCAAGACTTTGATTATGCGCGAAGTTAACAGACTCTATAATGTGAACTTGCTTGTGTTCGATCGCTCTTTGAATTCGTTTCCTGGCTGTAGCGTGGGTAATCTCATACCGCTTAACCATCTCAGCGGCAAGCTGCGACGTGATGACTGGACCAATTTCTTCGAGAATCAATCGAGGCATGTCACACTAACCAATTTATATTCCATAGTCTAAAAGCGGAGACAGTTCAGAAATCCAAATAATCATAGTTTTCAGAATCATCCTATACCCCACAAAAGTCACACCATTGACAAGACCAACATTACTATGTTAAGGTCGGAACGTCAAGGAAGCCTCTATATCCTCCGTAAAACACCTCTGCATGAATCACTTTGCATACATTGATGAGTCTGGAACCAGAGACGATCAGCTGGTAATGACTGTGGGATTAGTGGTTCTGCAAGGACAGTTCGCGTCCAATAAGCTTCGAAACCGCATATCGGCTGAGTTAACCTCAGCACCTAGGAATGAAAACAAAGCGGGCAGAGCGCTTCAGCTCCACTATTGCGACATGGGAGCGGAAGATAGGACTAAAGTTGCAAAACTGCTGGAAGTCGAAAAGATACATTGCTACGCTTCATACCATTATCACGAAGGCGAGAAGAAGCACGAGGAGAGATTTCAGATTTACACCGAGATGCTGAAAAGCTGCATTAGAAGGTGCTTGGTGGATTATGAATCTCTAGAGATAGTGCTAGCAGCACAGGGTGGTGCAAACAGTTATCGAGCTGATCTGCTGCGTGATTTAGAGGATATCGAGGATGAGATGAGACAAAAAAGATTGTATAGAAAAGTGCGTTATGACATGAAAACCAACGCAAATTCGGGGATACAAATCGCAGACTTCTACGCCGGCACCGTAAGAGATTATTTTATCGGACAACTCACCGAGAACACTGACTTGGCAAACCATTACAGCATTATCGAAAACCACTACGTAGAACTTATCATCCAACCTGGAGTGACAGTGGACATAAGCAAAAGAGGATGAGCAAGCTCATCCTCTTTAAGAATTTTGTCTGCTTGACCAGAGCTGAGTAACTCAATACTCCTTCACCGCTATACCGCAGGGGACTCAGAACAAGTCTTATGACATCATTTGTAATTACAATCATAGCAAGGTCGTAGAATCTAGCAATAGGCGTCTATTAACCCTTAACACTTAACAGGTTGAGGTTTTTCAGTCAAAAGTCCCAAAAGTATCGACAGTTGGCTTTCATACTCGTTTAAGAAACTTGCTTTTGGGAGCACCGCCTGTTAAACTCGGCGAGGTTCCAAAGCATCGAGAAGCCGAGTTTAACAGGCGGTGCTCCCATTCGAGCTGTAGCAGCACCATGGACCTTTAATCTTTCGCAATCCTTTGAATCTACGCGAATCAAGCTTTGTATAAAGCACAGTGTGCTGTATGTTCCGATACCCTAGATAGGCTTGGATTAGGCTTGGATGGCGCGAGTTCTTCACCCTTCGACGCCAACCGGATGCCATTTCGGGAAACCTTCTGAAATCAATACGCAGCAATCGCGCCGCCAGGCAAGCGTTAGTTCGCAGTATGCCCAGGCGAGGTCGCCTGACCTTATCTGGCATTTTTGATCACCTCAGGTTCAATGATCAAAGCATGATGATTTAAAAAGCAATGGAATGCGTTGCGTGCGACTGTAGTGAAAGCGTCGTAGCGTATAGAAATGTTATCGAATCGATCAGCGTTCTCATTTTATCCGAGTACTAAAGAAGGCATAGCAATGCCACTTTGACGCCTTGCCAAGCGTGTATACTCTGCGATTTAAGGTGTCCTGCATTCAGCTTCGCTCGCGAGGGCATCGGTGAATCTCAAACTTGTTGTAGACAAGGCGGCGATCTTTCTTCGCAAAAAGGCAAAGACGCTTTTCGGACAAAAGCAATTTGTTGCGCCGACCGATTCAGATATCGATGAGAGTTTGAAGCGATTCGAACTTGATCGGACAGCAACTTACGAAGATTTGTTGGCGAAGAAGCACGAGTTGCTTGAAAAGTCTAGGACGACGATAGTCGGTCCTATCTCTTCCCAAAACCTGTACAAGACTGATGAATGTAAGAGGATCCGAAGAGACTTTGAAATAGTCGACTATTGGTTTTGCCAGACCGATACGCTTCCGATAAACGCAGATCGCCCAATAGCGTCCATTAAGGATGACGCGCTCGGGCGGACCGATTTTGCTCTGACAATCGCACGCGCGTTGCGCGGTTGGCAGGGCAAGGAAAGCCTAGTAATGGCAGTTTGTGGGCCTTGGGGAACAGGAAAGTCTTCCGTGAAAAACATGGTGGTCGAGCGACTCGAATTGTTTCACCACAATCGCCCAAAAGTAATAGAGTTCAACCCTTGGTATTGGTCAAGCCAAGACAAGCTTGTTCAGGCGTTCTTTGCTGCGATCAAGGCCAAGTTGGATGATGCAAGAGTTGAATACAAAGATGAAATAGCCGCCGATTTAGATACTATCGCAGCCGGCTTTGAAACGGCTAAGACGGTTGGAGAACCTATCCTCAATTTCGCAAAGGCGCTTACTCTGGGTGGCTTGTTCGCAGTCGCGGTATCAATTTTTCAACACGATGTATGGGATGTGATTCTCAAGATAGTTGCTTGCGTCTTTCTATTACTTGGTTTTCTAGTCTCGTACCTCGCAGATGTCACACCTAAGTTTGCAAAGCTCTTGAGTGCGAGGGCGAAGGCCGAAATTGCGAATTTGAGACGAGCGAAAGAACGGCTCGAGGAAAGATTGCGGGGAATAGATGGTGTCGTAGTGGTCATGGTTGACGATATGGATAGGCTTGCACCGGACGAATTGAAACTCCTTCTGCAGTTAATCAAAGCGAACGCAAGCTTTCCCAACCTCGTATACGTGCTGTTTTACCAGAAGGACGTTGTGCACGATGGTATCGGGAAATGGATGCCTGGAAGCGGTGCGACCTTTCTCGAAAAGATTGTGCAATTGGATTTTGACTTGCCACAGGTCGACCGTGCGCAAATAGTGGACTATCTCCAAGAGCGTGTGGAAAACATTGTCAGAATTAGTGGCTTGAAGGAAAAATTTGAAAAGGACTTGGTGCGCTGGGAGGACTTGCTAGCGGCAGGCATCAAAGACTATTTCAAGACACTTCGAGATGTGAATAGATATCTGAACGGTCTTTCGTTTCACCTATCCCTATTCAGATCAGCAGGCGCACTCGAAGTGAATTTGATTGACCTCTTTGCACTTGAAGCGATTCGGTTGTTCGAGCCCAGAGTCTATGAGCAGATTTCGCAGAACCGAGACATCTTTGCCATGAACGATATCACTTTGGCGTTTCTCAAATACGCCGATGAAAAGCGCAAACTGGCAGCAAAGCGAGTGGAGGCAATCATTGAACAAGCAAAAAGTCGCGAACATGTCCATGAAGTACTGAATCATCTATTTCCGCAACTTATAGAAATCGTCGGCAAAGGCAAGACGTCGTTGAGCGAATCCGAGACCTTGGAGCAGCTACGTGTATGCAATCCCCGTGTATTTGAACGTTACTTTCGATTGGTATCGCATCATGGCGACCTATCCCAGGTCGAATTGGAAGAACTCATGTCACTGTGCAAATCAAGCAAGGATCTATACGATTACGTGCTTTCGCTAAAGGAGCGGAACCTTTTTGAAGCAGCAATCGAATACTTGTCAGCAAACATCAACAACATAGATGAAGGAGAGCCTTCCGAGTTTTTGAAAGCTGTTTTCGAATTGGGAGACCAGGTCCCATACGAACCTTTTCTATTGCTGTCCTCAGAAATTCGCTTACTGCGAATTGCACATCGGTATGCATACCGGTTTCCTCCTGCTGAGCGGGAGAAATTTCTTGAAGTTGCATATCGTTCTTCGAACTCGATCTATTTGCCGATTAAGCTACTCAGGTCTGAATTGGAAAGTACTGAACGAGCGAGACACCCTGACAAAGTGCTGATTTCGCAAGCTTTTGCGGAGACCCTCCGCGATATTTGCGTCGATAAGATACGAGAGCGAGCAAAGTCCCGCACCCTTCAAAAGGAACAGCACCTGATATTTATCCTATTCCAGTGGTTGAATTGGACATCAAGGAATGAAGTGCAAACATGGCTTGAAGATCTGTTGTCAGATCCAAACGAAATTCCTGATTTTCTAGCACGCATGATCGAGGTGGCGCAGGGAACGAACATCGAAGACGGGAAAGCAGAGCTTTCGAAGTTCATTAAGCGCGAAACTATCAAGAGTTTCACGGACATGGATTACATCAACGACCGTCTGCCCAAAAAACTGGACTTTCTTTCGGCATCACAAATTGAAGCAATACAGCTGTTCAAAGAAGCATATTCGCGAAAAGATGGCATTGATGAGTTCTGGGAACATTCTAGTAAAGTCATGAATCTTCCAGTGCCACCATTTGTGGAAACATCCTCTATATGCGAGCAGTGCGGCACACAAGTTGCAGGCAACGGTATTGATGAGAAGCAGAAGGTTCTCTGCTCGGAATGCGCGTCGAATTGATCGATTGGCAAATCTCTGGGAAAGTCCAAGATGTGCCATACTTGACGAGTCGTGGAGTCCGGTAATGCTGCACGAAAACTAATAGCTATGGTTCTCACTCAGACAGCGTCCCAAGCAATTCAACCGGGATTCTATCGCGCTGAAGTTAGGCGTGAGTCGTCACAAATTCCTCACAGTTAGGTCACTCAGTTGTCAGCCGATTACAAATTGGAGGAGTGCGGTAAAGGATCCTCAGTAACTAGGGATTAGTCACAACATGCAATGGTGGAACTCGATTTGGAACTGGGCCAAACTTAGGCTGGCTAAGATTTTTCAACTGCTCGTAGCGATTTCACTGACATCATTTATTCTTGTAGCACAACAGTCTTGCACGCCGGTTGTGTCGCAAAACCACACGCCAGGCACAATTGTTGTATGCAGTTTGTTCACCGGTGTATTGTTTTCCAAGGCCATCACCGAGAACCTAGTCACTCGACTTACACTTTTCTCTCCCGTCCTTTTGATTTTAGGACTGATCCCGTGGTTTCTGCTAACTCCCTATGAAGCAAGTCCCAAGCAATGTCACACTGCTGCTTTTATCGCAAGTTTAAAGTCAGAGGCAATAGAATGCGGACTGTACTTGCCGAATTCAGATAACATCCAGGATTATCAGAAGATCAGAGACAAGGCCATAACGGATCCGAAAGCTGCTATACGAGCTTGCGAATCATTACTGGTTGAGTCCATCGATTCCTTTGCTAGCAATTCTGGGGTTGGTGGTTCAAAGCTAACTACTCAAGACAATCTGGCGCTCCTTTGGAAGTCGAACAAGTTGACAATTCCTCAATACTTTTATATTCGCCAATTGTTATGGTCCTGCGAGCAATTTGGTGACGAGGAGTCAACGAAAGCAACTGTTGCAATTGATTTCGTTCAGAATGTGCAACTACCGGTAGTGGCGCAACTTCGAAAACTCGCTTCTGAAAAACTGTAGGAGGAGTCGGCATATGACGGTCAACGGATTAGAGGTATTGATATACACTCTCCTATTCCTCGTACCTGGATTCATCATCAACGGTATTGTGTGGCGTCTTGTGGAAGAAGATGAGCAACCGCAACACATACTCTTCCTAAGGTTTCTCACCTTCAGCTCCATTAACTTCGGTCTATGGTCACCCCTGATTTTATCTTTCATTCACTCGGACTACTGGCTGTCGAAACCGTGGTTAAGTGCTGTTTTGTGGATCAGCATGATGGTGTGCAGCCCCCTCGTCATCGGTTTCTTGCTTGGTGTTGCGGAACAAAAACATTGGCTTAGTATGTTCCTCGGGGTATGGGGAATTCGGGTGTGTACTATTGATAAACCCACAGCATGGGAGTCGTATCTGTGGAATTTACAAGATCCGACCTACATCCTTTTGACTCTTGACGATGGCTCAGAAATTGCAGGATACTTAGGATCCAAGTCTCTTGTGACAAGCAAGGATAGGGGTGGGGACATTTACATTGAAGAGCTGTATCGGATTCAGAGCGGTGAATGGATTCAAGTACCAGGATCTCGTGGCATATGGATAAAGGGTTCAGCGATCAAGTATGTTGAATTTAAGGTCTAGATGAATCATGACAAACAAGAACTCGGAAGAACGTACAAAATCAACTAATAGACCCAACATAAGTGTGGATAAACCGAAGCCACCCCCGCCGTCCAGCGGATCGGGAGTGACAAAACCCTCAGCCGGTTCGAGTAGTACTAAAACGAATACGCAACAGTCAAAAGACAAGTAGTGACTAGCATTGTATACGGGCTCCGTCCGGGGCTTTGGCCCTAAACGGTCATTCATTTCTTCTTTCACCCCTAGCAATAGTTAGAACCATAGACTCTCAATTTGTGAGGAGCTTTAAAAGAGCCTGCCACACACTCCCGAAAACGATTATTTTTACGGCTAATTTAGTCTGGAGCGTTCAATTGAGTGAGCATTCGGAGTCTAGGAAATGATAACGATCGGGATGCTCGTGAAAGTTTCGGTATCGCTTTTGCTGTTTTGCGTTGTTGGACAAGTGCTGTCGAGGCGCGTTAGTCGATTGAGCGTGTTAGGAGCGATCGCAGTCGTATTCTGCTTTGGTGGGGGCTTAGTGTTTGGACTCAATGCTGGCTTTCTCTGTCACTCGATTATCCTCTATCTTCCGAACTGGTGGTACGTTCGTGTTTTGCCATGAAATTTGGAATTCAAACATTCCCGAAAAGGACCGCTTTTGGGAAAACTTCGGGTCGGCTCGATAAGCAGTTGCGTCATGATGCGCACAGGTCACAGGTTAATTCTTCACAAAAGGCTTGACTAGGAAAAAGCTGTAGCCATCAGGCTTTCCAGTCCCGCTTGACATCTACCGGCGACCTTCTCCTTTAATTCATGGATGTGGTTCTGCTCCTTCACAAACGAACTCCTGTGTCTATTTGGGTTCAAGAGTTGCAATAATATTCAGTTTCCGCTAAACTCGCGTGCCTAGAACGAAGAGCGGACCACGCGAGTTTCCAGAATGACGATGATTAGCAACTGCGTGGCTAAACATAGAATTATAGGCAATTCAATAACATCATTTAGACGTGTTCACTAACGCGCTTGAAACGCTCTATTGCTGAACATTTCGAGTGAAATTCACAGATTGCTAGGATGTAAGTGATGGCGTCGGACACCATGGCCGGTGCGCTCAATCACAGACCCGGATCTAAATGAGGATACCTCATGAAACATTTGAGTGGAACTTTAATAATCAAAGGATTCAAAAGTAGCATCATAAGTATCGACTACTTTTCGTTCCAGGGAAGCATATTGGTGCTACTGGTATTCGTGCTCATTCTTGTGGGTGCGAGCCTTTTCCGAGCAGATCTGTCACGTGTCGACGATGACCGTTGTAACTCTGGCGAGAAGATTGGCAAATATGAACACTCCCGAAAACGACCACTTTAGGGAAAGTCGAATCCGAAAGACGTTGCCAGACAAAGCGAACAAGCCACGACAGGTACAATGCAAAAATGCGCCAACGAACATTTTCCGGAAAGTCACGAAAGCTGAAATTGGAGATTGTGACTGTTTAACCAGCCTCTCGCCGTCTTTTCCATTTCTCCTTTGTGAAAGTCACGCCACGCAGATTGAGCTTCAGGAAACTGAGAGAGGGCACTTTTGAATTCCAAAAATGTTCCACTCCCCAGCATAACTTCTTATAGGAGCTGCTTGCACTCTGCATTTTTCAGCGTATCGAGAAAGTCATCTATCATCAGCGTGATGTCCTGCGGAGGAAGTGGTTTGATTAAGAGAAACCGATGTGGATTTCCTTCGACTTCTGCGAGTTTCACTCGATTACGTGAAGCGAGTCCATCAGCAGACAGAATGTCGCCAGTATGTTTGTCGAAGTAGAACTCGTCAAAATTGCGATTGGCCCAGCTTTCCAGGGCAACAACTAAATCATTCAAATTCACTTTGGCATCAGTCATTTCTAAATCAGAACATCCTCAGTTGGATTCCACTTTTGCAAAACGTCATGAGCGAAGGTTGCTCGCTTGAATTTGAATGGACCTATGGAGGCATTAATCTCATCAGGATAGCTTTTGAAATGTTTCGTTTCTTTTGGAAGATATGATTGGTTCCGCGCAACCTTCATGAGATCCCCTAACGGCGTGCTGGTCCGCTTTCTGATAACAGCTTCTATAATCGCCTCATTTACGGTCGGTACTTCTGCATCAAACACGACGTGCAAAGCTAACAGCGTTTCGGATACTACTAAAGCATCACGTTCATAAGTCTGCAAAATCGTTTCATCTATTTCAGTCAGCTCTGCTAGACGTTTGATATTTACGGACATCCAGCGCTTCGTGAGCTTTCCTTGCCTAACTCCATCTCGGAGTGCTTGATGGACTGTGGCATGCTCCTTAGGTCTATGAGGATCCTTGAAAGCTTTTAGTTGGCAGCCGACAATGAGTTTCTCCTGTCGGCTCCAAAGTAGAAGGTCAAGATCGGTTTGCTCACTGCCTATAGAAATGTTCAATTCTTTGGTCTTGGTATAAGCTTGGATCGACGTATCTTTCAAGATATCCAACAGTCGCTGCTTCTGAGCGTTAGCCATTTCGGCCTGAAGTTTCGAATAAATGGACTGCCGTTTTTTTCCATTCAACAAGTTCGAAAGCGCGCGCCCAACATTGACTTTCAGTATAAGAGTGTGACAAAGCGAGAGCTGATTATCTCCTATGTTGAAAAAAGGAGTACTTAGTATTTCAAATCGTTTGTCTTTCTCAGTAGCGGCAAGGAGAGCAGGCACACAGACGATATCTTCAAGAATTGCGCTTATTACTTCTCGTTTTAATCCAGACCGCTCAGACAGCTCTCTAATCCATTCATTCTTCTTTTTGCACAGAGTCAAATTGTCGATTCGAGGCTCACTACCTGTGGTTTTCAGAACATCACCGTACAGCCTAACGCAGCATGTATGATGAATGTAACTGAGAGCATAGAGGCAGGTCCAAAGGATTCGAAAGTCTCCGGCTGTGTATCCTCCCAGGTTATCGGCGTCATCAAATTTCCAAACTTCGACCAACCATGATTTTGTATTCTCGATGATTTTGTTTACTAGGTCCTTTGGAACGACGTAATAGATCCGATGTTCTCTGAGATACGGTTGGCAAGCTTCTAAGACTGGTTTTGGACTGAGCCCAACACGTTTTTCATCCGGTCGTGTTGTAGTTGGGCTGTTTCGATTTTTCACGAAGCTATCGCACAGATGGCGTTCTAGGTCTGCGGGTGTAAGGCTGTCGTCAACACAGTAGACGCCATCGATCAAACTCACTTTTTGCTCCGCACGGCGGAGCTTTCTCATGATTTTGAGGATTTCGGTGAAGGCAAGTGCAGCCTGCAATAACTTGTGTCCATTGGTTATCTTCAGTGGAGTCTGCAACGCTTCGGTATCTGCGCAATAGTCTAGAGCCCACTCAACTGCATAATCCAAACCATCCATAAAACCCGAGATTTCGGCATGGTACCGTAGATCATCAAGGCGGAAGGCAGCTCGTAGTGATTTTTCCTCGAATGCACGAATCAGCACCCTTACAACTTCATCGCGTGAATGCCTAAATTCGGGTCTTTCGGATATCCACTGGTCAATGGCGTGGTCGAGCGCAATTACCTCGTCTTTAGACAGAACACGTGGAGTCGTTTGCATAATTTCAATATCGAAGCAAGTTGAGTGCTCTGTGTTTATCCTCCGGATCGACCTCGAGGTAGGCTTGCAGTTGCGCAAGACTGGAGTGACCGGAGATGTCTTGGACGGTGCGAAGAGGGACGCCGGCGCGGCTGAGTGTTGTTAACAGAGTGCGGCGCATTGAGTGAATGGAGGCGTTTTCGAGCTTGAGTGTTTTGAAGGCGGCGGCGAGGATGTTGTGTGCTTGTTTGCGAGTGAAGTGACCTGATTCTGATTCGTCTGAAGGAAACAGCCAGGGCGAGCTCGCGTTGGTGTTAAGGTCTTTTTTGTAGGCAATTAGCGCCTGGCGCAGTTTGGCGTGAATGGGGATTTCTGAGTAGACGACAGATTTCTTTTTGAGGCGTGGAACTATGAGGACGTATCTGACACCGTCGGCGGTGAACACTTGGTCGAGACGCAGCGAGCAAATTTCTGAGATTCGCAGACCGGTGTAAACGCCGAGGGCAAAGATTGCGCGATCGCGATTAGATGAGAGCAGCTGGAAGACTGCTTTAATCTCTTGAGGACTGAGAATTTTTGCTTGACCGGGCATGGGCTCTTGATTAGACAAAAGGCGCGCAAGTGTATGTTTTGTCCATTCTAGAGGGTGGACATTTGCAATTCAAGGCGGCCCACTCAGCTTGAGAACCGATCAAAGCGATGATTGACGGAGCGTTTCAACTGTTTGTCCGGACAGTCCACTTGATTAGACAAAATAACTAGTTCGTCCAACACGCGTTGAATCAGTATTCTCCAAGCCATGACAACAAGACTGTGCAAGACTAAACGAACTTCGAGTAGTTCGTTGGTCAGGATTGGAAGATTGAGCAAATCAGTGTAATGTCCTCTCCTCAGTGAAAGATAGCCAACTCCTTAACAGACGTGCAACGACCATTTTTGAAAGTCAGCATCTCACACGTGCTGTATCCAGTGTCATAATTCCAAACTTCATCGGCCTCACGCGCCTCTTTGGACCACCCTTCAAGGGTGATTGGTCCAGATTTAGAAGTCGGTTCGCCGAAGTGTTCGCGAATATTTTCTGGCGTGTTACCTTGCGCAAGCGAGCCAATCAACCGGGCCTTCCAATGCTGGTAGCGCAAATGGTCATAATAGTCGCTAAGCAAAACCGAGAAACAACGGTGATTTCGAAACGACAAAACCAAAGTGTATTCGTCGTTTAGGCAGTACAGCCAATTGAAATCCGCTTCCTTAGCTGCCGGCCAACAGTCGCCCTCCATTCGAATGGCTGGCTCCTCATTGTCCGGTTTTCCATATGCATCAAGAATTTCGGTGTCCATCTTTTCGTAAACGGAAAGAAAAGCGCTGTAACTCATTCGTCCGTGGTGGATCGGCAAGAACTTCGACCGCAAACCACGAGGATTGAATGAGGAACCGAGGGTGATAACGATGGTCGCAGCAAAAACAGTGACTACGAGAAGCTTTGAGTGGATTGGATGGAGAGTGAGCATATGTCTTCCAAAACAGGGACAGGATTATGCACCGTTTACTTCGCACGTTGAATGGTAGGAATATCACTGAATGCCGACTTTGACAAAGAAGGAAGTCTGTTGTGGAAACCAGACAGCGTCGAAGCTCTTGAAGAAACACTGCCGAAATCGGGCCATTTCGGCAGACTTCAACACGGGGCAGGAAACGAATCGTGATATCGCGTACGTGACGCGGCTCAGTCCGATTGTGAGCTTACCAGTCGTCTCTTCAACCACCTCTGCGAAAGCTCAGAGACGATCTTGTCCATGACTTGATACTCTGCATCCAGCGGATAACGGTATGAAACTAGTAATTTGGGACCCTGTTCGCCGTAATTCACTTCCGCCTTTTCGACGTAGATTTGACTCGCGCCAATCTCCGCCTGGAGAAAGTCCCGTAGTTCAGTCAGGCTCTGATCTGTCTTGAACCAGCGGTTAAGAATGCTTGCCGCGGTTTCGTCTAGTGGTACAAACTTCATTTGTCCCGAGGTAACTTTTCCATCAATCCTTGAGCCGGGAAAACCGAACACCTCTTCTTCAAACTGTGGTGGATGACGGCTGTCGTTCACTCCCACTATTACAAGACGAAGGTATAGCCTGTCGTCACTTCTGCCATCTGTAGGCTTATCGACACGCTCTAGAAAACCGGACTCGTAAAGCTGCCGGTATGCGTCAGCTGCCTGCTCGATTGTTAGCCCTATGTCAGTTGGGAGGAACTTTTTGGATGCACACACAATGTCCGGAGCATCACTTAACCATAGCTTTCCCATTAAGAAGAGAAGCAACCGATGAGCCTCTGGCGCGACTTGCTCGTACAGCAAGCGCCTACTAAGGGAGCTATAAATTTGCAGCTTCAAATCCATGCCTTGCTCGATGTCGCCCTCGAACTCAACCGGACCTACCGTGACCGCCTTTTCCTCGTCTTCGTCCACCGTGCGAAGATGTTTCAGAGCGCCTTTCGAGAAGTCGTGCGGATCTGCAATTTGCCACTTTTTACACCAAGCACCCAAAGCAAAACTCCCACCTTCGAGAATGCCTCCCCATGCGTCCGGCTGGGCCGCGCCCTCTTTCAAATACATGAAGGCAACGACTGGGGCTAGCCTGGAGATAATGGATTCAGCAGTGTCTAAGAGGTTTCGCTTGTACCATTGCGAAGTATCCGGCTCGTTAGCAATATCCACCAAGACAACGGCTGCCTGTAAAGCGCGCAGGGTCTTCTCTTGCAACCATGGCAACGTATCAAATTCACCAGAAAAAATAGACATGGTCCATAGTTTACACGCATATAGCTTTTCACAGAAGTCAGTGGTGCTAACATGCGAGCACAGTTGCCTCAAGGAACCAGACATGCCTACAAAGGCTGATTTCACACGATTTGTCAGCGCTATTCACGCATTGCCAAGTGAGCTTCTTTGCGATGCGGTTTCCGGCTACGCTGAAATGGACTTTGAATTCTGGATGCACTTTGAGGCATTATTGGCAGTCCTAGCTGGTGAGCCAGAGGCTGCGCTTCTACAAGTGAGGAAGCGCATCGAGGCGGTCTATGGAGACAATTCAATCTCACACCAACTGAAGTTCGAAGAGCGGACAAGATTCAATCATGTCGGATACCTCGTGCGCATGCTTCATGATCGAGGAATGCACTTAGAGGCGGTAAATGCATGCGAGTACGCATTCACATTCGCAGAGTACACAGCTGCGGTCACATGGCCAGATGACTTCACAGATCTGTGTTACGACGACCTGATTTCCACATGGATAAAGAGTTCTAGAGCTCTAAACTTGACTGCTGCTGAAATCGTAAAAAGATTATTGTTGTTGAAGACATACGATCACTACTGCATTTTGGCCAGTTTGGAACAACGATTTGAGAGTGAGTTGGGTGAAGAAATTCTAGCTGAATTAAGACTGCGCGCATTTGAACAAAACACGAGATAAAATTTCGATTGTGCAGAAACTGTCATAGAGAGCCTTCCCTATGCTTTCTGATGATAATTCCGACTGAACTCCGGTTGAAATGAGACTGTAAAATAATTTGTGTCAAAGGTCAGAGCCCTAACGGGCCTAGAAAG
>CAZCZI010000108.1:0-11970 GCA_964503045.1 uncultured Candidatus Obscuribacterales bacterium
CTACTGACCGAGCAGCGACCCAACCACCGGGAACAGCGAAAGGAAAAACGAAAGAATCATCACCCAGATGATCGCCTTTTTCCAACCAGCAAACTTTCTCATTGTCCTGCCTCCGGCTGTCGCCCATAACAGCACCTGCGCACATTTTACCCCGTCGCAGGGCTTCTATCAACGCGATTCGTCGATGTTGATGGCGATAGGGTCCTGCGCTTCCGGGCTCAATCCATGTCGTTGATTGCGAAGAGCTTGCCCTTGTCGTTAAACCAAGCCTCGCCGTCCCCCAACATCACGCCCTGATCGCGCGCGAACATCGCATGCGGCACGGTCTTCTTGATTGCCGCGATTGTCTTTGGAGTAAAGAGCTTGTCGTATTTCCTCAACAACTCGGCTTTGGATTTTACTGTCACGCTCCCAATCCTTACCGGAAACTCGCACGAATCGGCAACATCGTTCCTCTTGCCGTTTACTAAACCGTGCCAAAACTTTTGAACCTGCTTCTCAACAGCAAAATCATCAGTTGCACCGGCTGAGGAATACCGTCCATTTCCGACTTGGGGCATATCTGTGGTCATCGACAAATACACCGGCTTGGATTCGCTCGAACCGATTTTGTTCCAAGTTCCAACGGCCACTTCGTTGCCGGTGAGCGCTCCTTTGAATTTGCCTTTAGGGTCTTTTTTCGGAAAGGTGAGGCGAAATTCGGCGAAATCTTTGCCCGAGCCGTCCTTTTCGCGAAGCGTCATCACCTTTGTTTTTTCGTCATACTCACCGGCAAGCGGAATGTCCTTCCAATACTTTGCATAGAAGTACCACCCGCTTTTCTTCGGATAGTCGCTTGCACCATCGAGTGCAAAGCCGATCGGCACATCACCAATTGTGCCTTGGTAGTCCGAAGCCCAGACTATCGTAGGCACAACAGCCACGAGTGCGGCAACTACCGAACCCAAAACGAGTACTCTAAACAATTGGCGCCCTAGAACGGTCTGCGCCGTCTGCCACTCAGAATATTGCCGAGAATGAACAGCCCAGAGACAATACCTGCGCCGCTGCCGAGCCGTTGGGCGTTCCACTCAGGGCTGCCATACTCAGCTTTTTCCGGCTTGCTGATCAACTTAATGTCAGGAACAATGTTTTTGCCCGAACAGGTGTTAACGACTTCCCTGACTCCGTCGATTGGTCCCTGAATTAGGGTGTGGGCGAAGGAATGCGTGAATTTGCCGACGCATTCGGTTGGGCTGCAATTCTTTTCCGCCGATTCATTATCGCTATTGTCGGTCATCGTCCTTCCTCGTGGTTTGGTGTTTAGTGACTTCTATCTATTAGAGTCCAGATTGGATGTCAGAGAACTATAGTCAGTTTAGCAGTGTCGAGACCGCTCTGGTTTTCAAAGAGGATTAAAGCTGCGGCTTGGTCGTACAGACTATATTTAGGGCTGCAGCCTGAACTGTCTAATGGGTGGGAACCCTCAAAATCATTGCCGCGTATCCGGAAAGGTACAGAAAAGTCGGCAACCCCATGATTACTAAGGGCAAAAGAAACGCCAAAGGCTTCACCCATCCTGCTTGGTTGGCAGTAAGATGCGCGGCGGATTTCACTTCGACCTTGGTCGACGCCGTATCTTTTCCAATTTTTTGGAGGAACGCCGAATAAGCCTCGGTGGTTTCCCTGAGTTCTGTATTTTTCGGGCCGGGATGCATGCTGCGAATTTCAATTGCTTGCTTGAAGTAAGAGTCTGCAAGCTCGTTATTGCCTTTGTCAGCGTACAGGCGGGCGAGATTATGATAGCTGTAGCCCATATGAGGATGCTGCGGAGTCAGGCTCGACTTGCGCATCTGAAGCGCCTTGGTCAACTCAGCTTCCGCCTCTTGAAGTTTGCCTTGTCCACGCAGTGCTTCACCGAGATTGTTCAAATAGGTTGCCATCGTAGATGGTTCTACGTGTGTTCCCTCGACCAGCTTGAGGGCGCGCCGCAAGTAAGCTTCGGCAGATGAAAACTTTTCGGCCTTCAACATCGAATAGCCCTGATTGCCATAACTAACCGCAATAGACGCGCTTCCTGCACCGAGAATCTCAGCTTTGAGACTGACCGAACGATCAAATGCATCAAGCGCTTTGTCAATTTTTCGTTGGTCTATGTAGCACGCACCCAGATTGTTCAGCGCCAAGCACAAGTTTTCCGCTTGTTCTTTACTCAGTGAGCTCTTGAGGCTTTCAAGCTTGGTCACGGATGATTCAGTGAGCTGCTCTGCCTCTTCAGACTTGCCTGAATGATTGAGCAGGATACCTCTGTTTATCAATGCAGAAAGATGTTCAACCGAGTCAAATCCAAACTTTGAGATTGCGAGTTCGACAGACTCATCGTTGTATTTGAGAGCCTCCGCGTATCTTTGCTGATCCTCCATGGTCCTGGTAATGGCATAGAGATCGCAGACCATCAGCTTGGCATAGTACTCGATCGGAAGCTTTGCTTCGATTCGTCGAAAGAAGAGAGCGGCGCTCAATGTACTTTCTGCAAAGTTGAAATCGTTATTCTGAGATGCTTTCAACCCGATCAATGAAAGCTGTTCTTTCAGCCACAGAAAAAGAAAGAAGCAAAAGCCAGCTGTCACAACCGGTGCATACTGCACAGGCACCGACCTGGCGAAACACATCAGAGTCAAAAGAACCACGAAATAGAAGAAATCAGGTGCGATGATAAAGCGAATCAAGTTTGCATCCTCTTCTGGGTTTCGAATTCGTCGGTTTCCGTATTGCCTTCGTCGTCGGTTTCCGCATTGCCTTCGTCGTCGGTTTCCGCATGGTCTCCTTCGTCAGATTCTGCATGGTCTACTTCGTCAGATTCTGCATGGTCTACTTCGTCAGATTCATCATCCTCATCATCGTCAGCTGAAATCTCGCTGACATCACCATCGACACTCGCATCACTCGAGTGTTGCGCCGGTGCCATCGACTCCGCCGCCACAGCTTCGGCTGGCGCGGGGTGCAACGTCGCGAAAATTGTTTCGGCCAATTTCTTGTTGATGCCAGGCGCATTTTTCAGATCATCGAGTGATGCATTTTTCAATGCCTCGAATGTTCCGAAATGATCCAGCAGCATCTTGCGGCGAGCCTTACCAACACCAGGCAGAGAGTCGAATCCAGAGATTAAGGAACGCTTGGCGCGAAGCTTACGGTGATACGTGATCGCGAATCTATGTGCTTCGTCTCGGACACGCTGCAATAAAAACAATGCTTCGCTGCGACGGGGCAAAAGTACGGGTGACGACCGATCTGGGAAATAGACTTCTTCTTGCTTTTTGGCCAATCCGATAATTTCAAAAGCCTCTCTGTTCAAGCCTTTCTCATCAAGTTCGGCTAGAGCCTCCATCGCTGCGCCCAACTGTCCCTTGCCACCATCGATGATGATAAGGTCAGGAAACGGTTTATTCTCTTCCAACAGTCGAAGGTATCGCCGGCCAACAACTTCTTTCATTGATTGAAAGTCGTTTGGCGTTCCCTCTACAGATTTAATTTTGAAAAGCCGGTAGTCAGATTTCTTTGCTTTGCCGTTTTCGGCGACCACCATACTTGCCACGTTATCCGATCCCTGAATGTTCGATATGTCAAAACATTCGATGCGCTTGGGTTGTCGCTTGACACCAAGCTGTTCCTGCAAAGTCGAAAGCAACATAGTTGTTCTGCTGTCTTCTTCATCGGCGCGCGCGATTTCTTGTTCGAGCTGATTCTCGGCGTTTTTCTTCGCCATTTGAATCATGTCGAGTTTTGCACCTTTTTGTGGAACCAAAACTTTCGCAGCATGCCCGCTTCGCGATGTAATCAGTTCGCCCAATGCATCCATATCGTCGAACTCGTGTTGCGACAACACTTCTTGAGGTATTGTTACGCTTTCGCACGCAGTGTAATACTGATCGACAAAAGATTGGTAGGCTTCATCCCAACCAGTCTTATCCACAAGCGGAATGCAAACCACTTCGGACGAAACCATTTTGCCTTCACGAATACGAATCAAACACACCGCCAGCACCTTGCTTGTGTGAGCCTCTGCAATTACATCTTGATTCACTTTATTGCTGGCAAAAAATACCTGCTGTTTATCCAACACCGTCTGCAGTGCCACGAGGCGATCTCGAATTCTTGCTGCTTGTTCATACTCTAAACGTTCCGAGCAGTCTTCCATATCCTTCTTGAGCTGGCTCACCACCTCGCTTTGACGACCAGCCAAAAACAGTTCCACTTGACCAACCATGCGATTGTAGAAATCTTCTTCGACAAGTTTTTGGCACGGTCCTAAACACAAACCGATGTGGAAATTCATGCATGGACGATCTTTGAAAAACGGTGTTTTTCTCTGGCGCATCGGAAAGACTTTGCGCAGCACCTTCACTGTTTCCCACATCTGGCCTGTTTCTACATATGGTCCAAAAACTTTGGCTTTGGGATTTTCTTTGCGATATCTGACAGGATCACGCACCATGATCAATCGCGGATAAGCAACATCATATGTAATCGCCAACCACGGATAGCGACGATCGTCTTTCAGCGCCACGTTGTATCGCGGCTTGTGCTGCCGAATCAGTGTCGACTCCAGAAGCAGCGCTTCCTTTTCCGAGTTGGTGATTATGGTTTCGAGCTTGGCCACGCGCGGCATCATCACCGCAAGTTTGGGGCGCTCGCGCCAACCGCTCTCGTTGAAGTAAGAGCGCACGCGCGACTTTAGGCTCAGCGCCTTGCCGATATAAATAATCTCCTCATCAGAAGTTTTGAAGATGTACACTCCAGGCACATCTTTGAGGGCAGCTAGCTGCGTCGTCAGTTCATCAGATGTATGGGGCGCCTTCATCTTCAGACCATCTCTTCTCACCAAAGCGCCCTTTTGAGGTTGCCACTTCCGGTTCTGACTCTCTTGCCTGTCTGCCTGCAGAAATCGTGAGTCCGGGCATGGCGGCCGTAAGCGCCTCCATTAGAGATTCTATGCCCACTACTTCCATAGTTTCGAATGTGGCGTCCAACGGCAGGTTGCCTTTGGGCACGAGCGCGCGCCTGAAACCGAGCCGCGCCGCCTCCTTGAGTCTTTGCGTGAGAGAAACGACTGGTCTCACTTCGCCGGTCAATCCAACTTCACCAACAAAGAGAAGTCCCGGGTCGACAGAGCGATCCAGAAGCGACGTCGCAACTGCCGCGCATATGCCGAGATCGCCGGAGGGATCGCTGAAGTCGAGCCCGCCGACTATGTTTACGTATACGTCGTGCCTTGAGAGGTTGAGTCCGACTTTGCGTTCCAAAACAGCAAGCACTTGCAACAAGCGATTGTAGTCCCAGCCGTTGGCGACTCGACGTGGCGCCGGGTTGGCGGTAGAACCAACAAGCGCTTGAACTTCCAAAAGAAGTGTTCGCTGACCTTGACCGCCTGCGATTACGGCTGTTCCGGAGGGGGCTTGGCGGCGACCCAGCTTTTCGAGGCGATCGCCTAAAAGCAACGCGCTTGGATTGTCGACTTCTATGAGTCCGCCTTCGGTCATTGAGAAGATAGCGATTTCTTGCGTCGAGCCGAATCTGTTTTTCACCGGCCGCAATATTCGAAGATGTCTGCTTCGATCTCCTTCGAACTGCAAAACCACATCAACCATGTGTTCGAGCACTCGAGGACCGGCTATTGATCCTTCTTTCGTCACGTGCCCAACAAGAATAGTCGCAATATCATTACTTTTTGCAGCGTTGGTCAAAACTTGCGCAGACTCTCTAACCTGGCTTACGGAGCCGGCTGCGCTCGACATTTCAGGATGATAGACAGATTGAATGCTGTCGACGATGGCGACGCGCACACCGGAAGGTTGCATGCGTTCGCTCAGCTGGACTGCATCTTGGCTTGCATCGACAAGTATGTTGTCGGAGACGGCACCTAATCGCGAAGCTCGGAGCTTCACCTGCGCAGCAGACTCCTCCCCGCTTACATAGAGGACTTTGCACGTACGAGATATATACTCGGCAACCTGCATCAACAGTGTCGACTTGCCGATTCCCGGATCTCCGGCCAGTAGTACAACTGCTCCGGGAACCAGCCCCCCGCCCAAGACTTCATCGAGTCCAGCAAGCCCGGTTGTCAGGCGGGTTGATTGATTGGTGTCGATGCTGCTGAGGGGTTGAGGTCCTTCGCCCTCTTGTAAACCGCCACGACGAGCCCTTCCTTGCGATTTGGGTTCTTCTTGCAACTCTTCAACAAGAGAAGACCAGGTGCCACAATCAGTGCAGCGTCCAAGATATCCACTAGACTGAAACCCGCATTCCTGGCAGGTCCAGCGAGACTTTGCTTTAGCCATTACAACCTCCGGCAATATTTTAACGTGCTTCTCATTAGCTTTCAGTTATACTTTTGTCGGATGTCAAACACCCACTAGAAGCGGCCTTTGGAGGGTCTTATGTCCCCATTTGTGATATTGATGACAGCTCAGATTCTTTCCGCGTCTCCAAGTGAAAAAATACCAGACTTGTCAACAATCAAGTCAATGCTTCCTTCTATGACAAGGAGTGGAATCTACATAATCGCGCAAAAGTATGGTGGAACAGATCCACACGGCGACGATCCACACGGCGATGATCCGCATGACGAGCAGCATGACCCTAAGTTGCCTGCTAACGCGGACAAGACGGGCAAAGCTCCTAAGGATGTGTACGGCGGGCAAGTGCCTAACTCGAAAGAGCCGTATTAGCACAGTTCAAATCAACCCACGTGTCGCAGTTATCGAACAGATATCGGCTGGTTAGTGCGTTAACTACTTGCCGACGCAAGGTAGTCGCGAATCTGCTAAATTGACATTGGGTCAATCACAATAGGCAGCGAGTAGATGCAATTTCAGTCACCAGGCGGCATCTTCCTTCTGATTCCGCCAGTCGGTGGTTTTGCAGTCATCATGGTCGGCATAGCTATTCTTGTCGTCCTGATTGCTCGTCCGTTGGTGCAATTTCTAAACGAAAGTGTTTTTCACACAGACAAAATCGAGGCCGAAGCTTCACGCAAGCGCATTGAAACAGCTGTAACTATCAGCGTTTGGGGGGCACTCGTCGCCCTCGGTCTTTATCTTGGAATTACGAAGTGCTTCATTCAACTTACTATTCGCTGGTACGGCGTGATGATTGCGCTCGGTTTTCTGGCGTCAGTCTTCGTTGCAAGTCATATGGCCAAAGTGCGCGGGCTGGATTCGGAAAAGGTGCTCAACATGTGCCTTTCCTGTTTCATCGGCGGCATCATCGGCGCGCGCCTTTACTTTGTTGCACTCAACTGGAGTTCTTACTTTACTTATCATTGGATTGAAACTTTCTGCACTTGGAACGGCGGACTTTCCATACATGGTGGCGTACTTGGTGGCATTATCGGCGCCATCGTGTTTTGTCTGGCCAACAAAATGCCCCTTCTGCCATGTTTTGATATTGGTGGAACAGTGACGGTTCTTGCCCAAGCGATTGGCCGGTGGGGCAACTTTTTCAACTCCGAGGCTTTTGGAAAACCGGTCGCAGACACTTTTCCACTCAAACTCTTCATTCCGGAAGAGAGCCGTCCCATGCAATTCCATATGCACAGCTATTTCCACCCGACCTTTCTTTATGAATCGGTTTGGAACTTGTGCTTGTTTCTGCTCTTGTACTTCGTGGCTTGGAAAAAGCTCGAAAAGTTTCCGGGCATGACCTTTATGATCTACGTTGCCGGTTACTCGATCGGCAGACTCATAATCGAACCGATACGCACAGACAGCATTATGTTCATGGGCTTCCCTGCACCGATTCTAGCTAGTGCCTTCAGCCTGGCATTTTCAGTCTGCGGAATGCTTTCTCTATATAGAAAGCATCTAAACGCCGACAAAAAAGTGGAGACACAGAGTTAGCGCTGCAAAAGCGAGCGGTCGAATGAGCTCGTCGCGCAACTAGCGCCCCAAAAGCGAGCCTCGTTTTTGGACGGTTCCATAAACATCGGCGCTAGTTTTCATGCCACCAGATGTGCTACTGCCTGAAGCTGTGGGACGCGGCACGATCAATGCTGTTTGCGGAGCCGCACTTTGTCGTGCTTGGCTCGGTTTAGAGGTTATTTTATTGGAGGCTGGTTTAGTCTGTGCTGGTGGTTTGTACGTTCCCATTAATCTGTTGGTGCTTGCTCCACTGGGCAAGCCGTTTGGTTTGAATGTTCCACCCGCGGGAATTTGGGAGCCGAACCCAGCCGGTTGCAATCGCGGCACGCTTACCGAGCCGGCGCTGCCTTGAGGTGCTCCCGGCACATTGATCACCTGCGTATTCTGAACCGCTTGCGGACCGGGTCCAACGTTGATGACATACTGCTGCTGAACATCAGCGGTTCTAAAATCCTTGACCATGGGACGTTCATCGAGAATCTGAACTTCGATCGGATGATGGTAATGTTCGACTTTGTCCAACTGGTTTTTCTTTACCTGAAATCCTTGTGCTTGCGCCTGCTGCGCGCCTGCAATCGAAGCAGTCGACAAAATGGTGGCAAGAAGCAAGAGATAAGCCTTTTTCATGATCTACTCCATATAGGTGCGCCCAATAAGCAAACCGCAGGCACGAGGGTTGGTGCCTTGCGAGCGGTCGAGTCGCATTCGGTCGTATAAATTGCTTCCGAAAAGGCGTTGTTGCTGCCCTCGCCTTTCCGGATGCAACCATTCTGCCGAAAAGCCCAGCCCGCCGAAACCGGAAAAACCCTGAGCCTCTACCGGTGTCAGTACCGAAGAAGAGCTAAGGTTGAGTCTTCTCCTAATTTTCGTAAGCGTTAAGTGTGGACGCAGACTTAGTCTGCGTAGACGTTTTCCAATCTTTGACGATAGATTTTCACGCTCAAGTTTGTCATCTCGTCATGCAACTTGCGTGTGTCCGGAAGGCTGAGCTTGTTGCCGTTTTTCTCTTTCATTTTGTCCATCTTGTTTTTGATCGAGTCGACTGCTTTCTTCAAAGCTTCCACTTGTGCTGTCGTAAGCTCGTTGGCTTTGCGCCCTTCATCAATCTCATTGGAGAGTTTGGTGATGCGTTCGGTGACCGTCCACTTCTTTGCAAATGCAGGAATGGTCGCCATCGCGCACGCAACCAAAAGTGCAAACGACAATCCCAAAACGGCTGACTTTCTCATGGTTACTAACTCCTCAAGGGGCGAGGGCAACAGTATATCACCCCTAAAAGCGAGCCCATCAGTTGCCAAAACCGAGTCAGAATGAGGATTGCAATAGATCTGTTGGAACGCGCTATGCGGGCTACCCCCGAACGCTTTATGTTTTGCCTTTTTCCTTTGTATATTGAATGGAAAGTTGAGCCAGCTCGCCAATTTTGTTGCAGCCGACTGAAAGTTCTTTACCCATCTCGGCAAGCTTCTCTTTATCAAGCGAATCTCGAATCAGCGTGACGCCGCCAATGATTTGTTCGAGCCCAGTGGCGATTTGAGGAAAGTTGGTAGAGCCAAGTGCGTCCTTGCACAAGGCACCGCATCTGACTACGATCTCGATGATTTGATCGACGTCTTTCTGACCGTCTTTGTCCAAGTCAAACTGTTTCAGCCAGGTAATGCGCTCCTTGAGATACTCAGTGAAGGCATCGACTGCGACTTCGGTTAGTTTCTTCTTGATCATGATTTTCTCCTCGACGGTTACTGTTTCTCGTATCTCACTGCTCTTTCTTGCCGACACCAGCCCACTTCAAGTAGTTGTATCCGGTGCACATTTGCGATCGCGGAATTCCCAAAAGCGGTGCAAGGTTCAAAGCCATTTTGTCTCCTGCAGTTTTTCTTTCCGCCTCACCAAACTCCTCACTACCAGCCGTGTTTGCAGGATGCAATATTTGCCTAATAGCAGATTTGGTTGTTCCTTGCACACAGTATTTCAAAAAGACTGTGGCGCTACCGCCGGTGGCAGCCTTTTTCTCGAAAGGATAACCAGGATTTGAACAATACTCGTCGAGCAGTTTGCCGCAGTCGTAGAGGGCATACCTAAACAACTCTCCGTTCTCAACCATTAAGCCGAGCGCGGTTGCATTCAACTCTTCCGACAATTGCTGAGCGCAGTCACGGAGGTGAGGGTAGTCGCCTTCGGTCATGAAGGCGTAGACCGCAGTCCAACCCGAATCAGGTCGACCCAGAATCTTGCATGTTCCCATCCCCCGCTTTTCGACGGCACGGCGCACGGCCTCACCGTCTCGAGAGAGCACTTGAATATTGCTGTAGGACGAGGTCATCGCTAAATTGTACGCTACAATATCAACCTCGTTGGTCGGCTCGGCTCAGCATAATCCAGGAGGTTGGCATGAGGAGTAATTTGGCAGTACCGCTGGTTGCATTGGCATTTGCGGCGTCGACTCAGATTGCCGGCGCACAATTGAACGTGCAAACCGAAGACGGCGATCGGGTGACCATCGGACCTGGCGGCATCTCTGTTCAGAAGTCCGGCGCCGGTGGAAGCAACGTCAACATAACACCTTTCGGCGGTGTCTCGGTGCAGCAGAAACAGACCGGCAAATCTGTAGACGTCTCGACTTCCGGAATTAATGTCAGAAACCGAGCTAAAATACGAACGAATTCTACGAATCGAACTTCAGTAACATCCAAAGCGAAGAGTCAAAAGACGACTGTAACGACTGAGATTTCACTTGAGCAGCAAGTCACTTCAATTGAAATTCAAGTGTATGGAAAGAAGTCGGGCGGTCCGCTTCTTGCGCGCATCGAGAAATTGGAAATCGACAACATCGGCAAGAAAAGCACCGGCTCTTTGAAACAACGAGTCTCCGCCTTGTATAAGGCAGTCGGTATGACAGAACCGACAGTTGCTTCAACAAGCACTTCAACCACCCAAATTAATGTCACCGGCGCGACACCGTCAGTGTCAGTTACCCGCACGGGTTCAAACGCTAATGCGGAGGTAACTATCGGCGGGCCGCTGCTCAATCTCAGCAGCCTCACCAGCGGCGGTGGCATAGTCATCAGCAGCAGCGGACAAACAGGAACGGTACGGTGCAACGGCGAGCATGCAATCATAAATGCCAGCAACTGCAGACTGCGTTTTCAAGGCAATCTCAGCACCCTGACCATTAACGGCAGTCTGAATCAACTAGCCTTGGACGGCGTAACATTGATTACAAACAACGGCAGCAACAACAACGTGACTTGGAGCACCGCATCCGGGGCGCCGACTGTCGTCGACAACGGCTCCAACAATAGTTTGAGAGTTAGATAGCCTTAGCTTAAGCAGCCGCCAATGTCGATACTTGGACAGACAAAACTCATCGATTGCGTTTGATGAGTTCAGAAACGGTTCAGCAAAGGCTGTTAAGAAGTTCAAGAGCCACTAGGCTAGGACAATAGCTACCTTTTTGTTTCTTGTTGTGCCAGTTGTTTCGACAGCGCTTTAACACTTCTGTTCAACCCATCAGCACACTCAAGAACCATCATGAAGGTTCGATCTTTGAGAAGATGCAAGTCATCTCTGCGATTCTGAGACGACAATAACTCAGCAAGCAGTTTAATAGCAGACAGGACCTCAGTGTTCTCATCGCGACCGGATTCATAAATCTCAATCGTCAGCCAAAACGCCTGGATTGCCAAGTCGGTATCTCCAGCTTGCATTGCAGAAACGCCCAAATGCTTCAAATCACCAATGTATTTTGAGTTTGTACATGCGGGAAAGGCTTTCGTGAGGACATCTTTCGCCGTTTGCCATTGCTTATTGTGGAGTGCTTCTCGAGCAGCTTTCAGAGCTTCCGAACTTGTCATTCATTAATTCCGTGTTTTGACAGTGAATGATGTTTCTACCACATTCGAGCGATATAGAAAACCCATAGATCTATTAGCAGATTCCCTGATGTCGCAGATACAGTCTGAAAAGTACGATGGAAATACGTAAATCAATAAACACCCGCCGAATAAGACTTTAGGTTGGTGCAGTTTAGGGACCAACAAAATGATAGAAGAACTCGACTTACAAGTAGCAT
>CAZCZI010000108.1:12070-20451 GCA_964503045.1 uncultured Candidatus Obscuribacterales bacterium
CTATTTGAAGTGGCTCCCGCGGGCTTAGACACTATTCAAAACGAAGCCGATGCCCTCAGACAGCTAGAGGCAGAGCTTGCCAGATGCAGCATTGCTTTCAAGTTTCACTGCCGCGATGGTGACTTCGTCCAGTGTGGACCGTTTGTCCATAACTCCACAGACGAGGAGCGCATCTTCTTTCTGAAAGCGCTCGCCGATCTGCTTTCTCACGGGCAAGTCCTCATCGTTTCGGAATCGAGAGATGTGGCGCGCTACGAGCTGGTCCCTAAAAAAATCATGGACTAGCGGCGCCTTCGTACAGAGCGACTATCTGTTTTGCCTTCGCAGCCAGCATCGTCACCAATTGCGTCGGCGATTTTACGACGACATCGGCACCAAGAGGCAGAAACAAGCGAGCATAAAAATCCAGACTCGACACCGGCACCTGCATGTCGATCTTCGAGGTGCCATCCGCGTGGTGCGCGAGACCATCACGAAACGCGCTCCAGTCAAGATGCTTCATCCCGCCGGATGAGACGCGTGCTTGCAAACGCACTTTTTCTTCATCTGTTTTCGGTGTTTCTCGAAGCCACTCTTGCAGCGTGATCGGTGCGCGAGGTTTCAATTCTTCAGCTCGCCGCATAGCAGTAATGCGATCTGCACGAAGCCAGGCATGCGCCTGACGCTTGTAGTCATAGCAGGCGCAATACCAAAAACCTAACGCGGCAATGAGCCCATATGGAAAGATCAAACGTTCGGAACGAGAATTAATAGCCCGAGATTCATAATCTATACGCAAATGCACCTGCTCTCGCGCTGCCTGTAGTAGGGAGGAAAGAAATGGTGCCTCATAGATTCGTTGTATACCAACAACAGCTACTCGGTCGCGCAGCAGCTCGAGTTCCCGCACCACATCTGGTGAGAGGACAGTGCGCAGTTTTGTAATTGCCGAAATGCTGTGCTCGGAAAAAGGTGATGGGGCGTCTTCTAGTAGCGCCTCATATGCAAGTATTAGGCTGAGCGCCTCACTGGCATCAAGCGCAAGGGTAACAGTGCGCCCAGGAAACGCCAGGTTGTAGCCGCCTCCCGGACCTGGAGTGGACGCAAGTGGCACCCCCATTCCTGATAGCGCATGCAAATCGCGCAACATTGTGCGTCTGGATACGCCGAAACGATCGGCCATCTCCTGCACTGTGAAACGGTCACCTTTCGCCTTAACAAGCGTCATCATTTCTAATAGTCGCTCAATGCGGGACAGAATCTCCTCCTCGGTAATGGTGACAGATTTTGTCACCATTATTGCCTATCATGGTCAATAAAGGAACGAAGAAACCAATGGACGCAACCAAAGAGCCAAAAATTAAGGAACGCCTCTGTGCGTTCGACAGCAATACAACCGCGACCGAGCTTTCAATCGAGAATGACATTCTCGACATCGCACCTATAAATGATTGCTCAAGTTCCACATGGATGATTCTAGATATCACAGGTGCACTGCATCGGCTGAATTGTGAAGATGCCACATGTTACATGGTGGCTCGCATTCCAATCGTCGCCGAACCAGACCACGAACCCTGGTGCGGTCGTACACTGACCAGTCGCTTGAGCGTTTCGAATAATGGTCAGTTCGCAGCGGTCGTTAATGACTATGGCAAGAAAGGAGTCGTGATGTCGCTCGACGCCTCGGGGTTCATTTTGCAGCTTGATGGTGGCGACTATTATCCCAACACGGTGCCATTTTCGTTTTCGTTTTTTGAGCACCAGGGACGTACTCTTATAGTTCACAGGACTGATTGGAACCGGCTCGACATCTCGAATCCGGCAAACGGCGATTGTCTGACGGAACGCGAGTTTGAATCCTGGGGGAAGGAGCGCGTGCGGCCCGCACATTATTTGGATTACTTCCACGGAAGGCTCATTATCTGTCCTGACGGTACGCTGGTCTCAGACGATGGTTGGATGTGGCATCCTGTCGGCGCTCCTACGATATTCAGCATTTCCGCGTGGCTTGATGGAAACCCGTTTGAATCTGAGGACGGTCCGTCCCTTCGGTCCTTATGTGGTCGAGACTGGTGGGACAATGCGATGTGCTGGATCGACTCGACCCGCATTGCGATCGAAGGTCTTGGCGATTTCGAAGAGGAGATGCTGGACGGTGTGCGGATCTTTGATGTCGAAAAAGTTTTGGAACGAGGTTCGTGGCGCGAGGTGGAGGAGATAGCATCATTTCCCGGTCCGCGCAGCAAATTCTTTTCCGACGGTCGAAGGTTGTTCTCTACCGATGAGCACGGATTGAACATATGGGACATTGACGATGGTGCGCGCGTTTTAGTAATAGCCGGCTTTCAACCGACCCACCAGCATGTGGGCGCGGGCGAGCTGGTAGAGCTTAGAGAAAAAACTATGCGCCGCTGGAAGTATTGTGAAGGCAAGAGAAACGACGTGAAAACTACTGAGTGAAAGATCCTGCTGAGGCTGATGGTGCTGTTGCGCTCTCGTGTCGTCGTACGCTTTTTAGAGTGGTACAAACGCCCGCAGGTTCACTGTTCTGGCAAACTTAAACTGCACTACCGAAGAGACAGGCTGCGCATAGCAGCTACAGGAACCGACAAATTAAATCCCCGCTGGTTCGCTACTGGTGATCTCGCGACGCGTGATCACGCGACGCGTGATCACGAAATGTGTGTCCATTCGCCGCGTGATGGTTTAAAGAACCTTCAGAACACGGACTGAAGGTTCTCTTTGGGCGAGGAGGCACAACCTGCGAAGATCAGGTAGGCAGGTCGATCTAGAAGCCCAGAAGCGATCTCAAACTTGCCAGCACACCAGTGTTGCCGAGTGCGCCAGTGGTGCCACCACCTAGCTGAGACAGCAAATTATTGACTTGGGAGAGTCGATCTTGCGCATAATAGGATTGATTTGGATCAATATAAGAGCCTGATGACAGCAAGTTTTGCAGATACTGTCGGGCACCCGACAGTTGAGTTGTTGCTGTGTTGTTGAGTGCGACTCTTTGCGCATCGATCTGAGCCAATCTGTTTTGCAGATTCATGATTTGATCAGGATTCAACCTGCGATTTGCAAGTTTGTTCTGTATTTTTTGTGCTTCTCTATTCAATCGATCTGTCTCTTGATAGAGGTAGTTAGGATCGATGTTTCCGAAGGCATTGTTTTGATACGGATAGTTTGCCGAATAGTTGACTGGTGTCATTCCGTAGCCGTTGTAGTTGTTCGCATTCACATTATATGGATATGACGAAGACGAATTCGGAAGAACGGCCCCACGCACTTGAGACCAGATATTGCCTAAGCCAGACGAATTTTGCCAGCCAGGAGCCGCTTGTTGCCAGCCTCCAATACGTTGCGCCCAACTCTGCGGCTGCCCGCATGAGCCATTATATGACTGCGCTGACGCGGGATTTCCCGAACTGATTGCCAGAGCGAAGATTGCCACCGCAATTGGTGCCACGAACTTGGTTTTCATTTATTGTTTCCTCCAGAAGGGAGAAGATGAAGGCCTTCTCCCTTCGAACTCTGCCGAACTACGAAGACGCGTTTGGTGAAGCTTGTGACGGCTCGTTGCCGACGCGAGGTCCACCATGAAATCCGCCACCACGATGATGCTTTCCACCGAAGCCGCCGCCGCAACCACCCCTTCTGTGATTGCGCATCGCTTTCATTTGTTCTTTTTGTTCAGGAGTAAATACATCGGACATTGCGAGCATCATGTTTAGGCGAGCAGTAGAGAGATCGGCTCTCAAGCCATTGATCTTGTTTTGAAGACCAAGGGCAGCGCCCTTGTCTACTGAAGATGCCTTGAGTGATTCACGCAGCTGTCTTTGTGCTACTGAGAGCTCGGCCTTCTTACTTGCGGTGTCCAAAGCGAAGCGATCTTTCAACTCACCGATTTTCTTCTTTTGCTCTTCGGTAAAGTTGAATCTTGCTTTGCGCTCCGCGCGCAGAGAGGTTGACGCACCTGAGCCAGCTGCGCCGTTATCCGCCACAAAGGTCGCGTTTTGAGCGAGAACGGGTGCGCCAATTAGGAACGCAGACGCTAACGCAAGGGTAGACAATAGTTTCATTTGGTAACCTCCAACAGTTTTGTTTTGTTTCTTTGCAAAACCCATGGGACTCTATGACGGCCGAGGTACAGAAATGTTCACCACTAATCATTAAATTGCACTCATTTTTCCGCGATATAGGTGACTCTGTGCCCACTTTCCTGGAATATATGTAGAGTTACTGACGATTTGTGATCAATATAATATGAAGCGCAAAGCAAATGGAAAGCCCGAATTGACCCAAGAAGTACCGGAGGTCTTACGCGATAACCTGGGGTTCTTATTGAACAAGGCGGCACGAATAGTCCGCGACGACGTCGGTGAAAAGCTGAAAGAAGTTGGATTTACGCTCAACGAATATGGCTTGCTTCGGATTCTCGAGATCCGCTCGACGGATACACAGCAAGAAATTGGCGACCGCCTCGGGGTCGATCGAACCACTATGGTCAGCTTAGTTGATCGACTGGAGGAGCGCGGCCTAGTTGAACGAACAAAAGATAGAAGCGATCGAAGAAAATGCAACCTTGTACTGACTGACAAAGGCAAGAAGTCCTTAGCAAGGGCAAAACGGCGCGCCGAAGGTGCTCAGAAAGTATTGTTTGCTTCGTTGAAAGACAAACAGCAAGCAGAGCTGAAAGCATTGCTTCTTCAGATGGTCATCCACTACTATGCTGAACGCCAACCATAGCGTGGATATTTAGCGCTTTCCGTACTTCTTTTCCAAGCCATCGGCTTCTGATTCGCGCTTTTGAAGGCGCAAAAATTGAACGTAAGCCTTAACGACGGGTGTCAGATTGTCGTCTTTGATTTTGTCTTCGATCTCCAACGCGGCCTTGAGAAATGGCTCTGCCTCTGTCCTTTTATTAACATTGAACAGCGCAATACCCTTTTTGTATTGAGCGCGCACAAGATTGCTCAACACTGTTCGATTGTCCGGAGAAAGTTTGAGTGCCTCGCGATACTTTTTCACCGCGGAATCAAGCTCTCCCTTTTCAATGAGTTCTGAGCCTTCGTCGTTTAGAGTCATCCATGTATCAGTGGTGTAGAGCTTCACAATCGTTGTCTTATCGCGCTGCGACAAATTGGGTAATTCTGCAACTTGTGGTGCTGACACAAACATCACGTCCTTGGGATTGCTGCTGTGTCCCAATAGACCGATGGAATGTCCAACCTCATGAAGCGAAATCCAAGAAACCAACTCATCTGTGAGCGGCTGATCTTTTGACGGATTGAGCGTCAAGATTGTCAGGTCAACATGATTCAGACCAGTCGGACCATGCTTGAACTTAACGTCACCGCCCTCTGCAATGCTTGCGACATTCTTGGTGTCATTTGTCCACTTGGCGTAAATGTCAGCATCATTCGCTGAATCAACAAACTTGAATTCAAAGTTTCCGTTGGCGGCTTCAGACCAAGTCTTGAATGAACTTCTGAGGATCTCCTCAAAAGAGGGTCTATATCCTGGAACAGTTGATGACGGCTGAAGGTAGACTCTTACCGGCATTTTCTGCTTCGACCACCGAAGTCCTCCTTGTGATGTGACATCAGCAAAGTAATCTTCGCCGGTAGAGGGCGCTGTTCCACTGCCTCTCTGGAGATCCTTTATATGTGCACCGACTCTTTTGGCAGTTTCCTTATCAGTGGCGATAGATACGTACTTTTTGAATGCTTCCATCGCGGCCTGCACGTTTCCCAGAGACTCATGCGCAAGTCCTACGTTAAGCCATGCTTCTTCCACGCTCGGTTTAACTTGAGTTACGTGCGAAAGACGCGTGCGAGCTTCTTCGTACTTGCCTAACTTAAGAAGGGTCAAACCAAGAAGATTTTCCAGTTCAGGAAACTTGTTTAGGCATTGTTGATTGCTTTGAATCAAAGCAGATGCTTCAACAAATTTGCCCTTCTTAAAGAGAGCGTCACCCTCTTTGAACAAAGCATCACCTTGTTTCCAAAGCTTTTGATCAGCTGTATCTTCTGCGATCGCAGCAAGTGAAAAGACCAGCAGTAAACTTGCAATGCCGCTTGCAACTTTAAATCGATGCATCAAATTCCCCAAAGAGACTTAGCCACCAACTCTATCTATTTTCCGAGAAAACCTCAATTCGAATCAAGTGAATCGAGTGCACAATGAAAGACTGTGCTGAGCAAGATATTGTCAGAACTAGACATACCGAAGCAAGCGGAGCAAAAACATGGCTCGCAAAGCCAGTTAATCGCAAGTTGTGTTTGACGCAGAAAAGGGGTGCTATTGCACTCCTTCATACTTATCTATCGGTTACCGAATCGACCGCCACCGCGTCGTCCGCCAGCTTGTCCGCCGCCTTGCGACCGACCGCGACCATCGCCCTGCCCTGCATCGCCACGTCCGAATCCACCGCTGCGTGAGCCATCTCCGGGGCCATTACCATCATCATTGTTCCGGCCAAATCGCCCCTTGCCGCCGCCTTGGCCGCCCCCCTGACCATCACCATCACCACGTCCGAATCTGCCGCCACCCTGTCCATTGCCGTCACCATCGCCGCGTCCAAATCTGCCGCCGCCCTGGCTATTGCCGTCACCATCGCCGCGCCCAAATCTGCCGCCGCCCTGGCCATCGCCATCACCGTCGCCGCGACCAAACCGTCCTTTTCTTTCTCCGGAATTATCACCGGCTCCGGCTTGAGCGTCTCCGCCTCTTCCAAAGCGTCCCCGCCGGCCTTCAGCTCCTTCGCCACCAAAGGCATTTGCTTGTGAGTGAACAAACGGATTTGCTTGCGAGTTTTGCTGCCATTTTCTGGCATTCTCCGAGCCGCTTTGAACTTGTTGGTTGTACCAATCTTGTTGTTTTTGAAATGTATTGTTGGTGGTGTTCGTTGCGGTTGCCGTTGCATTAACGGTGTTGCCGCTCACATTCACATTAGTGCCGGTGTTGACGTAAACCTTGTTGCCGCCCGGGTTGTAATAATACGGATGCTGTCCCGCGCCATATAGAAGCGGAGTGCCATATGGTACGTTCGGATAATAGTTGTTATTCGAATCTGCAATCGCCGAGCCAGCCGCAGCACCAAGACCGGCTGCAGCTGCGGTTCCTAAAGCACCCAATCCACGGCGTGACGAGCCCGAGTTCGATTGACTGCTGCTGTCGGAGGGCGCGTATTGAGGAACCTGTTGCGCCTGCCCACTGGCTTGCTGAAATTGCTGAACGTAACCAGTCAAATCAACCGTGTTGCCGGTTTTGTCGACATACCAGTATCCGCCCTGCGAACCCATGTAAATTTGAACAACATCACTGTTCACCCCAGCTCCGGGAAGCGGCACTGCATAACCCTTTGGAGTAATTACCATCTGCTGTCCATTTTGCCCGACAGTGGTCTTCAATGACACCATAGACACCGTAGCGCTTTGCGCTAGCGCCATTTGACCTAAAGTCAATGCCGCATACAGCGACAGCGCTACCCCTAACTTGGATGGTCCGGACAATCTCATGATTGATACCCCGCTATACATATAGGTTTCGATTTCTAGCACATTTTGCCGACAAGATCATTACTGACCATTTGTCCAGCCCAAAAAGGAGGAATCTTTTCCATTTGCAATCCCCGGGAATAATACGCTTGGGTATCGTATGCTGGAAATACCGCAAGTCTCAGAGGGCGCGGACCATGAAGCTGCAACCATCTCTTTTATCGAAGGTAGTGACATTCTGCGCTGTCGCGGCTCTTTTCGCCGGCATCAACCCGCAAAACGCTAACGCCTCCGACCCTCCAAAATCTCTCATCAAGCAGTCAGAAGCAACGGTTCTGGTCAAACAACTCGACAACGCAGCAAAAGACAAACCTGATGACGAGGACGACGCTGACTCCGCCAACAGCGGCAAAACCAGCAAGTCTTGGACTGTGGAAAATCCTGAGTACTGGAACGACGGATTCCTAAATTCACTGAAGTGGGTCGACCACAAAGCTGGTGATTACACGCTTAGCACCGGCATCATCTACGGCAAGTGGATTGCTGCAATGAAGTGGCTTCGCAATGGAAAAGTCGTGCTAGTCGAATACACACCGCCATACGAGTATGTTCTTCCAATCAATACAGTCACGGGTGAGCCCGTCAAACACTTCGATGCATTCGACGCAAATCATGATGGCGTGCTGGAAATGGCATTTTTGCACGAAAAACTCGATGACAAGAAATACCATTTGTACACAGTCTATGCATTGGAGAAGAGCTTGCCGAGACTGATTTGGAAATCAGGCGGAACATTGGGAGATTGGGTGTCAAAGTCCGATCCTAATCGTCCATCAAAAGCATTTGCGAAGAGTCATGCTGAACATCGAGATTAAATCAGTTGAGCTTGCTCGATCACTT
>CAZCZI010000109.1:0-20126 GCA_964503045.1 uncultured Candidatus Obscuribacterales bacterium
TCAGCTTCTTCAATCTTCCGAGATTGTCATATTGGTATGTGACGTTGTCCATGTTTGGTTCCTTTTATTGAACTCGTTAAGGGTTCTGGTTTTGGTTGGTGTTGCAGTGGTTGCAGCAAGGGTCGCTCTTCCGCCAGATGGTCCAGGGCAGAAGAGGAGCACGGCTTGTGCCGTGGTTTTGCATGAAGTGGTTGATGCGCGAGAAATTACGGCGAAGAACGATCAAATAGAGCGCGTAGCCGACGGCGACCCCTATGATGTAGACAGGAAGCCGTTTGGGGCAGTTTAATTGATTGAGCAGCTGCAGGACGGCGCCACCGAGGACGGTGGACACAAGGGCAGCTATTTCTTGGACGGTTGGTTCAGGCTTACGATTAGACCAGGCGAAGACCCAGCCTAAAAGAAGGCCCAGGACGCCGGCGCCTACGCAAGCGATGGAGAGGGGCACTTCTATTCCCTCCTTTCTTGTGGGTTGATTAGTAAATCAGTTGTTGACGGCAGCCCAAGCTTTCAACACAATCAAGAAGCGAGCCAAACAAATGGCTGAATCTTTGGTGATGGAAGTCGCTAAAGGTTGTTCTGGTGGGGCTGGACCGCAAACTAAGTGATGAATGTGAGAACTCAACTCTAGTTGGTCCAGCCCGCCGGAAGTCTGCCTGTTGAGGCTGTTTCCTTACGTTTCGTAATCAATATCCAAAGTGTCCAGGAGAGCTTGAGCGGCAAGGGCTCTGGCTAATTGTTTGTTATCAAGATGGGGGGGGTAAATGATGTCGCTCTAAAGCGGGATGGCTAGCGCACTTTGGCTATCCAAGTGGTGGAAAAACATTAAGACGGGAGCTGCAAACCATTGCTGACAGATATATACGGGGATTGGATAGGTTTTGATATTGCTGAAACTTAGCGCAAACTTGTACAAGATCTTGCGCTGCCGGGGACTTACACGGATTGTTACGGAGTCGCTGGCGCCGGAGCTTGAGGCTGTGCCTGAACGTTCTTATTGTTCTTTCTCTTTCTTCTTTTCATTCCATTATTTTTGCCGCCACTGGCTGATGCGTTCCACACAGCTCCTTCCTTGACGGGTTTAGCGAGCTTCTTTTGTTGTTTAGCCGTCTGACGTTCTTGCTTGTGCAGCTGACGCATGGCACGGCGATTAGCGCGGCGTCGGCGCGCAGCTCCGAATCCGGACTCACTGGAAGCCATAGAGGAGGCTTCAGATTCTGCTTTTGCAGGCGGCTCGAACGTCACGAAGGAGCAGCTCAGGAAACACAAAGCGGCGAAAATAGAAAAAATACCAATTTTTTTCTGGGAATGAGCTTTCATCACTGACCTCCCGGTGGCGTGAAGATCGATGTTAGCACGGGTAGTTAAATGAATGGGCACGCCGGCACAGAAATTACCGGACACAGGTGGTTTTCGCTGTCCGATGCTACACTCGAAAAACCCACGAATAGCGACTATTTCAGGACATCCCAGGCATCCGCACTCGATTTATGGCAGACATCAAACAGCGCTCGCCCTCGGACCTGGCAGGTTCTGAACTGCCAGACGATCTTGCCGCGGTTTCGATGTCGATACAAAGACATGACACGCCAATTAGATTGGCGACTGTACTCCTTTATGCTTGCGGGGTGTTTCTTCTAATTCTGTTTATTTGGTCGGCTGTAACCATAGTTCCAGAAGTAGCGGTGGCACCTGGTCAGGTCATTCCTAAGGGGAACGTCAAACTTGTTCAACCCATGGCAGATGGTGTCGTAGAAAAAATCTTCGTAAAAGAAGGAGAACATGTCCAGCCTGGCACAAAGCTAGTCTTGCTCGATCGAATCCCAATTAGAGAAGAAGTTGATACCGCTCAACATGATCTCACCATTGCTGAGTCCAAACTGGTCGAACACCGCAAAGTTAAAAAGGCACTTGATGCGATTATCAGAAATCCAGCAGAGCTTCCGCTTGTGGAAGCCGACGTAAACAACGTTAGCCAAATCGTCACGGATGTTTATAAGTCTCGATCGAATTGGCTCGAAGCCGAGCGAGATGCCAGCATATCCAAAGCGCCGATTGACACTGGCGCGCTCAAGATGGGCACTATCGCCTCATCGTCCGACATGAGCATGCTGGCAGAGCGCCTTCGCAATGTTCTTCTGGAAAAAGAGTCCGAGACACAGTCATTGGAGCGCCGCAAAGAAGAGTTTAAAGAGAAAAAGAAATCTCTGACAATCGAGACAGAGTCTTTGAAGAGGCAGATGGTGTCGTTGGTCGACCAAAAGAAACGGTACGAAGCGATTCTCGAGCAAACAAAGATTCAAGCTCAGGCAATGAAGGAAGCGCTTGATGCCGGCGGCGTTTCGCTGCAGCAGTATTTAGAGGTCATGAAGAATGTTGAGACTCAAGAGCTGGCGCTTTTGAATCACGAAAATGAGATCTCGAAGACAGATCACAAGCTTGCCGTCGCCAAAACTGCAGAACTCGAATTCGACAGCAAGCGACGCGCCGATCTCAAACAGATAGAGGGCAACATCAAAAAGCTGGCGCGAGAAGCCTCAGAGTTGACAATGCAAGCCAGAGATCGCAGTCGCAACATGTCTTTGACTGAACACGCGTATTTCTCCTCGTTGGAAAAAGCAAAAGCGATGCAAGCGCAACAAACAGACGAAATCGTTAATCAACAAGCCCGTATCGAGCAAACGAAGTCACGCCTTCAAGCCGCCCAAGACAAATTCGATCGTGCTGAAATCTGTTCCCCAATAGAAGGAACAGTTACATCAATCAAACTCCGGGGCAAAGGTGAGGTCGTAAGTCAGAAAGAGTCCTTGATGACTATTGTTCCTACCAAAACAGAACTGGTGATTGAGGCGCAACTGCCCAACAAGGACATTGGATTTGTAAAGCCCGGACAGGAAGTGAAGCTGAAGCTGGCTTCTTTTCCGTTTCAAGACTACGGAATTTTTCATGGCACACTGCTCGAAGTCGAGTCTTTCCCGCGAGATGTAGAAAAGCTGGGCGGCTACTACAGAATTATTGTCGAACCGTCGAAAACGTATGTAATGGTTCACGGCAAACAAATTCCATTCGCCACTGGAATGGCTGTTACTGCAGAGGTTATAACTCGCAAACGAAGCATACTCAGCATCATTCTGGAGCCAATCAAGAACCTCAAGGAAACTCGCTGGAACTAAATTCACTGGAACATAGCAGTAAAACCACGTAGCGTATACGTGAGAACCACACTGACTAAATTTCCATTGGCGTCGATACTGTATTCAACCCCGCAATATAAGATCGAGCCGCTGAGACTAGAGTTTCGTTTAGCGCTGGCTCGAGAGAGTGTAAAGAGAGGAGCCGCTAGTGGCGCCATGAATCACTTGATGTGAATGCACATCGGGTTTACGGCGCCGCCGGCGCGGCACGCCTACACATTTATTTGTTGAGAGCAAAGGTAGTAGTAAAGCCCGCGTTGCTTGATCAGGCTGTCGTGGTTTCCAGTTTCTATAATATGTCCGCGGTCGACGACAAAAATGATGTCAGCGTCTTTCACCGTTGAAAGTCTGTGCGCCACCACAATCATTGTGCGGTTTCTTCTTATCATTTCCATACTGTCTTGGATTCTTCTTTCCGACTCTGTGTCGAGGTTACTGGTTGCTTCATCAAACAACAAAATCGCTGGACGGTGCAGTATCGCCCTTGCAATCGACATACGCTGACGCTGCCCGCCGGAGAGGTTGAAACCTCCCTCGGAAAGCATTGTGTCGTAACCCATGGGGAGGTTCAAAATGACGTCGTGAACACCGGCGATGGTGGCGGCTTCCACAATTTCTTCCATGGTGGCCGCCGGCTTGTTGAATGCTAGATTCTCTTTGACAGAACCTCTAAAGAGGTACTCGTTTTGCGCAACTACGCCGATTTGTTGCCGCATCCGCGTTAGCGATACCTGCGTCATATCAACGCCGTCGATGTAGACCTTGCCGGTGTTAGGTGGGTAGAGCCCCTGAATCAGTTTGACCATGGTGGTTTTTCCGCAACCGCTGCGACCGACAATCGCGGCTAGTTGACCAGCTTTTACTTCGAAATTCACGTTTTCCAAAGTGTTTGAAGTGGCGCTGGCGCCATATCTGAAGGTGACGTTTTCGAATTTGATGTTTCCGGCGAGATTGTCGAGTTTGATCTTCGCCAGTCCCTCTGGTTCTTCCGAGTCATGGTCAAGCACATCGCACAATCTTTCTAGCGCCACACCGACGTCTTGCAATTGACCCCACATTTCGACGATGCGCATGACCGGCTGACCAATCATGCCAACCATCATGTTCAAAGCCATTAGCTGACCCACGGTCAGTTCATTTTTCATCACCAGTTCGGCACCTAACCAGAGAAGGAAAATTTGCCCGGCCAGCTGGACGACACGAGAGATGCATTGCACGGTGTTGTTGGCGAGCATCTCTCGAAACCGTGCCTCGAGCTGATCGACAAGCAACACTTCCCAGCGCCATCTGACACGGTGCTCGGCAGCTGATGCCTTTACGAGTTGAATGCTGCGGAGTCCCTCGATGAGAAACGACTGGCTTTCCGCATAGCGATTAAATACAAGACGACCCAACTGACGCAAAATTGGTGTGTAGATCAAGACAAGCACCATGAAGACGGTCAAATACACGACCATCGAGACACCGATCAACACGTTGTATCCGAAAATCACTGCCAGATAGACAAGCACCACGATAAAATCAAGAAGCACCGTGATGCCTGAACTGGAAAGGAAATCTCGGATTTTTTGGTTTTCGCCGAAGCGGGTGATGATATCACCGATGGTTCTATCTTCGAAAAACTTGAATGGAAGACTTAGCAGGTGCCTGAAGAATTGAACGATGAGCGACTGATCGAGTCTGATGGCAAGATAAGCCTGCAAATAGCCTCTAATGTACGTCACGAAAGTTTCGAACATCGCGAAAAGACACATGCCCAATGTCATGGTGTTGAGCAGTGACAAGCTTTGGTGCACCACAACTTTGTCGACAATCGTCTGTGTGAAAAGCGGGACGATAAGCATCAAGCTTTGATATAACAGCGTGGCAAAAAAGACGTTGGCTACTTCAAATTTGAATGGTTTGAGAAACGGCAAGAGGCGCTTGAAGAGATTCGATTGTTTGGCAGCACTTCCGAACTTTTGCGTTGGAAGCATTTCGAGGCAGACGCCGGAATAGTCCTTCTCAAATGCTTCTGGGCTGATGTGTCGTAGCCCTTCTGCCGGGTCTCCGACAATTGCGCCTGATGCTTTTGCTTCGTATAAAACGACAAAGTGCTCGCCTTTCCAGAAGCAGATTAGAGGTGGTGTGAGCTGCTGTAAACCTTCGTAGGTAGCCGATATACCTCGGCACATGAAGCCGAGCTTTTCGGCGGTTTCGGCAAGGGCGTAGAGGCTTGTTCCAAACGAACCGACATGTGCCATCTCGCGAACTCTGTTGAGATCGAGACGTTCGCCGTAAAACAGAGACACCATCGCTATGCATGTGGAGCCACAGTCCATCGCATTTTGTTGAAATAAAATCGGGTAAAAACCAAACTTCCGACGCAGTTTCTCCAGTGCTGGTGCTTCTCTGGCTTTGATGCCCTGTTGTGCTTGCTGCTGAGCGACCGGCAAAGTCTCAATCTTTCGCAGTCGCTCAGTCTTGTTTTGATTGTCACGCTTGATCGAGCACTTTTGTTTGTACTGACTGACTTCAGTTTCCAAAGCCGGAAAGTCTTGGAACAGCCCTCGAAGTTTGGTGTTGTCTATCACTAAGATTTCGGATGGTTGCGTGGCTCTCGGTGAGACGGTTTTGCCGTTTGTGTCGAATGGATCTGCCTGTGAGCTGACAAACTGCCCTGGCAGCAAAGTGCCGCCTTCAGGGTAAGCTAAGCCACCGGAAAGGACAATCGAAAACGATCTGGGTTCTATTTGTTCTTGGCTTATCTTTGTGCCTTGAGCAAGAGCTGCGACTTCGGCATGACTTAAGAGCAGTCGCAAGTTAGCGGGTGTCAAGCCTTCTATGTGCACTGAATTCTGCAGCTTTTGCTGCCATTCGATCATTTGCAATTCGCGTTTGATTACGTCGCCGAACTGCGCATTGACGGTCAGAAGCTTTCGGCAATTTTCAGCTGGTATGCGCAATATCTGGCACTCTGCCGATGTTCGTGCTCCATATCCGGGAATGCCACCAGGGATGATACTACCAAAGACTTCTCCTGGCTTATTCAGCAAAACCAGCGTCTCTTGCCTTTCGCCCACTTTAGTAGAGAGGCGAATCTTTCCGGACAGTAATACGTAGATGTTGTCGATACGCTCTTCAGCCTGGAATATTGGAGAGCCGAAGTCGAGCTCCAGCACGTCGGCACCACGTACCAGGGCGTCAAACTCTTGATCGGTGAGAATCTGAAACAGTCGGCTCAGTCGAGCGCGGCTGTCTCTGATTGGTTTCACCGTGTCGCTCATTGCTCTGTTACCACTGACTGTTTCGTCGCATCAACATCAGTGTCCTCACTGGAAGAATCAGGCGGTTCCTCCTCTGTCTCCTCCTCCTCATCGTCGTCTTCTTCGCTCGTCGAGGTTGGTATTTGATATTCAATCGCGTTTTTATTCACGGCCTTTTGCAGATATTGAAAAAGCAGTTCATCGGCTATTTCTTCGCGTGTGGCGTCGTCCAGTTCTGCAGGAACGGGCTCGTCAACCAGGTAAAGGTGAAACCCGCGAGTGCCTTTGAACGGACCGATGATGGTGCCTGGCGTGGCGGAAAATGCAGCAGCCGCAATCTCTGGTCTGAGGTCTGATCTTGTTACTGGGCCGAGATATCCGCAGGATTTTTTTGTTTCTTCTTCAGCGCTGAACTTCTTTGCCAGACTGAAAAAATCAGACCCCTCTTTTGCCACTTCGAGGATTTCTTCTGCGAGATCGATTGTCGGCGCGATGAGATGGTAGAGTTCAACCCGGTCGAGGTCAAGCTTTCTGAACGTAAAGACTCGTTCGATTTCTTCATCGGAAACCAATTTTTCTCTCAACAATTTTCGATCGGCCAAATCCGTGCAGTATTCGTAAAATTCGTCGTCGTTGAGTCCGCGCATCATGAGCCACTGAGTGATTTCTTCCTCAGTGTATAGGTCATTCTGTTCGCGAAAAGTATCCATTGCCTCGACAATTTGATCATCGGTCGCTGCGATGCCGTGCTCTTCGAACAAGGTTCTGATAACAAGCCGGTTTAGTGCTTGGCGAATGAGATGCCAAGATGTCTGATATTTCATTTCAGTCAACAATGACTGAAGTGTCACAGTGTGCTCACCCCAGGTCACAATCGGTGTTTCGAGGTTTTCTTGACTCACGAATTGACTGACTCCCTGAGAGATCTTACCCAGATCGCTATATCTCTATGCTGTTCTTGTGGTGTAGCTGGATTTCAAGAGTAGTGTCTAAGAGTAATATCCAAGCGCTGTCGCAATTTCGTCAGTTTGATAAATGCTACGATTTTCAGTTGTCTCCACAAAAGAGGAGTCGTGCATGTCTAGTCAGGCAGTGACGGCTGGGCGTCGTCAGTCGAAAGGTACGAGCAAGCCCAAGATGAATACGCGAAGAAAAAATCGCGATTGGCCTCTTCTTTTGCCGAAGAAAGTACGCGCCAAGGCAGCTAAGATTGCTGATGATGTGGCAAATCGACTGATCGACACTGATTTGCTTGTCGAGAATCTAAACGCTCTAATGAGCCAAGCAGCCCCGGATATGCCTATTGCGTGGCAACCCGCAGCACTTATGCAGGGTTTTCCCGGTCTTGCAATGATGTGCTTTCAGCTGGATAAATGTGAACCTGGTGTTGGTTGGGCTAGAGTCGGCACTCAGTTCATGAAGATTGCCATCGGCCAGATTGGTGAGCAGCAACCGGCGCGTAGTGGTTCGCTCTGTGAAGGGTCTACCGGGCTTGCCTTCGGCGCAATGCTTTGCCCTTCAAGGGGCGCTTGGCGCAAGGACTTTATTGAGTCTCAAGATGCCGCTTCATTGCAGCATGTGCAGTTGATAATGGATGAAATTTATTCGGACAGGAGTCGACTTCAGTCCAGGCATTTTGATACCTTATATGGTATCACCGGCATCGGCAGATATTTTCTCTCGCGACTTCCAAACAAACAGTCGCAATCAGCTTTGACGAGAATTCTAGAGACACTGGTATTTCTGTCTCAAGACTATGATGGAATTCTGGGGTTTTACACCCCGTACTCCGCATTTGACGATGTTTTGAAACAGTACGAACCAACCGGGATGGTTAATAACGGTCTTGCGCATGGGGTGCCAGGACCATTGGTATTGATGTCATTGGCGGTGCGCGTAGGATTCGAAGTTGCTGGGTTAAAAGAAGCGACAACAAAGTTGGCGGATTGGGTTGTTGGGCAGACAATGACCGACGAATACGGTATTAACTGGCCGCGTTGTCTCCAGATAAAAGATACGGATGCCGAGATACCACCGCTGGTACCAAGTCGTGTGGCGTGGTGCTATGGTACGCCCGGAATAGCACGAGCCTTGTGGCTTGCCGGAGACGCTCTCAATGTCGAGGGGTACAAAGAGATAGCCGTGCAGTCAATGAAGGTGGCGCTGAGCAAATCGCCGGAAGTGCAGCGAGTCGACGCACCCACCATTTGTCACGGCGTCGCAGGGCTCCTTCAAATTGCGTTGAGGTTTGCTGCAGATACTTCAGACCCCGAATTTGTGGATTACTCTGTTTCACTGGCTGAGCAGTTGTTTTCTTACTATGACCCCAAACTGTTTTGGGGTTATCAAGACAAAATGCGTGATGCACATGTGGACAATCCGGCTTTTCTCTACGGCGCCGCAGGCATCGTCCTTGCACTACTTGCCGGTGCCTATCCTGTCGAACCAAGATGGGACGCAATATTGCTCATTTCCTGAGGAGATCGCCCCCTCTGTGGCAAATGCAATCACCTCCGACAGGAGTTGAAGAAATGTACGTGTGCGGAGCGCCCTGTATGGAGCGCATCCAGGCCTCCTTCCGAAGAACCGGAGTTTTTTTTCGGCGCCTGAGCTTTACGGTAGCTAGCGTTCATAATGGCCAGTGATCTTTGATGGTTGAACGGGTTTCAGTCTCGTTCCATCTGGAGACATTTGAAACTTAAAGGTTCTTTGTCCCGGAGATTGTCCAAAGTAAACGAACTCTCCCTCTTGAACCCAAAAGCCGTCAATTTTGTTCGTCGATTTGTCGAGTATCGATCCATCGGCTTTGAATTCCCTGGGCATAGCAAAGGTTCCCAGGCTCGGGATCTTGGTAGTATACTTCCAAGTTCCAACGGCGCTCCCGCCGCCTGATGTCGGCACTGCAGCTGAACTGCTAGTACCGCTGCCGGTACTGACCAAAACCCATACTCCCGCCCTGTCTTGATTCTGGTAGATGTTGGGATAGGCGTACCAAGTATCCGGCTCGACAATCGTACCGATTGAATCACTGGCTTTGTTGAAGCGACGAATTTTACCGCTGGCGCTTTGTAGCCAGAAGCCGGCGCCTGCGTCGTTTGCCTTAACAATAGTGCCTGGGTTTTGTATTACTACTCCGGTGGATATCAGTTGGCCGTTGCTGCCCTTGCCTCTAATCTGACTACCCGACAATGTCACGTCGGCATGAGCCGGAGTATGCAGAGTTAGGCTTGCCAACAAAGGCACCATCAAGATTGCATTTCGTGCTTTCAACATGATTATCAAAACTTCCTTCCGCTCCAGGGAAACTGTTGATTAGGTGTGTTCGTATCGGTAAATGTGCCATTAAGACGACCATCAACCAAGTTCCCTCTATATTGCTGAAACTGAGGATTTCCAGTCCATGGTCGAGTAAACTTAAGCTCGCGGTTTTCTGCCGAGTAGGTCGCATTTGTCATTGTTTCCCACTTGCCGGTGACGTCATAAAACATCTTCACCACAATGTTATTGCCTGTGGAGATGTCGATTTTTATTGCGCCACCGTAACCATTAGCATCGATCTTCCACGAGCCAGCGATGCTGTTCAAAAATGTTTGTGCGCTGGCGCTTGCCTTTTCTGACAGACCGGTTGTGCCAGATGCTTTCGTTCTGTCAGCAGTTGGCTTTGTCGAGACGGGGCGCCCAGCTGTGGTGCTACCGCCGGTGGCGCCGACTCCTCTGGCATCGGCTTTGCTGCTTATCTTCGGAGTTTGAGGACTTCCTTGCCTTGTATCTTGAGGGGATCCAAAATTTTCTCCCGGACGTGCTTTTCCAGGCGAGAATTCAACTAGTGCCTTTATAGAGCAACCCAATTGACTCCAACCGGAAGCTGCAACTGGAGGCTCTATTTTAACAAACGCCGATTTACAGGCCGCTACCGAAGAGATTGTTGTGCGCATGTAAGGAACGCCATCGACCGGATCCTTGGGTCTCGTCAATCGCTGAATATCAAATGTTTCCATTGGGCCTACACCAGCCCCTCCGGTATTGAGATTGCGTACAGCACCTCCATAATATGGATCAATCCAAACCGTCACTCTCAACAGTCCTTCACATGGAATCTGATAGTTCTTTTCTATTGGAGAATCTGGTCCATTCGGGAATCCCATGGGCGTTCCTGCGTCTATATTACGGGCTTTTGTCGTCATCTCAACTGATGCCAGGCTGGTCCATATTCTTTGGTCATTAGTTGCGGCAAATCCTGGTAATCCATCTGCATGCAGAACTAAAATAACTAAACTAGCGAGAATTTGAGTAGACCTGGGCTTCATAGCAACGCCTCCTGCTGTTCACCCAAAATCCTATTCGAATCAAATAACCAAAACATCGTCCTTAAGGACACCGCACTTTAGCAATAGGATGATTGTCGCCCTGATGGAATCAGTCGAAAGTTCTTAAGTTGCTCGCTCGCGGGAACGATGTCGGAGATCAAGTTGAGCGTGCAAAATGCTCTACATGCTTCAACCGGAAAAATGCATATGGAAAATCAAAGGTAATCGTCTTACCAGAAGCTTTGTGTGCCTGGCAGTGCTCACAGTGAATGGCTGGACTGGGTCTGCCTGCCTTGCAGAAGTAGGGGCAAAACCTGAGCCAAAATACGAAACATTCATCGCAGATATTCAGTGGATTACCCTGTGAATCTATTCAGAATCTCCCAAGAGCTTCCGAGGGTCGATAGAGCTGGGTTCGCAGCGCATGGTATTGATGGTAAGTCGCTATTAGTTGTTGACGCGGAAGAAGCAACCAATGTCGAAGACGGCCAAGTCGAGTCGTTTGCCGAACTTTACACAAATGCTACCTCCGCTCCCGACGAAGTAGGATTCATCTCACAGCGAGGCCCTTTATGCCGGGGATTGATCCTCCAGGAGCGCGGTGCGTATGCTCTGGCGTTCACCGGAAGACAAAAGGTGATGGAGCCAAAAATTGGATACGAGAAGTTACTATTTCGTTCCCATAGAATCGCGCAACTCGGACAAGCGATTCACGATGGCGTCTACACATGTTTCAATTGTGCCCCTGATATCGCGCTCCTCCAGAGCATTCAAACCGGCCAGCGTAGAACCGCCCTTGGTGGTAATCTTTGCTCGCAAAATGGCTGGTTCCGCGTCCGTTTGCAACAACATCTGGGCTGCGCCCAACATACATTGGACTGCTGCCTTCCTTGCATCAGCCCTTGACAATCCACGCTTGACCGCGGCATCCATAAAGGATTCGATAAACAAATAGTAGAGTGCCGGTCCGCACGAGGTCAATGCAATAAGAGTATCGATCGTATTTCGATCTGCTTTAAAGGTGAGACCAAGTTGACCGAATATACTTTCGACAACAGAAATGTCCTCGTCTTCAGCATGCTTGCCAGGACAAATCAAAGTGGCACCATAACTGATTGCGCACGGTGTATTCGGAATTGCGAGAACTACGGGAATAGGACAGTTCAGCCGCTGTTCGATGAAATTAGTCGTCGTCGCTCCCGCGAGTGAAATGATGAGCTTATTTGCTGTTACTTCCGAGGCGATCTCTCGTAGTACACTGTCAACGGCGTCCCACTTTACGGCGAGGATAATAACGTCTGACTCTCTGGCCAACCATCGATTATCCGTCGAAACTTCTATTCCCAACTTTGCTTTTGCCCGTTGGGCGGTCTCGTCTCGCAGTGTTGTTGCGATGATCTGTGAGTTGGGAACTTGCGCGTGCCGGGTGAGACCCAACACCACGGCTTCTCCCATGTTCCCGACGCCGATGAATCCGATTTTTCGTTGATTCAAAGCAGCAATAGTGTGTCCTGAGTTCGTCACAACCGTCCGAGTCCTCCATTGTTATTGATGAGGTGTCCGGTAAGTGTACGGTAGAGCAATGACAAATTGAAAGTAATCGAGATAGGACGCCTAGATTTGCTTTAGTTTAAAGGGAACCGTGCAATAGGTCCGAACTGTCTCTTCCTCAATCCCTCGGCAAGCGAATCCACCCGCTCTGCTGCGCCACCGAATATGGTACTGTTACCTCAAGATATGTATCGGCTGCCCCGGTGGGACACTCCACAATGCACTTACCGCATTGAGTATGTGCAGAGCGCAGCCCAAATCAGCCACCGTTTGAAATCGTTTATTCGGGTTGCGCTGAAGTGCGCTGGCGATCAACTGTTCAAGCTCAGTCGGAAAACTCAAGCCATCAACCAGCGTTGCCCCACCATGAGCAAGTGAATCAATGGGTCGGCCAATTACAAAATGCAAATCCGGTGAACCCTTAACACCGCACCCACATAAGTTCTACTTTTCTGCACTATTCTTGCTGGAGGGAGTCCAATCGAAGGCGTAGTCGTGCTTTTCGATTTGAGTGGCGGATTTATCGTCAATGGTCAGACTTGTAACCGTGTCCCATTTCGCGCTCTTTGGTTGAAGAGTTTGGGGGTTGGTTACGACGACGTACTCAGTTGTTCGTTTTACGTTTTTGATCATACTCGGCGAGAAAGGCTTCGCACCGGGTTTTGTCGGAACCTGCGCAACAAGTGCCTGCATCAAATCCCCCAGTGCTTTTTTTGCGTCCTCACCTTCCAGCACACTTCGAGCAGAGAGCTTGACACAGTTAGCGCCTTCGGCGGATAGCCCTTCATGGTGCAGTTTCATCGGTAATAGATGGTGCTTGCTGGCGCTTTAATCTCAGTGTCGACCGTCCGAATTTGTCCCGGTGAAAGATTGAAGTCCAGCCACGTCCCACCCAGATTCGCCAGAAGTCTTTAGACTTCTCTTTGACAGCTGCAAGCGTGGTGGGTGAACGCATGGCTTTTGCAATTGCCGCGGCTTTTTGCGGATCTGATTGGGGATACATTTTGATAACCTGGTCCATTGTCTTCTCGACTCCAATGACGTCTTCGACACCGCCATTCGAGTTAATGGACAACGAAGGAATCGCGCTTCCCATTGCGGTTATCTGGGCGAGCAAAGGACCCATTTGCTTACGATTTTCTGCGTTAGTGAGATCAATTCCATTCACATCGAGGAACTGAAAATTCTCGAAGCGCAATTCGAGGTTCTCCCCCGACTTGACCAAGACTATGTCGTAGCGCATCTTTGCTGTCTTGCTCTTTTTGAGGGTTGTTTCAGACACGCGAAGGCACTGGCCATGCGAACTTGAACTCTTGCGCAGCCTGTTCGCCAACAGGCGGTGGTGTGGTTGGAGCAACAGTTGGTTCAGCATGAACGGCTTGGCTGTAGAAAAGCAAACCAAGCACAACGGAAAAGCTAATCAATTCAGAACAGATCATGCCAAGAATCAGTTTCATTTGAAGTTACTTCTGTGTAGGTCGGAGGATCCGGGACTCCAATGCAACACCTGTCGCGCAAACTCAATAACGCGGGTTGTCAATCGCGTCCCGTGCGGATTGGACATAGCAAAAAGTGTACAGTAGGTAATAATACAGCTGTTGGTGTATGAGTAATCGCGGCGCATTCGTTAACAGACATGGAGAATTTATGCGAGACCCACTCGATCAAATAACGGTCAACGGAAAATGCGAATTGCCCTTCGATCAGTTTCAGGGAGAAGGCAACACTCGATTCTGTGATTCATGCCAGTTCAGTGTTCACGACCTTTCATCCATGACCAGGGCCGAAGGTCTACAGTTGCTCTCGAGTGCCGGTTCAGATCGCCTGTGCGTTTCGTATCTGAGAAGTGCGACAGGAGAGGTAATAACGAAGGACTGTTCAACAAAAGCACCAGCGAAACGTAAGCCGAGAATCCTATCGTTGGCCTTAGGACTATTGACCGGCTCCTTTTTAGCGGCATGCCAGCAACCACCTCCGCCGGCTGAAACCGAAAGACTCACTGGAATGGCCGCTAAGGGCAAAATAGTTTATGTCGTCAAAGAACTTCGCGAGGGAGAAGCTATTCCGGAAGACGCGTTGCAGGAGAGTGAGGTTATTCAGTCTAAGATTCCCCAAGATTCGATCACCAGCTCCTCGATAGCAAAGGGACGCATTGCCAAATACAGAATTGCTGTTGGTCAAGTCCTATGCCAGCACGATTTTCTTCCACACGAAGACGAACTATTGACTGTGGAATTGACTGCGAGTGAAGCAAAGGAACTTGACAGACAGTCCAAAATCCAGAAGAAATCAAAGAGAAAGTTGATAACAGAGTGGGTGCGTTCTAAGCTGAACACGTCATCGACTAAATGAAGCAGCCTGCTTCTGTTTCAATTTGGTGAACGAAAAGACATGAGTCTGCCATGGTGGCATATCGAGATACAACCCGCGGGGAAGGTCATAGGAATTCGTCACCACCTGTTCAATAGCACTGACTCGTGCACGCGCAAAGTCTCCGGTGACGATTCGGACTCAGATGGCCAGAGCCGTTTCTGAAGCGCTTCCAGACTAAACGCCTCACCTTGATTTCGCATAAAGAACTCGAGCAAAGCAAACTCTTTTGGGAACAGCTCAATCGGCACACCATTTCTTGAGACTTGATGTGACTTAGAATTGAGTTCCAAACCCCTGTATTTTATTACCGCTGCCTTCACTTCATCCGGACGCCGCATGAGAGCTCGAACCCTGGCAGAGACCTCTCGCATATCGAATGGTTTCGTCAAGTAGTCATCTGCACCGGAGTCCAGCCCTGAGGCGCGATCTTCAATTGCAGATTTTCCAGTCAGCATCAAAATCCGAGCCATGCCCCCTGCTTCCCGATAGTTTTTGCACAGCTCAATACCGGTCATGCCAGGCAAGTTCCAATCGAGAATAAGCAAATCGTAGCTCGATAACTTCAGGAGATTCTCCGCATCGAGACCGTTTAGCGCCGTCTCGACGATGTATCCTTCGGCTTCCGGTCCGTCGCTGATGAGCTCGCAAAGCCTGGTTTCATCTTCAACTACGAGAATTTTGGCCAATGGCAGGTCACTGTGAATCGTTGACAGTCAAAGATTTTAGGTTCTCCACAAACTAAATTCAAGTCACTCAACGGACTCATAGATTGGGCGCAACGCAAGACCGGGCATCGCACTCTTCAACTGTTCCTTTGCAGAAGCCGAAATGCCCCGGCACCCGGTCAAATCCAGCCGCCTCAACCTTTTCATTTGCTCGATATGCTTGAGTCCTGCATCCGGAATTGGCGCATCATACAGGTCAGTTCGCCACTCAACGCCCTCTGGGCGGCTCCAGGGGGAAGACTTTCGCATTGCACGGAAAGTCCACTTCAAGATAAGTGCCGTCGTTGTAGCATTGAATATCCTTGAGCCGTCTTTGCGTCGGCTTCCCATCGCGATCCAGGTTCAGCCATGTGCCGTCACTCTGGCGCTTCCATGAGTCCCTGAAATCCTGACCAAAGGGATTTTGGCTGTCTCTACGATAACGGACGGACGTGAGATTCCCGTCCTGATCGTACGCGAAATGCCTGTGTTCGTCGCCATTGCTTGTCGACTGCAGTTGCTTTCCTGAAAGGTCGGTAGTGTAGGACGTTCCATCTATCCGCTTATGATAAATGCGATTCCACTGAGTTTCCTCTTTTGACTCGTATCGTTGCGTCAACTCACCAGTAGTTTGATTCACGCTGAAATCATACGCCGTCACTGTTCCATCATCATCAACCCATTTACCGTCTTCACGGCGAGTATATGTCGTGGGCCTGAGCACGATTGTGCCTTTTTGGGTGGTCACCTTTTTCAATTGACCATCGACGTCATAGTCAAAGGAAGGCACATCATCTTTTCCATGGTGAACCAGACCTTTAGCGTTTCTTACGATGTACTTTTCGTAGTGCTGGTCTCTGGTTGTGCAAGCCCCCAAAAGCGCGGCATCGAGTACAGATCCCTGTTGAATCGGCTCTGGTTGGATCTCCGGATTGGAGCCGAGTTTGGGATCTGCAAGTTGAGGCTCAGCTTTGGGCTCCACTTTCGCAACCTTTTCTGTTTTGCCAGAAGGCTGGAAGTGTGACATAGCTATTTCCAGTTGCGGCAACAGCGACAACTTCTCTAAATCTACTTCTACTTTTTGTGTCTTCGCAAACGCCTTCAACAAGTCTTGCGCGTGATGTGCCAAAGAAGAGGACTCACCGTGAAAGCCCTTGACGGACTCCACTTCTGCGCTCTTCATTGCCGCTTTTGCTTCCGGACTCAATTCTAAGAAACTCATTCATTCCACCTCTTTTTCTGTTCGTGCTTTATGTGCGGTGCGCGGCGGGGTGTGCAAAAGAGCTTAGGCGGCACACCTTACAATGTGATTAAAATGCGCAAACGCGCTGTGCATGCTCGTTTACGCGATTGCGCAGGCGAATGGAAAGTCAACCGATGCGGTTGGCAATTTGGAAATCTCTGCAATAAAGGCATCGAGTGCGAAGAGGCGGAAGACGCCATCGCTCCGGTCTCGGAAGGCGGCGCCAAGCCGCTTGCTGGTGTGGGAATAATTGTCAGCTTGCCTGGTGCATACACCGGTCCCACAACTGGTTCGACCGGAGTGGCTGGTGGAGTTAGTGGACTCGGATCCGGCGTGTTGATGAATGGTGCACCTGGAACCCCAGGTGGATCTTATGGACCTCCTACGCAACCAGAAGGATTAGCACAGGGGCCGTGGCAACCGATTTGAGCAGAGCCACGAGCCTCCGGTGGAATCTCATAAATCCGGCATCGGAAAAGACTTCTGTTACAAGCAGCAGCCTCCGACTCACCTACCATAACGTGAATCTCTAGCTCAGTTTGACCATCTTCAAATGTGGAGAAAACAGGAGATGTTTGAACGTTCCTTCCGTATGTGTCCAGAAAATTGCGATCAAATATCGAAATTGTCTGTCCATTGAGTGTTTCAACTCTATACGCAGGAGGTAACATATCTACTTGGCTCCCGTTTCCAATGGGCTAATTTGGAGGCATCTCCACAGGCGATGTCCTCGATTCTAACAGCACTAATCAGATCCATCCAAGGAACCGGTCGTTAAAACAACTGATAACGACCATTCTCAGACACTGACTTGATCGCCATTGAGGGGTTGCTTCGCAGCCCCTCGCTTCTCTTTCTTGGAGGAAGGGGTGGTCTGTAGGGGTGTCGATTTCACCGATTTAGAATGTCGATTTCACCGGAATACGCAAATTAAGATCAAAACCCTGCCAAATAATTATCGAAGTCACAGTGGTGGTTGTATCATGCTCGCTATGAAAGCTCGAAGGATGTGAGTGATCTTAATGAAGAGTGCTTATGCAGGCAATGAAATGAAGAGTGTTGCTGCAGGCAACGAGGGTCTTCTTCTCGTGTTCGGAGGTATATTCTCGCTTGCAGGTGCGATTGTTCTCGCACACGCTCAGGCCAATTTGTCATTGCTTGAACATAGTTCGAATACTCCGCATACAATCACAGCAACTGAACTTTCAGCGTCAGGACCTGGAAATAACTACTATGTTCACATTACCAACTTCAAACTGATTAATCCTCGAATTGGTAGTCGCTCCGAGGATGCGAAGCACGTTGAGTACTTTCTTGTCTGTGACATGATTCCCACCCAGGCGTCACACCAGGGACAAAAACATGTTCCAAAAAATCATAAGCAACTTCCGCGTGTTCAAACGCATAACTCTCTGATAGTCTCGAACTTCTATATAAACAACTATGGAAGCACGGACTTAAATCACAATGACAGTGAGCATTTTCTGCGCAGGACGGAAATGAAAGCATTCGCTCATCCACCATCCGATCACGTAATATCTATCGAAGTGAAACCGCGACCGAGTGTTGAAGACAACAAAATCACCTGGAAGTGCGGCGCCTTTTCCTTAGCATTGGGCGTGGGATTCTTCCTGATGGGTTTTCGAAAGAAATGAAATTAGGTGCCTGTGCGGGCGCTGCCGTCTCGTTTGCGGACGGTCCCTCTTCTGATATTCGAGGATTGCGTTTCCAACTACGACTGACAATGGATATCCAGTAGAATGACCGGCCTTCCTTGCTTTGATCAATAATCGCTCGTTCTTCCAATCGATGTCATCCAACTTGATCGCGGCAATTTCACGCGCTCGCAGTCCGTAGGTAACTATTAAAAGAAGAATCGCATAGTCGCGCCTTCCCACAGGTGTACGAAGATCAACCGCTTCTAGCATGCGTCGCACTTCATCCCAGGAAATTGATCTCGGCAAGCTGGTTCGTAGGTGTGCGGTAGTTCAACAACGCCGCTCAAATCTCGTTCAAGAATTCGCTCGCGAAAAAGATATCGCAACATAACTCTGATAGGAGAAAGCACACGGCTTAATGACGCTTTGCCAAATCGATCCTTAGTATCGATGACGAAACTGCTCAAGATTGGCGGTGACAGCTCTTTAATATCGACCACACCAATTTGCTCAAGATATGATTGCAACAGCCGAAGTGAATAGTCGTAAACACGAAAAGAGGCTTTGCTCAAACCTCTTTCGTCCCGAAGGAAGGCATAGAATGCCTCAAGAAATTCAAAACTTGGTGGCACCGTCCGCCGACTTTTAGAGCGCCCATCGTATCCAGGATGATCGAAGCACAACATTTGACGTATACAGCCATGAACTTCGCGCTTAAAAACTTTCTGTCTGTTTACTTCTCTGCAACAGCGGCTTCTCTGCTCAAAGTACGCCACAAAATCAGATACGTGCTCGTTCAATTGAGGCACGGAAGTCGCCCCGCGATTTTTTGCAAATTCTCCAAACTGGACGAGCAGTGGAATTCTCCGATGAATCGTTTGTTTGGCGTGCCCGTGCTTTTCCATCCATGCAAGATACTTTTCGATCTCGGGCGCTATCCACGATTGTCGAATTCGATCAAGAGTGGTTGGTTTTGAAAAATAGTCTTCTAACATCGCAAATCTCCTTTGACACAGAACCTCCAAGAATGATGTTCCGCGGCAGCAAGAACAAACTCCGGGCCGCTATCAAATAGATTTCTCATCATGCTACACTCAGAGCGTTTAACAAATCGTGGTTTCCAGCATGAGCGTCCGCGAGACAATCAACAAAATCCTCAACAATGATTCGCTCGACGAAGATCGTTCTGACGGCAGTAAGTGCGAATCAATTGAGGAGCTAATTACTCAATTTGGATGGGTTCCCGTAGAGCGTGAGCTGTTTGATATTCTGTCCGACCATGAACAGGGTGAGAAGAATTGGCAGACAGCTGCCGAGGTATTTTGGGGAGCTCTATTGGACAAGCGCATCATTGCTGACGCGAACAGATTGATCGCGCTTGTCATTAAACGCCTTCCACCAGACAAAGACTCGAATGAAAACAACTTGGCATGGAGCATCGCTTCTGAGATCAAGGGACTTGATTATTTGTCTGATTTCGATCCGCTCACAGACCCACTGATTGCAAAGGAAATTAGTCGCTTGGAAGAATAAGTGTTAGATATCGTGAGCATGCAGCGCGAAGTGAATTTGTCCACGAGGTTCGGATATGACGCAGCTAAAGTGGGATGAACTGGACTTTCTAGAATACTTAGAGGTGGAGGCCGTCATCGATGATTACACCACGTCCCATAACTACGAGCTGAAGCAAAGTGATCTTCGATTGCTGATAACAGTCTGGCAATACGAGAGCGTCGTGCAGGTGTCGCTATTGCGCGCCACCACGAATGTCACGATTTTCAGCTTTGCCGCATTCGCTGGTTTTCATCGATCATCCGTTCGTTGAAATCAGCAACAATGGAAGCGAGCGAA
>CAZCZI010000110.1:0-20023 GCA_964503045.1 uncultured Candidatus Obscuribacterales bacterium
TGGGCCTGCGCAACCGGCGTAGTTCGTTAGGTCGCATATTCAGGAGTTCTCATTTATGCGACACAAAACTTGAACATTCTGACATTTGTGTCTCCGTTTTCTTATCTGGAGGAACATTGGAAAAGGCAGTTAGTTGGGGAATCTATGGCAATGCCTCGAGAACCTATACCATCATGGTTTTTCGTTCTAGTTGTTGTGCGTCGTGCGGATGAATACTTGCTTGTGCACGAAGCAAAGCATGGTCAGCTGTGGTATTTACCAGCAGGTCGAGTCGAACCTGGGGAGCAGTTCGAGATTGCGGCAGTGCGCGAGACACTAGAAGAAGCAGGCGTGACGGTGCGCATCACAGGCGTACTGAGAATTGAGCACACACCTCACCTCTCTGGAACACGCGTTCGCGTTTTCTTTCTCGCAGAACAGTCAGACGGTGCTAAACCAAAGAGCGAACCCGACGAGGAGTCTCTTGGCGCTGCGTGGGTACGCCTCCAGGACCTTCATCAATACCCCTTGCGCGATGATTGTGTTAGGAGCGTAATTGAGTATCTCGAAGATGGTGGCCCCGTTTATCCAACAAGCATCATCTGTCAGGAAAATCGACCTTTCGAATTATCATGATATGAAGCCCCTACCTCCCGCATTTTCCGGTTTTGAGGAATACTAGTATAAGCCAGTATGGGGGCAGGCAACATATGTCTGTTATGGTGAAGCTCCTTAAAAGAGCCCTACGATTCCTCTCAATCGACCAAGCTCCTTGTGCCATATTGGAGCTTAATGCGCTTATTCAGGAGAATGATGGGCCTCAGGCAGCGTATTTCTTGCGTGGCAAGGCTCGCGAGAGGATGAAACGCTATCCCGAAGCGATTGCGGACTACATGCAAGCGCTTGCCGGACCAGAAAAACTGAGTCGAGGGCATACCCTGTCAGCTCTGGAAAGTATTGTCGTCTGTATAAGCTCTTTGGACCAATCACAGCAAGCGACGCTGTCCGAAATCATGAAACAATTCAAACTCTATCGAGCCGGGGATGTTTTGCAATTCAGGCGAACACTCGTTGAGACATACGTGTCGCCGGCGATGGAAGCGGTGGCCCCGAACCCGTTTAAACAACCGATACAAGTTGCGACCGCGAACTCATTTAACCAACCGCCAACTGGAAGAATCGCCAATATTGGAAAGTTTCTTCTCGACTCAAATGATATTGCGAAACTTCAGAGCCTGGTCAACAATGCACCAGATTCGGGAATTAAGATGCTTACGACATTCTCTCAAACGATAGAATCGAAGAAACCAGACATTGATGTCGCAAGTGCTGTGACACCTGCATTCTATCGAGATTCGTCGTTTTCGCAGCAAGATGTAGACCATCTCCATGAACTCGCAACGAAAATCGATTCTCACAAGAAAGTGATCGGCACTTGTATATTCAAAATAACTGCAATGCCGATTATCAGCACTTTCCCTGAGGACATAGATCCGGAGTGGTACGGAATTCACTCAATTGGAATCTATTTGACTGCTGTTAAAACCAGCGAGTTACTCGGATATTCCAAGGTTCAGCAAATCGTGATGCGAACTTCGTCTGGATATGTAATTGTCGTTTATCTCGGAAATGCCTATTTGGTAACAATAACTGAAACCATGGCGCGAACCACCCTAACTAAATTGGTGCGGAACATCTTAAAACTGGTCGCGAATAAAAAATGAACTTGGATTAGCGCAAACCTCAATAGTTCGAGCTTCAACGCCCGGACACCCTCATCCGCGAAGTCTCGCCGATGTTTAGTTGATGCGGCACGAGTTTAATGCCACAATAGCCAACCAGCAGTCTCAAAAAGTAGAAAAATGAGGTATCAAATGCGCCTAGTAGTAAAAGTTTTGTCGTTGCTCATGATCGCCAGCTCCTTTTCAACCGCTGTCCACGGTCAAAATCAGCAGTTAACCGATGCCGAAAAGGCCAGAATCAAAGACCAGATCAAGGGACTGAAGGACAGCAAACTAAAAGATGCCGAGAACGCCAACAAAAATTTGAAGGAACAGGCGTTGAGACAGGGAAAGGCAATCGATGATTCAGTAAAGCAGCAATCGGATCAAATCGACAAAGCAGTAGAAAACGTAACTCCGCGGTTCGGAGTCGAGCGGACAAATGCACTCGGCAATATGAAAAAGAAAGAGCTGTTGGATAAGGCGAATGCCGAGAAGGAAAAAGTTGCCACAGGTGCAAGGAAGAAAGCTGCCACCACGACCGGTGCCGCTAAAAAGGCTGCAAATGGAGTCGACGAATCTATCGACGGACTGAAATCACAGGTCACCAAACCCGGCCAATATGGACTGAAGCCCAAGGGCAGCAACATGTACGTGAGAAACTATTCGAAGTAACAGGGACGGACGAAGTATGAAATTCAAGCTACTAGTAGCACTGTTGCTCATCAACTTAGTTGGTTCTACACCGCAAGCGTTCGCAAAGGCGGACGTTGAAGACATCGAACAAAACGCAAGAGCTATGAGCAAGGCGATGGTCAGTACCGACTGGGAATCCTATGAACACTATGTCCTGCCCATTGTTGTTCAGAATCTGGGTGGTCGCGACCAATTCATCAAGTCCATGAAAAAGAACACCGACGATATGACTCATGAAGGCAGTCATATTGACGCTGTAGAGGTGAGCAAGCCCGCACGCATTTTGGGAACCGGCGCCAACCTGCAAGCGATCGTACCCATGACTATCACGATTCGAATTCCCGATGGAATTCTCACACGCAAGGGCTTTCTCGTAGCCGTCTCGGCGAATTCGGGAGAATCCTGGTCATTTTTTGATGGAACAGCAATCAGCAAAGACAACATCAACGTCTTGTTGCCCAAAACAGACGAAGAGGCGAAGCGACTCCTTTTGGAAGCGGCAGAAGCCAAACAATTTAAAGAAACCTCGTTCAAGCCGTCGCACAAGGAAAAGTCCCCAGAGGCGAAGTAGCTCACCTGCTTCTCGCTGCTTCTCGAAATGTTCGACTAAATTCAACCATACTCAGCCAATTTCATTTTTGTCCTGAGATAATTTCCTTCACTTCATTTGCACGTAAATCAACACCTTGCACGTTACCATCGGGATCTATCAATGTCGAGCCATAACCGTCCAAATTGTATCGCTTGAGAAGAGTATTGAATCCATCTGGTACTAACACATTATCCCAATCGACGCCCACTTCTTCGAGTGACTTTCTGTCTTCCTCGGCTGGATCGCCAAAGTGATGGCTCGCATCTACGCTAAGTAGCACCACATCGAATTTATCCTTTCCATACTCTTGCTGCATCCTCTTCACGAGAGGCATTTCTTCTGTACAAACGTGTCAGGTATAACTCCAAACATCAAGCAACAACCATTTGCCCTTGTAGTTGTTCAGCGAAATCTGTTTTCCGTTAGTTGCTTTAAAATCCAAAGGAAGCATCGGCTTTCCAACTACGACTCCAGCAAGTGGATCAGACGTTTTTTCAAACACTATCCATGATGCACCCGGATCGATCGCCTTGACCCTAAACATCTGATCGCCCAATCTGATTGGTAGGGACGACCACCATTTCTCGTTTCTGTCGATCTTGCCGTTGTGGTTGCAATCAATGCTCAAGGCAGTGCTTGTGTTTTCAAACGAGTGCTGTTTTTCAGATGTAATTGGATATGGTCCTTTCCGAGGAACAAAAACAATCACTTTTTCTCCATCGACTGTGACGGTTCCAGATACCATCTTCTCAGCAGGAGGCTGGTCAACTTTAGGGTGACCTGACTTATCTAGCGTTATTCGGATTTGTGCGTCTCTCATCTCATCGGTCGGGCTGAGCGAGACTACTAGTTGGTTGGCCCCAGCTGTTGGCGCCGGCGTTGGCGTCACAACATCTCCTTTTGTTTCTCGAGCACAAGCCTCAAGAACAAACAAGGAAAGAATCGAAACAGTCCAAAGAGCTAGCCTCATTATGCATTTCCTAAATGGTGATTCCTATATTGTAATCACCAAATAGAAGCAATGTCGATCCTAGAAGCAAATACAACTTCTACCGCGATGCCGATAAAAACGGCAAAGTCGACATCCTTGAAAAGGTGCGAGGCATGAAGACCTACAACGAGAGTTGGAAGGCATCGGCATTTGGGAAGAAAACCGAATTGGATTGAACGATTCAAACAACCGACACCAATCAAGTCGACCGGATTTGCAGGAGAAGTTCACTAGGAAGTGGGATAGATCAAATTTCAAAACTTGGGCATATAAGTCCTGACTAGGGTCTTACTGCCGAGTTGATCATTATCGAACAGCAACCACCTCTTGATGTACTGCCAATCATTGTATGGCAGGCGAGCGCACACGGCTCCTTGATCTTACTAAATCGTCGCTGGACAGAATATACCGGCATGCCTGTAGACCAGTCCTTAGGTCAGCGCTGGCGAAGCATGGTACATGCAGCCGACATTGGACACTTCGATGCTACATTCGAACGCGCCAAAGCGTCGGCAACCCCTTTCGATTGTGAGCTAAGGCTCTTCAACCAAGAGCATCGTGACTATCGCTATAATTTAGCCCGAGCCACGCCAATCAAAGATAAATCCGGCGAACTTGAGAGCTGGTGCGGGTCTTTCATGGAGGTGCAGGGACTTCGCACCTGCATAAAAGAGCTTGAGGAAAGAGAGTCACAGCTCCGGACAATGGCGGCAAATGCCCCCGCCGTCATGTGGATTGCCGGTCCTGACGGCATTCCCGTGTTCATCAATGACCGTTGGTTTTCTTACACTGGTATCTCTCCTGCTTCGAAGTTTAGCTCCTCATGGCTCTCTCCGGTTCACCCCGAAGATCTCAAAAGGTGCAGCGAGATTTGGTCCGACATAAGCAAAAGCCTCAGCGTCGGCGATACGCAGATTCGAATCAAGAATCGCAATGACGGCACGTACGAGTGGTGGGACCTCCACCTCACCCCGCTGCATGAGCGAGATGCTCATACAGGTTGGGTTGGAACAGTGGTGAATGTCGAAAATCAAAAGCAAACAGAAACAATGATGCAATTGGTTATGGATACAATTCCTCAATGCATCTGGTGGAAAGATAGAGATTCTAGATTTCTCGGTTGCAACAAAACGTTTCTCAATAATGCCGGATTCACTGAGCTCAAAGAGATCCTCGGAAAATCAGATTACGAGATGCCTTGGCGTAAAGAAGAATCTGACTTCTTTCGTGCATGCGACAAACGAGTTATGGATACCGACACACCCGAGTATCACATCATCGAACCAAAGCGAATGGCTGATGGAAAACAGGCTTGGCTCGACACGAGTAAGATTCCGTTGCACGATGCGGAAGGGAATGTTGTCGGCACCCTGGGCACATACGAAGACATCACTGAACGTGTCAAACTCGTGCAACAAAGAGAAGATTACATGGCTTCGCTGACTCATGATTTGAAAGTTCCGATAGTCGGCGCGACCCGTGCGCTAGAGGTTATTTTGAATGGCGCACTCGGCAGCATATCGCCTGAACAACGTGACTTCATCTCAAAGCTGCATGAGAGCCATCAACATCTCTTGCAACTCATTCAAGACATTTTGCAAGTTCTTCGCTATGAAGCTGCTGCAAATGAGCTTTTGGTCGAAGAAGTCAATCTACATCAATTAGTCGACTCAGCAATTCGCGATCTCGAACCAATGATTGCGAAAAAACAGCAAACCATCACAACTGATCAAAAAACGATCACACTTCAAGCCGATGCGAAAGGACTTAAGCGTGTTTTGCATAACCTAATCGGCAACGCAAACAAATTTACTCCCGAAGGCGGAAAAATACATGTTAATATGCGCACCGAGGGCGATACCGTCATCATCACGATCTCCGACGACGGTATTGGAATTGCAAAAGAAGATCAAGTGAAGTTGTTTCAGCGTTTTTGGCAAGGCGGCACAGTACAAAAATACAGTGCTGAAGTAGGTCTGGGTCTATACCTGTGCCGACAAATCGTAGAAGCGCACGATGGAAGAATTTATTGCGAAAGCGAACTCGAAAAAGGAACCGCCTTCATAATCCGCCTTCCGATTGCAGGTCCTGAAAAGAATCAGTTGAGCAATACACTCAAAGATTTGCCAATCTATATCGACGGCCCGTATTGAGGAGCCAAGTCAGCGCTCGGTAACGTATACTTGCAAGGCTTTCGTGCACTCTCGTTCTTGCGGATACGCTCACATGGTCGTGGAACAGCCGTCTAGTAAGCCAAATACGTGGTTCGACAGGACGGCGTACATTCCGATTGTGGAATCCTGCGTAATCGGGCTAGTCGCTGGTGTTTCAGCCGTCCTGTTGGGATTCGGCGTGAATTGGCTTGGTGCACTAAGAGTGCACTTGTCTACCTTCGTGCACTCAAGTTTTGTCTTACCGGCGTTCGGATTAGTCGGCGGACTAATAGCTGGTTTGCTTGTCGAGAAGGTCGCTCCTGAAGCGTCAGGAAGCGGCATTCCGCAAGTGCGTGCTCAATTGGATCGCATGATCATGCCGCTTGATCTCCGAATTGCTCTGGTCAAATTGCTGGGTGGAACAGTCGCATTGGGCTCCGGATTTTTCATGGGTCGAGAAGGCCCAACTGTTCAACTTGGCGCGGCGCTGGCGGCACCTCTTTCAAAGTTGTTTCCAACAAGTGCAGAACACAAACGCCAACTAATTGCCGCCGGTGCCGGAGCCGGCTTGACCGCCGCATTTAACGCACCACTAGCCGGTGTCACTTTTGTTTTGGAGGAACTTTTAAGAGAAGTCAAACCCTCCACAATCATGATTACTCTGGTAGCTTGCTCGGCTTCATGTTTTGTTCTCAATATTTTTGAACCGTCGGCGTTGCGCGAAACAGCAAGACAAGTCGCTTCTGCAATTTCATTTTCGCCAAGAGACATTCCATTTCTTGTGTTTCTTGGAGCTGCCGCCGGAGTTCTCGGCGCCCTTTTTAACAAGGCGATTCTCGGCGCACTCAACCTCAATCGCAAATATCTGCGAATTCCAATCTGCCTGCGCGTCGCATTGGCCGGACTAGTAACAGGACTAATAATTACTGTGCTTCCACAAGACTTCCGCAATTACGCGGGAATGCGCGGAGAGATAATTACCGGTTCGGTGCCAATGTCCTTGGTCGTCGTCGCCTTTCTCGAATATTATCTTTTGACGTTGGTAGCTTACGGTTCGGGTGCGCCTGGTGGGTTGTTCGCACCCACACTGGCACTAGGCTCATCACTTGGTTATCTCGTCGGCTATGCAGAAAGGTTATTCACTGGAGCAGCGTCAACTGAGATGTTTGCGTTGGTCGGCATGGGCGCATTCTTTAGTGGTGTTGCACGCACTCCGCTCACTGCGATCGTCATTACTTTTGAGCTCACCGAAAATTTTGCGTTGGTGACACCACTGATGTTTGCTTGCGTCATCAGCTCGGCTGTTGGAGAACTCGTCTCTAAGGGCGGCTTGTACGATCATCTCATGCGATGGAACAACATTTATCTGCATCCACCCGAAACCGCAAGCGAAGAGTTGAGTAAACTCCAGGCTAAGGATTTGATGCGTCTGGAAGTCACCAAGTTTTCCAGCAAAGACCTAGTCAAAGATGTAATGCCGATCTTAAGCAGTTCGGAGCAACACGGATTCCCTGTTGTCGACAAAGAAAAACTGGTTGGAATAATCAGTTCTGCCAGCCTATACAAACTAGATAGAGATGCATCATTCGACCAACTGCAAATCGCTAAAGTCATGACACTGAATCCGGTAGCTTTAAGTCCCTATGATCCCTTAGAGGAAGTACTACTTCTATTCAGTCGCTACAAATTCGACTGGCTACCGGTGGCATATCAAGATAAGTTTCAAGGCGTCGTCGTCCAAAGCGATGTCGTGAACACTGTTTTTGCCGCTAAGGAACGCGTAGCTGGTTCTAATGATCAACCTTCGCCAAGCGCTGATAAAAGTGAGTAACATCGGCATTATCCGGCAGACCCGACACTTGCCCATCACCCAATTCGACAATCATCCAATTTCCACTTTCAAGCCGAGCAAAGTCGACAGTGAAGAATCTGCTTTTCACCGAAGCCACCATACTCAGTATTGTTTCCAAATCTGGCTGTAGGTCTGGGTAATCTGCATCATCCCAATACTTCATTACACTCATAATGTTTCCATCCAATACGAATGCGCGATACTCCTCAGTAAGAGGCATTTTGCTTTTGGAATGCGTCCCAATCTTCTTGAATGTCTCGAACTTGCGAAATACGAGTCCTCCCTCCAAATTCGTCCCGCGAAGTTGCAAGAATCGCTGAGAGACCTTCACGGCATGCTCGATATCTGATGCATCCGGAATGAAGCATGCCTCATTCCAATAGTGCTTTTCAGATTTGACGAAGTCTTTCAAAATAATTGATGCCTTTCCAAACGGTGTTACCGCCTCCGATATCTGTTCACGAGTGACTGTACTGGTTTCATTCATCGATACAACAGTAGTTTTCGGTGTGAACGGACCAACCCCATCCAACCATTCCGGGAGATAGTGGCAATGCTTAAACTGTATAGGGTTGTTTATCAGCTTCACGCCACTCATCAACAGCGCTTCGAAAAGTTGAGCATAAGAATCTGGACCCATCATCCAACCACGATATACTGCCTCGACCGAACTATCAAACGATGTCACTGACTTGATCGCCTTGGTGGCATCACCTTCGTTAACAAGCGCCTCATAATCAATCAAGCACACCGCACAACCAGCAGCCTTCGCAGCTGCGTATTCAGTTTCATACGCCTCATCAGGTTCTCTTCTACTTAGCGGTGATTGGCAAAAAACAACAAGCATTACAGTTCACAGTTTCCAGTCTAAGAAAGCCAAAACCGTCATCTTCTAGCTCTTCCCGTCATTGTTGAATTCAATCATATAGCCAGAGCCAGCTACAGTCTTGATAAAATCTTCCTTGCCTGCCTCGGATAGAGTCTTCCGCAAAGTCTTCATCCAAGTTCTCACAGATTCGGTAGAACCTCCACCATCTGAAGGCCAAACTGCATCAAGTAGTGCACGAGAATCGAAAGTCGAATTTGGGTGCCGCATGAGAAATTCGAGCAGCGCAGATTCCTTCGCTCTGAGTTGATAGCTGCTTGCGCCCACCATCAACGTATGACTCTTCGCCTCTAGCAAGACATCGCCAATTCTGATTTCAACCGGCAACAGTCCACTCGGACGTCGCAGCAAAGCCTTGATACGAGCAGAGAGTTCTCGCACATCAAAGGGCTTAGTCAGATAATCATCTGCAAATTCAAGACCGGCTTCCTTGTTTTCAATGCCACCTTTGCCGGTTAGAAAGATGATGACCTTGTTGCCACCATTTTCACGATACCTCTTAGAGATTTGAAAACCGGTCATATCAGGAAGATCCCAATCAAGAATGATGACATCGTATTCGTAGGAATTCAGAAGTTGCAGAGCATCGCCGCCAGTGTTTGCCACTTCCAAAATATGACCTTGGCTGGCAAACCAATCTTTGAGCAATTCCACAAGTTTTGTGTCGTCCTCGACCAAGAGGAATTTCGCCATCAGTTCCTTCCTCTCTGGCGGAGCGCCACTGCTGTTGCCTCTTGCCGATCAAGGTACGGCGGGGCAGTTCTCACTTGGTCAGTGCTCCTGCTTCCATTGGACTCGACTGTTTCGACAATCCACGTAAGGTCTATCTGGTCGAATTGGACTCGATTATTTTCGACAACCGCTGCAACTCGCCATGTCTGCACTCTACCGTCAGGATATTTGTATGTCAGTGAAAAATCTTGATTCTCAACCAGCATAGTCCCGTCTTTGTATTTTGAAGTCTTGCGACCATCGACCGTAAGTGTTCTTACATAACAATCAGAGACTCTGGGTCCCCAATGTTCAATAGTTCCGTCCTTTTTTCTTATAAAACCGACACCACCTGGTGAGTCGATACGCACCGATCCGTTGTCCCAAACTGTCTCGATCGAACCGTCCGGCTGCTTTGTGACGGTGCCACCATCTTTGGTTTTGGTGATGTCAGTGAAACTGTCTTCCAGTTCTTGTCGCTCCATCAATTTGATCTTAAGGTTTGCAAAGGACTCGCTCATTTTCCCGACAACCGTCATTTCGAAAGCGGTCTTTCTCGGTTTCATATCATTGTCTAAGTACACCATGCGAATCGGCATACCATAACCACTGGGAAGTTGAAGGCAATAGGCAAAACCAATTGCAAACAGATCAGCAACCTCTTTCATGTCTTTCGTCGTCCAGAGAAAACCCTTCTCTCGATTCTTAGTCGTAAAAAAGTACTTAGTGCAGTTAAATCCAGAGACTGTTTCCTTGCCGTCTGGCCTGATCTTCAAGCCTTGATACATCAATTTGTTTTCTTCAATAAGTTGCTTGGTTACATTGGCTTCGTCCAAAACAATCAGCAATTGATTCTGTATAACGTTGATTGTTTCCTTGTTCAGCTTCCCCCATATCTTGATTCTGTCATCAGACATCGTGGACTTGCACGGTCCAAACTTTGGATGATTGAAAGTGACTAACCATGCTGGACGGCTCTTATCTTCGAGCTGTCCACCTGCACCGACAGCTTTGTCTAAAGTGTCAGCCAACTTGGTTGGCACCCCAGAGTCTGGCCAAGCCACCGTTGATTTGGGACCGTCTATGTCAACAGGCTTGTTCGCGGCTTTATTGCGGTCTTCTGTGAAGAAGGTAATCATAGTTAGACACACAAGCAAACCTGTCAACACCACCCCAATTGCAGTTAGAATTAGCGCTTTGTTTTTGTATTTTGGAGGATGATCAGCACTAGCCGCGATGACATCTTCTTGTACACGTTTTAACTGTTCATTGGCAAAAAGCAACGGTTCATTATTCAGAATCGCTTGAAGATCTGCGGAGAGTTCTGCGGCACTTAGATAGCGATCTTCAGGTGTTTTTCCGAGACACTTTCTGATAACAGCCTCGACTTCAAGAGGGAATTCGACAGCTGTTCTTGTACGCATAAGAGGAATAGAATCTAACGCGTGTTGTTTCTTCAACTCCTCAAAAACTTCGCTTTGAAAGGGCAGCGAACCCGTAAGCGACTCGAACATAGCGCAACCCAAACTATATATGTCGAGCCGTTGATCTAAGACGCCTCCGAAAAATCGCTCGGGGCTCATATAAGCAGCAGTTCCTACAATATCTGCTTCCTTTATTTGATCGCCGGTCATCGTCAATTCAGCAATTCCAAAGTCTAGAAGCTTCACGGCGATTCCCGATTGCGTGGGTTTGAGAATCATGATGTTTGCCGGCTTGATGTCTTTGTGTATGACACCCTTGGCATTGGCATACGCAAGCAGATCGGCAAGTTTGATGAAGATCTCAATCACTGCACCAACTGATAGAGTGCCTTGTTTCTGGAGCACTTGTTCTAGTGTTTCGCCCTCCAAGTAGTCCATTACATAGAAGGGCAATTCGTCTTTATGCACACCAAAATCATAGATTTGACAAATGCCTTCGTGGCTGAGTCCGGCAATTATTTTTGCTTCGTTTTGAAACATGTTCCAACTTGCTTCTGACTTCACTGTCGGTGCCAGAATTTTGATGGCGCACGTTCGACCCAACTGAACGTGTTTGCCTTTGAAAACAAACCCCATGCCGCCTTCGCCGATTAGTTCGTCGAGTTGGTAGTTTTTGCCGATCACTTCACCACTTGCAAGTCCAAATCGCGCGATTGAGTCGATACTCACCAGCATACGCCGCGCTTTCATCGCTGTTCTGCGATCGATAGAACGTGAAAGCGAGTTGGGATCGACCTGATAACGAGTGCGAAGCCCAAGACGAGGTGTGCTCCTTGAAGATAACTCTTTGTCCTGTTTTGAACAACTGCAACGAATGTCCTGGAAGAGGTACGAAGTGAAACTGCCAACGCGTTCGACTTCAGGAAGAGTCAAACCGCACTTCGGACATAATCCGACACTGGATCGTCCGAGCTTGTCTGCGGCCGCTGCCGAACTGCATTGGCAATAGAGGGTCTCAAATAAAAAACCGGTAAGAGAGCCCTTTTCAGATGCCTTCTTCGGTCTTTTGCATAAAGTGCAAATCTCTTGAAGTTGAGTCAATGTTGTGTGCCCAAACCACTCTACGAGTCAACTCTAAACGCCCGATTAATCCTGTGAAATAGGTACTGTAAATATGAACTTGCTACCCTTGTTTTCTTCGCTTTCAACCCAAATTCGACCTTTATGCAGCTCTACAAGCGCTTTGCAAATTGCGAGTCCGAGTCCAAAGCCTTTCTGTTTTGTTCCCCTTGGTTGGTCTAACTGTCTGTACCTCTCAAAAATCAACGGCTGCATGTCTTTGGAAATTCCTGGTCCTCTGTCGATTACCTGAAATTTGGCAGACACCCCTTCAATTCCCGCCTTCACCATAACTTTTTGGTCTGGCGGTGAATACTTCATTGCGTTCGAGATCAGATTGATGAGCACCTGCACAATGCGATCACGATCGACTTTGACGGAATCGTTTGTGTAATCGGATTCGATTGAAACAGTTTCCAAGTCCGTCGATTTCTCCAAGGCAGCGATTGCTTGATTGACAATCGCGCCAATCGTGGTTTCTTCAATCTCCAATGAAATGGTGCCACTTTCGGCTTTGTCGGCATCAAGGAGATTAGCCACCATCGAGCCAAGGTATTGCGTCGATGAGACCGCGCGATCAATCGCTAGTTCACCGCGTTCATTCAGAGTTCCATAAATACCTTCGCGCACCATATCTAGTGTTACGCGAATAGTGGTGAGAGGCGCTCGGAGATCATGACTCACCATTCGCATGAGGTCTTGTCTCAACTGTTCCAGCCTATGTCTTTCCGTGATGTCTTGTACACTGACGAAGAGTCTTTCGTCTTGCCCGATACCCAATACATTGACGAACACTTCTGCAACAAACTTCTCTCCGGTGCTTCTGCATCCCATTGTTCTCAATGGCTTGCCCGTGACTTCCAGCTTCTTCAATTCGGGAAACACAACTTCGATCGATTTGTCCGCCAGGTCCCTCGACGAATACTGAAAGAACTCCTCAGCCAACTTGTTGGCAGCGCTGATCGTTTGATCCTCATTTATCACGATCAGCCCAAACGGAAAATTCGTCACGAACGAACGAATACGTTCCATCATGATCTTTTGAGCATCCAGCAATTGGTGATGCCCTTTGGTCAGCCGATCGATCTCATCGGCTTGCATTTTGAGCTTGCGCTCGACATCGGCAGAAGCCGCTTCCATGTTCTTTTTAAATTGCCTTCGGGTTTGCCTAGTATTGAGTCGTACATCCTAAGTCCAGCCGAAACTCTTAGGGAGTAGAGAAATCATACCATCGCAACCCGATGCCAGGAGGTACAACGCGAGAGCCCCGCATGCCCGAAAGGGTCGACATGCGGAGCACCAGCTGCACACAAACTTAGTTTTATCGATAAGTTGAATATAGAAGCGCCCGGCGCGTAAAGTACGCGAGTTCATCTTTGTCCGTGTCCGCGCCAACGTCCTTGGCACCTTCGCGAATTTCCTGCGCGACCCGCACAGCGCTCTCGAAAGCAGGTTTGGTGAGGTCAGTGTCGCTGCTGTCTTTCACATGTGCCACCGCGATATCTTTCAGACCGAGGCATTTTGGAGAGTCTGTTAACACAGGTCACCTAGTCCATCTATTGTCAGCTTCGGCAGAGACGACTCATTCTTGGAGGTCATCGAGCTCTTATTTTCGAAACCTTTAAACGCCTCATGCTGTGTACTAGAAGCCGATTCTTTGTGATTCGTCGTATCTTTGTGCGAAACGTGATCGATTGAAGATTCTGCTTTTGCCATTAGTAAACAACCTTTTGTGTGCTGGGGGCGCAACTTTGGTTTGGGGCGGACCGAATGATTGGGGGTCTCGAAGCGACCATTGCAGTGTACGAGACACCCCCGTGAAATCGCCGTGAAACGGACACAACGCCCATACAGGTTTGGTTTCAGGTCTGGGAGGCATAAAACCTCCTAACTTCGGTCGCGTGCCAGTAGAACTTAGACCAAGGGCAACACTAACGTCGATGTGTCGGCTCTTGAAACGAGGCACCCTCCCAATGGCGAAACCAACCGAACTGACCGATGCCGGTCTAGACAAACATGGCGCGACTTGCAACGAAACTTCCTCACTGAGCGCCACAATCTTTTCTAAATTTGATGACTTTCGCCAGACGTTAAAAACGGCCTTGTCCAGCAATTCAAGCGAAGCTTGCATGAAAGAGTTCGATGCGGGCGGCGGGTTAGAGATTTGTGAATCGGAAAAAGTTACCAGCCTGCCAGTCGACTTCAGTGGTATCTCGGAAGAGCGACGCACTGAGCTCGATTCGCGAGCAACAAAACTCATCGAGAAATACAGCACGGGCGAAACCCCTGATGGCGACGATGACGAAGAGCTGAGCTTTCACGACATCTCGGACATCATGCAAGATATTGCCAAAATGAGCGATCTCACCGAAGTCGAGAAATGCCGGGTGTGGTCTGATGTTCATCGTCACATGCAAGAAGATGGCGTTGATATCTCAGATGCGGACGAATATACATCTATGATCGATTCATGGACAGGCAACAGCGACCCATGGCACGCGCTAATCTCAATGGATGATCGCTATCACGCAGGAAGCCTGATCAACCAATCTCCGGAAGACGCATCAAATGCTATTCTCGATCACGAAAATGGTGGAGAATCCGACAAACTCGGATTCTTCAGAGGGATGGCGTGGGAAGGTGCCAAGCTAGTCTTCGGTGTCAACCAAGGCGATATAAACGCATCCGAAGGTCAGTTGAGTGCATTGCGTCAGCTGCGTTCGGAAGGAACATTCCAAGCGTATGCCGATGAATGGGACTATCAATTTGTGCGTAAAGATGTCGATCGCTACGGCAATGATGTAGCGCAACACTAGTAATTGCTCATCGAGGCAATTTCATCAAATCACTTTCAACGGGCTCAAACATAACCAGTTTGATCGATTTGGTTTAGAATTGAACGACACTACGCGCGGGAGATGCAAATGCTAAGCCGATTATTGACTGCACGCACTGCAGCACTGATGGTGCTGGGCACATCATTGCTCGTATGTTCTGCGTCAATTGCCAAAGAAACGCCAAAGGCAGCTGGGGAGGCAAAAATGTCGACGTTCTCTTCGGAGGCATGGAAGAATGCAAAGAAACAACCTGATTGGTCGCGCAAACAGATGATGACCGATTTTTGTACGCAGTATCGCACGCAACTGAGCGGCGGCAAGATGAGTCGCACCGAGATATTATCTCTACTTGGACAGCCGGAATTGAGCTATGAGTATCCTCAGCGCAGCACTGAAGATACCACCGCCTATTCAGAGATCACAGATCGCTATCAACTATCTGCCAAGTCAGGTCTGTTTGAGATTGCATATGATGGAAAGGGAATGGTGACACGCTACTCCTGGTCTGAAGAAGCACTCAAATACAATAATTTCATTGGTCCGTCCAAGCCGGCGATCACCTTGGAGCAGGCACGCAAAGCCGCAATTATGTTGAGCATCGTTGAAGTGAAAAAACTCCTGGGTAAACCCGATCAGGAAGAACTCGATGTACCGCCGAATTTTCCAACCCCATTTAGATACTGTTCATATCAGTGGAACATTTCAAATGATGGACGAAAAATTCTGTGGGTTCGAACAAGCGGCCCATTCAGCGAAGAACGAGAAAAACGATCGATTGATGTGACGAGCATTATCACACTCAGCCCGGACTGCCCTGTAAGCAGATAGCTTCTTCACTTCCTGGTCTCTAGGGAGATCCCCACACCCATTTGCTGCAATATTTTTCGCTTTGTACGATGCATCCTTCGATCCACTCACGGGTCATCGCAACTGGTTTGCCCTTGGCAAACGAAGCACCTAATACGGTGAGTAGTGCATGGCGTGGGACTTTACTTTCACCAACTGGAATCAGCTTCAATAGTTCGTGCGCCAATTGAATTCTTTTCTTCGCTTCCTTGATATCTTCGTAGCTTAGCGCCGTTCCAACCAACATAAATTTTCCTGGCTTCCAATTATGCTGAGAATCCTTCCTTTTCTTCGGTGGAGATTTGTACAAATATCGAGCCAAAAGACCTGGGCACAATACTTCGCTGGCGAGTTGTCCGAATCCATCACCAGGACTAGCAGTACGAATGATGAATGGCGGCGTTTCAACTATCAAATCAGTGTTTTGCGTATGATCTACTTCCTGGACGCGCCAATCAGAAACTGGTCTGGTCGATCTTGCTTTGATTGTCATTTGTCCATCAGCAGTTGTGTCTTCGAGAATTTCGCGTTCACGCGGAAAGTCATTAAGTTCCAACCACAACTCAAACTCTTCCTGGCTTCGCACCACGTACTCTTTTACGCGCAAGTGACATTGTCCACCTTCAAGCGCACGATGCAGAAAACTTGGAGCGAGCAACATGTCTTTGCAAACTTTTCCGTTTCTTCCAAACTCACATCGATTTACATCAATGCCATCGAGCTCTGGAGTATCCAAAACCCTTTGAAACAACTCTTTTCCGGTCATGTGCTTGATGACAATCTCAGGATCGTCCTCTACCAACTTGTCTTCATGCGTTGCAGCGGTGCAGCCATGCGCGCCCAAAATGAAGAAACGTTCGCACAGATAATCGTTATAAGTAACAACAAGCCATTTTGCCTTTAAAAGCACTTTCGCATCTATCGGACCGTCAGCAAGCAGCGCGTCTTCCAGCTCAACTGCCGAGGCCAATGTGCGAAGCTCGTCAAAAAACTCGACACTTAACTCCAATGGCTTGTCGTCATCATTAGTGCCATTAATTCCCTTAATTACAAGACCGGCGACATTCTTCGGAAGTACTCTCGCCAACTGCCTTCCATTGAATTGTTTTGCTGGAGTGTTTGGCTTTTGACAATACACTTGGACATACTGCCCACCCTGGCCTTCTCGGTTTGTTCTTCTGCCATCCGATTTGGTAATACCCGCAATAAGCCGTTTTAGTTCTCCCTTTTTCACGTTAAGGAGTTCAAAGGTCTTATCATCTTTGGTGGGAACCCACCAACAATCGCCCTCAACAATAGACCTCAATTTGTAAGGACCCGAATTGTCCTCCAAATTGCCATTCATCAGGTCATGGTAAAACTGCGCAAACTTTGCTTGCTGCGCAGCTATTTCTGCTTCAGATGGTCCATAAAAATTTGGCGAAGACGAGCTATCGTCATCATCTGGCAGAATGTCATCGATTAGTTCGAAAATCATTTATGCACTTCTTTTGCCCAAACCCCGTAAGTTTAGCAAAATTCGGAGTCTTCAGCCATCGTCATTGCCGGCGATTGCAACATCAAACCAAAATGTTGCGCCTTTACCTTCGTCGCTTACAACGCCGATGCTTCCACCATGTTCATCAATAATACCTTTGCAGATGGCGAGCCCTAAACCGGTGCTCTCGATTGGGCCATCTTCATTGTGCTCGATTTGAGGAAACACTTTGAACAGTTTCGCTTGTTCGTCCTTATTTATTCCGGGGCCTGAATCAGTTACAGAGAATCGCGCAACATGATTTACAGGATTTACTTTCACCGTCACAGATGACTTATCCGGTGAAAATTTAACTGCATTGGAAATTAGATTTGTGAGAACCTGCACTATCCGATCTTTGTCTGCATTGATGGAAACAGGCGATTCGATATCCTGCACCAACTTCACGCTTCGCTCTGAAGCCATTTGTGTGAACGATGCCAGAGTTTGCGAGACGATATCGTGAGCATCAAGTTTTTGTCGATACAGTTGAAGCTTTCCAACTTCGATCTTTTTGATGTCGAGCATGTCGTTGATCAAACGAATCATTCGATCGCACTCTTTTCGACCAAGCTCTGTAAGTTGTTGAGCCCTTTCAGTTAGGTCGCCGGCTTTGCCACGTTCCATCAGGAGAAGCGCGCCTTTTATCGATGTAAGCGGTGTCTTCAACTCATGCGAGACAATCGAATAGAACTCGCTAACACGCTGTTCTGCAGCTTTTCGTTCTGTGATGTCACTAACAGATCCACAAATGTGGTAGGAACCATCATGTTGATCGACAGCAGCAAAAATTTTGACTCGGAGCCATCTCAATGTTCCATGAGCGGTTTTGATTTGATACTCGATTTCGGGCTCGGGCATCTCGTAACCCTTCAGCCGAGTTACATATTCAAGAACCCTTTCCTTGTGCTCAGGGACAATCGCATCTGCCCATCGAAATGGATTCTCGTAAGTCTCTGCAAGCGAATATCCCCAAATTTTTTCAAATGCGGGGCTAATGTAATAGTGTTCGGTTAAACCCGGAGAGCTTACAAACACGCATTCATCAACGTTTTCAGCAAAGATTCTGAAATACTCGTTGAGTCTCGATTGCTGCGCCAACTCTTTCTCAATGCGACGCCGATCGAGATATTGACCTAGTTCTGTCCCCAATACTTCAAATGCATCAAGCAGTTCCTTATCTGGCTGCAGAATCTTCTTGCTGAAAAATTCGAACACTCCGATGATTTTGCCACCAGCACTAATAGGAAACGCAATCGCACTGTGCAAGCCATCCTCCCTGGCGTGTACGAATCGTGGGAAGTTAGAATCAGTTACAACATCACTCACCCAGATTGGCGTGTTTTGCGCTAGTACTCGCCCTGGTAGTCCGGCACCCGCCTCCAGTGCGATTGTCTTTGATGCCTCCTCGAATTTCGGGCAAGGATAGGTGGTATAGAACGCTTCGCAAGAAAGACTCTTCTTCGATTCATCCCACTTCCAAAATGCTGATGTTTGCCAGTCCAACTGCTCGCAGATCGATTTGAGAATCGTCGAGAGAGCAGATTCGAAGACCATGTCTCCAGCCAAGATCTTAGACACCGAAAATACAACTTGCTGCGCAAGTTTGTCGTTCTTGCGGCTTGCCATTTCACTCAGTCCTTATTCTGTAGCCTAAACCACGGCTGTTTTCGATTACACTGCTCTCTTCCGAATCGCCAATCTTCTTGCGAAGCGTCTTGAGGTGCGTTCGCACACTGTCGGTTGAAACCGGCAGATCGGTTCTCCATACGCGAGCCAAAATTGCATCGGCAGTAAAGAACTTGTCTGGATGTTCCATCAACAACTGCAGTATGGCAAACTCCTTGGGCAAAAGTTGAACAGCCTTTCCGCGCCGCGTGACAGTAAAGTTGGCAGTATCGAGTTCTATCGATGCCACTTTCAGAACCGGATCGGCGATTGTCGGTGGTCGTCTAAGAAGTGCTTTGGCACGAGCTACCAGTTCATCAGGATCAAAGGGTTTCACCACATAATCATCGGCACCGGCGCCCAAACCCGCGACCTTGTCTCGACTCGCTCCCCTTGCAGTTAACATCAAGATTGGCTTGTTGCCGCCTTTTGATCGGTATTGCATGCAGAGATCTATGCCAGTTCCATCTGGTAACGACCAATCAAAAATCAAAAGGTCATACTCGTTGGACTTGAGCGCCAACAGTGCATCCGAGCACTTGGTACAGTGATCGATGACATACCGTTCGGATTCGAGTGTATATTGAATCAGCTGTGCGACGCTGAGATCGTCTTCAACGAGTAGTACTTTGGCCATAACCTGCGCTAACCACTTTTCAACGGTGTTTGCTGCGGATTCCGGGATTCCACGGTACTTCAGCGGGACTAAAAGTGCGAGGATATCCCCTCTATTGGCACGTTCAGTTTAGCATTTCATATAAACTTCACACTCACTTCCTATAGAACTCACGCAAGCTTCGAGCATAGTTCACGTCGCACTCTCTAAACTATGTGAAGGAGACCCGTCTGCTGCCATTCAGCGGAGGTACACGCTAATGAATTACACCAGCGCTCGTCAGCGCGTGGCATGGCAAGAGCTGAAGGATGAAGCAAAACGAGCCATGCAAGGCTCGGACTTTAGGAAGGCTGAAACACTGCTGCTAAAGGCTTACCAACAAGCTCAAGATTTATTTGGCCCTGACCACGGTGAGG
>CAZCZI010000111.1:0-19652 GCA_964503045.1 uncultured Candidatus Obscuribacterales bacterium
CAATTCTCGCGCGCGCGCACGCTCAAATCCAGAGTGTGGATGCTGCAACGCTTTCTGGAGGAGGGCAGCAAGCGGTCAACTACACAGTGCAAAGCTCTGAGACGCCAACGACGATAGCCTCAAACTTTGCTGCCGCGATCACTGCGAATGCAAACTTGCAGACATTAGGAGTCAATGCAGTCTCATCAGGCTCAACAATCATTCTTAAATCTGCCTCCAGCAATCTGACTTCCTATTCAACTTCATTGAGTGGAGGTGCAACCGAAACTCTGACTTTGGGAGTCTCGTCGAACTTCGTCGAGCAAGCAGTCATCGGCGGCACAAAGACCACCGGAGATGTCTTGACCCTCAAGTTCTTTGATGCTGCTCTTCCGAGTGGCACGAAATCCAAGGCGTACACCGTGCAAGCAGGAGACAATCTGACGAGCATCGCAACCAACATCACTTCTGCGATCAACGCAGATACAGATTTGCAATCCGCCGGAATTACTGCAACTTCTGTCGGAACCGCAATAACGATCAAGTCAGCTTCTGCAAATCCAACAACCTACGATTACACCCTGAGCACTAGCGCGACAGAAACGATTTCTCTGGGAATCAACTTCAATAATCCTGTTGCCGCGGCAATCACAGGAACCAAGACCACCGGAGACACGGTAACCTTGACCGTTTACGATTCTGGACTTCCTGGAGGCTCGAAAGCAAAGACTTATACAGTTCAGTCCTCGGACAATCTGGCTGCCATCGCGACTGGGTTGGTTTCATTGGTCAACGGCGATTCCGATTTGCAAGCGATTGCTGTTTCCGCGACTTCCTCGGGAGTGAAAATCACGCTCAACAGCAATTCCACAAACTCTACGGCTTATCGCGCAACCGCAAGCTCGGGTGCGACCGAAAATCTTTCGCTGGGACTGTATCCAAACGCAACGCAGACAGCAGCAATCGGTGGGACAAAAACCACTTCTGACGTGATCACGCTCTCAGTCTTTGATGATGGACTATCAGGCGGGAAGAAAGATGTCTCGTACACGGTTTTGGCTGGAGACAATCTGACTTCAATTGCTTCAGGAATTGCATCTGCAATCAATGCAGATACGGACTTGCAAGGAATCGGAGTCTCTGCTGCTGCTGTGTCGACTGTGGTCAACATTGCTTCCAGCTCTGTGAATGCAACCACCTATTCTCGTTCATTAAATTCTGGCGCCACCGAAACCGTTACTCTCGGAACAAGCACCGGGCTCATCCAAGCTTCCTTCAATAACACAAATGCCCTCACTAAACTCTTCTCCGGTGGAGCAGCGAGATTTGAAGGCTCGACGAACAAAGCAGTCAAATCTGCTTCGATTGCAACCTCCGTTTTGACGACCAACAAAACTCTGACGACATATTCCTCTTCCACGGCGTCTGCCAACACAACTGCTCCAACCGTCACGTTGACCAACGGAATCAACACCAACGGGACCCAAACTGTGACCGTGGGAGGCACGGTGACTGCGGGCAATGTGGTTTACGTCACAACAACAAACCCTGCTCTTCCTGGAGGATCGAAGACTGATTCCTACACGGTCGCAACCGGAAACACGATCAACAACATTGCGACAAATCTGGCGTCTGCGATTAGCTCAGACACGGATTTACAAAAGATTGGAGTTTCTGCTTCGGCAGCCTCAGCGGTTATCACAATCACTTCTGCTGCAACGACATTCTCCAGCTCGCTTTCCGGTGGAGCTACCGAAACCGTCACCTACGGGACAAACGTGAACGGAAACGTTGCTGTGTCCCTTGGAGGCAAGGCAACAAACGGAGATACGGTTTCGTTGATCGTGACCAATTCTGCTCTTTCTGGAGGCTCGGAGACCATAGGCTACACAGTCGCTTCTGGAAATACTCTTGCTGATGTGGCTGCTGGGCTTGTCTCGGCTTGGAATGCAAATACTGAATTGCAATCTTTAGGGTTGACTGCTTCCAATTCTGCTGCTGCGCAATTGGCTTGGTCTCAGAGCTTCAGCGGAAATGGACAACTTGCAGCAGGGATGAATACGGCAGCGATCTCTGCTATAGACGGAGGCAACAACACGAAGACAAATCTGATGCAAGTGTCTGCAAATGCGCCCAGTACTGTGTCTTTGACGTTTGACGCAAACGGGAATCTTACATCTGACGGAGTAAATTCATTCGCATGGGACGCGGAAAATCGTCTTATTAAAATCACCTATCCGGGCAGCAATAACTTCTCAACGTTCACTTTTGATCCGCTAAGCCGGAATGTGAAGATCGTTGAGACCGTTTTTGGTTCTGTGACAAGTACCAAGCAGTTCGTGTGGACAGACGTTGACGTTGATGAGGAGCGAGATGGCTCAGGCACCATAACAAAACTATTCTTCGCAAGGGGAAGGGTTGAGGCAGGTACCAATCAGTTTTACACCAAGGATAATCTTGGGTCGGTGCGGGAATTGACCAGTTCAAGTGCTGTCATACAGGCAGCGTATAACTACAACCTGTTCGGGGAAAGCATTCTCATCGACGGCGCTTCGCAATCGGATTATCAATTTGGTGCATATTACAAACACTCAAGAAGTGCATTGAATTTTGCTATGTATCGTGCTTACAGTGGCCTATTAGGACGATGGCTTAGCCGAGATCCAATCGGAGGTTCGAACCTCTATCAATATGTCCAAAATCGGCCGAATCAAATAATAGATCCTTCTGGACTAAAGGAAACAAAGGAGTCAGGAGCAACCGCACTACTTCAAGCACTTGGCGCAATGAACGACATTTGTGATTGTTGTGTGTCCGCAGACCAGAGAGCCAAATGCAAGGAAGACGCAAAGGCAATTTCCGTTGCACTAGCCGATAAGTGGACGAAGAATTTCAAAGGTTGGTGGTGGGACAACTTGAGCGATCACGTCGGCGGATATATGTGTTGGGATTGGTCTAGCGGATTCAAACATGCCGTTGAGAGCGTGCCAACCTCAATATGGAGTGCATCAATTTTTGGACTCAAAGGACCAAAGAAACGCGGATCCCAAACGAAGTTCAAAGTGCACTTCGGCACTAGGATAGGTATTTCGAACAAGACTGATCCAAAATGCAAAATGATAATAGATGACGGATTTCTTAGTGGTGGCATGGTGCATACCACGGAACCCCAATGGCCAGCTCCAGGGAGTCGATACATTCCAGATCCGGACGTCAATTTCGAAAATTTGGGAATTGAACCAGAACTTTAACTTAGTTAGGAGGTCGGCATGCGAACGTTCCTTTGGTTTACCTTGCTCTTGCTTTTCTTAGTTCCCTTGAGCGCCAGAGCGATTCCAAGTGATAAGAACTCCCGGGACAATGGCGTGGAGTGGCTGCATTTTGGGCCGGGAGTGATCGATGATTGCAAGCGAATAGACCTATCGTTCGAATTTCGAGGCGGCAAATTCACACTGATCGAGAGTGACGAGAAATTTTCCGCGGTAAAAGATTGGGTGAAACAAAGGTTTGGGAAGAGACTCAATCTGTCGCCAACGAAGAAGTGTTATGAGAGCGTTGCGTTTACGCAGAGAGTAGCCCTTTATTCCTCGGAAACTAAAGATCCGCAAAAGCTATTGTTTAGCGTACCTCTAACTCCTACGACACTTGGCGTCGAAAAGCGAAAGTGTGACGTATTTGTGCAAGAGCTGCGCGCATTGGTAGAAAGACATTGAGCTGCTTGGGCTGACTGCTTCCAATTCTGCTGCTGCGCAATTGGCTTGGTCTCAGAGCTTCAGCGGAAATGGACAACTTGCAGCAGGGATGAATACGGCAGCGATCTCTGCTATAGACGGAGGAAGCAATACAAAAACGAATTTGATGCAAGTCTCTGCAAACTCGCCCAGCACTGCGTCTTTGACTTTTGACGCAAATGGGAATATGACAAGCGACGGAGTAAATTCATTTTCTTGGGATGCAGAGGACAGGCTCATTAAAGTGACTTATCCTGGCTCGAACAATTTCTCTTCCTTTACGTTTGATCCTCTGAGCAGGAATGTGAAAATTGTAGAGACTGTGTCTGGATCGGTAACGGATACTAAGCAATTTGTTTGGTACGGAACCAAAAGATGCGAGGAACGAGATGGGTCCGGGCTGCTACAAAAGCGTTACTTCGGTCGTGGATGGACGAGTTCCGGTAACAGCTACTTCTACACCACTGATCAGTTGTCCTCAATAAGAGAAATGACTGACAACAGCGGTGTACCACAGGCACAGTATTCATATGATCTTTACGGTCAAGTTCAAAAACTCCAGGGGGCGCTCGACGCAGAGTTCGGATTTGTCAAACTCTACAGACACTCAAGAAGCGGGCTTTCTTTGGCACCGGTTAGGAGTTACTCTGCGGTTCTCGGGCGCTGGATTAATCGCGATCCCTTGTCCGAGGTTGGCGGCTTAAATCTCTATGCCTACTCATTCAATTCTCCAATCAACTTCATTGACCCATCTGGGCTTCGGCCGGTGGACCAAAACCTGTTGACAGACCCGATGGAAAGTATAAGGTTCAACAATATTGACGTAACTGAATCAGTCTTTACAGTACCAATTCATGGTGCACCTGAAGCCGGTTTCTTTTTTAGACACGACCCACGAAAACCCGGAGCCAAGGCGTCAGACAAGCTGACCCCCGCGGAATTAGCGAAACGTGCCCACGAGAAGGATAGGTTTGCTAAGGCAAAATGCTCACTGTTACTGGGGTGCGAATCTGCAAAGTGTCCTAAAGGAAGCAAGAACAGGTCAATTGCCTCTAAATTCGCCAGCGCTGCGAAAAAGATCACGATTGCCCCTGGTGGCGTAACGATTCCATCCAACCTTGTTGGCGGCGTAGGCACCTATAACATCGGAGGGGCAAAATGGTCAATGTTCGATGAGAATGGTGTCATTGTGCATGAATCCGAGAGTCTGGTGGAACTTTTGCGACTCGTAGATCCAGAATCTGCTGAGATGTATCAGGCAGGCAGCCTCGATTTCCCCGCCTCATCGGGAATGCCATAGACAGTGCAACCACGGTTTCCCGCATTGCGGTTTGTCCATGGATTGTCTAGGATTGGAGAATAGGAAATGGTGCCTTATGAGATCTACATCGCTATTAGTCAGTGTTTTTGCCGCTGTCAGTGCGGCTATTCTTGTCAGCTCCTTGGGAAACTATGCCCAAGACAATTACTATGAGCGAGAAAAGTCGAACGTTCTGCCACAGAACATTGTGACCACTCCTCGACATGCCGAATGTCTGGGTCTAACTGCTAAGGAAGTGCTAGACATGATGGGACCCCCAACCTTGATAACTGCCCCGATGAAGCACGCTGGGTGGCCAGCGGCACTGCAAAACGCAGATGAGGTATGGAGTTACGCGAAAGGCCCGGCTTGCGGATTTGAGATGCCAATGAAGGATAAGAAGTGCTTTGGACAGTTTTGCATAAGTTGGGATTCTGATGCCTTCTGGGCCAGCATACAGAAGTGACATTGCGGTTAGACATCTTTCCTAATTTCAACTCTAAAGCGTAGAATCGGATCTGGAGCCGCATAGAATTTGGCTCCCGTTATCTCTCGTTCTGTGAGCGAGCGATGTCGTGCATCCAAGATTCCGCGGAAGGCTGAGTATGACTGGAATACAGCGATTTCCCGTTTCAAAAACAGATCCACGAAAATTTGTTTTTGCGCCGACCAGGTGCAGAATTTTTCCAGCCGCAGACTTGGATCGACTTATCGCAGACTTGCGCCGACTTGGACACCGCCGACTTGCCGACTTTTCTAAGGAGAATTCTCTATGCCTAAGCTGACGGCAATTTCTTGAATGATCACTGCGGCAGCGCGACAACGCGAGAGAAGTTTCTTTTCTACCACAATACTGATCTTGAAAGAGCTATTTACGAGCGGCACCGCCCGCGATAGCACGCACATGCGCATCGAAAGCCAACTGTATATCTTCTTTAGACTGAGTGCAGCTCATGCCTGAGACTGCCAAGTTGGACCAGCGAGAGTCTGAGTTGGAAAAGAGTTCTATCTGCCCTTTGTGGTTTATGGGAACAGTCACATTACTGAGATGATTGAGAATGGCCTTTTTCTCGGCGTTTTTGAACATGCCGCTTGCTACTTTGCTCCAATCGAGCTTTAAATCGTCAGGAAGGGGTAGTGAAAGTTGCATGTCATAATTCACAAGAGTTTGTTCGTTTGCACCTGACTTATCCGATTCTTTCTCGGGCACGAACTCGTACTTAACTGTGCCGGTTCCTTTCAAATGGCCGCTCAACTTCCAGGGGCGTGTCTCCCATTTCTTGGTAGAGACAATCACTCCGAGCAACGAGGATTTTTCAATCGTTCCATCCAGATCGGCATCTGCCGATACTTCAAAACCTATTTTGGAATCACTTTCAGGACGCACCGCAGACAATGAAATTTTGGTGACTGTTACTGTTTTGACTACGGCTTCCTTGTATCGCCACCTCTTTTTTTCCATGACCACTTTGTCTGGTTCAAAGATTAGCGTAGCAGGCAATCTCTTCGTAATCGAATCGCAAAGCGCCTTTTCCGGGATGCACAGTTTGCATTTCTTGAGTTGTAGATCAGTTTGTCCATTCTTAACCGAAACTTCAAAAGCATCAACGGCAACGTCAGCTCCGTAGTCGCCCAGCAACTTCGATTTTTCGATTACGAAGTCCATGTCGCTGGTGAGTTTGATTTCCTTGTCGACATCGATCATTATCAAACCGCACAAATTAGAAAGCTGTACTTGGCCCGATGGTGTTACTAGCTTGGCTTCGCCCATCTTCAGCTCCAGCGGCAACTTGAGCTGTGTTGACGAGGCTGATTCCGGCTTGTCCAACAATAGAGTGCCCGGTACTTTGAGAGTTGACTCGCCAGCCGCCACCAAACTGAACTTGCTGCGTTGTGTCTCGAGATCCAATTGCTTGAATTTAGCGATTCCTTTCTCGAAGTCGAAATGCATCGATCCAAACTTATCGAAACAGGAAGGACCAATCGTGGTTGACGCCAGCCAAAGCTTGAGGTTTGTCGGTCCTTTGGAGATCGTTATGCAGCCTGATTCCGCAGTTGCGTTGCCGGTTGTGCTGAAGTGCGTTTCCCTTGGTTTGTTTTCCTTTATGTCGACTTCCAACTTGCCAGGGACTGTCTCTCTGAAGTAACCATCTGTGGTGTGAATATCAGTTTTTAGTTTGAGATGGGTACCAGTAAAATTCATGCTGCTAATTAGGTGCATCGTCGCTGGTCGTGTATCACCCTGCCGCCTCCAAGCAAACTCTTCCAAATTCAATTTGCAGTGATCGCTGAGTGTTGATGAGCGCTTGTCTTTGCCGAATTTGAACGTGCATTGGTCGAGCAACATTTCTTGTTGGCTTTTGGAGGTTGGCAATAGTTTCAGAGTGATTACATCTCTTTGTTTTTCTGCTTGCAAGTGCAAATCTGTTTTGCCAGATTGAAATAATGTGTCGAGTTTTTCGCCAATCCAGTCACACTTTCTAAGATTCAAATTTACACTGCAGTCGGCATTGTAATCGAGATCGCTTGAGATACGGGCGTTGCTCAATGAGACTGTCGAGTTGTCACCGATATTGATTATTCGATCGCCGGCTTTGAGTTGTGATCCTTCTCGAAGATGGAGGGTGGCATGTTCGATTCGCACGGAGTGCACGAGTTGACGTAAATCACCTTTGGGTTGACCAATTTGCAAAAGGTTGATGAAAAAGGCTCCGAGTGAGCGACCAAGATCTACGGCGGCGTTGACCTTCCCTTCCGACAGATTAATCGCTTGTGGTGACGGCACCAAGGCAATGCTAATTGGTTGCGTTATTGTCAATGTTCCGCGTGCATTTTTTGTTGAGATAATTCGCGGATCATCAATTGGCAGCTCCATCTTCAAGTGAAATCGCGTGCCAGGTGGACATGAGATCGGCGTTGTTCCCATGAAATAAGCACCAGGTGTGAACTCTCCCGTTGCATCGAGCGATAGTTCTTTCGTGATGTCAGTGAAATGCTTTATCTCAGGATCGGTCACAGCCACATCGAAATTGGCGTCTATAGTGCGTTTCTGCGGTGCGAGGTTGCAACCGCAGAAAATTGCCGTCGTCATCAAAGCGATGAAGATCCTAACGAACATGACTTTGCTTCAGTATGGGTGCATTTTTCAGACAATGCTACCAGTTCAATGGTTCCGCAATGCTCTTAGATCTCAAAATCGTAGTCTCCCCAATGACTTTATGAAATAGATAAATAAGATCATGATCTTGGTTGAGACGTTCCTCCTCGGGACTCAACAGATTCGGGCCATGAAAGACACTAACGAATACCATTTGATCATCGGATCGAAGGCTCTTCCTCAGGAGTCTGTCACCGAAAAGCTGCGCAGAGAAGCAGATTTGCTCGGCGGCGGATTGTTGGACGGCTTGAAATCGTCTTGTAATGACGCCTTGGCGAACCCTCTGGAGACTGTTGAAAAGGTTGGAGCCTCAGCAGCGCTGGGTTATGGCTTGACCGCGCTGCAGGGCAGAGCCGGAATGGTACGGTTGGCGGCGGAAGTGGGCGGTTTGGCTCTAGGCTATGCATTTGTCAAAGATGTGGCGAGCCGCGTCTCGGTTACGTCTGAGGCGTTTATAGACACCTGGCATTCGGGAGAAAACCAAGACCGAAATCGTCAAATTGTGGCTGGAACATTTGGTTCGTTTGCCGTGGATTTTGCCCTTACCTCGGCTGGAGGTATGGCTGGGGTTGGCATAGCCAAGAATACAAGCTGGTTGGGACGCTCTGAGGGACTGCGACAGACCGCACAGCAAGTGATTGGAGCCCAAAAGCTTGAACTGGTGCCGCGCTACAAGGCCGTTCAAGTGGAAGCCGGCGCGCAACGCGTGGAGTTGCCGGTGTTGATGCCCGATCACACATTGACTAAAGTTAGATCGATTGATTTGCCCGTCGACTCACCGATTGCAAACGCTTACTCCAAGGTGGTTTCGGGAATCGGCAGAGTCGAGGTCTTGGTGCCCAACGGTGAAGGCGGAATCGGCGGCAATTTTGGCACCTCCTTCTCACTGACGAAAGACGGCAAAATGGCAACCGCAGCCCATGTCGTAGACAAGGCGGTCGACATCACGATATTCGACTCTCGCAATAATGCCCATAGCGCCACTGTGACGGGCATCGACCGGGATTTGGACTTGGCAATCTTGGATGTAAACGGAGCCAAGTTCAAGCCGCTCATAGTGCAGGAAAGCATGACAGCAGTTGGCGATCAGGCATTTGCAATGGGTTTTCCGAATGGTTGGAACCAGCTTTATGCCTCTCCTGGACAGATTGAAGCAGTAAACGCCACGCATTTAAATCGCCGGATGCTCTTTGGAATGGTCAGCGAAGAAGGCAATTCAGGCGGTCCAATCGTCAACCAAGCGGGAGAAGTCATTGCCGTATTGACCTCAGGCGCACGTAACTCAACCAGACAGACGTATGCCACCTCCATCAATTTCCTTAAGCCACTTTTGGACAAATCCTCAAATGGGTTCACTTCCACCGACGCATTTGTCGATAGACCGTTTGCCACAACAACGATTCCGGTGTCCAACAAATTCGAAGGTGCCAAAAACTTGGAGTCCATGTTCGGACAAGCTTTATACGGTGAGATGCCGCTCGATTTGTTCCATTCACGCGTAAAACGAGTGCATTTGCCGGGCTCAAAAGGATCTGAGCTGGCGCTTGCCGCACAATTTAGACCCGCCGAAAACGCAATCATTGTTAAGCCTGTTGCAATCGACGGTTTGCCCATCGCTCAAACTGCAAAGTGGTATCTGACGGGCTTGCCGATTAAAGGAAGCTCTCTGAAAGTGACGCTCGACCACAACAATATGCCGGTGTTAATGGAACTAACGAACGACCCGCATACAATTCTTCAGCAGGCATTCCTCTACCGAGATTCCAACGGTTATCTTGCAGGATTGGTGCCGGTTAAGCACTGACATGATGATTGAGGGTCACTTTTTATAAGGGTCGCAGTATGAAAGATTGGCACTGGTTTGTCGTTTTTGCAGTGATATTGATCACACCGTTTTTGCCTTCGATCTTAAAAAGCAAATGTCCGGGTTGTCGCAAACGAAAGATCGAGAAGCTCGATACACTTCGCGTCAGAGATGAAGGCGATGGGTTTACGTATCTGACTTTTTATCACTGTAACGCGTGCAACGGTTTCTTCAAACAAGTGCGAAGTGGAACATTGGAGTCATCGTCAGCGGAAGAGTACAAGATCACACAAGAAGCTGCTGTCGTTGTTCAGGCGTGAATATGATGGCGACCTCAAAATGATGGCGTCGCGAACCCACGATTCATTCACTCGGTAAATCACTCTTCGGTGAATCTGCATTACGATGTTTGTGTCGCTGTTGCCGCCACTCTTCGTATTGTCTTTTAGCCCGTCGTTCTTTCTGCTCCTTCAACATATCACTCCACCCGCTAGGATTCTTGTGGGAGCTTGTAGACCACTTTGTTGTCGAGGAAGTAGTTTGAGCTGTACTTGGTTGGGCGGCGGTCTTGCTTGGATGACGTTTTGTACTCGTCTGTGATGCGGCATGGGATTTTGCAATCGGCGAACGCTGAGTCGCGGTGTTTTTGCGCGCCTTGCCGGTGGTGGCACTCGATTGCGTTGAAGTGGCTTTTTGATTGTTGGGCGGTGAATTTGAATCCGCGGGAGGTTTTGAGACGTCGGTTTGAGATTTTGTAGTACTTGCTTCCGGCTGGTCGAATCCGGACTTTGTCGGCTTCAGGCTATTTGTCCACCAGAGAGCACCGGCTGCTCCGAGCATTATGAGGACAAATCCAATCGAGGACAACGCAATAGGATTTTGAAAGATGCTCCTATTGCTCGAGTACGAACGAAACTTATTGTTGACGTTGCGCATTTCTTGTGTTGGCACACCGCCTGCGCTTGGACCTTTTGCTGTGTTTTGTTGTTGTGATACTTTCTGTACTTTTTGCCCACTGCCTCGTGAGGGAACTCGAACTGGCGCACTCTCATCAGGATAGTCGAGACATATGAGTAGTTCTTCCCGAAACTCTTCGATGGTTTGAAACCTGCGATCGGGATCTTTTTCCAAAGCGCGAAAAATGACTTGCTCAAGTCGCGGGCTTACCTGAATATCCGGATTTGTGATCGCCTCGGAAAAAGGACGCGGCTCTTCGAAGACTTGTTTTTGAATGAGCTCGAAGACGCTGGAACTCTCGAATATTGGTGTGCCTGTAATCGCCTCGTACATCACTGCCGCCAAAGAGTAAATGTCCGATCTATTGTCTACCTCTGTTCCCCTGCATTGTTCCGGAGCCATAAACGGTGGGCTTCCCCAGAGTTCGCCGGAGTGTGTAAGACGCTCACTGTCACCTAGTTTTGCCAGACCGAAGTCGACTACTTTTACATAGTCTGTCTCGTCGTCTAGAAGCATGATATTGCCAGGTTTCAAATCTCTGTGAATGATGCCCTGGCGATGAGCGTGTTCGAGTGCACTGCATACTTGTGCGAAGATCTTGATTGCTCTTTTTTGAGGTATGAACTTCTCGCGCACGAGCAGCTCGTCTATGGATTTGCCCTTCAGGTAGTCGAGCACTACATAAGGTTGCCCTTCTTCATCGATGATGCAATCGTAGACGGTGACGATGTTAGGGTGATTGAGTTTTGCGATGGTTTGAATCTCTCGCTTGAAACGTTGCACGAGAACTGGTTTGAGCAAAGAGCCGATTCGCAATGTCTTGATTGCGACCAAACGCTCAGACGGCTGTTGAAGCGCCTTATAGACGACGCCCATGCCACCTACTCCAAGGATTTCCAGAATGTCATAACTGTCGATGCGACGACCAATCAAACGGCTCTTGTAACCGGCAAGAGACTCTTTACTCAAGTCTTGCTCGATCTCTTTCTGTTGATCATCCCAGCCCTCATCGGGCTGGAGTCTCTGTGTTTCGTCGTTTTTCAATGTCGGTGCAAACTGTCTGTCCATAGTAACACCAGGGCTATGCGCCCGAAACAATCGTTCCCAAACTCTCACTGCTATTAACTAATACGCTTGAGGTGCGCAAAAAGTTCAATCAAAATCGCAGAATTAATATTGCTGATGCTTGCGTGCCCACGGAGGCTTGCCGCCAGGACCAAACTTTGAAGTATCGTGACCGGCGCCTGGGCTGCGGCTTGGCGGAGTGTATCCTTGCAGCTGCTCAAACTTTTGAGAAAGTTGCGGAAACTTCTGCTGAATGGACTTTACCAGTTCGTTCAGTTTTGCTTGGGTATTTACGGGATCGCGCTCTGCGTTTTGGACTAGCTCATAATATTTTGCCCGTTGCGCAGAAACGTCCACGCCGGCGCTCTCAGAAAACGAAAGGAAATCTCTGATTCGCTGGGCGACAGGCGGGAGGTTCTTAAACTGCGGTTGAAGCTCTTCGTAGCGACCACCACGACCAGCACCACCACCTCCAGCCTGCCACGACGATGCGACAGGAACAGGCTTAAACTTTGCCTGTTTTACTAAGGTTTGCTGTTCTCTCAAGATGTCGTCTAACTTGTCGATAAGCGGCGCTGCATCACTTTCTTTGCGTTCGTCAATCATTTGAGTGATTTGGTCGAGGCGCTTTTGAAACTCAGTAACACCGGTGCCGTTCTGACGCATCGTTTGAATTCTATTTTTCAAGTTGCGCACTTTTTTGAATGTATCCGGAGCCCGCGCAACATCAGGCGTTTGAGCGTCCGGCGTGCCTCCATCGGGCGAAACCGCCGCTACTTTATTAGAGACAGTCGTCAGATCAATGCCGTTGAGGAGTTGCTTGTCGTTGATTCCGCCATTATTAAATGCGCAGATATCGCCTGCACTAACACTCACCGAAGTTGTGGAATCGGCTCCTACGAAGTTGATTCTGACTTTTGCCAGGTTTTTGTGCTTTTCGAAAACCGCTTTGGCGATGAGGGTTGCGTCGATTTTGCAGTCATCTTCCGTAGCTTTCGGGTGCCTATCGGTGGTAACAGTTGACTCCATGCCTTCGATCTTGGCGGTAAGCGGTGAGTCGCTATCTACGACATCGGCGTCTCTTATCGCCTTGGTTAGGGCGGGGTCTGAAGTGCCCGGCTCCGCTGCCCAGACCGGTGGCGAGACGAAGGCTAATGACAGAGATATCGAAAGTACGACGTTTCTTGTTGTTTTACGCATGGCTGTATGCTCGCGGTGCAATTTGACTATTTATTCCACGCCAGTTGTGGTCGCCTGTTTCTTAATACGCTTGAGAGCGCAAAAAGTTCAAATTTCCAGCATTAAATCGCATGAGGACCGACCGGCGTCTAATTTTTGTCCATAATGCCGCTGCCGTTTCCAACAATGGTATTGGAAGTCGTGCCTTTCAACTCGATGATGCTGCCGACGATTGGCATATGGATAAACATGGCGATGACCGGGCGTCCGGTAGCTTCCTCCAGAAACTGCTTGTACACGGCCAATTGCCCGAAGTTTGCGATGGCACGCTGCTCCCACTCCTGAAGGCGTCCCGGAAAACTTTTGTGGTCAATTAAAACATAACCCTCAGAAGTCTCCAGCAGCATGTCGATGCGGCCGTTCGAGCGCCGGTTGTCGACTCGTCCGATAATCGGCCACTCGGTGTAGATTTTGGCTTCGGGGTAGCGATCCTGGATAAACGATTTCAACCTGTCCCCGGCGATAATAAGTGACTCTGGTGAAAGCTCTTTGACCCCAAACCGTTCCAAAATGGTTGAGGCCTTTTGGAGTCTCAAATCTACCGAGGTATCTTTATCTTCGAAGTCGATGGCAAGGAATCCGTGCACGGCATCTCCTAATAAAGACATTTCCGGAGAGCCGGTAAAAGGTAACCGATCGCCGATGCCACTTATGGTGGTGCCGATCTTGATGCCGGCATCAGTGACGGCCTCGCTGGCGATCAGGCGCAGCGGGGGAAACTTGGTCAGTTCTTCCTTTGGTGCGGGCGTTGTGTAGGCAGAGATCTCTTCGTCTGCTGTTTGATCTTGTTCTACCGGTGTATGTCCGGCTGAAACATGTCGCACGAAAATTTTATGGGAGGAACTATTTATGGTGAGTTGGCGCTCACCATGATCTTTTGGAAGTTGCAGAATTTTATGATTGGCAGAGTCAGTCAGTGTGTCCAGCCACTTGGAGCCATGTGGAGTATCGCGAAGAGACAGGATGAGGTAGTCTCTCGCGCGGGTCATTCCCACATACAAAAGCCTTACTGCTTCTGCTTTATCCAACTTTCTGCGCATCTTCATCTCTTTAGTTCCACGAGATGTGGCCGATAGTTTCACCTGCGCCTTCGTCTTATGGTAGGGCCACGGCCAGAATCGAATTTGTCGACCTTTTAGAGGTTCCCATGGGTCAAATGAATCTGATTGTGATTCGACGAATGTTCCAAATGGAGTGGGGTCGAACAATAGATCCAGATCACCGAGAATTACGACAGGCCATTCAAGACCTTTTGCTTTGTGATAGGTGCACACGTGCACTGCCTGTTCGTCCGGGTTTGCCGGTTGATTGCTTTCGGTTGCATCTGCTTGAGATATGTGCGAGACGAGTCCGACTATGGTTGCTGCGCTTCGTCTCAGGCGGCATTGATCTTCGTAACTACGGGCGACGCCTCGAAGCGCATCCAAATTTGACATTCTTTGGCGAGTGTTGCCCCAGGTTTTTACGGTTTCGGCGATGCCACCGCTGACAATGGCGAGTTCCAACGCTTCAGAGGGAGTGAGATAGACGAGACGATGCCGTTCCGTATCCAAGCGATCGAGTTCGGGAACAGCCGCTCTTACCTTTTCATGTTCGCCGGCCAACCAATGGGCGAGCCATTCTTTGCGCTGCTCCCCGCTGCTTCGAACGTGCACCATTTCCGCTACCGCTAAAGAGTCACGCTTGTCCATCAAGTACCGAAGAGCTGCAACGGCCAAAACACATTCTGCTGTATCAAGAAGCCCGGCGCGTTCTGTCGCCACTCTTATTCCGGCTTGAGCGAGCGCGGATGCCACCAGTCTTCGTCGACCATTGGTCTTGCAAAGGATGGCTATATCGGAGCCGACGAGTGGTCTTGTTCCTTTCATGCCGGACTCGGTTATCTGCCATTGATCGCTCTGGCGCAAAATAGATCGAACGCCAGTAGCAAGAGCGGCGAAAAACGGATCTTGCGTCTTACCCTGTTTTTCTAGCCACCACAGATGGAGCGCCGTCTGTTGCCCGGAAGTTTCGTCGCGTTGACAGGTCTCAATCAAAACATTTGATTCGGGAATGCCGGTGGGTGGAAAAGCAAGCGAGAACACCGAGTTGGTGAAGCTTACCAGGTCGGGGCGCGAGCGGAATGAACGTGACAGTTGGTTTCTGGTTGAGCCGGCAACCTTTTGCACGACGCCCTGCATGAGCTCAGGGTCAGAACCTCGAAAACCATAAATCGCCTGCTTCTCGTCTCCCACCCAAACTGATCTGTCTACCAGTTTTGCCAGCTTGAGAAACAGCGCTAATTGAATTGGGCTTGTGTCTTGAAATTCGTCAATCAACACCAGTTTCAGCCGCTCTTGCAAGCGTTGCTGTAGAGTTGGATCTTCCAGCAGGCGCAGAGTTAAATGTTCTTGATCTGCGAAATCGACGAGTCCATGCTTGCTCTTGTAGGTCTCATAATGTTGCATCGATTCTGCAGCGCAAGCAAATACCGATTCGATTAACGTCTTCATGTCGTCGCGCATGCGGGGGTGGCGATCGTTGCGTTCTGCTGCCCGGCGCACGGCTTGCATGATGTTGTCGCTTGGCACTGCGGCGTGGAGTTTGGCAATGTAGGCCCACTCCGACCAAACCAGAGTGCCACCATTGGCGAGGACACGCTCTACTCGTTTGAGTCTGGCGATGACATCGGCCGTAGTGTTAGTGTCGTCGTCGGCGACCGGCAGTCGCGATAGTGCAATTCGAATTGCTTCGTGCAATGCCTTGTCCATCTGCTCAGCCGAGGCACCCGGCTCGAGTGGGGGAAACAGCTTACTCATGCCTGCCCAGGACTGTTCGGCGCACGCTTCCAGGGCGGTAAACGGAATGTCGTTTTCACGAGCATGCTTTGCGATGTCGAGAACGATTCTCTTCCAGTCGAGAATCAGAAGGCGTTCGGCCGCTTTGTCGATAATTGAGGCGTACTTGTGTAGCACGGGTTCAATGGCGATGGTGAAAAGCGATGAAACTCGCTCGTCTGAAATCACATCTTGCGCACACGAGCGTCCGAGTTCTATTGCATAATCGCTCAGGAGTTGGCCGCAGACGGAGTTGACCGTGCCGAGATAACTGCCGAGAACGCGCTCGGCAGCTTCGATCTTCCCTGCTTTGATCAATCCTTGACGAACTCTCTCGGCGAGTTCGTCAGCTGCTTTGTTGGTGAATGTGGTGGAAATTATTGAGGCGGGATCGATCTCCGTGTTGTTTACGGCGTCGACGAATTCTTTTGCAAGAGAGTAAGTCTTGCCTGTTCCTGCGCTTGCGCCAAGCAAAATGATTGGTGATTTTGAGAGGTTGTCCGTCATCACACCAACTCCTTCTTGCCGCAGAGGCGAGCGTAGTCGCAAAACTCGCAAGGTGGTTTTATCGAGGCAAGACCATAGGTAACAGGGCTAACGGCGGGATCCTTAATTCCTGTTGCCACTACGTCGCCACGCTCCAGATGAGACATTGAATCTTCATAAGTCGAGACTAGTTCCTTCCAAACATCATCTAGGACTCGGCCTTGAATGTAACTGGACGAAGGAAAGATTTCGTCGGCGGTGAAAAACATCTGTCGTTGTTTGATCATGTAATAGCCGGCGGGCGGAAGCGGCAAGTGACCGCGATCTGCGGTTTGAGCCTGAAGCCAACTGTAAACCGTAAGTTGAAGCGGGCGGCCTTGAGCGATTTCGTCGCTTCGACCTCTTTCTGTGAATGACCATTTCAAGTCGATGACGTATTGATTACCGCTGTCATCCGCGAGCGTGACGTCGGTGCGTCCGAATATTTGACCTGTGCCAAACGGTGCGCTACGCTCTCCTTCGCACTCGATTACGGTGAGCCCGGCGCGTCGAATGTATTTGATGAATTGCTCGACGCTTTCTTTCAGAGAGCTCTTGAGCCGATAGTATTCGATTGTCGAGCCAGGCAAAAGCAGCGGTGCGGCAATTGCAGGAGTGAGAGTCTCGACCAATTCAACTGAGCGCTTTCCTGCTTCTTTGGCGTCCCAATGTTTCTTCTCGTTGAAGAGTGCGGCGAAGACGGCGTGCGCGAGGGTTCCTTTCAAGCGTTCGCTCACAGGCTCTAACCGCATGACGCTTGCCTGAATATTTGTTTGATATCGCATGGTCCAGGAGAGCGGGCAGCCGAACAAGCGTTCTAAACTCGAAGCTGATTCACGCTGGCGCCGCTTGATCGCAGACTGCGCCACTTTCCAAATTCTTGTTTGAGACGGAAGACCGAAGTGATACAGGGGTTGCCTGCTAAGCAACTTTCCTGCGAAGCTCACTTGCGGCGTGTCGAAAATGTTGTCGGCCCGATAGACGATGTTGTCACCCGCTGGGTCGCGTTTCTGCGGCAAGAGATCGCTGAATTCGTGAAACACCGGGTGCGAAGCGGTGCGCTCGCCCGCCACCGATCGTGGTGCGACAAGCAGCAGTTGACGTTGAGCGTTGAGAATCGGATTTCTCCAACTTTGTGCTTCACGCAGAGTCGGAAAGTAAGGAGGTTCGATATCAACACCATTTCGAGCGAGTTGGCTGCGTTCGGTGTTTGTCCAGACGCTTCGTGAGACCGGTTTTGTCGAGCCGACAAAGCCCCACCAAAGCACGGTGTCGGCGGGCGCCCAGATCTGACCGGGATTGTCTAAAGGGGTCCAAAATGAAGCCTCGGCTCCTGCGCCTGGAAGTGCTAATCCTTCACCGCAAACGGCGTCCAGAATTCTGTCGAGCTGCACTTTAGAGATGGTGGCGAGTTTGGTGGCGGATAAGGCGTTGGAAAGCGCGGCAGCTTCTTCAGCCGATTTAATAAGCAGTTCACCATCTGCTGTGTCTTTGCGTGCGAGCGCCCATCTTTGTACTTGTGCGCAAAGTTTGAGTACATGATCTATTGGTATTCCGGACTCAGGATGAAATCTCGGTGGTTCCAGCCAAGATTTCCATTCTTGAATGTCCTTTTGCAATGTCTCTTGTGCTTCCGCTTCGGTCTTTCCGCCCTTTATCAGAATGTCCAATCTGGTTGCCTGCGCTTTGCGCCAAGCATGTTGCCATTCTTCTCCGCCTATTCCAGGCTCGAGCTGAAGCGCGCTCGCGAAATGATGGGCGATATACCGGCGAATCGGTGTTTGCCTCAAAGACAGCATTTCAATCAATACGATCGGATTGAACGGCAGCCATGAGTTGTCCAAAGCAAGAGGCAAGACTTGCATGGCGGCGCGCCACCTCGACTTGGTTTCGCCGCCGATTCGAGGCAGGTTGATGCGATGGCAGGCTTCATCAAGAATCGATGTTCCGACACCGCGGATGATGACGAGGGAGCCATCACCTTCGGTGTGCTCCTTCAACCATGCCGCGGTTGCTTCACTTGCTTGAATTTCATCATCGGCTTCAATCAGTACGACCGATCCATCGCCTTTGAGAGCCTCTCTGGATGTTCCTTCCAAGCAGTTTTGAATGAGGGACAAGTCGCAAGATTTTGCTTGGCCTGAAATCGGCAAATAGCTAATTGGTATTCCGGATGTTTTGAGGTGGTTGAGCAGTTCTCGCCACAATGGAGGGAGCAGATTTTCGGGAGTAACGGTTTGAATTTCTTTTATACGACTCTTTACCGTTTGACCTCTTCTCAACGCGTTGACGACGTCGAGAAGCCCATCAGCAGCGGCGAGGGCGAGGGGAAAGTCGGTCATGCGTTCGAGTTGCGCAATCGTGTTGATGCGATCGCTCGCTTCGATTTCTTGAGCGGCCCATCCTGAAGCAACAAGTGCGTCGCGCCACGACAAGATTCTTGCGGCGGTGGACCAACCGTCGACTTCAAACGAACGCGAGTAAAAGCGATTGCCGTCATCCAGCTCTTTGAGGCGCGCTGAGTATTGTGCAATGCGAACTGCTAAGGACGTTGGTTTGAAGCCGAGTCCAAGATGCGTTTGTACAACGTCAATCAATCCGGCGGGGCCGCAGATGAACTCGCCCAAGACCGCGCTCCGTCGACTTATAGTCTCCGGATATGTCGAGCCATCTAAATGCCAGCCGAATAAGACTCGCACTTTTATATATGCACCTATGGAAGCGCCTCGAAGCTCACATTATATGTGATTTCTCTAGGGTTCGATTTTTGAGCCTAACAGTTTCAAAAACTCTGCCATCCATGCCGGATGTGCAGGCCACGCCGGTGCAGTCACGAGGTTGCCTTGAGTATGTGCTGACGAAGCGGTTTCGTTGGCAGCGATCCATTTGGCTCCGCTGCGTTCGACCTCGGGTTGAACTGGCGGATAGGCCGTGCACTCTCTGCCGTCGAGGACACCTGCTGCCGCAAGGATTTGCGGGCCGTGACAAATGGCTGCCACCGGTTTTCCTTTGTCAAAGAAATGTTTGACCAGAACGCGCGGCAAGCCTCGTCCTTCAGGGCGAGGAGGATAGCGCAGCG
>CAZCZI010000112.1:0-7111 GCA_964503045.1 uncultured Candidatus Obscuribacterales bacterium
AAATGAGGCAACAGCTCTCCAAAAGTGTCATTTTCGATGAGTCAATGCGATCACGTGCCGCGTGATCACGCACCGCGAGATCACGCGGCGCAAGATCACAATCGAGGAGCGGACCGGAAAACCACCATCTTGAATACCGTGTTTTCCCTAGTTGTATAAAACGGTCGAGGCTGCATAATCGATGTAGACTTACTAGCTCTACCCGGCGGCTAGTCTCTTCAAAAAGGCACCGTCGGTTTTTATTCGCGCACCCTAAATCGGTATAGCAAGCGACGTGGCCGCCATCAATTGAAGGCGCTGTTTTCGCGCGCGCATAGCCAATCAACGCAGAAAGCCAATCAGCACAGCAATCCAATCAGCAGCAGCACCTCATGAATCACTTTTGTAGCTCAGTACGCAACCATGCATGAATCAAACATCAAAGACATTCCTATCAGAGATATCGAAACCAGAGAAATAAACCAAGAGCAGTTTGATTTCCTGAAACGAGAGATCACACGCTGGGAGGAAGACCAACTTCTTCAACTTGGACGCGGTGCGGAGATACTATCCAAATACAGCGTCAGACCAAAACGACTCTTGGCTCTCAAAATTCTGGGTTTGTTCGGTGCCGGCGTCTTGGGTGTCGGCGCTATCTTGTTTATCGCAGCCAATTGGGGACCGGCATTCAATGCGCACAAAGCCGTCATCGCAGTCGGCTTGATGGTTTTGTGTTATTACGCTGGCGCATATCTGCGCAAGACGCCGCTGTACGAATCGATTGGCGAGCCATGCGTGCTTCTGGCTAATTTACTGTTCGGCGCCATCACCATGTTGGCGTGTCAGTACTACCACATAAGCGCCATGCCTCCTCAAGAACTTCTAGTGTGGGGAGTGGCAACAGCGCTCGTCGCCTGGGCTTATAGCTCGTCAGCCTGCGCGGTGCTTTCGTGTCTGGGGCTGGGAATCTATGCTATGGCAAGCAATGATCCGACACCACATGCAGTGGCGGCTGGATTATTGGCGGTTCTGTGCGCATACATCACTCGCAGCCCGTATGCACTGGGACTGGTGCTTTCGCTTGGTGGAATCAAGCTCTACATGGCACTGGGCTATGGTTGGCAGGCCAATCAATATGACTCAACAGCGATCGCAGTGTTTGGTGCGGTGTGCTTCCTTCTTCATCTTTTGCAGCTCAACAGTATCAGGCAACGAATCCTTCATGCACCATACTTGCTCGTGGGAAGCAGCGCCATGTGCCTTGGACTGTTGATGCAAATTTCAACGGCCGGCTCATCGTATTCCGATAACAAAGCGTCGAGCGGTTTTCTGTGGTGGGCATCAATGATTTTTGTAGTGCTCTTGATGTTCTCCGGCTATAAGCTGAGAAGGCACGCCAGTTTCCCTCGTGTGATTGCAGGTCTGATGTACATCTTCAGCATTCTGCCTGTGATGGCAGTTGGAACCGAATACCGATTGGCGTCCTTGCAAGCCGCCCTCGTAGCCGTTTCACTTTCGCTTACCATCTACGCGATTGCATGGCTCGAACGTCCAATCTATTGCGTAATTCCCCTAGTTGCAACCATCGGCTATTTCAGTGGTTACGCAGGCGCACTCTCATCTGCAATGCTCCAACACTCGATAGTTTTCTCCGGGGTCGGAGCGCTTATTTTACTGATAGTTTTTTCGGCTTCACTTCATTGGTGGCGAAAGACCCGGCTTTCACCGCTAATCAGTTCTCATGTATCGGTATCTGGTCCTGGTCAATGACAAATCGCGAGGTATGAATGATGGAAACAATGGAACAAGCTGTCTTTATTCCAGACAGTTTGCCAATTCTTGAGACCAAGCCCACCACAAAGCGAAAAGCTCTGTCCAAGTGGATTATTCCGGCAGCCGTGGGTGGACAGGCTTTGCTCTTGTTGGGCTTTGTTGCACCGTATGGAAATGCGGTGGCACATGGAACCAATGTGACCCTGCAAGCGCAGCTATATGATCCGCACCATCCATTGAAGGGTGACTATCTAAACCTGAGCTATGACGTCGAAAACAGCAAACCAGCTGAAAAAGGCGTCAAAGAAGGTCAAGATGTCTATGTAGTGCTCGAACACAAAAACGGCAAACACTGGACCGCCAAAAGCGTTTTACTGAGTGCGCCTAAAAACAACGAGACCTTCATAAAAGCTAAGTTCATTGGTGGAGAAGGCAACAACAGCAGGCACCTTTCAATAGGACTAGATCAGTTCTATATTCCGGAAGGAACAGGCAACAACGTCCAAAGCAGCGACAAACTTGATGTAAGCATCGCCGTCGGAAAAGACGGAACTGCTTCAATCAAAGGCGTCAGCAGCAACGGCAAAGCCCTCTAGGGAGGGTTTGGCCGTTCGAGGCTTGGCTGTCTGAGGCTGGGTCGGTGCTCGCAAGTACCGCCGTCTCATGGCATCTCAAATCGAAAGGGCGTGGAAAGAGCACCACGCCCTTTTTTTTATGATCACGCGACGCGTGGCCATCGTATGTGGTGAGTCGCGCATCGTATGTGGTGGCCATGCAACGCGTGATCAGATGCCGCGTGATCAGATGCCGCGTGATCACAAGCCGCGGGATTACTCATTTGAACTAGCCGATTGATTTAGTGCTGCGAACAAATAATCATGCCGCCGCCTTTCGCTTGCGACTGTTCCTTAAAAGATCTGGCAAGTCCGAGAATGATTTCCGGGCTGTCCCCATCGGTAGGTGCCGACGCAATTCCAAATGACAGTTGCAACGACAATCCCTGCTGCAAAAATTGTTGTGGCAAAACACTCGGTAAAGATTTCGCCAGATTGGTCGCAAATTCTTTCGCCTCGTCCGTGCGTTTGTACGGCAGAAGAAGCGCGAAATCAGTTGTCTCAAAATGACCAAACGTATCCAATTCAGTGCAGGTTGTTTTCAAATTCGCCGCGATTGCTTTGATGCAATCGTTCGAGAGCGGCTCGGTCTGCCCGTTAGTTCTTGTGCAGGTGATTCCAAAAACGACAAGAGATATCGGGTAGCGCTCCATTCGAAAACGGGCGAACTCTTTGACGATGAAAAACAAAAGCATAGGAAAGCTGAGCATGCCCGTCTCCGGGCGCAAAAGATTTTGCTGCGCAAGGTCTAGCGTGTTGGCATCGATTTGATAGGACTTCGTATGAACTCTTGTGCTTTTGGCGCTGGTCTTCAATAGAGAAATTTTTAGCAGGTTGAAGACCATGGGAAGCCAAACCGACTTCGTGAGATTTAATTCTTTCACGACATCGCCGATTGATTTTTTGCCGTCAAACGCCATGCAAAACTTGACCTGTTGCTGCGTGTCGAGCGGCAGACCGGTTTGCAGTTGCTTCTGCACTTCTTCCCACGATTTAACGGTGTCGCTGCGCACCAAAATAGATTCGAGAGTGACTCCGAGATCTGACACTTCTCGTGTGTAGTCGGAGAGCGCTGCGCCCTCCAACAGAATGCTGGAGAGCTTTCGCGTAATCGTGTGGTCGCGCGTCGTCAGATCTGGTTGGAAGCGAAACATTCCTGTTTCCCATGTCAAAACGTCGAGAATCGAGTCGATGCCTTGTTGTGACGATTGCTCGAATGCCAGTGTGTTTTCCGACATCGCATGCACTGGTTCGCCAGAGTGAAAATACAGGGTGGTGCGATTGCCGATATCATCTACATCGAGGCGCCCTGTCATTCTGCAAACGTTGATTGATTGCAGAACATCCATGATTTGCACCTGCTGAATCGAGCCTGCCAGCTGCATGGTAGTCGGGGCAACGTCGCCATTTTGCGGGATTTGCGGTTGCGAAAAACTTCCTGATTGCAACCCTTTCGAACTAAGCTGCGGGTAGGAGCCAGAGGGAAAATGAGTGCTGGGTGGAGCCAAGTTTTGATGCGTTCCAGCCCCAGAGCCGAACTGAGCAACTGGTTGCGAGCCTGTATTAAACTGCGTGGGTTGAGGACCAGAGTTAAACTGCGCCTGCGAAGCCTGAAGTCCAGACTGCGCCGCATAAACCCCGGACTGATACGCTGAACCACGCTGCGGTGCCGCGTCCGAATCAGAAAACGCCCCTGAGTCTTGAGCGTGCTCGATTACAAGCTGCGCATAACCGCCAGTTGATGTGCTGGCAACGGGCATCATTTGCGATGGGTTAGGACCCGTGCCGGGAGTCGTTGCTGTTCCCTTGGCCAACACTAGTTGAATCGGTACACCTTCGACTTCCGCATTGAGTAAATTATGGATGAGCGACACGTCTTCGGAGGTGTATTGCCATACGGTCGTCGTTTTTAATGTGACAGGCGATGTGTACGACAAACTCCAAACCGTGCCCGAAATCTCGGCTTTGTCTCGTCTGGAAACCAAATCGCGATGTGAGCAAAAACAGCAGGTGAGTATGTACTGTTTGTCAATGCCGGCAGTCTGCCACGGCAGCTCCACATTTCGATTGGTATTTCGCTGCGATTGCTTCGCTTGCGAAATCAAATCGTCGAGACCTGGGATGTAGGAGATGGGCGGTAGTCTAAGGGCAGGTTGGGGGGGCTTGAGCATGGGAATCCTTCTGATGCGCCTCACGTATGTAAAGTGCCTAAATGTAAATATGCCATCTTTGAAAAATCCGAAACTGTCAAAAGTAACCTGTTGAGCCCCGCGGTTGTCAGCGTTGTGGGCTGTTAAAATGGCTTTTTGTAACCGATTTACAAGTTGGAAACAATGACAAGTTCACAATCTCTACGATTACTTTCCTATGGCGCCATCCTGGCATTTAGTGTCGTGTCGATGGTGCCTGTGCTCGCAGAAAATACCTCGGTAAAAGAGGAGCCGCGCGTTGTGGCAGAGGCTGCACAGTTCAAATCCTGGCGCGACTTACCGGTGAAGAAACAACTTTCTGACGGCAAAGATTTCTGCTACTGTGAATTTCAAACGGTAAACGGCAGCAAAGCACGACTGGTGGTGGTCGATCTCAACTCGAAACGCTTCAGCTTGCAACCGGTTTTGAATGATACGACATCCCCTACATCGGACACCGCAAAGAAGTTCAAGGCGCAGGCCGCGGTCAACGGCGGGTTTTTCAATCTGAGCAACGGTGAGAGCACGAGCTACGTCGTGGTTGATGGAAAACAAGTCTGTGAGCCAAGAACGAACAAGGCTCTGATCGAGAATCCAAAACTAAAGCCGCATCTCGAGACCATCTTCAATCGCTCGGAGCTGCGCTTTTTGACCGGAAAGAACGACAAACTCGTGGTGCGTATCGTGCCGCACAACGATAAGATCGAGAAGGGTGAGAAGTTGATTCACGCTCTGCAGGCTGGTCCGCGTCTGCTGCCGGAGTTGACTGACAAACAAGAAGCGTTTGTGCGAGTCGACTCCGACGGGCAGCAAACTGATTCTATCGGTGTGTATAAAACGGCTGCCAGAACGTGTTTTGGTATGACACCGGACAAACACGCAATGATTTTATGTGTCGCCGGAAAAGGGCAGGACGAATTTTCCTCCGGTATTACGTTGGTTCAATTGGCTCAGCTGTTGAAGCAGTTGGGCTGCACAGAGGCAATTAATTTTGATGGGGGAACGTCCACAACAATGGTGGTGCAAGAAAATCCAGCACTGGTCGGAGGCAAGCAAAAACCCGCGCTGTTGCAGGTTTGCGGCAGAGAGCCCGAAACAAGGGTCAAATCGGTGCTGACCGTCGTGAAGAGGCTGTAAGCGGTTGTAATCGGATATTGCAGGGCATGATATTTTGGATGGACAGAAGCACAAAAGTAAATTGCAGTTCGCACAACACTGATGGAATTAGAAGACCTACCGACTGCTGAATATAAATGTGAGCCCAATCCGCTGATAGGCACTCGCCTTGGCGATTACGAAATTGTTGGATTGGTCGCCGAAGGCGGCATGGGAACAGTATTCCGTGCAAAACAAACGTCTGTCGGCCGTGAAGTGGCAATCAAGTTTCTGCCTGCAGAACTGTCTGACGATGAAACGAGCGTGAAGCGCATGGAGCGCGAAGCGAAAGTGTTGGGTTCGCTCACTCACAACAACATCGTCAAGACTTTTGATTTCGGTTTTACCAAACAAGGGCAGCCATATATCGTGATGGAACTGCTTGATGGAAAGAACCTCAAAGAAATCTTTCTTGCAGAAAAGATGTTGGAGCCTTTGCGTGCCACCAAGCTGTTCATTCAGATAGCCGATGCTATGCGTTGTGCACATGCGCAAGGCGTGATTCACCGCGATATCAAACCTCAAAACGTGATGATAGTCGGCAAGGGAACTCGCGAAACCGCAAAAATATTGGATTTTGGTATTGCGAAACTGATGGAAAGTTCGCAAAAGCTTACTCGTGTTGGCGAGATTTGTGGCAGTCCGTTTTACATGAGTCCCGAGCAATGCACTGCCGGCGATATCGATGTGCGAAGCGACATCTATTCGCTTGGTGTGATTATGTATCACGCTTTCACGGGCGAATTGCCGATTAAGGGCGACAGCTTTCCTGAGACAGTGCGGGTAAAAGTTACACAGGATCCTCTGCCGTTTAAAGACGTATGCCCGGAGTTGAAGAAGTTTCTGCCGGAGTTGGAGCGAACGGTCCTTAAGTGCTTGCGCAGATCGCCTAATGAACGACATTCAAGCATGATGGAACTGAAAGAAGACCTGGAGTGGTGCTTGAGCAAGCTTCCACCTGATACCAAAACTCTGTACGAAGAACCGAAGCCGGCAATTGTGCAGACCAAACAAAAACCAATATTGCCGCCGCCGAAGAACTCGAAATTCGACAACGAACGAGCAAAGATTAGGTCTCAGGTCACGGTGCTGGTGCTCGTTAGCGCGCTTGCATTGGTGAGTTTGGGAGCGTTTCTTGCAGGCAGCGTTCTCAACAAGCCGCAACCGTCGACGAAAGCTGTAGCGCCGCCCGTGGTGACTACGAGCGTTCCGGCGAACCCGACTACGAGCGTTCCGGCGAACCCGACTACGAGCGTTCCGGCGAATCCGACTACGAGCGTTCCGGCGAACCCGACTACGAGCGTTCCGGCGAACCCGACTAAGAGCGTTCCGGCGAATCCGACTACGAGCGTTCCGGCGAATCCGACTACGAGCGTTCCGGCGAACCCGACTACGAGCGTT
>CAZCZI010000112.1:7211-19437 GCA_964503045.1 uncultured Candidatus Obscuribacterales bacterium
GAGCGTTCCGGCGAATCCGACTACGAGCGTTCCGGCGAACCCGACTACGAGCGTTCCGGCGAACCCTCCAGCGTCACACGAAACTCAAACTAAGAAGACAACAAAGAAAGCCGTTGTTGCTCAAGTCAAAAAGCCGAAGGCGACCGCGGCGTCAAAACATCCAGAAGAGCCGTCTATGGAAGATCTGCTAATTCGCAAACATTCGTTTGGGCAAGATCCGAATCACTTCTATCACAAATATTAGAACGGTAGAGAGCGTTCTTAAAGCTATTCTTTCTTTTGTGTTTCACAAGGCTTGGCGGGACTGCAACTGCATTTTTTGCCTTCTTCGTAAGTGGCACAGCAACAGCAGCAGCAATCGCAACCCTTGCAGGGAGTACACTCTTTGCTGTCGCAACAGCTTGATGGGCAACATTGATCGGCCATGTTTCTACTCCTTTTATTGGTTTAGTTGGTTCTTTGGGTTCTTTCTCAGAGACTCGCTGTCGGCTAACAGACACATCGCTTTCTGTAACAAGTCAATAACGCACTGATCTATTACTCGATAGTAGATCATGTTGCCACTGCGCCTGGTGGCAACAATGCCACGGTCCGCCAGCCTTTGAAGTTGATTTGAAATTGCTTGCGGTGTCATTTCGACAGCCGCAGCCAGATCGCAAACACACATTTCTTCAACTCGTGCCAGGCTATGCAAAAGCTTGAGCCTCGTGTCGTTTGCCAAAATCTTGAACAAGTCTTCCAATTCTGCCGCTTGGTCTGAGGTAATTGGTTGTTGTTCAGGCAGAGTAACGTGCACAAGGCAGCAAGTTTGAGTGGTTATTTTTCTTACCATACCTATACTGTACACTATTACACGAGATTGTGGAATAGTGTTGGAGAAATCCTTGATGAAGGTGAACTAAGTCCTTAACTCCCGCCCAAAATTGCTTTGGCGGCGGAGTAGGCCTTCTCGGCTTCCTCGTTTTGTCCTAGCTTCTTCAGCACTCTTGCATAGTCGTTCATTGCGCATGCCAAATCTGGATGTGTGGGTCCAAGATGGTTTCGCCGAAGGTCGATTGTGCGAATCAATGTTTTCTCGGCGTCAGCTAACTTTTCTTGTCTGAAGTAAATCATTCCAAGCAGGTTGAGACACTCTGCCAGTTTTACTTCTTCTGCTTGGGCGGTTTCTAGCACTGCAACCGCTCTGCGCATGAAGGGTTCTGCCTGGTTGAACTTTTCCTGCGCACATAGAACGCCGGCCAAATTGACAAATTCCGACACGAGGATTGGATGATTAGGACCGTATTGATTCAAGCGATGCACGAGAATACGTTCGTACACGTGCTGAGATTCTGCATAGTTGCCTTGCTCGCTATAACTCTGTGCGAGTCTGGAGAAAGCGTCGTACACGGCGTCTGATTCTTCTTCCGGATTCAGATTGTGGCTTCCGTGCACTTCTCGTGAGACCATCATGGCGAGCTGTTTTGCTTTCGCGTCTTCCGGCAAAATTGTCTGCGCAAACTTTCTGGACATTTCCTGTCTGGGCTGAGGAGCTCCAGTTTTTCCTTTTTCGAAAGCGTCATGTGGTGCATCGGCTGTGCCATCATCCACGGTGTCTGTGGAATCTGCGAGCGTCTCTTGCGAGGCAGCTATCGAAAGAGATTGTGCAGGCAGCGAGCTTGATGTGTCGGTTGGCGCATCGTGAGCAGGTTCTGTCGGACGAGCGGGTGGCATGTTGGACAGCGTTGTGTTTTTCGACGGCGGAATTTCTTGCGGTTTCGGTTGCACACGTGTCGGCGATGTGGAGTGCGAATCCATCTTTGATGGCGGTGGGGGAATCGAGTCGAGCAGCTTCTGCAGCCGATCTGCAGCACTGTCCGATTCTTCGGTAGCCAACATTTCATTTGGCTTCTCGCCGGACATTGTTAGTTCCTTCTTGCCAATCCAGCCCAACTCATGCAGGGCTTGATCGAAGGTCAATTGAGCGCCTTCAGGTTGGTGCAAGCAATAATCCAGCGTCGCTACAGCGTCGTCTTGCGTGATCAATCCTTTGGAAAGAAGTTGATAGCATCGAAGAGTGGCCTGCAGTGTGGAGACTTCCATGTAGCCCGTTAGTACGAGCACTTTCCCGATAATCTGGGAGCTCTTTGAGCTGATGTCGAAGGCGGCACCAATGTCTTCGGGGTTGACCACACGAGCGAGGGTGAGCAGCTTCTCGTAGTTGATTACGGCTTTTGACTGCTGGCGCGGGGCTCCGCGTTCTTTTATTGCATCTTGTGCAGAGGCTCCTGTGGTGTGACACTTGGTGAGGCATTCGGCGGCGGCGAGCGGTTCGAGCCGTCCTTCGTCAACCTCGCTCTGCAGTGTCAATGCTGCATCGAGAATATCCTGTGTGAGAATGCCTTGCGAAACGAGGGCCATGCCCAAAGGTTGATGTTTGAGCAAACCGGCTTCCAGGGCTGTCATCACGTCAGATTCGGTGATCACACCGGCAAGCACGAGCAGCTCGCCCAGGCGAATTCCCTTCTTGCGCAGCGACGGGGTCGCGACGCTGTGAGCTTTTGACTCGTCTCCAGGCGCCACTGGGTCGAGTCCACCCGCACTCCGGATAGCTTGGAGTGCTTCGTCTCTGGTCATCATCTCATCGCGCAGCCTGGCTTGTACGTCCAGTGCAGCTTGGAGGGCTTCAGGTGTTACTGATTGGTGCAACACCAGCATTCGTCCTAACGGAAGTCCGGTGGAAAGGCTCTCTTCGATAGCCTTGGTCAGCTGTTCGTTATTGATGATACCGGCTTCGACAAGCAATTCGCCGAGTTTGCTTGTGGGAACCTTCTTCTGATTGGCCGAGCCCTCTTGGTCTTGAAGAATGTCTTTGAAGCTGCCGCCAATTTTGTAGGCAATCTTGAGGCAACGCAAAGCAACATTGAAGTCCACCGACTTGTCGCGCAAAACCGATTGCGCCTCCAATGCAGACTGAAGGTCACGCGGGCTCAGATAGCCAAACATTATCAGAACCTGCCCGATTTGCAGGCGCTTACCCTTGGAGTGTCGCACAGCTTCTTGCAGCTGTATCTGGGTGAGCATGCCGGCCTGAACAAGTAGGTCGCCAAGGCGAAGGTTGGTTTGAGGTCTTCCGAGAAATGAAGTCAAATCAGTTTATGAGACATATAGGGCCAGGGTCCTCAGTTACTCATACCCACATAACTACTTCATAAGCCTATTCAGATTATTTCGTAACCGACGACCACTCGTGATTTTTGCAAGCGAAGGTTCCTGGTTTGAGAGTTGCCTTTTGCAGAAACACTTGCACGGCAAACAGCATTTCGCCGTGAAGTTTATCCAGCTCATCGAGTTGCTGGGGAGTGAAGTCTGGATCGTCGTTTTTGTTGCGGGGAACCTTAATTCCAAGGGCGTCGCACATGTCCAGATGATAGTAGGTCATATCGCCGTAAGGGCGCTTGATGTCAAAGCCGTAGAGGTTTCGATTGGCATGTTTCAATAGCTTCAAATGCTTTTCTGTCAGCGTAAAGTTGATCACATCGTTTGTGCCGAAGTCGATTGTAACCGCAGTGTCTATGCCAACTTCGCACTTGCCTTCCGGAAAGATGCTTTTCCAGATGTTCTTGACCGGGTAAGTGCCTGCTTTGAGCGTTCCACAATCCATGAGAATGTGCGCAGCCAGACGCGTCTCTTTCTCAGCATCGCTCATTGCTTGAGTTTGCGCTTGAGTCTCGTAGTGTTCGAGATCGTCGAAAGAATTCGGTGTTGGTCCGTAGAAAAACATAGGTGCTCCTGCTTCGACGGGGGCCCATATCACACTTAAATGCCTGACTCTGTCCAAGAGCTCAGGCGTTACTTTGAGCTCGGTTGGTTGCGCAATCGAACGATGTCCAAACATAGAATTCCCCAACAAAATTATGAGCACTACCCATGGTGCCAGTCTCAAGCAACTCTTGCCGATATTTTGACAAAGTTCTAGCCGCAAACCTAATTCACCAATACAACGAGACGGAACCAAATAGTTCACGGGAGGTGCCCAATATTTAGGGGGCTTGGCAGCTGCTAAATTCTAAAAAGTGCCAGTCTGCTGGGGCACTCTTTTGAAAACGTGGTGCTCCGTGTACATTACATCGGACCATTTACAGCTTGAGCCGTAATAGTGAGGAACAGTATTGTCAACTGTCAAAGTTTCTTTGGCATCGTTGTAGGTTACGATGACGGTGCCCGCCTTGTATGGTGCAAGGGTCTTACAATCATTTTGCGCATAGACCCAACCTTGGTTGCTCGTGAGAGTGTTTTCCGTGTTGGCTTTCAGTTTGGCGTTCAGAAACAGGGTGGCATTGTCGGGCAATCCGATTACTCGCCACTTCTGGCAGATCTTCACATACTTCGCCGAGAACACACCGTTTTGCTCTTCGACAAGAATTTCGGATCCATTGTCTAAACGCCAATGACCGGCAATCTTTTTCCAGGAATCCTTTTCCTTGCAAACATCGTCAGGCGGCTTGCAGTCGAGCTGATCGCGATAGCGTTGCGGAATGAGCTCGAAGCGTTTCAAGAGGCGTTTGTATTCTTCGCAATTGTTTTCAATCATTTTGCGACCGCCTTTGACGAGCAGTTCCAACCTTCCCCTGTCTGAGCTTATGCCGCCGACTCCGGGCTTGACCTTACCGGCAGTGGCATGCGCCTTGCCGAATTGAAAGTGATTGGAACTTTCCCAAGCCTCTTGCGGAGTGAGTGTTCGTCCTTCCCAGGAGTCCGGCACGAAGGCTCCCGGTCCCCATGTCCAGGGGTTGTCGGGGTCGGCACCTTTTGCCATATTTACTACAGGGAACGCATGTGGTGCATCGGTGCGGACGATGGTTACATTCAGACCTGCTGCTTTGAGAAGTTCGGTCATAACGGCACAGTGCTCTTCGCAGTAGCCTGCCTGAATATTCCAAGCGGCTCTGGCCAGTGGTGAGCCGTAAAGTTCGCCAAGTTTCTTTAGCGCTTCGCGCCTGCGAACGAGTTCGGCGCCGCCGACGACAGACGAATTGCTTGTGTCAAGTGGTCTCAGGGGATCCAAGGGGTGAAACGTTTGCAGAAATATGTTGCCTGCGGAGTTCAACGCAACTATTCGATCTGTCGTCATATCGCGTGCCATCGCCGCTCTTGCCTTCGCCTGTTGCAGCGCATCGGGACGATTTATCTGTTGAATAATTGCGATTGCATCATCAAAATCATCCGGTGCGCGATGCGTTCCTACCTCATCAGAAATGGCGGACGATGCAAAGATCAAAAGAGATGCCACTGAAAGAAAAGATGCCAGAAACTTCTTGGGCATGATTCTCTTGTGCATGTTTTTTCCTCGGCAGGTTTTGCTGTGTGTTTTCGAGGTTCCATCTTTAAACAAGAAGCGCCGTCACTGTAAAGCAACGGCGCTCCGATTCAACTATCCGATGTGCGTTACTCGGCTAGGTTGACCCATACGCTCTTGATCTGTGTGTACAGTTCGATTGAGTGTTTGCCAAGTTCGCGACCATAGCCGCTCATCTTGTATCCACCGAATGGAACCGCAGGATCGAACGCGTTGTAGCAGTTGACCCAGATGGTGCCGGCTTGAATGCGGGCGGCCAATCTGTGGGCCTTCTTCACGTCGGAGGTCCAAACTGCGCCGGAAAGACCGAATTTGGTCTTGTTGGCTTGTTCGGCAACTTCTTCAACTGAGTTGAATGGAATCACAGCAAGAAGTGGTCCGAAGACTTCTTCTTGAGCGATGCGCATTTCGTTGTTGACGCCGGTGAAGATGGTCGGCTTCACGAAGTAGCCCTTCTTCAGGTCTTCAGGACGCTCTCCGCCACAAACCAGCTTGGCGCCTTCTTTTTGCGCGATCTGTACGTAGTTGAGGATGCGTTCTTGTTGTTCTTTCGAAACTTGAGGACCGATGTGGGTCTTGTCGTCCAAGCCAGGGCCTTGCTTCATCTTGCCGACGCGCTCGAGCAACTTGGTCATGAACTCGTCGTGTACTTTCTTTTCCAGGAACAAGCGGCTGCCAGCGCAGCAAACTTGACCTTGGTTGAAGAAAATACCGGTGATGGCGCCCTTGACGGCGGCATCGATGTCGGCATCTGCAAACACGATGTTAGGAGCCTTGCCGCCCAACTCGAGAGAAACTCTCTTCAAGTTGTTGGTGGAAGCTTTGACGATTTCTTGTCCGGTTCTGTCTTCGCCGGTGAATGCGATTTTGTCGACATCCATGTGGTTGGCCAGGAATTGGCCGGCTGAATCAGGACCGAGACCGGTGACGATGTTGACTACGCCTTCCGGGAAACCGGCTTCAAGAGCCAGTTCGCCAATGCGCAGAGCAGACAGCGGTGTTTGTTCTGCCGGCTTCAATACGACTGTGTTGCCGCAAGCCAGAGCTGGACCCCACTTCCATGCCATCATCAGCATCGGGAAGTTCCAAGGAATGATTTGTCCGACGACGCCGACTGGCTCGCGGAGCGTGTAGTTGAAGAAGTTGGGGTTGACGTTGAGGGTTTCGCCTTCCAACTTTGTTGCCCAACCAGCGTAATAGCGGAAGGTTTCAACTGTTTGCGGAACATCGACATAACGCGATTCTTTGATCGGTTTGCCGTTGTCCAATGTTTCGATTTGAGCCAATTCATCGGCGTTCTTTTCGATGAGGTCGGCCAGCGTGTACATGAGCTTGGCGCGCTCGGCGGTGGTCATCTTGCGCCACGGAGAATCATGCTCGAAAGCCTTGCGTGCAGCTTTGACAGCTTTGTCGATGTCAGCCTTGCCGCCTTCGGGAATCTTAGCCAGCACTTCTTCGGTGGCTGGGTTTAATGTTTCAAAGGATTTGTTGGTTTCGGCGTCTACCCATTTTCCGCCAATGAGTAGCTTTTTCGGTCTGGACAAGAAGTCCTTGCAAAGTAGTTCTTTTTCCTGGACGACGGCCATGCGAGACCCTCCAAAATGTGCACTGCTATAAAAAAGAGCTTGCGAAGCGGGGCTTCGCGTGCTGATTGGAAAAGATTAGCATGGAAGCTTAACTTTAATTGAAGGGATCGCAAAGTCTTAAGCTTGATAACCTTTAGGGGGGTTAACCATTCGTGCAAGCTCGGCGAACTCTGCTGTTCTGCAGGCGCAAAGCGTGATCTGCTGCCTCAACAACTGGATAAGTTGACACCAGCCAGCCTATGCAGTGATGCCCAGGTGATCTCGAGCGTGACTCAACAGCAATGCACCGCTTGTCCGGCTTCCCGTCAAATTGATACATTGTCATTAGATTTGGCGCGACCTCAAAGAAGAAAAAAGCAGCTGTAGAACCACCCTGCTACTGAACTGACTCGACGTGCCACCAAATGTAGTGGCGCAATCGCGCTCATCAAATTAAACAATGCGGCCTTGCGCCGCAAAATCAGTGAGAGGCGATCAAGCATCGATCTAGCCTCGAAGGAGGACCGTTATGAAATGGTCGACTTTCAAGGCGGCACTGAAGGAGTGCCGCCTGAATTTGCTTTTACTCATCACCCAGATGATCGTTCAAATGCCACATCGGCGAGTGGCGAAGATTTTCGCAGACCTCGCCCGCTTTTATCGCCTGCAAGGCAAACTTGGCAAGTCTGAGCAACATTGGCGCTGGGCGCGACTGATGCTTGATTCCCTCAATGAAAGCGATGAGGCGACGAGCCTGGGTATGTACCAGGTGCTCGAAGGCGTCCACAAATATCAAAAGAGGGTCTTCAAGCACGAACGCGATTTGTTTGAGCGTTTGTCTCAGGGGCAGTCGCCCGACGTGCTTTTTATAACTTGTTCTGATTCGCGCATCGTCACCAGTCGCTTAACCCAGACAACTGCAGGAGACCTGTTCGTCCTTAGAAACGCCGGAAACATCGTGCCCAGGTTTGGCACTGCCAGCGGTAGCGAAGACTCCACTATCGAGTTTGCCGTGGACGTGGTGAAGGTCAAAGACATTGTCATTGCCGGACACACTCATTGCGGTGCCATGAAGGGGCTTCTCGATCCGCAGAAGGTGGAGACACTGCCCGCTACCCATGCCTGGCTTGCACACGCGGCCGAAGCCAAAGAGGCAGTCTTTTCAGGCGTTCGAGCATACGGCGAAGATCCGCTTTCCGCCTTAGTCAAGGCCAATGTCGAATTGCAACTCGAGCATTTGAAAAGCCATCCCGCCGTTTCACGGGCCCTCGAAGAAGGCGCAATAAGGCTACATGGCTGGGTCTACTCAATCGAAAACGCAGAAGTATTGACTTTCGATGATATGCGCAAGTCATGGCACACGGTTTAGTAGGTGAGTTCGGTCGAACCGGGTTAGCGGACCTGGTGGAACTACTTGCCGCTTCTAACCCACAACACTAACCATCAACGAACCATACAAGGAGGTATCGTCATGTTGAACGAATTGCAACATTGTGAATTGGATCTCGCAGTCAAAAAAATCGGCGAGCGCTTGAAGGATCTTTCTCAAGGCACTTGCATTGAGGTCTTCATTGAGGGAGATGAAAGGGTCGTGCACTCGGTCATTTCGCACTACCGTGATTTGGGTGTCGACATCGACTGCGTAGATTCGCAGACGTCCGGGGCGAGGTTGCTCTTGACCGCATGAAGGAAAATCGAAGGGCACCAGTTATGGTGCCCTTCGAACTTTATTCAATGGCAGTGTCACCGCTCACATGGTGAGGGCTCTCATTTTTTGAATTGCCTGATTCACGAGACTTCGGCTTGGAAACCTTCTGGCCGCCAGTGGGTGTGCAGAGGAGCAAAGGTGGTGATCCAGCCCGCAAAGCGAGAAGCTGCCGCCCGATCTGCCGTAGTCGTCAGAAAAGTGGCACAGATTCTCCATCACGGAGTGATCGATCAAATCAGTGTGGGTTAAATCCAGGCGAACACGCCTTTGAGCAGGAAGCTTATGCAAAAGCGCCTTAACAAAGAGGTAGTTTGAAAAGATAAGTGCGCCCCGTGCTCGCACATCGATGGATCCATCCGCCTGCTCTGACCATGTCAGCTTTGCTCTGAAGAAGCTGGGAAGCGGAGCGCCGTATACTATATGCAATACTACCTTTGTCGCGATCCCCATCAGCGCCCCGATAAGTAGATCCGTAGCCAAAGTGGCCAGAATTGTAACCACAAAAATGATTGTTTGCTCGACGCCAATTGAATGCACTTGTTTGAAGACTTTTGGTGCAGCTAGTTTGTAGCCGGTGACAAGAAGAAGGGCGGCAAGCGCCGCCAGCGGAATTCGGTTGATCAGTGGGATGGCGGTAAGCAATGCCAGAAGCACGAACACCCCGTGAAAGAAATTGGAGAATCGGGTGCGAGCACCGTTGGAGATGTTGGTGGCGCTTCGAACGATCTCTGCAATGATAGGCAACCCGCCGATCATTGCCGATACCATAGATCCAATTCCCACCGCTGTTACGTCGCGACTTAAATTGACGGGGCGGCGATGTGGGTCTAGGCAGGCGGCGGCCGAGCAACTTAGAAGGCTTTCGAGCCCCTGAACCAGAGTAATGGACAGAACGCACAGCCAGAACGGATAGGTCGAGCATGTCGTGAAATCGGGCATCGTTACGCCCTCGGTGGCGTTCAAAGGCAGGCCAACCTTGGGGACCTGAGCCCCGTCGAAGCCGAGGGAATTAGAGATGAGTGTTGCGGTCACGATAACGATTATGGCTGCCGGTATCTTTTTGAGGACATTGCCGAAGCGACCATGAAAGATGACAATCATCAAGCTGATGAAACCAATTACGGTCGCGTTCCAATTCAGATGCGCAAGCATCGAAGGTATGGCAAAAAGCAGCTCCAGAGGTTCCCGAGACGGCGGCGACACACCGAGCAAGTAAGGCAACTGTTTGGACATGACGATGATACCGATGGCCGCGAGCATACCGTGAATGACACTCGACGGAAACGCCTTGCCCAGCTCACCTGCTTTTAGCAGACCGAGAAGTGTAAGTATGGCACCAGAGACAATGATCGCTGCCAGAGTGCCGCGATAGCCAAGGGCGCCACCGCCCAGGCGATCGATGGACGACAAAACAACGACAATCAGCCCGGCTGCAGGACCGTTGATGGTGACGTGCGAACCGCTGATCAACGATACGACGATACCGCCCACAATGGCGCTTATCAGCCCAGCCATGGGAGGTGCTCCCGACGCAATGGCGATGCCTAGACTGAGGGGCAAGGCAATCAAAAAGACGGTAAACCCCGAGACGATATCAGTCTTCCAATTTTCACGCAGCCCGCGCCAACCGTCTTTCGGGCAATCGCCTCTCGTCGTTTCCGTGATTGATATTCTGTTCTGACTTGGAGCCGATACGGGTATTGTTATTGCCATCATCAATTCCCCCCAAAAAAAGCAAAGCGATTGAGAAAGGTGAACGCGCGTATCGAAGCGCTCGGGCGCGTCGATACACGTGACACCTATTGGAAGACTGAAATCAAGAGTAGCAGCGGCCTGCAAAAAGTGTTGATATTTAAGAGCCCAGCCAAGCGGGGCCAAGAACGCGAGCGCGGCTTTCGCTAACTGTTACGATGCACCTCAAAACCGACTATCGATGCGCCTTTTGCGGAAAAGTGACTGTCGGTCGAGCAGCGTACTTCGGTTCGCATGTTGTTTCCTAGGAATTATTAATGCCCCCATATATGGTGCTTTGCTGCTTTTGTGCGTGCAGAAACATGGCTACGTATTCGCCGGGTTTAAACGTCTTGCATCGCAGAAAAACGAAACCCCAGAAAGAGCTTCTTAGGCTTCTTTCTGGGGTTCGTGCGTTTTAAACTTTTGGCGTTATTAGAACAGCATTATGTATGCTGCCTGCAATTCTGCCAGCCATGAGCCCGGCACATTGATGGAGCGTCTGCCGGAAATTTTCGCCAGTGTGATATAGTTGCGCAGCTCGATCAGAAAGGGCATGCTATGCAACTCGTCCTTGGACACAAGGTCGACCTGACTTCTCAGAGAATCAATCTCTATTGTCACAAGTTGATTGTTATTCATGGTGCGCACCTCGGCGGCTCTACTTCTTGTGCTTAGCAAAAGCGGGCGGGAAAAGCCAAGAGTCGAGCGCATTAAGTATTGCCTTTACAGACAAAGTCGCCTCACTCAATGATGCTCGCACTGCTGACTCAATTGGCGCGAGCGCTTTACCTTTGCTGAATCAAATGAATCAGTCTTAGCGCGAGGTCGGTTAAGTTCTTTGTCTTCCTTAGCACTATGTTTGAATTAAGGGTTCTCTTTCAAAGAAACTATCGACGCGATTGGCTCAGGCAGCTGCTTCTGCGCCATTAGCTGCCGTGGTTTTCGTAATTGAGTTCGACCTTTCTTGTGTGCTAAGCCCCGATTAAGTGACCGATTGCGAGGTACGCCATCGTGGGTATAATCTTGGACTTGCTGTTGATCGACTCAAGCTTCGTCTTGTTTGTTGCACTGGTCGCTTTTCGCCGATTCTCTCAGTACGAAAACCCGACAATGCGCCAAAGAATTGGCAATGGTTTTTGGGGAACGAGTGAGCAGTGCGGACAGAAGGGATGCAACTGTCAGAAATGACAGAACGGTTGCACCAGAGATGATTAGCTTTGGGCATTCTTTTGGGGACGTCAATTGGGAATAATGCTGTGGGCTTGAGAAAGAAGGACATGGCTGAAGATCAACTCAAAGAGAGACACAGCACTCCCGAGTTAGAAGAGGCACCAGACGATTCGAGTCTAGACGATTCGAGTCTAGACGAAATCGTACTCAGCTCTGCCGTTTTTGAAAATTCATCCGAGCAATTGATCGGTAAGACGATTGGAGAAAAGTATCTAATCGAGTCTGTACTTGGTACAGGTGGGCTTGGTGTTGTCTACAGGGGATTCGATGTCCTGTTAAATCAACCGGTCGCCATCAAGGCATTGCACCCCCACAAAGACATCGACGCCAATGCGCTTATGAGATTCCAAAGAGAAGCTCAGGCCGCTATTGGACTCAAGCACCAGAATATAGTAGGCGTCCAAGACTTTGGGCTATTCGACGGTATTCCCTTTCTGATAATGGAGTATGTAGACGGTGCTTCCCTGTCCACAATTCTGCAAAATGAAGGCAAATTGGAGCCGCATCGAGCCTTGCGTCTCCTTAAACAGTTGTGTGCCGGACTAGCTGTGGCACACAAGAGTGGTGTGGTTCACCGCGACATTAAGCCACAGAACTTAATTGTGAAAAAGTTACCCGATGGTCATGAGGAGCTTAAGATAATCGACTTCG
>CAZCZI010000113.1:0-19084 GCA_964503045.1 uncultured Candidatus Obscuribacterales bacterium
ATACTGCTAGAATAGAGCGCGTGTTTAGAAATGCAAGAAGAATAACAATGAAATTAAAATTTGCCCCAGTTATCGTACCTGCTCTAGTATCGCTGTGCGCGAATCCGGTCGGCGCTTCGAACATACTTGAACTCTACGATTACCACGGCGACGAAGTGAAAGCCTCAGCCAAACAAGCGTGGCTTGGATTGTACAAAGGAGTCGATGGAAAAGCCACGCTCAAGCCAGCGAAGGTATCAATAACGATAGTACACGACGGAATCGTCGATCAGACTCCGACCGAAAAAACGGGAAAGCGCATTTCTGTCGCAGGAAAAGAAAAACCGATTTTCATTTTCAGCGGCATTCCAGAATTGAAGGCGGGCAATGTCATCGCCACTAGTGTCAAGAAAGACCATATGTCAATTAAGGACAAGTTCAAAATCAAGGTCGGTGCTACCGAGGCAACCCTAACTGCGAAGGCAAAGGAGATACCGAAAGACAAAGAGTTTGTCAGCGATTACACAATCACGCTGGAATGCGGCGGAGTCAAGCAACAGCTCTACTACAACGAGAAGGTTTATATCCAATATTCCCCTTCGCTTATGTGGTGCGGAGATCTCGATGGCGACGGCAAAATCGATTTGATCATGAATATTGCAACGGACGGCAACTCAAGTGATGTAACGCTTTTCTTGTCATCAAAAGCAAAGAAAGGCAAACTAGTGAAGGAAGCAGCGCACCAACTCTCCACCGGTTGCTAGAACTATTGGGACTCTGCTCCGCTCCACAGATCACCAATTCCATCGGAATCGAAGGAAAACTTGGCGTTTAGCTTTGGACGGCTTTTTCTTAGCAGTGCCGCACCCGCTTCTGTGATTTGACTTCCCGACAAATCGACTGAAATCAATGATTTCATTTGCAGCAAATACGGAATGCTCTTGTCGGTAATTCCTTCATTAGCCGTAGCCTCCAACGTATTCAGATTCGTGTGCAATGCGATCTGTTCTATCAAAGCATCTGTCGCATGTGAATAGCTAATGTCGAGTAGTTCAAGCTTTTTCCAAGGCGCTGCAAACGATTGAGGCGATAAAGTTGTTCCCTCCAGGTCTAACGATTGGAGATTTGGCAGCTGAGCAATTTTAGACAATGCCTGTTCTGGTATTTTGCAGTTGGCGACGTTGAGGAATACCAACGAATTCATTTGGCAAACAGCGGAAATTGCCTCCATGTCACCAGCAGCCTTATTGTAGGAAAGAGTAAGATACGACAGCTTCAGCCGCGCGACATCGATAACGTCTTGCTTAGTCAAATGGCATTCTCTCAATGTCAACGAAGTAAGGTTCGGCATATCACGCAACAGTCTTAGAGATCCCTGCGGAACAGAGCAATTGATGAGCGCAAGTTGCCAAATGTTGGTCAATTTAGTGAACAGTTTGAGGTCGGCCTCAGTTAGTGCTTGGTGGTTGAGATTGAGAGATTCCAGCTTTTCGAATCTAGCCAATGTCTGCTTGTCTTCTGCACTTCGCGCCCCTTCTAGCCGGAGCCATTTCACTTTCTCTACAGGAAGTTTCTCGAGCGCAGTGTCTCGCAGAAAGTGACTTGGCGACTCCGCGCTTTCACGCCAAGCATCGTCAGCAGACGTATCAGACAGTTTCTGCAGTGTCACGGGAGATTCCTGCGGGTGCGGGTGCGAGGTAACGGGCTTCTGCGTCAACTGTGATATGAAAAGAATCAAGAGATAGGCGACTAATCCAACTGCAGTTGCAACGAAAACCACAACCGGAAGATTGGTTTTGCCCGGCTTAGAAAATCTCCGGTCATCTCTCGAGTTCGCAGCCTCCGACTGGTGGGCTGCGGGGTCGTTTAAAGCCTGCTTCACCTCATCTGCACTCTGATACCGATTCGCAGGATCCTTGTGCAATAGCTTCTGTACAACCGTCTCGATTGATTGAGGAAACTCCTCACCACCTGCGGCAAGCTGTAGACTCGGCGGAGTATCGGTTTGATGCCGCATCACTACTGATAGGGCCTTACCAATAAACGGGGGTCGGCCAGTAAGTGCTTCAAACAGAGAGCACCCCAAGGAATACAGATCAGAGCGATGATCGACAAGCTCATTCGTCGCATGTTCGGGGCTCATATAAAACGGGCTGCATTGAAGATCTTCAGCACGTGTTGTTGAACCATCGCGATCGATTTCCTTCGCCGTCCCAAAGTCAATTATTTTGACGGTCCACCCCCCGCCTGAACCTCTAGTCAGCATGAGGTTATTCGGTTTGATATCCCTGTGCACGACATTTCGGTTGTGCGCATGTGCCAGACCGTCAAGCACTTGAGAGAACAGTTCGCGAGCAACATCAACTGTAAGGCGCCCTTTCGTGGCTAGGTATTGCGCGAGCGTGAGTCCTTCAATCCACTCGGTTACAAGAAACTGCCTGCCATCCTTCATAACACCAAAGTCTTGCACTGAAACAACATTTGGATGATGCAACTTTGACGCCGATTTTGCCTCCCTGTCAAAGTTTTGTACGGATTTGTCATCGGTAAGCCCAGCATGCAAGATTTTGATTGCGACTGTTCTCTTCATCTTTTGATGAGTAGCTTTGTACACAGTCGCCGCGCCACCACTTCCGGTGACACCAATAAAGTGATATGGTGCGCCTTCGATTAGATCATCGGAGGGCAAATCCGCGGTTGCAGGCTGTACTTCTTCGGGCTGATAGGTCAAGCAACTGCACGATGACGTTCTAAAAATCCATTGCGTCAGAGTGCCGATTTTCGTCCTTATTGGAAGGCTGCATAAAGCGCAGCGCATAGACGCTGGTCCTGGCTCGGCAGTGCAATCGCAAGTCCCAGTAGAGAAAATCCATTGCGTCATCGAGCCCTTCTTTTGGAGAGAACGGCCGCAATTCCTACAGAATTTCTGCGTCTGGGTTTGCAACTCCACTTGCCCTTATCTTCAGTATTGGCTGCACGTCGACCACTACATTCCGCTATGCGCTGTTATGTCGACTGTCATTTCTGGTGTATTCACCGTAAACTTCGCTTTCTCGTACGCAGGTGGTCCCATTTTGCCGAGCGCATTATTTGAAAAACCATATTCCACTTTTGGTATGCCGAAGAGCCCAGTAACAAACTTGCCGCTGTTATCCTCATCGTGAAACACTTTGATCGCGTACTCGTAATACGGAATGCCCTGGAAAATGTGCGAGGCAGTTCGAGACTTTATTGGAGCAGTCGCTTTCTCGAGTGCACCTGCTGCATCGTCCTCGCTACCTTTGCTCTTTTTGAAAGCATCAGCAGAATTGAAGAGCGCCATACGAACTACGCCACGATCGTTTTTCAGACCGGTCACTTTAACTGTAATGTCGCACAAACCATTATCATCATCATCGGCAAGAGCAGCAAATGGAACTGCAATGCAAACCGCCACAGCAAACAGACTTTGTTTCAGCATGATTCCCTCACCATTGCTCGTCAGAATTGTTAACCAAAGAATTGCCCGTGAAATCCAAATGGTACCACGTGCGGCAACTTAAGCCTCGCAAGTTCGTCCATCGACCTTGCATCCAACACAAGAAGAAACGAACCCTGTGCATGTCCATCGAAAACGAGCGACAGCACGACACCATCATCTTCTTCGACGGCGCCAGGACGCGCTACAAAGACAGGTTCTCCTGGATAAGCACATTCATGAGACCAAACTCTGCTGGTTCCGTTTGATAGATCGACTTTGATAACTTGATCGAGGAAGTTTTGCGGTGCTGACGAACCTGCAAAATATGCGAATGAGTATTGATGCGCATTGCGTGTTCGATAGTTGATTCTCGGCAGTTCAACATCAGAGAAAAGGCGCTCTTTGGAAACACTCTTCTTCTCAGGATTTAGAACGAACCGCTCGAGTGCAGCTGCCGGCACGCTACATTCGGCGCTGCGCAAGTTTTTGAGTCTGAGTGCATCGACAATAGCTGCATCACGATAAGCCAATATATCAACGACAACATCATTGCCTTTCTCGAAGGCGTTCACGTGGTGAAACACAAAGAACGGCTCACACTCTAATGTCGTAACCTCACCTGTACTCTTTTCTACGAGATAGAATCGAGATGGATTACTCAGGTCAAAGTTATAGTTTTCGATGTAGGGTTTGCCACTAAAGAGAAGTTGCAACGGTGACAGCCTGAGGGCACACTCAGCGAGTATGATATATCGCTCGGAAATTGAAAACGAATGCAAGTAACCCGGATTTTTTGCGGGAATCTTCGCGATCAAGGTGCGTCTGTGCGAACCACTTTCCATTGCATAGATTTGGTAGTAACTACTTGCAGAAACATGAATGAGTACATTGATCAAGCAGTTCCGCGCATAATCAAAATGAGGATGTGCCGTGGTGATTTGTCCAAACAGTTCATCAGAAAAATTGAACACTCCAAGAGTCTGCAGAGAGTTCGGATCAAACCTAGTGACAGTTGGCGTCTCCGTCATGGCAATGTATAAATGCGATTCCGAATCCGAATCAGCAATGCGCGCTACGTTCACATTGGCGTTATCTGTGAATTTCTGCTGAAATACGCCCGCAATTCGGTCGAATAGACCCAAGGGAGGATCGGTACCGAACTCTCTCGAACACAACTTGCCGTGTTGCTTCGCATCATTGAAAGCTTGAGTGCCGAGAAACCGACAGCCATAAGTGACTTTGCCACTCTCGAACTTGAAACTGTGCAGCATGGCCAGCCCATCAAACCAATGGCTAACCGACGTGTCGTTAGCGAAATCGTACTTGCTTGGGCAGTTGCGAACGAGGGTTCCGGAGAGCCAATCAGGAACAGACCCCTCCGCCGGCAATGCGATGCCATGAAGTTGCTCTTCCTGACTGCGAAATCCTAATTGAAACGCTTGAATCATCGAGACCAATTGTTGCACGCATACCACGCGGAATTCCTCTTTTTTGCCGTACTTACCGTAAAAACCGGGTTCCCTTTCCGGTATATCAATCGTATATTCCATAAAACTCCTGAAATGATATCCACCAACATTGGACTGTGCATGGCAAGTTCTGACCCAGAGCGATTACAATTCAATGAGCTGCCCAGCAAAGAATTCAGAATTTCGAGAAATAGAACAAAAATGAAGGTAAAAATCGCACTTGTCTCCTTTGCAGTTTGTGCAGCGCAATTTCAAGTTGCTCACGCTACCTCTCCACCGAATCAGGACGACCGCTCAATGCATCACAGCAAGCATGGCTATCATCGCCGCTTCGACAACATTGAAAAGTGGGTGCAAAAGTTTGATGATCCCAAACGCGATAAGTGGCAAAAGCCAGATGAAGTAATAAAGGCGCTCAACATTGGTGCTAACGACAAAATTGTCGACATCGGCGCAGGAACCGGATATTTTTCTCTGCGTATTGCAAAAGCTCATCCTTCTGCAACTGTTTATGCTGCGGACATAGAACCAAATATGGTGGCGCATCTCAAGCAACGTTCCAAACAAATGTTGTTACGAAACCATGTTGCAATTAAAGTTGGAGTGAGCAAAGTACGGCTACCGGACAAAGTGAACTTGGTTTTAATCGTCGACACGTATCACCACATCGATGACAGAGTTTCATATTTCGGCGCACTCAAGAAACAGCTCGCCGAAAACGCGAGAATTGCAATTATTGATTTCACTGCAGAGTCGCCGGAAGGTCCACCGCCTGAGCATCGCATATCCAAACAAGATTTGGAGAATGAAATGAAGCACGCTGGGTACAAACTCGATCAGGACATATCTCTGCTTCCGAATCAATACTTTCTGATGTTTAAATCAGAAACTGGAAGTTCTGCAGGTGTTCTATGAGTTATGACACCTCAAATAGGTTTGAAGGTTGATCTTGGAATCTGACTCTACGAAACAAGAAGTGCGTAACAAGCCAGGTGTGCACAACCGGTTTGATCGGCTCGTAGCTATAACTGAGATAGCAAAACCGACCATAATTGAATTTGCAGCTTTGTGCATTGAAGGGAGAGTTCACGACACCTTTATCGAAGGACACAACAAGTCGTATGACCTCGACGTGCACGGCAACAGGTTTTCATTCAGACCTAAAGCATTTGAGATTTCGAAAGAAGATGAACTCATCGACATGCAGCGTCTGATGCTCGGCTTATCCAGACTGAATGCCTCTGTTGAAGTCGAAGGAACATGGTCACGAAAGTTTCCAACTCCGAAGGTCCTCGACGACATCCCATCCGATGCGAGAATAACGGACCCGATTCAAACAATCCATTCGCAAAGTCATCTAAAACTTGGTGATTTGCAGGAGATCAATTATTGGATCTCAAAACTACAGCATGATGAGAACAGCACATCAAGAGACGCCGCCTTCCCAATCGCCTTTCCTTGCTTTTCCATGGACTCACTACGCCATCGAAGCGGGCATGAAGTTCATTTGTACAGAGATCAAAATAGACAAGTCGAATCGCATCGAATCGATGCTCCGAATCCCGCTGATGAGTTCTACGAAGCATGGATGGAAAGCTTGAAACAGAAACCACCAAATTCTCGGGCCAATTCATCACTTAGATGGAAACGTTGGCGGTTAGCCAATTTGCTGGGCGGCATTCCCGAGAAGTGGAAACCGGGAGTATTTAATTGGGTTGCTGACACAGCGTGGAGATTGGAGGAGTACCATAGCACGCACGGAAGAGAACCGATCGCGCAAAACATGGAATACTACTTCGACGATTACGTGATTTTTGCCAACGAACAAATGGAGTTCGACCTCATCAAGATTTGATGGACTACAGTCATGAACGAAATCAAACTAACTCCAATAGCGCAAGATAGCAGTGCATCGCTCAAATGCACTCTTGCTTACTGCAAGTTGCCATCGTTTCCCGCCGATAATTGCCTGGTCGTCTCATTCTCTGGAACCATCGACGACAGCAGCTCGTACGAAGGTGGTTACCCTTACATGCATGCGATGATTGGCAACGGATTTGCTGCATGCAATCCGGCAACGCTAATACTTGATTTTGCAGAACTAAAATACGACTCTGGCGATCGAATGTGCAAAATGATCGATCAGAAGATTGTCACCAAAGTGATTGTTTCAGACTTAAATCGAAAAGGACTAACCAACCTCATTTCCGCAATTCTTTTCTTAAGTTCCAAATCAGAGTTATTCAATTCGCTGCACGAAGCAATAACAGCGTGTGATACTGCCTATGACGAATACTTGCGCGCCGGACGCAAGCAAACAATCGCCGATGACTTCTAGCTACTTTGCTTGCGCGCCAAATCTTCAATCGCCTTCCATTCCTGAGCAGTAACTGGTTGCACAGAAAGTCGACTGCCCTTCTGCAACAAGACCATGTCTTTGAGTTGCGCAACTTCACGCAATTCAGCCAAGGGAATCAACGACGAAAACGTTTTCACATGCCGAACGTCAACCATATACCAAGTAGGATTTTTCGGATCACTCTTCTCGTCGTAGTGAACGTCGCGTTTGTCAAAAGCTGAAGAGTCGGGATATCCCTCGCGCACGACTTCCGCAATACCGGCTATACCGGAAGGTTCTGCATTGCTGTGATAGAACAAGACTTTGTCACCAACTTTGATACTATCTCGAAGATAGTTGCGCGCTTGATAGTTGCGCACGCCATCCCAGTGAGTTGTCTTCTTCGGCGCATTTTCTAAGTCTTCAATGGAAAATACCGAGGGTTCAGACTTTAACAACCAGTATTTCATAACAACCTCAATTCTCATTGTAGAAATCCGAAGATTTCCCAAATTCCATGCGCCACGGTTCAGTATCTGATGGGAAGCGAGCGCGAAGAAAGGTATTGGCACACTTCAACTTTGCGGCTCCTTTTTCTGTAATTGAAGTACCTGCAAAATCAGCAGTAGTCAATTTTCGCAATGTCGAAAGATAAGGAATACTCTCGTCAGTGATGCCTGGATTTCCCGTCGCCGTCAAAGAAACGAGATCTTTGCAATGCTCAGCCAACTGCTCAATCAAAGCGTCCGTAACGTAGTAGGAGTACGAGATGTTGAGATCTGTTAGGTTCGGCCAATTTGTTTTCGAAAAACCAAACGCCGTCACAAGGGAGCGCTCCAAATCTAGCTTTCTCAGATTTGGTAACCGTGCAATTTGAAGAAAATCTTGATCTGTTATATCACAGTCAGACAGGTGGAGAGCTTCTATCGAACTCGCGTTACAAATAGCCGTCATCGCCTCCCCATTTGCGACTGCCTTATTACCACAAAGGCTGAGATCTCTAGTCTTCAATTCTGAAAGATACAAAACGTCTTGCCTAGTCAATCGACAGCCATTCATTGTGAAAGAAGCTAATGCTGGTAGTTTCCTGAAGGCGCGCAGAGGTCCGTCATGAGGAACGGTCGAATTGACTATCGACACTATACGCAGATACTTGCAATTCGCCAAGCCCTCAATGTCGACAGAAGATAGATCTTGATTGGACAGATAGACACTCTGCATATACTTGAATTTACGTAGACACGCTATCTCATCCGGGCTTCGCTTAACCGTCAGATCAAGCGACACCACTTTATCGGCGGGAATTGATGACAGCGATGATCCTGGCGCCATCTTGTGCAACGCAGAAGACTTCCAATATTCTAACTCTATCGGTCGCGGTGCGAACTCGGGCTTGTTTTGTCGAACCGAAAAGAGAAAACCCGGGTTGAACAATTGAAGCAAAATCAGCGCAACAGTCGCAGAGACAAGAAACAGCGTAACTAGCAAGCCTATTGCAGTACCTCGATTGAACGAACTTCGCTTCTCAGGATTCGATTTTTCCGCTGAAGCGACAGGCGGCTGATGCAAGTATGAGCGATCATTCAACGCGCGCTTAGCGTCGTTAGCACTCTGAAAACGATCACCGGGTTTTTTCTCTAGGAGTTTTCGCACAACACTTTCGATTGAAGATGGATACTCTTCACCACCTGATGCAGCTTGAAGACTTGGGGGTTCTTCCAATTTATGCTTCATCACCAGATCAAGTGCCTGGCCTTTGAAAGGAGGTGTCCCAGTTAAGGCCTCAAACAATGAACATCCCATCGAGTACAGATCAGAGCGATGGTCAACGGGATCTTCGGTCGCGTGTTCTGGACTCATATAAGAAGGACTGCAAGCGAGATCTTGGATGCGCGTTCTTGCAAGATCGCTCTCCATCTCCTTTGCTGTTCCAAAGTCTATTATCTTTACAGACCAACCGCCGCCACCACTTCGCGTAAGCATTAAGTTACTTGGTTTGATATCTCTGTGAACTACATTTCGATTGTGCGCATGAGCTAAACCGTCGAGTACTTGAGAAAAGAGTTCGCGAGCGACGTCGACACTGATACGTCCTTTGTTTGCGAGGTAGTCTGCAAGCGTGAGACCGTCGACCCACTCGGTTACAAGAAATTGGTTACCATCTTTCATAACGCCAAAATCTTGAACTATAACAATGTTTGGATGCTGCAACTTAGACGCAGATTTCGCCTCTCTGGCAAAGTTCTGTTGTGACTTGCTGTCGTTAATATCAGCGTTCAAGATTTTAACGGCCACAGGTCTATCGAATTTTACCTGAATGGCTTTAAACACAGTTGCAACGCCACCACGTCCGGTGACACCGACAAAGTGGTACGGTGCACCCGGTATTAGTTCGTCGCAAGGCAAGTTTGTCGTTTTCAATGTGCTGTGGTCGTCTACATGTTCAAGACAGTTACATGTGTTGGTTTTGAAAATCCATTGAGTAATGGTGCCGATTCGCGTCTTAATCGGAAGACCGCACAGCACACATCGTGGAGACCGCACCTTCGTTGGCACATTGTCACAAATGCACGAATCTGGATTGAAGATCCATTGCGTCATCGACCCCTTCTTTTGAAGAGATTTACCGCAGATTCTACAGAGTTTTTCAGTCGGGGCTTGGTGCGCTTGCATAGCTGTTACGGCAATGGATATAGCTCCTTTATTCCCAGCGGGCGGAAATTCGCTTCCCTGAGACCTGGTAACAACAATTGTAAACTCCGCCGCAAAGAAAACTTTGACATTTCCCCGCTGTCGTAGATAATGGGTGCCATGCAAAACCAATTCGCACTGACTATGGCAATGTCGATGCCCTCCCGGGGAGGGTGGCATTGCAGCACAGGTTATTTGCATAAGTAACTAATACTAATTCTGTGTCGTTGCCGCTCTTCTCGATGTCGAGGAGGGCGTTTTTGTTTTGTCAAAAAGTTTATGTCTGGGAGAACAATCATGAGTATTGAAAAAGAGCACACCACCACCAAAAGAGATGAGTCCAAGAAGAAGTATCGCCTAGCAACAGCCGCCATTCATGCAGGGCAAGATGCTGATCCAACCACCGGAGCCCTGATCACACCTATATATCAAACATCAACATTTGTTTTGGAAGAATTGGGTAAGAACAAAGGCTATCAATATGCGCGTACACACAATCCAACGCGAACAGCGCTGGAAGATTGCCTTGCGGAGCTGGAAAACGCAAGATACGCCCTCGCCAGCGCCTCAGGGTTATCAGCGGCGGCGACGGTCTTGAATCTGCTTTCAGCCGGCGACCACGTAATCTGCGGCGAGGATGTTTACGGTGGCGTTTATCGCCTGTTCGAGCGTGTCTTCAAACGCTACAACATAGAATTCACGTATGTAAATGCGAGGGATTTGAACGCCATAGAAGCAGCGATTCGCCCCAATTCCAAACTAGTTTGGCTGGAGAGCCCAACGAATCCGCTCCTGCGCTTGGCAGACTTGAAGGCTGTGGCAGCGATCACGAAGAAGCACAATCTCATCTTCGCCGTAGACAACACCTTCGCGACACCGTTGTTTCAGCGCCCTCTCGATCTCGGCGCAGACATCGTAATTCACAGCACAACCAAATATTTGAGCGGACACAGTGATGTCATTGGTGGTGCAATCGTCACTTCCAATGACAATCTCTATGAGAACTTGAAGTTCCACAATAACGCAGTTGGCGCGGTACCCGGACCATTCGATTGTTTTCTAATTTTGAGAGGAATCAAGACTCTGTCGGTGCGACTGCGAGAACACGAGAGAAATGCTCTGGCTGTCGCGAAGTTCCTTGAGCAACACGATTCAATCGAAGCAGTTTATTACCCCGGATTGCAATCGCATCCGCAGCATGAGCTGGCTAAAGAGCAAATGAGCGGTTTCGGCGGTGTCGTCGCCTGCGTCGTGAAAGGCGGATTGGATGCAGCCAAGCATGTAGTGAACAACACAGAGCTATTTCAGCTCGCCGAAAGTCTGGGCGGTGTCAAATCGCTAATCTGCCATCCATCCACGATGACTCATGCGCCAATACCGAAGGACGTGAAAGAAAGTTGCGGGATTGTCGATGGTTTGATCAGACTCTCAGTGGGTCTGGAGGATGCGCAGGATCTCATCGAAGATCTCGACCGCGCACTTTCATTTGTGTCGGAGCAATCGGCTCAGGAGCAGTCTGCGAATGAGCAACCAACCGAAGAAACCGAAGAAGCCGTAGAGCAAGTAACGAAAGCAGTGGAAAGGTACACAACTCGTGCTAGCAAAGAACGCATCCATGCCTCTGTGTGATTGGAGTGAATTCGGCTAACGGTTCTGAAATGGTAAGCAAATAATTTGACTAAGTAAAGGAAACAAAGGAGGTCTTTGTGAGCGGCATTTCTGTATTGAAATTTGGAGGAACGTCGGTGAAAAACCTGGCGCGAATACACCACGTTGCCGACTTGATTGCAAGCGATTCCAGTGACAAGAAGATAGTCGTCGTTTCAGCCATGGGTGATACCACTGATTATTTGGTTGACCTTGCCGGCAAATGTTCTTCACAGCCCAACAAGCGAGAACTCGATTTGCTTCTCTCGACTGGCGAACAAACATCGATGGTTCTTCTCACTCTCGTGCTCAATGCGATGGGTGTTCGTGGCAAGTCTTTAACCGGTCAACAAGCCGGCTTCCTCACAGACGCCACATTCGGAGAGGCGCAGATTCTCGACATTAACTGGAAAAACCTGTCTAAAGCACTGGACGAAGTTGATGTTCTGGTGATCGCCGGATTTCAGGGCGCCACCGAAGACGGCGAGATAACGACGCTGGGAAGGGGTGGTTCCGATACCAGCGCGGTGGCTCTGGCGGCGGCAGTTGGTGCCACTGTATGTGATATCTATACTGACGTAGACGGGTTATGTTCTGCGGATCCCTCCGTGGTACCGGATGCGCGCGTATTGCCCGAACTATCCTATGAAGAGACGCTTGAATTGGCGCAATCGGGCGCCCAGGTAATTCACCCGAGAGCGGTCGAACTTGCATTCAAACACGGCATCGAGCTTCGAATTCGCAACACGTTTAATCCACTGTTTCCGGGCACCCGCATAAGAAGTTCTCAGTCTCTAGATATAACCGAAGCAATCGCAGGTGTCGCCATCAAAACTGTACAGAGCCCCGAGTTAATCAATGACAATGACAATGCACTCGACAGCGGGAATATCAATTGTGACACTGCCAAAGTAAGCATTGTCGGTCGAGGACTGGAGAATGAAGACCAAATTCAATCTCGATTAGTTACATGCCTAGGGCGCGTCGGAGTACAGATTAGAAATCTCACAAAATCTGATTTGCGCATCTCGTGCTTCGTTGCACTCAAGCAAGCCGAGATTGCATGCCGTTCCATTCACAATGAATTTGGGCTGGCATCAATCAGCTTTAGTGAAAGAGCTTCCATTCATCAAACTCTTCAGGCAGGAAGTGAAATTGCAAATCCGGGTCGGAAGCAATCTTTCGATCAGCTGCAGCTAAGTCCTTCCGACCTTTCAAATCATAGAGCGCAGCTCGAGCGTTCAATGCATCGGCGTGCTGCGGGTTAAGTCGAATGCACTCCGAAAAATCTTGAATTGCATTATCGCTCATGTTTGTCTTCATGTAGGCTGTTCCGCGATGAAAGAAGGCTTTGTCGCTATTCGGATTAGCCTTTATGATGTCGGAGAACATCTGCGCAGACGCTTGATAATTTCCTATCGACATGAGGGTTTCACCCAACCTGCCGATGCTCTCATAATCATGCGGAGACGAAATCAGCTTAAAGGCAGCATCGAAATCTTTATTTGCCAAGGCTTTCTCTTGTTTGCGTGAATAAATTGCACCACGCTTGATTAGAGCCTTTGCCTTATCTGCCTTGTAGCTGAGATTGTTTTCGAGATTGTCGGATCCCCACGAGCCCATGCGCGCCTCTTCCTCGACACCGGTGAGCACACGATTGCAGTCGGCCAGCGCGTTGCCGTCATCTCCGAGCTCTAGGAGAATGTGTGATCTGACCGAATAGTAAGAACTCATCATCGTCTCGGGACCAAGCTCGAGAAGTGCATTGACGAGCTTTAAGGCTTTATCGAATTTTCTAAGTCCGACGTACATTGCAGTCAGTCTCATGATTGGCATGTGGCGAAACTGAGGTTCCATAGTTTCGGTCGCTTGTAAGAGATCCTTCTCCGCCAGATCGAATTGTCGATGCAACATATGAAACTGGCCGCGATACATCTTCCACTCATCGGAGATTTGACATGCACGATCCAAATCAGCGAGAGCACCCTGGCACTCGTGAAGCTGCTCTCTCAGTTCGGCTCTATCACAATACAGCGTCGCATTGGTTGGATCTTTCGCGATCAGCAAGCCAAGATCTTCTACCGCTTCCTTCCTTTGCCCTAAATTTTTGTGCAATTGAAACCGCATACGAATAGCAGAATCGTTAGACGGATCAATGCTGATGGCTCGAGACACGAGTCTCAAAGCCTCCTGAGAGTCCTGAGCAAATGGATGAAGGAAAATTTGTGCCAACTTCAAGAGCGCTGTAACTGAATTTGGCACCAAATTCAGTGCCATTCGCAGATCGTCTTTGGCATTGTCGAATTGATAATTGAAGCCAATATAGAGGTCGCTGCGCAGCAAGTATGCATCGACATAGTCTGGGTTCAAGCGAATGCATTCACTGACATCATCGAATGCATTCGCTTGCAGGGTGAGCACTTCTTCAAACTGCCCTTGTTGCTGCGCGAGTTGACGCAGGATTTGTTTGGCCAGAGCTCGAAAATAGAATGCTTCGAAGAGCGTAGGATTCAGGTCAATTGCTTTGGTTAGTGAAGCAACGGCGCTCTTGGGATTCTGGGTGTAGAGCTCTCGCTTTCCAGCTTCGACAAGTTCATTGGAGTTGGAGGGAGCTGATAGGTTCATGGGTATCCAATCTCCAACGCGTCGTCACGTAGGTCATTCGAGATATCAGGCAGAGCGCGAGCGATGTCTAGACATGACACTTTTAGACCCCTTTGTTTTATTTAGTCTATATTCTACAGGGTTGCAAATGTCGAATCTGAACATAGAACCATTGTCAAGAAGCACCTCAAACGCTATGATCGCCACACTGCGCAGTTTTGTCCGCATAGCTGGGGCGGGAGGCATCAGTGAAAAAAACGCGAGCGGTCCCATCATTGGTATCGACCATATGACAGCTACCGTCAGAGCCTGTTTGCTTCTAGCGCTAGCCCTCCTCATGCCTTTGTGCGCGTATGCAGCATCGACACAGCACCAAAGTGACAGCAACAATCCTGCCGCCCTGAAGATTCTCTTCATCGGACACAGCATCTTCTTCTGGCACGATGCGCCTGGAATGTTCTGTTCTATTGCGAAGGACATGAATCCGAATCAACCGCTCAAGGTCGAGACAGTAGTCGGTGACGCATACTCACTGGAAAAGCACATGGCCGACGGAACCGCACTTCGCGCAATCAAGAAAGATGGCCCATGGGACTACGTCGTGTTGTTCGAGCAAACTGGCGCTGCCGAAGCCCGGCCCCAAGTATATGAAAGATGCCTTAGGCTGCTTGACGCCGAGATTAAAGCTGCGCACGGAAAAACTGTTCTTATCGAAAACTACAATGATTCTTTCGAAGAAGATGCTGACACCCGCGCTACCTATGCGGAATTCGCTTCCAAGTATCAAGCTTCAGTGATTCCACTAGGAACAGTATGGAGCTTCGCTCGCAAACAGTATCCAGATTTAGATCTCTATGATCAAGACAGCCACCATCCCAGCACTAAGGGCACTTTCTTACTTGCCAGCCTCCTCTACTCGTACTTTCTCGGACAAGGTGCACCGGGTCGCATCTCAACGATGCGATCTCCACCCGCCGCAGATTGTAATGTGACGGAGACAGAACATATCAAAGCAGCAGTTGCGCAATCACGAGCCAGCGCTCCATCAATAACTGCTGCAACACCATCTCAGGCGCCATCGACTTCCCGGATGCCGACGAACTACGGGACGTCAACGAACTACAGGACACCAACGAACTATCGAAGTCCGACGGGTTACGGAACCCCAACATACTCACAGACGCCAAACAGAAGGCCACAGACATCTGGACCTTCTCACCAAACTGGTGTTCGCAACTATAACTTTTGACACCACACTCAACGGCAATAGTATTGCCAATGGTGCCAAAACTCAGTGACCGTCACCTTCGATTTCTGCAGTGCTTCGCTGTTCGTTCAATTTGATTAGATCATCAATGAGTTTCTGATGCTTGGCACCCTCTGGGTGGTTCTTCGCTCGCAGCAGCCATAACTTGGCCTCCTCGAACTTACCTTGCATTCGCAATGCATCTCCAAGATTGCAGAGGGCTGGATGAAAAAAGGGATTGATCGAGATCGATTTGCGATAACTCTGTTCTGCATCAGCAATTTTGTGAAGTTTGTATTGAGTTGTGCCAAGCGAGCACCAGGCAGCAAAGTTTTTCGGATCTAACTCCACTGCTTTTTGGAAAGCTGTATAGGCTGCTTTCATCTGTCCATCAGCTTTGAGGCAGACCCCTAACCTTTGATAGTTTGAACCTTTAGTGGGTGCAAGCTTAACTGCTTGGCGCAAATCTTTTATTGCACCTTCCTGGTCAGTCAATCGTGATTTCAATACACCGCGATCTGACCATACAACATCTCTCAAGGGATCGAGTTTGACAGCTTCATTGCAATCTTCCATCGCTCCAACCAAATCTTGATTGTCAGCCTTACAGCGAGAGCGATTAATTAAGTACTGGATGTTAGTTGAGTCAAGTTCGATTGCTTGAGTGAAGTCTGCGAGCGCCCCCTGAAAGTCTCGTGCTAATGCCTTCTTCAAGCCTTTGGCGTTAGCGGAGGCGGCTTCGGCCGCAGTGCCAGTCAGCGGAGGAGATGCAGCGGCAGAGCCAGTCGCATTTGGTGGTAATGAAGGAACGTATGGTTTCAGTTTAAATTTCTTGGAGGGTGTAAGTAGAGACAATGCAGTTGACGATGATGTGGCAATCGGTGAAGAAGAAGAAGAAGAAGAAGAAGAAGAAGAAGAAGAATTGGAACCAGTCAATCCTGCCTTCGCAATAGCCTCCTCTGATGGATATTCATTGAGCTTTCCGAGCGTTATGCGACGATCGATGAGACTTGCTATTCGTTGAAAATCACTCGCTTGCACATTGTATACAGCAGGTGTCTTCTTTGCTCTAGAAATCACCTCGTTAGCGTCTCCAAATCGACCTTTGCGCCGCAGCATATCTGCCCACAGAAGATAGGTGCTCGTCAAATAATGGTTGTCAGCGTCAATCTTGAGCGAGAAACCTCCCTTCATCTGCATGTTTTGGGTCTCAAAAACTCTTTGATAGTTACGCTCTGCTTCGCCTACATTTTCCTGTATTTCTGCGATTTGCCCCAGTATCATGTACGCTGTCGGCACCGCAGGGTCCAGCCTTACCGCAGACTCCAGGTTTGCTTTTGCTTCAGCCCAGCGCCCCTGCTCAAATTGCAAGTTGCCCAACCAATCATACGCAGGACAATTTGGCTTGATTTTAATCGAACGAAGGTAGCATTCTTCAGAGGCCTTTAAATCATCACGCCTTATGCGTCCTTCGTCACATGGAAGGTTTTCGTCGGATGGGGCTAGTCGTTGAGCCTGCACAATGTCTGCAATAGCGCCTGTTACGTCCTTCAACTCATCTTTTGCGAGTGCTCGGTTATTCCAAGCCGCTGCGCCACCGGGATTTAGTTCAATCGCTTTACTGAAATCCGCAATCGCCCCCTGAAAATCAGGCGCGGACTTGCGCATCTTTATTACTCCACGCATACGCCAATGTTCACTTTCACTTTTATTCAAGCTGATTGCCCGAGTGTAGTCTTCTATGGCTCCGAGATAATCATGAAGGCGATATTTGCAAAGCCCGCGGTTACTCCAGATAACATCGACATTTGGATCAAGAATGAGTGCCTTGTTCAAAAGTGCCATCGCTCCGTGGTAATCGTCGTTATTGCACTTTTCGACGGATTGGTGCACCAAAGTTGCAACGTTTTGCGCCATCGCGCCGGTGGCACATCCGAAGTGCAGTGTGGCAAGAAAAATAGAGTAGGTTGCCGCAGTTCCGATCAATTGGTGAACTATTCTTCGCCTGCTTTTCATTTTCTCCTTCTCCAACTTGCAAAACGAATCATATCATCAGAGTCTCATGAAACGTTTCACAGTTAGAGAATTGAACCGCCCGACTCACAAAATACCGAGCATCTTGCGCAATTCGTAGTGCGCAGCGACATCGTTTCCAAAGGCGTGAGCCTCGCGCTCGTGAAAGGCATTGCGGTAGGGTTTGTATCCATCTCTCACGTATCGTGCAAACGTGGAGTCCGCGTACTTGCTGAAAGCCTGGAAAAGCTCTCTCCCGCTCTCAGGCTTGGGAAGGGGCGAAAGCAAGCCTTTCTCTACCACCACAGAAGCCATTTTCGAGGGGAGCGAGCTAGATAGAAGTCGATCGTGAAACGCGGCGAATTCTGCATCTGTTGCGGGTGTCTGTCCATGCATTATGAATTGCGCCCTTTGATTGTCATCGTACAGCTTCTGAAATATTGGCGCGTGAGCTTTACTCTTCGCGAATGACACATTCAACTTGTCGGCCCTCGTTGCTTGCTCTGGCGTGAGTAGTCGTCCATCTCGGTACTTTAAAATGTGCTCGACGAACGCCCTGTCGGACATCACGTCCGGAACATTGTCAGCACTCCTCTTACCAAACTTCAGCGCATCTGCGTCCGTTCGCAGAAGCGACCCAATCTGACGAGGCAAGGGGCGCGAACCAATTTCCATCTCATCTGCTTTACGCCACCAGCGCAACGCCGACTGCTCTACATGCACAAACTCGTGTGAAGCAGCATTGGCCACCGAGCTTTCTTTGAGAGGGCTTCCCCTCATACTTACTTTCACCTCACCTGCAACCCGCTCGATATCGAGATTGACATCAATGCGATTGCGGAATGCAGAACCATGGGTAGTGGCACCGCTGCTTCTGACAATGACTTCTGGAACATACGGAAAGGATTGGGCGCGTAAAACATTCAAACCCGTCTCTATCTCGCGAAGAATCCCCGGCTTGTCCGGCGCTGAACCGTTCCTCAGCGTTGTATAAATCTCGTCTGCAAATGCCTCTGCCTGGCTAAAGAACGGTCCTTGCCTAAGCTTAGCGCCTTCTGCAGCTTTCGAAAAGACAGCCGCTGACTCTTCTGCGATTTGCGGCAAAGCTTTCAGCGCTCTGGTCAACAATTCCGTTCCTCCTTCCAATTACACAACATCCGTGAGTAGAAGAGAGATTACTTTCTATTTGTAGAGAGTTGGTGTAGCTAATGTGGATCTTTCGTGGAGTTCAAAGACAGCAAATCCTTCCAACACCGTTTTACGACTCGATTACTGGTACGAAAACCAGATTAAACTCGAAACCCGCAAAAAACACGCCTGCGATGTCACCTTTTCAACCCCCCCGAGCTCACGAATCACCTTCGTCGAGTTACTATCTTGCGTATTCCTTCGCGTAATCGCTGTGCACCCGAAACGTCAATTCGCTTTGCGGATAGTCGGCATCCGAGACACCGTTCAAGTCAGCAGAGAATTTGAAGCCATCCAGTAGATCTACAGAATTACTGCCGATCGGTGCGTTTGAAATGACGCATTCCATTTCTCCGTTGTACGATGCCAGATGGTGCATGAGTACTTCCATGTCAGCGTCAAAAAGTCGGATGGCACCATGGGTGGGGCGCAGGGTGTAGTTCTTTCCA
>CAZCZI010000114.1:0-11964 GCA_964503045.1 uncultured Candidatus Obscuribacterales bacterium
GAAGGAAGAATACCGTTATGACTCAACCTTTGACACAAACTTATTGACAGATCCTGATCGCAGTCTCTCTGACGCATGCGCTGATCGCACGATCGCTATTCTCACTTTCCCCCACTCACTCCCATTGAATTGAGCGCAGCGAATCCTTTGCGGCCTTCAAATACTTCAGAAAGGAGTCTTTCGGCGCCTGGTAATACACCTCTTGCACTACTCGTCCATCGTTGTCTGCATCGACAAAGATTTCGAGTGCGTCCTGCTGAAGTTCCTTGTATCTGCCTTCTACCACGAGCACCTTCTTGCCATTCCAATCCATCGTCTTCGCCGAATAAACTGCAAAATCTTCGGGCTTACCTTTGTCTCGCAAAACATCGCTCAGCGAGGTCAGCTCGGCTTGCGATAGGGAATGAGGCGGCTTGTCCAATATGTCATGAAAGTTCTTTCCGCCGGCCTCGCCGATCTTCAGCCCACGGTAAAAGAAACCAATTAGAGCCTCCGGGTTTTCGGTGGGATGGAATTCGCGAAATGATCTGGTTCCTGGTCCGTCGATTTTATAAGGTCCACCCTCTACCCAGTCCTTGGGCAGAGTCATGTCTTTTATTTGTCCGTGATCTCGGATCTGCACCTCAGGTTTATCCCCCTTCGTCTCGGCACGATCACCCTTCGGGTACGATTCCCTAATCTCGGTGCGGTGCTTTTCAATCTCTTCTTGCAAGGCGGTTTGAGCGCCAGCTCGCGCATCTAATTGTCGCACTTCGCATGGTTTTGCTGAATGCTCCAGCACTGGTGGTACGTCCGCTGCTCCCATGATCACCTCACCTCTGGCTTATCTACCTTCGTCGATATCTTTCATACCTTGTCTAATGTCCTTTTTAATTTGCTCAGCCCGCTTCTTGTCTTCGGGATTACCGGAATTCTCGAGTTCTTTGAGCATATTCACGACTTGGCGCGAATCACCCTTGTAGTTGTCATCGTCTTTGATGTCGCCTCGCTTAACCTGTCGGTACCGTTCGACCGTTACTTTGGTAATTTCTCTGTCATAATCAGCATCAGACATTTGACCCTGATCGTGTTTGAACCTCAAAAGCTCATATTCCTTGTTGAAGTTTCTGTGTCCACTTGCCTTAGCTTCATCAACCTCTTTTTGCAGGCTCGTAACGCTTTCTACTCTGGTGGCATCGAAGAGTTGCTTGGCAGTTATGTCGTGACTAGACGCAGAGTCCCACTGGTTTTCCATCTTCGCCTTGCCGGTGGATTCATCGTAATCAGTTATAGTCACAACGTGGCCGGCACCGCTGCCGCCCGCCTTTCCACCACCTGAGTCGCTCCAGAAAGGTTCATTACGTGCATCGACAGAAACAATCACTGGCAGCTTGCCTTCACGCTTCAGTTTGGCTAGAGTGTCTTTCATTTCTTGTTCGTTATGAACATGAATTATGCCGCTGGTCTTATCTTCTTTTTGATACTTCTCAAGATCGTCAATATGTTTTTTGACTTCGTCTTTTTTCTCCTGCGGCATGTCTCCTTTCTTGTCTATTTCATCTTTGAGTTTTTTCGCCCAGTCGGGATCGTTCATATCAACTGGCTTTCCGCCATTTATTTTGTAAATCGACATCTCGAGATCGACAAGCTTCTTTGTACTCTGGGTCACGTCGATTGAGTTAATCGCCACCGGCCCATCACCATTGCTTGGCGAAATTTCTTTGGCGAGATCGGAGATTTCGCCAATATCCAATTGGGGAGATTTGCCTACTTCCTTCGGCGGCTTTGTCGAATAATCCATTAATCGTTCACCATTATCCGGAGGGTTCTTACCGGCAATGGGTTTGTGTTGCTCGTATCTGAGATGTCCCGGAGGATTGGTGCTTTGATTTTGCTTTTCCAATTCGACGTTGACTGCGGTTACTTCGAATAGTTGGCTAGCAAAATCACGATGCCCGTCGAGTCTATCCTTTGGAGCCTCAGTGGCTTCGCCCTGGCGCTGAAGGCTTTGGGGGTCGAGCTTAATCGTGGGCTTGCCGTCGCGAGTGTATTGTCCGGTTGTCGCCACTTCTGTAATCAAACGGGTTGCTTCTGCGGGATCTTTTGTAAAAGTTCTGGTCTCAACCGTTGCCGCGTTGCAAGTGTTGTATCCGCCTTGTGAGATCGAGTAAGGATCGGCAGCGTGTTGCATCGCCTGTTGTGCGAGCACCACTCGATCTTTCTGGCTAACCGGCGCCTTGTCATTTTTGTCTAAAAGCTTATTGAGGTTTTGGTAAGTCTTTTCAATTTGCTCGTGCGCCTTCTTTTCGGCTTCATTATGAGCCTGTTCTGGGCTCATTCCTTTTGCCAAAAACTCCTTTTCATACTGGCGCTGAACGCTGGCTTCCCTTTCCTCAAGCTTATTCATGTTGTCGAGAAACTGCTTCAGCTCGGGATCCTTCATGGTTTCGCGAGCATGTTTTTCAAGCGCGGCATGTTCTTTAGTAACTTCAGGATCGTGCTTGATGGACTCGAGAGCCTTGGCGTCTTTTGCCTTCAATTCCTCCGCATTTTCAGGAGGTGCCGATGGTGGCGCCGGAGCGTCCTTTGGTCCTTCTTTGTCATGCTGAATGATGTCTAACGTCTTTTTCAGCTCTTCATCGTGCTTTCCTTTCCATCTTTCGCCAAGATATTCTTCGATGGTTTTGCCATCGTGTTCTTTCTTGAACGCCTCTTCAATAGCCTTGATCTCTTCAGGGGACTTGCCTTCGAGGACTTTGTTGATCTTGTCGTATTCGTCCTTCTTGTACCAGTGCAAGGCATCTTCGATTTCCTGGGCGGATTTTTCTGCAGCTGCCGTGTCCACAGGCTTGGCGGCAGTGGTGGTAGGCGGCGCAGCGTCATTTATTGCCGCTTTGGCTTGATCGTCGGCGGCTTGTGTCTTCAAATTGGCAAGTTCGTCTTGCTCGCTGGGAGTCCCCGCTGGTTTGTCTGCAGGTTTGTCGCCGGGAGCTTGTATTCCATTTACTGCGACGTCACCAGGTGTGGCTTGTATTCCATTTACTGCGTCGCCGGGTTTGAAGTTGAGGTCGTTGGTAACTTTGGAGCTGGAATCACTGTCACTGTCAAATATCTGGAGCGAACCGAACATACTATCAATCTTTGGATCGGCGGACTGACCGCTCGTGGCATCACTGTTTCTCTTTGTATTGCCTTGCTCGCGGTCGTTGTACACCTCACTGTATAGAGAGGATGAAGCTACGTTGGAGTCCCCTGCTTTGACGTCGTTGAAATTCTCGAAGTTATCGGCCATGAATCCGGCACCTCTTTGGCTGCCTGTAGTTGGTGGGAACGCCCAAATGTTTTTTCGGAATATTCAAAGGTTAGATGAAGCAACGTGTAAAAGTTGTGCACACTGCAAAAAAAACGCCTATGACGCACTCGCTGCGCACAACATTTGCTGTCTCGCCTCAATTACCGAACTTCTGGTCGGACCATAACTAATATAGGTAAGTGGAACAATCATTTGTGCGTCGGAAGAGATTGGGAGTTGATCGGCGCATGTGATTGCAATACCAGCACTCAGATTGGAAAACCTCTGCTTTGCCTGACCGAAATCTATCGAAATCGAATTGTTAACCTGGGTCCAATCCAGAGGAGCAAAGCGCAAAGTGCCTTGGAATTGGTTAGGAACATTGGTGTCATCGTTAAACACCAAATCGCATTCTCCGACCAATGGACCTGCACCATGGCGAGTCAAATACGTTCTCGTTGCATAGGTAACATCCAACCTATCCAAACCGTAACGTGAAGCCAAATAAACAACGTTGGTCAGGCCGGTATTCGAACGCGTAACGTGCGGCCATTGATCGATTCTATATTCATCCAGCATCAATCCTTGAGCTCCTTCGAAGATCACATGGTTCGCACTGGGGTACTCATACGCCAGTTCTGCAAGATCGAGCATAGCTTGCGAATCCTGTACAAATCGCTCAATTAGTGCCTCTTGAGAGTCAATGAATTTTGTGATTGCAGGTAACGAAGAATCAAACTTGTATTCACTCAGGCGAGCAGGCAACCATTCTCTGAATAGATGATTCAATTTTCTTTTCAGGACGGTTCGATTCACCAGCTCGCCTGCCCTTAGCTGTAACTCAGGCGCTCTCAGGCTTCTGGTTACGGTTTCATTGATTCCAACACCACAACTTCCCAATCGCGACTTACCTCGACGATTTTCGATCTGTTGATTTATGAACATGTCTATTGGAGTGGTAACGAATGCTCTATAGTCGATTGAAACCGTAGGATGAACGTCGAGACTCGCAAGCCGCTCATGCTCTTTCGCAAACAAGATTGGATTGACAATAAAAAACTGACTGAGATGCGTAGGACATTCAACAAATGAGCCAGCACCAAAATGACTGAAAACGTGACGGCGCCCACTGGGCGTCACTACAGTGTGCCCCGCTTGGGCGCCGCCATTAAACCGCACAACCAGTGTGTCGCCAGGAGATCTGCTCGCGAGGTAATCAGTGATCAAACCTTTGCCCTCATCTCCATAGTTTGCGCCAATCACCGCATGCCCGGTCTTCATTTTCCTTCTCCTATCTCTAAGTACACTTCGCTTGCTCCGATTGCAGCAGTCTAGAGCTTGGTAAAGCCCTTAGAACCACTCAACACTGGCTTTGCAAGCTGCGTCAGCGCTTCTCTGACAATCAGGCCGGTTTTGCCGTTCCAACTCTTTGCCACAGTTGCAAGTTCAGCACCTTCGTATACTTGCAGTGTCGAAACAATCAACTCGGCAAGCTGCGTGTGATCGGACAGCAAGATTGCATTCTGACCAAGAAGATGTCGCCATGCACGTTTCGTATCTTCAGACCTACTTCTGAAATAACTGCCTTCGGCGATCATTATGTGGAAGATATTCCACGTTTTCGATGCCATGGCAAGCACTTGTTCGGTAGTTAGATCGTGTTGCAGTCCACCGCCAAGAAACTTCTTAACGTGCGCAGCCAGAAGGTTCGGCGGCGGCGGTTCATCACCGACCGTGAACAGAAATCCCTTCTGATTGCGTTTGGTTATGGCATCACATTTAGTGCGAGTAGCGGCAAAATACCATGGCAAATTGTAACTCTCATAACTGTTCCCACCACCATTACCTTCAATGTAGAAGTGGCTTAACTGGTCTGCCAATCTGATATCGGCTTCAAATTGAGTCACCTGAAGAGGCGCCACATCGCACCATGCATCGCCGATCGCCATGCACATTACATGCGGATCCGGCACTGGTTTGCGATTATAAATCTCCTCCAGAAGAACACCAAGCCCATGCCTGATCAAAGTCTCAGCAAGATACCCCATCGAGCCGGTCTGATCGACTGCCACTATGATTGGTGTCGAGTCGGGATTCACTTCCGAATCACAAGACTCTCTGAAAGTAATCTTTTTCGGATCAAGATCTTCGTGCATCTTGTGGCTGAATATCTCAGCCGCGGACTTGGTCGACGTCGTGCTTACGTAATCGTCCCAATCATCAGGACTCCATCGTGATGTACCCATAATTATATCTCCTTGTATAACTCATTAGTGCTTAAACACAATTTGACAAATCGCGGGGGACCGAAAGCATCTACAAGGACTTCATGCTTCCATTCCTTGTAGTCAACCTTCGCACTGCCGCTGGATGGCGCCGACAGCCAATCCACAATGCTTCGCGGAAGTGCATTGTCTTCCCAAACCAGTTTTCCTTCGCCACCTAATAACTCGCGTCCCAGCGTTTTGATCAACTCGAGATCGACTTTGCAATCAGCTTTCTTGTCGGTCATCACGCCGTAGGGTAGAAGATCGAGAGTTCTATTCGGCACTGCCTTCAGGCGCGAACCTATTGGTGCGGAATACCACCAACCACCCAGAAGCATGATGCTGTGTCTCAATGGTGAGACAAAAACTGTTTCTTTCGAGATAGCATTGTGTGTCATGCCGCACCATTCGAGATAACAGGCAACGTTGTACAAAGCGTTCAAAATCCAACCAACATGCTCGATTGGAGCGATGCTTCCACCCATGTGCTTACAAACATCCGATAGCAGAATTTGATCTGGTGTCTTTCTGACGATAAGAACTTGGCTGCCTTCAGTTGAGAAATATTCGAGTACTTGAGGCAAGTACTTCGACATTTCCGCGGCCATATCTGCATTTTGAAAACGCAGCATCAACATTTGCTTGCGGCCGTATCTGAAGAAATCAGCAAACTCCTCGTCGATTTCGTAGCTGACGTAATCATTGCCGATGAACATCAGCCCGAACTCGAAATCGTGAACCTTGATGTATTCACACTGTCGAATCGAGCGATCTTTCAGACGAAACCGTTTTACGCCAGGCGTTTCGTCTTCTATCTTTTCGCATGGCTCATGCCATTTAGAACCATGTTGGAGTTTGTGACAAGCCAGGCGATAGAGGTTAGTTATGTGATCTATTACTAGGGCTGCATCAGGCGATGCTTCGCGATCTGGATGCCACCGTTTGATCAACGCTCGATATTCGGATTTTGCTTCAGACTTCGATTGAGAAAACAACGATTCAGGGGCTCGAACACTCAACAGGGTTTTTGAGGTGAGCGAAACTATGTCACGCATGGCGCCGTGCCTCCTACGTGTGTATTCGGTGGTAGAAAACGTTAAGTTGACAATTACTATCGTAGATCCAACGATTAGTTCTGTCAAGCTCATTCCGCCAGATGATGCTCACATCTCGCCGCACCGGGTCTTCGAAGTACCATTCACGCTAGTATCCCGACTTGAAATCGTAGCCTATACGCCTACATTGCGTAGGACGACAACTTCGCCCGACCAAATCGACAGAATTTATGAGTCGGGTTTGTCCAAAAATGCTTTCTACTTTAGTCGCATGTTTTTATCATCAAAGAGATCTTGCTAGGGATTCGTTGCCGGAACCTTTAGTGCATTCGAGACAATCTGATACGATTGCCTTCCTAGAGAAACAAATGATTGCCGACTTCATAAAAACTCTGATTGTGTTTATTGTTTTCGCAGTGCTCGCGCAAACAATCATCACTCTGACGCCAATTGGAATCTTGATCGTCTTTGGCTTTTTGGTGTCCTTGGGGTTCTGGGGAGTCTTCATTGAGCCAAACCAACTCACAGTAAAATCGTTCGCTATCACCGTCAAAGATCTTCCTGCGAGCTTGAAAGGCTCCAAAATAGCTCTGCTTGGCTGTCTCCACGCGGGTTGCCCATCTGTAGGAATTTCAAAAGTAAAACAAGTAGTTGATCTGATCAACAAGCAGAATCCAGATTTAGTCTTTTTGCTTGGAGACTTTCTGAGCAACTTTGTAATCGGGAAAAAACAGGTAACACCGTATTCGATAGCAAGTGAACTATCTAGAATCACCAGCAAACTGGGTACGTTTGCCGTCTATGGAAACCACGACATCTGGCGAGGCAAAGACGAAATCAGAGACTCATTACAACGCTTTGGAATAGAGATACTGGACAACACTTGCTTTAGCCTGCCACCGACTGAAATCAAGAGCGATATCCGTATAGCTGGTGTCGGCTGGGAAGGCGATCAATTAGAGGCGGTGAAAGCGACATTTAAAGCCATTCCGCAAGACGCCTTTTTGATTGCGCTGATGCATTCCCCCGATACCTTTAGTTTGCTTCCCCAAGACGTATCATTGGCATTCGCCAGCCACACACACGGTGGTCAAGTTAGACTTCCAATCATTGGTGCACTCCTTGTGCCTTGCAAAACCGGAAGCAAGTATGCATCCGGGGTCTTCAAGGAGGGCAACAAACAGCTTGTCGTAACGAGTGGAATTGGGACGAGCATCATCCCGGTTCGCTTGTTTTGCAAACCGGAAATTGTAACCGTCACGCTCGAATAACTTCTTGCAGTCTCATTTGATCTTATAAATAGTCTTTTCTGCTGGCGCATCTTGCAACTTTCGCGCTTTTGCTCTGTCCAATGCAGCCATCTCTAATCTACCCAGAGTCTCATACACGTTCGCCCGGCCCTCGTACGCCCCTCTGGCAAACTCGGGTGATGCCTCTATGGCTTCCGAATACTCGGACAGGGCGCGCGGGTAATTCTTGAGTGCCGCATATTGGTCTCCACGAAACTGCAAAAGATCTTCATCGCTTTCTTGCGTTTCAATTCTGCTGATCGTATCGATAGCTTCTTGATGCTTGCCCATCTTTGCTAACAACCCAGCCTTTGCTTTGAGTGCCACACTGCGCATGTCTACCTTGTCGTTCTTTGAATGCTTGGTGCATTCATCAAAGTCCTTTATCGCATCGGCAAACCTATTCATCCTTTGCAGGAGCTGTCCTCTCAAAAGATAAAGCTCCGATTGGTCGCCGTCCAGCTCGATGCTCTTGTCGTAATCCGCCTTTGCTTTCTCCATTTGATTGTGCGCGGCATAGATTACCGCGCGTGCCTGGAAGAGCTCTCTGCTTTCAGGATACTTTTTGATCCCCTCGCCCAGAGCCTGAATAGCCTCATTCGTTTTCGATCTGCTATCGAGCAATCGTGCGATGAAATTGTAGCCACCATCTGTAAGGGCATTGAGGCTTCTCGCTTTATTTAAATCCTCCAGAGCCGCCCCGTCGTTTGAGCGCATCGAGTTGGCGCGCGCCCGTCCCCGCATATTGTATAACCCTCCACGTTCGGGCGACAGTCTAATTGCCTCGTCCAGCAACTGAACCGCAGCGTCGTAATCTTTCTTCTTCAGTGCCTTTTCTGCTGCGTCGCGGTAATCGCTCCAATTCGGTTTTTGAACATTCGGCATGTATTTGGAGCTTGCCTGCTGCAGCGAACACTCATCTGGACCGAGTTCCATCTTTTGGAGTTGTATTTTTCTTTGTTCGTGCTTTCGAATGGCTTCCGTATCTCGCTGGATGGACGTCTGAGTCGAGTCGCTGCATGAGACGAGTAATACCGAAGCAACGCAGAGCTGCACCTGCATGACTACGATATGTTTCACTGTTGCTATTTTTCGACTCATTGAGTTGGTGCCAAGTTTCGACACTATAGAGCGAATCTTCGATTGAAGCAATGTTTACATTGCCGAGCGATCTCGGGTTCGACTCACAAATCTTTCACATTCGCTGGTTAGGTTGGCATAACCGAAATCGAATCTACCGATGGAGCGTCGAGAAATGTTTGAACAGTTCATGAGAGCGCTCCATGACTGGAGCAAGTCCTTTGTAGTTGATCCTGAGAAAGGCAAACTAATTGCAGAAACCGAAGCAGGTGATGAGACAAGTAAATTTGTCAAAAGAAAAGGACCTCGACCAAAACTGTCAAAAGAAGAAATCCAACAGAAAGCCTCAAGACAAAACAGCTTGCTTCAAGAACACGTTCGTAAGGCGGCCAGATCAAATGCTTACGCCGCCCTGATCACAGAAGCACTTGAAGATAATCGAGAGGAACTCGAAGCAATCAAATCTTATTGGACGGGAAGAGCAATCGCCACTGAACCAGCAGATCGAGAGAGACTGGAGCATACAATAATCGAAATCTATGGCGATGCCGGCATTGAGCTTCCCAGAAGCAAAATCATATGGTTAGACTCGGCTCTAGATGTTGCCAAAGCCGCAATCATAATATCGAGCACCTTTAGCCCTTATCCGAGCCGGTTTGCTCAAGCATGTATCGGCGGTGCGGCCTATGGAATTCATCCGGAGCTTTTGAAGAATCGTTCTCGTTCTTACTCCCTAATACATGACATTCCGCATCGGTGGAATCTGGCAAACGAGACCATAACAACCATCGATCACGAGTTGGGGCTGGATGATCTAAACAGGTGCTGGAGTAATCTTTGCCGTCCCCTGGGAATGAATCTCGTTGACGGCACACAACGATCTTTGGCCGATCTGATAAGAGAGCCAAGAGCTCCGATCTTGCGTCCAGTACCGTTGCACGGAGTATTGGACAAACTGCGAAGCGCACTTCGTGATGACCAACGCTGCGATCGCCTTGATGCCTTCAATGATTCTTGGTGGGCGGCACTTACAAGCAATCCGATCTTCGTGTTCGAGTGTTACTTCCATACGCCTCTTGCTGATGCCGCAGACCTTATCCGAATGGATGCACTGAGAATGCTTGGCTTTGACGTCATGAAAGATGACCTGTTTGCCGAGGCATGTGATATAGGAGGCTGGTGGGTGCCGTTTGGCGAGGTGTGTTTGGCATGCGACAATCCGAGTGCCTTGAATTTCGATGAAGCGATGAGACTGCACAATGACGAAGGAATGGCAATCGAGTTTGAAGACGGTTCTGGAATTTGGGCGCTGCATGGAGTGCCGGTGACAGAACATGTGATTAAGCGAGAATTCACGGCAATGGATATTGATTATACGAAGAACATAGAACTACGAAGGCTGATGATTGAGAGGTTTGGCATATCCGAGTACATACATGCAAGCGGCGTTTACAGTGTGGCGAGAGACGAGGTCGGAACGCTATACAGCAAACACATGCCAGATGATGAACCATTGAAATTAGTGAAGGTGATAAACAAAACCGCCGAACCAGACGGCACGTTTAAAACCTATTTCCTCCGCGTGCCTCCAACTGTTATCACTCCAAAAGGCGCTATTGCGTGGACGTTTGGTTTATCGGAGGGGCAGTACCTTCCACTTGTCGAAACCTAGGACTGTTATGCAGCTGTTATGTTGCGCTGCCAAAGTATGCACACCCCCGCAAACTGGAGCGCTCAATCATGAGAGCAGATTCTAACGACTCAATCAGCGAAGTCGCAAAAGATCCACTAAAAGGTGGAGCGGATCAAGCGTATCGGCAGCTTCGATCAGTAGTCGGAGCGACCGGTTCATACGATAACGAAGCGGCCAAACAACGCATGGCTGACGCCACCGCAGATATGGTCTCTAACGGCGTTTTGCCGCAGATGTCGGCAGCCTGGCTGAAAAATGAATTTTCCCGAATCGATACCAGCGGCAACGGACAGATCGAGAGAGCCGAGCTCGAAGCGGCGAAAGAAGGTCAAACCCGGTTTGGTGCCTTCGACCGAAGATTTGCCAGCACTCTCGATGTGGAGCTGTTCGACAAGCTCGCGACATACGATCAGAGAATAGGCGAAGAGAATATTTCCAAATCTGCCCTGACGCGTTACCTCCGCAAAGACGACCGCAATAATCAAAAGGCGATCAATCAAGAAGAAGCGAGAGAGGCACTTGCACCCTTGTATGAAGGACCAGATCCATTAATCAACTACTTGAACAAAGATGGCAACAGCCGCGTCACAAGACGCGAAATGAAGGAGTTTCTAGACGACTACGAGAAGTTTCAAGGAACCGGCCCATACACAGAGGCAAATGCGAACTTTGTGAAAGACTTGATGCATAGAGACATTCCGGAGCTTCATACCGGCATTACTACAGGTTTTTCGGCTAAGCATTCAGTAAAGGAAATGGGGCTTGATTCGGCTCACGGACACAAGCACAAAGATTTCTCGCTTGCGCAAGAAGACTACAACAACGCGACCGAATCGAAACCATCCGCATCAGTGAGAGAAGACGACGAGTCGAAACCAGCTGACAGTGCCAAACCTGGCGACGACAAGCCGGTAGACACAAACAAACCGACGGACACAAACAAGCCGACAGACAATGCAAATCCACCTGTTCCTGACGCAGCAGTAGGCGAAGGCAACGTCGTCGGCACACTTTCAACAGCTTCCGGAGTGCCGGCTGACTCGGGCGCAAGTGCATTCGGTTCAGACCATGACAGAGCCAAAATGCAAGGATGGATACTCGAGATGGAAAGAAAGTTCAGACAAATTAAGAATCATCCCAACCACTGGGGCGACATTCGTCGGAATTTTCCACATCCTCGCCATCACAACCCACAACCTCCATTCCACCCGCCGATCCTCTACTAGGTACTAGGCACTCTCGGTTTGGAAGTGATCAGCCTCGAATGATGTCTGCCATGCACTCAGCGAGTTTCTCAGGCGTACACACC
>CAZCZI010000114.1:12064-16665 GCA_964503045.1 uncultured Candidatus Obscuribacterales bacterium
TCAGCCTCGAATGATGTCTGCCATGCACTCAGCGAGTTTCTCAGGCGTACACACCAATATATCCATTCCAACCTTGCGCAGCTTTCCTGCGGTTTGCTTGTTGTACTCCGGCCGCGCATCGTAGCCCAGCGCGCCTAAACCGATCATTCGAACACCAGAGTCGAACATGACTTTCGTTTGCTTGATCAAGTCGCGTTCGTCCCTTCCCTCGAAAAAGTCGGTGATCAAAACCACGATAGAACGGCCAGGCTCTCGCACGAGCTGATATGAGTATTGCAGTGCTTGTGTAATGTCTGTTCCGCCTCCTAAATTTACGGAAAGCAGAACGTCGACGGGCTGGCCGACCTGATCTGACAGGTCGACAATTTGTGTATCGAACAACACTAGCGATGTGCGAACAGCCGGAAGCTCGTAGAAAATCGAAGCCATGATCGCCGAGAAAATCGCAGAGTCGAGCATCGAACCTGACTGGTCGACAGTCACGATGATGTGCCAAGGTTTTTTCCGGCGCTCGGCGGCAAAGAAAAACAGCTGATCAACAAAGAGCTTCTCTGTCTTCTCATCGTAGTTTTTGAGGTTCTTCTTGATTGTAGTCTTGATGTCGAGGTTGCGAAACACACGACGAGGAGAATGGCGATCTCTTCGAAGTGCACCGGTAATAGCAGACTCGATTTGAATTTTCATTTTCTCTTTGAGTTGCTGCACAACTGCATCAATCACCTTGCGAGCAAGCACGCGTGTCTCGGGTGTCATCATGTCTTTGTGGGTGATGAGCGTTTTGACTAGTTCGACATTGGGCTCGATTTTTTCAAGCAGCTTCGGCTCGCTCAAAAGTTCTGCAATTCCGCGACGCTGAATAAGTTCTTTTTCGAGAACCTCTTTGGCGCTATTTGGAAACAGTTCAGATACCTGATCAACCCACTGCGGCACGGTAAGCTGAGAGCCGCCACGTGAGCCCTGACGCCCGCTGCTGCGACGCTGTTGTGGGTCGCCCGCCGGTTCGAAGAGAAATCCGACGAGTTCTTCCGCTCGTTGGCAATCGGAATCGCCTTCACAGGTGATACCATTGTTTTCCGCCTGTTTTCCGAGCACCAATCGCCAACGTGAGAGAATATGGCGATCTTCGTCGTTTAATGGCTGGTTCATTAGAAGTCCCACTCCTTCATGATTTGTGCCACTTTGGCATCGATACGGGCAATAGCTGCTGCGGCACCTACTGACGTGGTGAGTTTGGTGAGCGACTCCGCCTCGGCGGACAGTCCGTAGAGTTTTGCGACACGGCTTGCAAGCGACTCACGCTGGCGATCGTGCAATCTTTCAATCGCTGCTCTCGTACGCGGCAATAAAACAAGGAAGTCTTCCCATTCGCATGCTCGCAAGAGTTCATCCATCGCCTTGATGAGCGACTCGGCACCAAGCAAGATTGAAGTGCGAGAGACAGCCATCACACCGTCGAGGAAGTCTCCGGCTTTGACCTTGATTTCAACTGGCGCCTTGGAGAATAGGGCAACTTGTTCTGCCAGCTGTTCGGGACTCATGACCCTCAGTTCCGCAAGAATGCCCAGCAATGCTCCCCTCAAAAACGGAATCTCAGTCGCTTCTGAGGCATACTTGACGTTTTCAATGAAGAGATCACGATCAAGTCCCTGTCGTTCTCCACGCTGCATAATCTCAGCCAGCGTAAACAGCGCAGAAATCACCTCTTGCTGCTGATCTACCGGCACCGCAACGACATCTAGAATTGAGAAACAGGCGCGATCGAAACAACGCAAAATCAAATCGTCGAGAAGTCCTCGGCGCAAATTTCGCAAGACAGCATAACGATCGATTAAAAGAAGATTCGCAAGAGCCTGCGAAAGAGAAACAAAGCGCGTGTCCGTATCAATTGCCGTACTCAATGCATCTTGCACTTCTTGAATCATGTTGGGAAGATCCATATCAATGGAGCTCACCAGGCGCTGCGAAATTTTGCCCGCGTGATTGCCGTCCTTCGCCAGATCTTCCTGTAGCATCGCAAGCGTTGCAGCTTCAACAGTGTCACCGTAGAAGCTGTGTTCGATCAACGTAGACTCGACTTCCGGTGACCACACCAAAGCCCAGACTTCCTTGAATAGTGTTCCCCTTGCCAGATCTCCACTTGGCGCCTCGACCAGAGTGCTGAGCGGCACCTTCATGTAGCGCAAGCGATGCAAAAGGACAGAACGCCGGTTTGCCAGATCAACGCGCTTGTCCAGTTCGATTTTGAGGCGCTTCTCCTTATTCAATACTTCGCCCAGATCGACCATGGAAAGCTGCGTATAGAAATCATTGACGAGCGGCAACTGACCTAGATCTGGCGACACTCGTCCCAGTCTGTGACCAATGTCAGCTGCATCCATCGCTTTGGCCAGATGTACGCCATCATCCTTGGGATCGCCCTTGCAGCAGCACGTAATCAGCGCATCGTGAATGTCGTCGAGCACCGGCTGCGGACGCCCGCGTAATCGCCCGAGCATCTCGGCATGTTGGCACACTGAAATTGCATCAGCTGACGACAGCGGTTCGCCCTCTTTGCGTGCCTTTTTCAAAACCGCAATCACATGCTCGGTGACATAGTCCTTTCCTCTGCCTGCATGCGTCAAATCCCACACCGTCTGGTAAAACTGAGGAGCTCTGTTGCCGGCACCATAACCTGAGAGTTCTGACACTCGGTAATATGAGTATGGAACTATGGTGTTATATATGGTTCCCGGCGGTGGTATCGGTGGCGCGGTCGTATCGTCTCTGTCGAGAAACAGATGGAAGCCACCGCAAATTACCATCGCGTCTTCAGGCTTGATTGCTCGAAGAAGCAATTGCTCAGTGATAGTCTTGAGCATGAAGCGCTCGCGCTCGAATGTTCCATCAACCTTCATTCGCTCAACACATGCAGTGGCGCGGGCGGCTGCACAAAATGTCGCTAGCTCAACGCGAAATTGTTCGATATCGGCACTGAAGTCGCGCATCTCGAAGATGCTGTCCCAGGCTTCATTCCACGAGCGATAGCCAGCCACTTCAGCCAGTTTGACATAGAACTCACTTTCTGCAATCAGCCGATCGGTTGTATCCGTTGACGGGGGTTGGTAGTCCTTCTTTTCTGCCTCGTCACCCTCAGCGCCTTCCTCCTCGCCTTCTTCCTCGCCGTCCTCTTCGTCGCTATCAACGGCAGTTTGCGCCTCATTCCTCCTTCTTTCCGCTTCAGCGCGTCTTGCTTGTATCTCTTGCTCTCTTTGAGCGATGATCTCAGACATCGGTCTGAGGCGAGCATGATGCGGCAGATCCATAAAGACCGCTTCGATTCCCATCTCCTTTGCCACCGTCAATGCCACGTACTCGGGAGAGTACGGCAACATCGGATACCATGACGCAAAGCGCGGCGGTATATGCTCGGCGGCGCTGGCAATACCAGCCAAACCCAAGTGATTGTCGTCATCTCGGTACGAGCAATAGAGCGCTACCGGCGGCTTAGTTTTGGGGTCGACTATGTACTTGATCAAGTCGGTGGCTCCGTGCGGCCCCTCGATGAACAAGACCTTCGGTTTGCGTTGCTTGATGGCTTGCTTTAGGTAGCGCGCCACAGCAGGCGAGTGGTGCCTGACAGGAAACCAGTAGAGCTTTTCAGCAAGCACTTCTTCGCAACGAGCACGTATTTGCTTCTCGTCGAAGTGATCCTTTACACGAGCTAGTGAGTCTTGTTCTGACGTTTGTGTCGGTGCGCTCATAGATTCAACTCATCAAATTCAAATAGAACTGTTTATCACTTAGTTGAGCGAGCTCAAAACTGCGTCGTGAAACTCCTGCCAATTCTTGTCACTGGCGCCACGCTTTTTCGCCACCAAAACCACATACTCTTTCATAACCGCAAGATCAGCTTGATCTTCCTTGACTATAGAGCCCACAAGATTCTTCGCTACTTCCCTTGGTCCAAGGGTTCCCGAATTAAAGAAACGCGCATGCAGTGCGGAGTCCAGGGCGACACTGATCGCTTCAGCGGTTGACAGTGTCGTCGACGGCTTTTTTATACTGACACCATCGGCGGTTTTACCATCTCTAATTTCACGGAAGACAGTAGCGATAAGCTCAATAAGCGGCGGTGGAATCTTGATCGGCAAATCGTATCTCTCAAGAAGCTCAGTAGAGCGCTGTTGCACGATCTGCACTTCGGTTTTTTGATCGGCCACGATTGGAATATGAATGTAGTTGAATCTTCTCTTCAGAGCGGCAGAGAGCTCATTCACGCCCTGGTCTCTAGTGTTGGCCGTAGCAATGATATTGAAGCCTGGCTTCGCCCAAACCATGTTGGCATCGGGCAATTCGGGAACAGCGATAGCCTTATCGGAAAGAATCGACACGAGTGCATCCTGGACATCAGGCAAGCAACGTGTGATTTCTTCAAATCGGAGAATGCCGCCATTTCTCATGGCGACCATTGTCGGCGATGGAATCAGGTTATGAGGTGTCGGTCCTTCTGCAATCACTCGAGCAATGTTCCACGAGTATTTGATGTGCTCTTCGGTAGTACCTGCTGTACCTTGCACAGTGAGAGTAGAATTGCCGGTGATGGCTGCCGCGAGGTGCTCAGA
>CAZCZI010000114.1:16765-18916 GCA_964503045.1 uncultured Candidatus Obscuribacterales bacterium
TACCTTGCACAGTGAGAGTAGAATTGCCGGTGATGGCTGCCGCGAGGTGCTCAGACAACCAACTCTTTCCAGTGCCTGGCTCACCAACCAGCAGCAATGCACGCTCCGAAGCCAGCGTCACAATCGAACGTTCTACAATGCTATCGTCGCCGAAAAACTTGCGGGTAATTGGAACATCAACCGACTTTCCATCGATCTTCGCTTTCAATGTCTTGCCACCCACGACGTATAGCAGCACCGAACGTGGTGACAGCTTCCAAGGCCTCGGCGCCGAATCACTGTCATTTTGCTTTAAGGCCTCCAGCTGGTCGGCATAGCGTATTTCGGCTGGTTCGCGCAATACATCTTTGTTTTTGTTGTCGCCGTTTTCGCCGTTTTTCGACATTTCAACCTCCAGATAAAGAATCGTTTTGAACTAAGTTAAAGACAACGCCTTCAAGAGCGTTCTCTTGTCGAATGACTCCTTCGAAAGCATCAGCTGCTCTGGTCCATCCTTTCCAAACACACTCAGGGCTTGAAACATCAGCTGGCACTTGTCGTAATGCATAACTCCAAACAACGGCTCTCGTTTCTTTTTATCCTTTTGAGCCATCAGATTGTTGTACAAATCCTTTCCTTCCACACCTGGCGCCACGGTTGCTCTAAAAGACAACGCTGCTGTGCTGATCGGAAAAATCGTCGGTCCATGGTCTGTCGTGGGCTTCTGCGCATCTCCGATGTTCCAATCAGAGAGAACCAGTTCTTCCTGCATTTCGACTTCAAGGTCGAATGGTCCTGGTTTGTGCGCCTTTATGCGATCCACCGCAGGTTGAAGATCCAGCGCGACAAACCTCTTCCAATCGTCGAACTCGGCTCCCGGCGTTACCGTGGAAGCCTCACCCAAACTGATTCGTCCGCCACCGCCATCCAAGGCAACGGCGACCTTGTCAAACTGCAAAATCTTTTTCTCTAAAAAAACAACTGGTTTGAACTTTTGTTTTTGATCGAGGTGGAGATACGCGTCAGCCGGCACCTCCGCGCCAGGCTTTACAGGAAATACGCAAGACCAGATCAAACGCTGGCCAGCAGGCATATTCGGAGCATCAGAGATGGTTCGAAGTCTGAACTCAAACGTGGAAAAGGATGGTGTCACCTTTTTGATTACGCCAACCGTTACGACTTCCAGCTTGTCGACTGGAGTGTTCACAGCGGTGCGCATTATTTTGTCAAATTGCTCATCGTCTCCAGCTTTCAATGCTTTCGACATTGCCTGCGTGAGAAGCCAACAGCGGTTAAGAAAAAACGCTAGACGCTTGCTAGAGAAATCAGATTGGTTGTTGGTAAAGCGAGCCAACTCCTCGCTAGCGATCCGAATGGTTCCACCAAGCCTCAGAAGCCCCATACGCGAAGCTTCTTGAAACGAGACATTGAGAGTCTTTCTGGTGCTTTCCGTGGCAGTCGTAAGCCCAGTCAGCAAAAGATCTTCAACGGCACCGGCCAACTCATTGAGGAGTGGAACAAGTTTTTGCTTGTCGGCGGGGCTAAGCTTCACTTATTCGTCATCCTCGTCATCATCAGACTCCTCATCGAATTCCTCGTCGTCAAACTCGTCACTTCCACCACTCAATCGCGAGAAGATTCGTTCGACCGTTTCCAAAGTCAGCACTCTCTCGAACACTCTAAGACTGGCTTGAGCACGCATTAGGGCTGACGCGGCCTTGCGATCGTCTTTTTGAATCCCCTCAATCACGAGCTGAATTCGATGGGCGAGATGCGATGCGCCAATGCGTTCCATCTCCTCCTTCAAGTTGGTGAGACGATTCAACTGCTCGGTACCAGCAGAGCGCAAACCTCTGACAGTCAGTTCTTCAAAAGCATTTTGAAGATGCTCTATGGTTTGTACGATTTCTTGCGTTTCTACAGTTATCACGGCTTGAGCCTAGAATGCGTAATAGTCTTCTGGCATTGTTTCCGTGGGTCTCCAATCGATTTCACCAGCTTCGGCGCCTTTGTAGCGCAAGAAGGTCTCGCTCATGATGTCTTTGTCTAGCTTCGCCGTTGTAATGTTCTTGCTGGCTCTCGCCCAAAGATCGGCAACGTTTGCGTCCAACTTACCTGCCTTGGTCAAGCCTATAATCAAGACGAGCAGATGCTTACAGAGAGCGCCGCGCA
>CAZCZI010000115.1:0-18171 GCA_964503045.1 uncultured Candidatus Obscuribacterales bacterium
TTGATGAGCGACGCAGACAAGCCGCTCTGCAAACGCGCGCGGCTGAAACCGGCGGTAGTGCCTGTCAGCTTGAGCTGGATGTTGTTATTCCAGGCGAGACTGACGAATTCGGTCGCTTCGAGCAACTCGAACGCTCGCTAGAAAACCTCGTAGGCATAGGAGATGTACACGTCAGACGTGATGGAAATCAAACGGAAGTTTGCATACACTTCGACGAAACAAAAATCTCATTAGAACAAATTCGCGAAGCAATAAACACAGTAGGAACTCAAGTTTCAAAACGCTATTTGCAAGGTACCTGGTTTGTGCGCGGTATGGAATCGGCTCAGTGCGGCTACATGATTGAGCATGCTTTGGGTCGCATGCCTGGCATTCTCACAGTCAATGTCGCGTACGCTGCGGAAAGATTGATAGTAGAATTCGATCGCGAAACCACTTCCACCAAGGAAATCGACAAACGTGTAAGAGCCTTGGGTTACGAGCTTGAAGAACCGGAAAAAGGTCATGCCTGTTCTTTCCACGCACATGGGGGCGGGCTCGCTCCCATACTTCAAATGCCCTTGTCGATCGCGGGCGGCGTACTGCTTGCAGCTGGTTTTGCATACCAGCACTTCGTCGGTACGACGAATGGAATCGGCGACATGATTTGTCTTGTCGCCATGATTTGCGCCGGACTGTTTCCTGCAAAGGCAGCTTTCAATTCAGTAAAGTCAGGCATCTTCGACATCGAGACCCTAATGGTTCTCGCCGCTATAGGAGCCGGTTTCCTCGGAGCATATTTTGAAGGAGCATTCCTTCTTTTCCTCTTCAGCCTCGGTCATGCACTTGAGCATCGCGCCATGGACAAAGCACGGCATGCAGTTGAAGAGCTTGGGAAATTGAGACCATCTATGGCGCACGTTAAGCAGGGCACTGAAACTGTCGAGGTTCCTGTCCAAGAGGTAAAACGTGGTGACATTGTGGTGGTGCGTCCCGGCGATCGAGTTCCGCTAGACGGCGTTATTCGCGCAGGCAATTCTTCGCTCGATCAAGCAACGATAACCGGAGAGTCCGTACCAATTGCTAAAGGTCCCGGCGATGATGTCTTTGCAGGCACGATCAATACCGACGGCGCGCTAGAAGTCGAGGTCAAAAAGCTGTCCTCTGAATCAATGCTCGCCAAAATTGTCGACATGGTTTCAGAAGCAGAAGCACACAAAGGCGAATCGCAAAAGTTTGCTCAGAAACTTGAACGAACATTTGTGCCCATCATATTATTGGCCGCACCCGCTTTGGCAGTCGTTCTCATGATGACGGGATTACCGCTCAAAGAAGCAATTTTGAGAGGCATCTCATTGCTGGTTGCTGCATCACCCTGTGCACTAGCGATTGCCACGCCAGCTGCAGTGTTGTCTGCGGTGGCGCGCGCTGCTAAGGGGGGCGTACTCATTAAAGGTGGCGTTCACCTCGAAACACTCGGGAAGGTCGATGCCATCGCCTTTGACAAAACAGGCACTCTTACAATCGGCAAACCTAGTGTCGTGAGCATCAAACCGGAGCCTGATGTTACCGAAAACACTTTGCTTGCCATTGCCGCCAGTGCGGAGTCACAATCGTCGCATCCGCTTGCGTTGGCCATAATTGACGGCGCAAAACAACGCGGCGTTAAACTGACCAGCGCCGAAAGAAGCGAAGCTGTCCACGGACAGGGAGTAAAGTCCGTTATCGACGGCAAGACTGTCTGGGCAGGCAACTCTGCCTTATTTCAACAAGAGCGTGGACTGCCGACGAGCATCCAAGAAAGCGTCACCAAATTAGAGGAAGATGGAAAAACAGTAGTCATCATTTCTCACGATGAAAAATTCCTTGGTGTCGTTGGCATCGCCGACACTGTGCGCACCGAGACCTCAGCAGTTTTGAAGGCTCTCAAAGAACTTGGGGTAGGACGCAGCGTCATGCTCTCTGGCGACAACCAAACTGTTGCAAAAGCGATTGCAAAACAAATAGGCATTGACGAAGCGCGCGCGCCACTAATGCCGGACGACAAAGCCAAGTTTCTCAGAACCCTCGCTAACGGCGGCGGGGTCGCCATGGTTGGCGATGGTGTCAACGACGCACCTGCACTTGCGGCCGCTTCAGTCGGAATCGCAATGGGTGGCACAGGTTCGGACGTTGCATTGGAAACAGCAGATCTGGTGCTGATGAGTAAGGGGTTGGAACAACTGCCTTTTGCAGTGGAACTATCCCGAGCAGCGACAGACAAGATTCGTCAGAATCTTGTCATCGCTCTTGGTGTCAGCAGCATTCTCGTGTTGGCATCGATCTTCGGTTGGGTAAACATTAGTCAAGCCGTTGTATTACATGAAGGAAGCACGCTGATTGTGCTTTTTAACGGTCTTAGCCTGATCAGCTTCCGCGGACGAGAAAAGACTACATAAGGACTGGGAGGAACGGTTTTGAAGTTTGCGGTGACTGGTTCGCACGGGCTCGTCGGCTCTCAACTGATGAGCACCCTAAAGGCGCAGGGACACTCGCCAATTCGTTTGGTGAGAGAACAATCCCAGGCCAACGGTGTTGACTCGGTCTTTTGGAACGCGACACTTCGCGATAAAGATCTCGCGGCGCATCAAGAGGCTTTGCGCCAGCTTGGCGGAGTTCAGGGAGTGGTCCATCTGGCTGGAGAAAACATTGCCGGTCGCTGGAGCGACGAGCAAAAGGTAAAGATTCGCAACAGCCGCATACTGGCCACAAGGGCACTGGCTGAGGATCTCCTCACCGTCAGTCAAACTACGAACTCCAAGCCGCCTTTAGTTTGTGCCTCAGCCATTGGTTACTACGGTGATCGCGGAGATGAGTTACTGACTGAGAAGAGCACAGTCGGCAAGGGCTTTTTGGCGGAGCTATGCCGCGACTGGGAGAAGGAAGCGCAGGCAGTCGAGAAGAATCAAGTGCGCGCCGTAAATCTTAGAATCGGTGTTGTGCTGAGCAAAAAGGGCGGCGCATTGTCGAAGATGCTTCTGCCGTTTCAGATGGGAGCCGGTGGGCAGATTGGTTCGGGCAAGCAGTATATGAGCTGGATAGCACTCGATGATGTAGCTTCAGCCATAATCACCTGCTTAACTGATCCCGAACTGAGCGGGCCGGTTAATGTCGTTGCACCGAATCCGGTCACCAATATCGAGTTCACCAAAGCTCTGGGCAAGGTGCTCGGGCGCCCGACGATTATGCCTCTTCCTGCATTCGCCGCGAAATTGGTTATGGGCGAAATGGCAGACGAACTTCTGCTTTCCAGCAGCCGGGTGATTCCCGAAAAGCTTACCCAGCAAGGCTTCCAGTTTAGGTACCCATTGGTAATCGAAGCATTGGAGCACGCCATCAAGGACTGAGCCAACTGCGCAATTTTGCTTGTCTAAAAAGCAGCGGTAGTTACGGATTTCTGCGACTTGTAGTAAATATGGTAGTAGGAGATCGACCATTCTAGCGCCGTCTCCGGCACGCACAAGTCTGCACCACCGACAAATAGTGAAGCAAAGCAGATGGATTCAGCTCCTCGACCATTAGAGAATCCATATCCTCAACCCAATAATGATGGGTTGGAACAGCCCAAGCCGATTAAAACGCCAGTCAATAAAGCAGAGCCGGTCAGAGCCCTTGTTCTTTCCGGCGGAGGAGCTCGCGGTGCCTATGAAGTGGGTGTGTCCAAAGCACTTGCTGAACGTGGGTTTCATTTCGACTACGTCTTCGGCACCAGCGTCGGCGCCATCAACGCAACAGGTATCGCCCAAGGCAGCATCGATCAACTGGAAAAACTGTGGACGACCACTCGCGCCAAAGAACTATTTCGATTTCCAAATGCATCTCATCTAAGACGCATGATCTTCGGTCAGCGTCTGGGATTTCTAGACGCCTCTCCACTCGAGGAGATATTGCGCAAAGAGATAGATTTCGAAAAATTGAAAGCAAGCAAGACACGCGCTGGATTCATAACCACCGATCTTTGCAGTCTCGAGACAAGACTAATCACAAGCGACGAAATTGAAACGAAAGACGACCTCGTCGATATTCTCATGGCTTCGTCGGCACTGCCTCTGCTGTTCCCACCCAGACAAATACGTGGTGAGGGACTATGGATTGACGGTGGGTTGGTGCGCAACACACCGATTCACTATGCCATCAGACTTGGTGCACGTGAAATTTTCGCCGTTTTGGTAGAACCGTCGATCAAAGGCGAGTGCCCAACGTCTATCGTCGAACTGCTTACTCGCAGCGTAGAAATCATGTTGGATGCCTCGGCTCGCAGCGGCATCGCTGCCGTACATCAATACAATCGCGGATTATGTCTAAAGAGTGCAAATGGAAACGGTGAAGCAAACGGTAGTGGCGAAGTCACCGACCACGGACAGAATACTAATGGAAGCGGCAAGCATCACCCGGACGAGGTCAGCCTCAGAATAATCAAACCTCGAAGACCAATCGTCGGGTCACTTCTAGATGTTGATCCGATAGCGTCGCGGTATTTGATTCACTTGGGCTACGAAGACACAATCAGAGGTGATTTGGAGCTCTAGCTGCGGCGAGTTCGATCTGCCGACGAGAGAATATCAGCAGGAGAGTCATCAAGTCGCCACTCCGCCCATTCCCTTATTCTTTGAATTGGGCTGCTCAAGCATAGTTTAGCGATCTGTTTAATCTCACTATCCTGTGCGGATAAGTCCTGATCTATTGTTCTTGCCAAATGTGTGCCGGCGCAGAAATTGGAAAACACATCATCGTCTTGCGCGAATGTCGTCAAAACTGCCTCAGTCAATGGTGGCACAACCGCACGCGCCTTGTCTCCAACATATGGAATCGGCAGGTGCCATGCCAGTCTTCGCGCTAGATCCTGCCCTTTCGACTTCACCCAATCTATAGCGGCATCGGCAGGCAAATTGAGAAATAGTTTTTCGCGCCTACCGGTTCGGAAGTGCCAGCTGCGATCGTCGCTCATCAACACCGATTCAAGTTCGGCAAATACAAAATCGGGTTTCTGCGCCGCGATTGCTGTCAGCACATCGATGCACTCGTTTTCCAGTTCGGGTGTTTCTGCCGTGCTGGCCATCATGCATTGCAATGCAACACCAGCGATTTGCTCGGGGAAAATATTTGCCAACTTGGACAGCGTGCGGGTCAATTTGTGTGTCGAGGTCAATATTGCCGACTCAGTGGTTGTGGGCAACATCAAGAACTCGACTGTTCCTTTCCTCACATCATCATTGATGAAGATGCTGCGCCCCCTTGCTGCTTCTTCCTGCGTGAGTCTAGATGCAATCAACTCTAAACCCAGCTGGCTGGCAATTACTTTTCCGCTGCCTGCTGCAGTGCGAATTCGATCGAACACAAGTCTGAACTCATCTTCCGAAAGCGGATCATCGCCGAAGATGAACACATCCAGACACTGAAGCGGAAGCTGGTCGGCATCGACCATTTTGAGCGTTCGCTCCAAGCCGCGCGTCTGTCTTCTGGTCGACACGCTCAGTTTGTGTGCAAGCCAGGGAGACTGCGATTCAAGCTGATCTAGTTGTTGATTGATCCGACCGACATTGGCTGGATGAGTGGTGACATTGCCGAAGATGTAGCCTTTGGCCAGGTTCGCCGACAGCGACTTCAAACTGCCCACGCAGAACAGCTCTAGATAGCGATTGTCTTTATCGAGGGCGCCGAGTTCGTTGCCGAAGAACCATGCGTGTTTAGCGCTTTCCGAGCACAACCAGCGAAGCTCACCCTCAAGAGAAATGTCGTCTTTGAAAACTTTCTCCGCCATGTCCTTGATGCGAGCCATATGCTCGGCATGTGTCTCCTCGCTGGCGACAGAAACACCAAGCAGTGCCATCAATTGTCCATGCAGATCTTTTGGCTCGATGCTGTCCAACCAAGCCCGCACTTGCTTCACGTAATCGTCGTTTTGTCCGTCGCGTTGCGCCGTGTGTAAATAGTCGCGAACAGCCGCCACCACCGTTGCGCTTACGACTTTGTCGTCTTTGACCATTTCGAAAAGCTTCGTCAAATGATCGAGCAGACCTTCTTTCAAAATCAGACCGCTGCAACTGAGAAGTCCCGCAGCAAGATTTCTCAGACCATATTGTTGCGCCAGTTTAGTCGACTGCGTCATCACCAAATCGATTGCAGCCTTCCTTTCAGCTTGCGATCGCATCCACTGCATAGGTGGTTCGGCACCGCAAATTGCAAGAGGTGACTCGACACTGTCGGTGCGCGGTTCACCGGCTGCTGCTTTGAGAATGGCGATTAGTCCGCCGCTGGCAAGTTCTAGTTGGGCTTCGGACTCGCCGGTAAAGAGCGACTCGAGCAACCAGTATCGCCTGGAGAATGCAAGCGGCGTACCCGAGTTATCGATGAGGAAGAGGCGCTGCCACGCTTCGGTTGCGCCTGTCGGCTCCGGCTCGGAAAGAGCCAACTTCCGCAAGATAAATTCGCCGTCTTCAAAATATTTGACATACGCGCAGAGCGAACGTCCAAGTTTGATTAAACGATTTCGATCGGTAAGGTTCTTTTGACCAGTCGTAAGCTTTCTGAATCCTTGCCAGCGATCGTTACCGATGTACTCCAAAAGCACCTTCAGCACCGGGATAAACGATTCAGGGTCTTCAGTGATTAGGCTGGACAATCTTTCGATTACCTGGCCTTGCATCAATTGTTCCGGTTTGATCGATCGTGCCCAATGCAGATAATAGGTGTGTCTCACATGGGGCAGACTACTGTTTTCCACACGCGAATATGACAAACCGTTCGACTCTTTGGAGACCCAGTCAAGAAAAGCATATACATCGCCTTTTGCCCAACGCTCCCAGGCCAGGTCAAATGCTGCTTGCGCCACTACTTCCGGTGTTACGTAGAAAAACCAGCCGGCACGATCGAGAAACGTATTTGATGCCACCATAGTGGCGGCAGTTTCTTCAAGTTTTTGACTCGGTATTCCTGTGAGGTTGGAAAAGAACGTTTGGCCAGCCTTCCAAGGTCCCTTGAACTCGAAGCGAGGCACTAAGCTCAGTGCCTCCAAGATGACGATCTCTTCTTCGGAAAGGCGTTTTTGCAAGTAGTCGACGAGACTTTCAGGCACCGTTTTTCCACGCGGCAAAAACTTCGACGCATTGACGCAAAGATCTGCTGCCAAGGCGACGGAGCCCTTCGCCAGCTTGGCATATGCAGCCCGCCTCGCGGCCGAGACGCGCGGGAAGTTGAGTTCTAGAATCGACTCCAAGATTTCGTCAGAAATTCTTGGGACCTCAATTTCAGGACCATGCGGCAAATCTGCCGACGACGCATCGGCAACTTCAATGGCGATTACTCTTACCCTGTCGCTATGAGCGTTGAGCCAAGTCTGAATCTTGCCGCGCCAGAACCGAGTACATTGGTCTGTTACCAGAATAGCTTTGTGTTCAGAGTTGCGCGCCAACATCTCGGCTATGCGCACAGCCTCGTACTGATTTCGGGTGTAAAGAACAAGCGGTTGAACTTCCTTCGCTTCGCGAAGTGACTCCAGCACCAACCGTGATTTGCTCGTCCCGGAAGGTCCCATCAAAGTAAGGATGACTTCGCCGGCCGGCTTTGTAAAATCAACGTGCCTGAGTATCGCATCAAGGGCAGGGCGCCAGGCCGGAACCTCGACAAACTTTTTGACTAATCCATAAACTTGCTTTTGCCATCTTTCGAGATCGAGGCACAGATAGCGATTGGAACACTCAGCCAGCTCCTTGGCTCCAAGGACTTGCACGGGGGGCGATGCTTTGTTGATTTCACTGCAAGCTTTGTTGAGCCGCTTCTCTAGGGTCTTGAGGGAGTCAGCAGTCATGTCCTCGCAAACGGCGACGCGCAAGGCATAACCTTCTTGGATACACCTGAGCGTATGCGGCTTTTGCAGCTTCAACTCCAAAGCCTGTGCTGCACTGCCACGGCTCATGTCAGTCACATAAGTCCAGATGGTAGGCACCTGCATCCATCCAGTCGGGTCATCGGCAATGCCTGACTTGATTCGAAGATGTACGCCTTCTTCTCTGAGTTTCTTCTGCCAGTTGCGGCGAATCTGCGATTCGGGCAAGCCATGCGCCGTACAGACGGTAAGCACGAGCGTCTCGATAAACTCTCTAAAGGAACGATCTTCCTCGAAAAGATAATCGGTTATCGCCCGACCGAGAGGGTCACCTCTTAATGCAAGGATGTCAGCGGCAACGATCGGCATCGAAATTGCTCTGGGAAGTTTCCATGAAGAAAGATTCGCTGGGCTGGCCAATAGATGATTCGCAGCCGAGCGGCACCATAGCCGTCAATGTTCCTGCAATGGCGCTAAAAGGTCAAGCACTGAAGCGACTTTTTGCAATTTCGTACAATCTTTGGAAGCCTTTAAAGGGCTCAGACCGAAAAAAACTGCCGCTTGGCTACAAAGAGGAAACTGATGAATTGCACTAGGGTCTTGATTTCAATGGTTTTGGCACTGACTGGCTGCTTGTCAACGATGGTGGGAGCCGCGTCTCAAGCACTGGGACAGGACGCTCAGAATCCCCAACAACAGTTGAGGCTGCTTCAGCTCAACCAACTTTTCGGCGAATCTTATGCAAATGCAAAGAAGGAACTGAAAGAAAAGTTAGCACCAGTGATTCTGGTAACTGACAAAATCACTCTTTTGAAAGGCACAACTGAAACGGACTTCCCATGGGTGCCAGATCGGTACACTCAGCTAAAAACGATCGACCACGGCCCACTGGCGGCATTCGTATTGCTCTTGAATCACCGTGATGAGAAGCTTTCTGCCGAATTGCTCCAAAAGCTAAAAACACTTCGACAAGATGTGACAAATGCAATTGGAGAACTGGAAACCCTTGCGACCAGAACAAAAATTGACCCAAAGCTGATGGAGCAGCAAAGGCTGATCGTCGAGAAAACAACATCATTTATTGATGCCGTAGCTTCGCAAGGTAAGGTTAGTCGCTCGCAGCTCAAGGCTTTTAGCAGTGACATCGGACCCGCAACCATGGGCAACGTTACAGACGCAGCAGCCGAAGACTTGAAAGCATTCGACAAAGCCATAGTCAATCTCAAAAAGACCCTATCTAAAGATGAGTGGAACGCAATGCACGTCGTCTTGGTCGGCGGTCATATGCCGAGGCAAGAAAACACCAAACTGCAATATTGGCTGAAACTGCTTGGCGAGAAACAAGAGGGTGGGCGCATCATCTATTTCGAAGGACCCCAAGAAGACCGCGAGCGCGCGTTGGATCTCCTGGTCACACACATTCTCGACACTCAAATAGCAGAACACTTCTTCAACGACACCTGGCGTATGCACCGCGATCTCCTCTGCGATGGTGCCGCCCTGTATTTGAAGAAAAACAAAATCGAGGCTGCGACATCTCCGTTCAAGCAATGATCCTGCGCTGCGTGATCACGCGACGCATGGCCATCGAATGTGGTGGCTTTGCATCGTATGTGGTGGCTTCGCATCGAATGTGGTGGCCATGCGGTACGTGATCACGCGCTGCGTGATCATCACAAAAAGACCCTCACTAATGCTCGAGGATTAACCGGTACCCTGCAATCCTTCAGCGATTCCATTGATGGACATAAGCACGGCATCGAGCAATTCGTCCCGAGCAGCTTCTTCACCGAGCACCATCGGTGGTCTCGTCTCATCTTGCTCTTGCACGTCTCGCCTGCGCAGTTGTTTCAACAGTTTCACTTGTAGATAACTCATGGGATCGACATACGGATTGCGCAAGTCTATAGAGCGTCTCAAATACTCGGTTTTTTCAAGAAGCGTATCGTTTCCGGAAATCGCCAATACTGCATTTACCGATGCCTGATACTCATCAAGCACTCGATTGAGAAACTTGTCTTTGAGTTTTTTAGAAGTTACAAGCTGATCAGCATAGTACGCCGCGATGTCCATATCTGTAATGGAAAGCGCAGTTTCGATCTTGCGAACCAAGCCGTGAAAAAACGGCCACTTCGCGTACATTCTTTGCAATGTAGGAAGCAAATTCTCGGACTTGACTCTCACACAACCATCAAATGCACTGCCGAATCCATACCAAGCAGGCAACAGATAGCGGCTCTGAGTCCAGGCAAAGACCCAAGGAATGGCGCGCAGGTCGGCGATGGAGTTGCTTCCCTTGGTTCTGCGAGATGGACGCGAACCTAGTCGTAATCGCGAAATTTCATTGATGGGAGTTGTCTGCAGAAAGAAATTGACGAAGTCAGGATCTTCATAAACGAGTGCGCGATACGCCTTAAACGCTGATATGGAAAACTTCTCCATAATCTCGTGCCAAGCCTTGTCTTCAGCGTTGTCGGCGACTGCCGACTTTTCCATTACGGTTGACTCAATCACCGCTGCTGCAAGGCGATCGAAATTTCGCACTGCGATGCCATGTAGGGCATACTTCGACGAGATCACCTCACCTTGTTCGGTGATTTTGATTCTTCCTGACACAGTGCCTGGTGGCTGCGCCAAGATCGCTCTGTGTGTTGGTCCGCCGCCTCTTCCGATTGTTCCACCCCGACCGTGAAACAGTCTCAGCTTGATTCCAGTCTTCTTGGCGAGATCTACGAGTTTCTTCTGAGCTTTGTACAACTCCCAAGTTGACGTGACGATGCCACCGTCTTTGCCACTATCTGAGTAACCGATCATGATCTCGTGAAGGTCGCCACGGCTCTTGAGATAGTCTCTATAGAAAGAAACATTGAGCAACTTAGTGAAAAGTTCAGGAGCATTTCGCAAATCCTCTATCGTTTCAAACAGGGGCACCACACTGATGCGTTGTTTGTTCGCCGCCTGCTGTTTCGCGTCAAACATTCCTGCCTCACGCGCGAAAAGCAAAATGCACAAAAGATCTGCCGCGCTGCGGGTCATGCTGACTATATAGGTATCAAGAGCTTGCTCGCCGAACACATTTTGACCGAGCGCCATGGTTCTGAACACTTCAATCGTCTCATTGGTAGAGTCGCTGAAGGTCAGTGTATTGGGTATCAGCGGGCGCCGTGACTTCAATTCGTTGCAAAGCCACTCAAACCTCTCGTCTTCATTGAGCGCGGCGTAGCCTTCCTCGATGACCCCAAGATTCTTGGTGATTTCATCGAGAGCTTGAGTATGCCGGCTGCTGTGTTGCCGCATGTCGAGCTTGGCGAGATGAAATCCAAAAGTGTCTATCGTATAAAGGAAACGATTCAACCGCTTGAAGCTGGCAGAACAACCAGCCTGCATTAGACTTGTTTTGAGAAGTGAAACCTCGTCGTAGAGTTCATCGGGGTGTTTGTAATAGGTGCCTTCTGCATACTTGTGACCGCGTGCCAACTCTTCGACCCGCACATCATTTTCGGAAAACAACTCCAGCGTATTTCGCAGTTTCTGCTGGACAAACAAAAGTTTCTGACGGTACGGTTCAAAATTGAATCGTCCGGAAATCCGCGAAACCACACCGGGCATAAGCTTTACGTCTGCCTGAATGGAAGCAGCCAACTCTGCCGCCACCGGAACCCGATTTTGCGAATGACTCAACTCACTGAAAAGAGGTTCCAGCTCTTTCAGGTAGCGTTTTAGAATTACCTGCTTTTGAAGTATCAACGTCTTCATCGTTACTTCAGGCGTCACAAACGGATTTCCGTCCCGGTCGCCCCCAATCCAGGAGCCGAATTTAACGAAATTGATCCCGCGGGTGTTTCGATCGGCAATGAGCCCGCCATATTTCTCGGACAAGCCATCGAGCTTTTCAACGAGTTCTTCGTGAACCGCAATTACGGCATCCATAACTACGTTGTCGAAGTGATAGAGCCCGTATTTCACTTCATCCATCACCGACGGCTTGAAGTAAATTACGTGATCGCTCAACCAGAGGGATTCAACAACAGATCGCAAGTCAGAGTCGATTTCTTGTTTGTCCTGGTGAGTGAGTGGGGGATGATCTTGTGCATAGAGACAGCGCGCCAGATCCAATTGCTTGAGAAGCACTGTTCGCCGGGTGATCTCGGTCGGGTGAGCAGTGAAGACAACTTCGATGTCGAGATTCGCAAGCGTCTCTGCAAGAGATTTGTTCGAAGTCCCACTCTTTTGCAAACGCTCAAACAAACTTTCCAACGACTCCGGCTGAACGGCGTTGGGTTCTGCCCATTCACGCTGCGCCTTTCTTCTAAGCCGATGGTTTTGTTCGGCAATATTAATCAAGTCGAAATAACACAGAAAGGCTTTGATGATCTTTGCTGAAGTGGTGAGATCAACTTTGTCGAGAAGCTCTGCAAGTTCAGCCTTCAACTCTTCGAGGCTCTTCGCCTGTCGCAGCTTGCTGTCGCCTGTCGCTGGGTCAGCGTGAATCGCTTTGCACAACTTTCTAAAGGTCTCGACCAATTCGAGAACCTCTGCACCCTCTAGATCTTTTATGGTTTCGCCCAACAAAACACCCAATGCTTTTACATCCTCACGCAGTGGTTTGTTGCGATCTTCCAAAGCCTTGTTTTCGGCTATCGTTTTCTCCATAAGAGTTTCCATCTCCGCGCAGACAGGCCTAAAGATCTTGGCACTTCCGACCAAGCCCGACCATAAGCTTATAAGGATAATCTACTGACAATTTCTTTTAGGCGGGGAGCGCCACCAAACAAATGGTAGAGTGTTTCGAATAATCAGCGACGGGCCATCTAGCATGAGCGACATAATCGACATCTCTGTGAATATAAAGAACGGCATGCCCACATGGCCAGGTAGCGTCGGATTCAAATTGTGGCAGGAGTCGCATCTCGACAAAGGCGACCCATGCAACGTCTCCGCCATGCAGCTCGACGTGCATGTGGGCACACATATCGATGCACCGCGGCACTTTCTTCAGGATGGAACGCCTGGAGATTCCATTCCGATAGAGCGGTTTGTGGGAGAAGCATTCGTTGCACACCTGCCAGACGCGAAATCTATCGGCGCTGATGAGCTGGCATCGATTCCCATGCCGAAAAACACGACCAGACTCTTATTGAAGACATCTAATTCACAGCTTTGGAAAAACGACACTCATGAATTTACTCGAGACTTTGTGGCAATCACCGCGGATGGTGCACTCTGGATTGTTGAGAAGGGAGTCCAAACAGTCGGCGTAGATTATCTTTCGGTTCAGCGATTTTACGACGACTCAACGACGCATCAAGTGCTGCTGGCTGCAAACACTGCAATTATCGAAGGTCTCAATTTGAGTAATGCGAGGCAGGGAAGTTATGAGCTGATATGCTTGCCACTCAAATTGATTGGCACCGACGGTGCCCCTGCAAGAGCAATTCTTCGACCAATTTCGAACGTTAGATAACCGGTTCATCTCAGGATTTTATGAAAAACTTGGTCCACACCAAATAGCACCGCCTGTATGCTCTGACAAGATCGTTGTTTGCTTGTTTGATTCAACGTAAATTAAACCCAATGTCGCATTGACTAACTTACGAACTTCTTGCCAGCTTCCGTCATTTTGGCATGCTTTAATCATTGCAACTACCTGACGAAGGTCTTTCGCCTCCATCCCGCTTACAAACGCCTGAACTATTTCGCTGGCTTTCGCTACTTTGTGCTTTTCAGGGCTGGATTCATCTGTCACGACAGTGTAATGGATACCGTGAATCACATTAAACATATGCGTTCTCCAGGAGTGAATGAAGCTAATAAGGGCGGGAATATTTCAACGGTAAATCGCCAAAATAACATTGGCATAACAGCCCAGCCAACTATTCGACTCTAAACGCCAGCTATCGTCTGCCGGCTTTCTTCTGTTTCTCTTCCCATGCACGCAATGCTTGAACACCGACTTCGAAATCTTTTTCGCTCACATAAAAATTGTGAGCACCATCGTCGCGATCCGGATTACGGACATAGTAAAGATAGCCAGTATTTCTAGGGTTTAGCGCTGCATCAATCGAGCTTGCGCCAGGGCACCCGACTGGAGCTGGAGGCAAACCAAAGTTGAGTCGCGTGTTGTACGGTGACTTTCTGTCAATATCGCTCTGGTAGACGATGCCGTCGTACTTCCAGGTTCCAGCTAGCTTGGAAGCATAAACAAGTGTGGAGTCCACACCGAGTTTCATTTTCTTTCTCAATCTATTGTAGATAACAGAAGCAACAGTCGGTCTTTCGTCGGCAAGCTTCGCTTCCGTTTCGACAATGGATGCAATCGTGATCGTCTGGTGACATGTCAAATTTACAGCTTTGGCACGCTCGGCAAATTTGCTGGTCCAAACTTCCTTAAAGCGCCTTACAGCCGCACCAATAATGTCTTTGGCGTTATTCTCCGGAGATATGAAGTAGGTATCCGGAAATATGTAACCTTCAAGGCTATCCGCATTTTTATCAAGATCGCGAATTGCACTTGTATCTTTGATCAATTTGAGAACATCGTCACTCTTTTTCACCTTCAAGTCCGCGGACGCGGCCATCGCATTGGCAATGTCCCACCGTGTCCAGCCCTCAACGATAGTGATCTTCGGCAACTGATCCGGACCTTGCTGCAGGCGATCCAAAACACCAATCGGTGTCATGGCTTTGGTAAATGTGTATGTACCTGCCTTTATATTGATTGCCGGCACCTTCAATTTGACATAGAGCTTCAGCGGCATGCTCCGCTTAAGCAGCCCAGCTTGGGCAAGTTCTCCCAAGATTTGTTCGGTGGTCAGTCCGTGCTTTACGATTACTTTTTTAGGCGAAGAAACGTCGCCGTAGACGATGCTTAGCTCGTTCCACAGCTGATAAACATACAAACCAATCGCCGCTGCTCCGATCAAGACGGCCAGCAAGACTATTTTGAGTATGCGCATCGCCTAGGAGATCACTCACTCGCTTAATTCATGCGGAGTTTAGCGCGCAGCTCGACTACTGCATCATCAAGACTCAATTCGCGTTTGCGAATTTTCACTTGGGCTTCTAACGCCATAACAATGATTGGACGAGACAGGACTCTCAACTGAGCAATTGTGCGCCCAAGCGGCAGTCCATTCTGTTTCGAGATTTGCAGAATGTCTTCAACCTGGCTAGCAGTGAGCAGTCCGGTTTTTTCAAGAATTTCGCCAAGCCGACCCTCTTCGCCATCGTAATGGACAAACGACGCTGCTTTGAGGGCATCTTCCAAGGCGAGCCCTTCCAGGGTTCGTTTCGCGCGATCTTGCACATAGGCATTATCGTCAACCGCCAGTTGATGCAGAATCGGCAGCGGAATCTCATTGTCGCCAGCCATGCCGAAGCGCACTTGCGGGCTCTCGTCCGCGGCAAGTCGCTCGCGCATATCAATAGGTGTGTTGTGATTGCGACCAACAGCAACCCTTACTTCCGGATCGTCATCAGTCGCCAGTCGCTCGAGCAAATCTGAAGGAGTGCTCGGATTTCCCGCCAGTCGCTGTTTAATACGCGCACTGGCCTCGCGAATGAGCTCCCGGAGCTCCTCTACGGGGGTCGTTGGATTACCTGCTCGTATATAACTTTCGTAAATTGCCATAATCTCGCTATTTGCGGGGATCGCCGAGTTCTAAATACCCCAAAACGCTATCTTTGAAACACCTATAAATTGGTGCCCTCGACTCCCCCCGCAAAATCCCCCGAGCCAGCTACAGGTGGGTAGCACGGGGTCTAGTCGCCTTCGGAGTCATCAGACACCCCATACTTCTGCAAAATGTTCAATACCTTGTCACGTTTGGCGAGCTTCTCAGGTAAGTACAAATACCCACCAACTCCATATCCAAGATCATCTTTCCAGTCAGTACGTGCCCCCGCCTTGATTAGCAGTTCTACAAGTTCGGGCTCGCCTGAACGCACGGCACACGCCAGCACACTGCCGGCGGTATCAGTTTGAGCATTAGGATCTGCTCCGAGCGTCAGCAAAAGTTGACACATCTTGGTATCGCCTTTAGTGGCAGCATTCAAGAGTGGCGTATCTCCGTAGGTGTTTTTCGTATTTACGTCAAAACCACTTCGCGCCAAGAATTCTACTTCCTTCAAGTACGACTCCACGGCGAGATAATGCAACGCCGTTTCACCCCATAAGTATCTCTCGTCACGAAGATTCGGATGTTTCGCCAAAATCTCTTTGGCTCTAGATGTGTCTGACACAACAGCCGACAAAAACTCATCTTTCAAATTGCTTTCCAACAGATCTGTTGAACCCTTTTTCGAGGCGCCCTTTCTCGTTCTTGCTGATTTTTCGGCAGGTGACTTTTGTTTGCGAAAATCTTTTGCCATGTATCAACTCCACGGTTTACTAATTGTGCAGGCTGAAGAATCAATCACAGGGCATATCTTACAAATTTCATTAACTTGCGACCACCCATTTGGGTGATCGGAATCATCCTTAAGATCTCTTGTCAATCACCCCTTTTAGTGATAATGATCACTATATGGAGATGAGTTGAAGAGATTGCTTTGGAGATGGTGGCTGACCGGTTTGACCGGTAAATGGAGACCCGTTGAAGAATTTTTCACAGATGGAAGAGTGGGTTGAGGACTTAGACCCACGCTCTCCGCTGAGACGTCGCACTATTAAATTGGTATCCGCCGCGCTGGCTGCCGGCCAGGTTATCGCACAAGCGGTGGGTCCTGCTATGGCGCAAGACGCCTCTACGACAGCGGCGAGCACAGCCACGACGACGACTAACACTACGGCGCCGTCTACTCCCAACTGCTCGAGCAAGAACCTTTGCTCAAGTGGGACGTCGCCGGAATGACGACGGCAATGAAGACCGCCTTCAAACGAATCAAACAAAACTTGGTAGCAGTTGCAACGCCTCCTTCCAAATCAATGAACGGCATTCGCGCACCGCACAAAGCACTGATCATGCCACCACAGAAGAAAGCGTCAGCTGCAGACAACATTCTTTCAACGCTCAAAGCCGAGACACCGCAGCGAGCCGAAGCAAGCGCACCAGAGATGATGCTCAAGGGCGACGCACAAGAAATAGAATTCAAGGCACTTGAATCAGGCGACACCACTCAGGCAGACGCAAGACCGTCAATAGAATCAGATCGTTCATATGGTGTCTCGTCGCCTCTGGTCAAAATGATCTTTGCTTCCGGCGAGTTGATCTCTGCTGCAACTGTTCCTTCTACAGCCCCGTTGACCGGCATGCTCACCGTGTCGACAGGAACCGCAACTGTAAAATACCTGAGCAACTCCAAAGTACTCGTGGAGCAAGGACATCTCACAGTACGCGACGGCGAAGCATTGATCATCGCTTCCAAACCGACGCACGTGAAGATTGCTGATGCCATCGTTACAGTCAACCCAGGCGCCATTGCGCTGGTTTCCAAAGACGATCGCGTGGTCAAAGTTCGCAGTCTGTACGAGCGCTGGACCGGCACCATTCAAGTCTTCCTCGGCAAGCGCGAAAGCAAGCTAAATGCAGGGCAAGAACTCATGCTCGGACCCGAAGGCGATTCGGTATTGAGATCGATGTCACAAGACAAAGTCGGTCGCCGCCGCGTCAAAAACGTCGACCTGGTCTCAGGCGACAGTATCATTCGATCCGAAGTCTCATTGGTTTCGTTGTTCGGAAGAAACACACTGATGAAGCAAATTCACGCCAGCAAGAATGTTGACGACCAAGACATCAAAGAAAAGATCGTCAAGATGGCAGCCTGCTTGAGCGTGGTCACAAGCTCGCATGGACCGTTTACATCGACCCCAAGCAACGGTCTGAAGTACACGCAAGAAAAACCGGAAGTGGAAATCGAATCGATACCAGCGATCTAGTATCGGTTATGATTACCGCATGCAAACCAATACACTCGATGATCAGGTTGGACTTTACGTTCCGCGCGTCGGAGCGACCTTTGAAAACCTCGCCACTCCGTGCGTTGTCATCGACCTCGACATCATGGAATCCAATATCGCCCGGCTGATGTCCGAATTCAAGCAGACAAAAGTTTCTGTTCGCCCTCACCTCAAGACGGCCAAAAACCCACAGATTGCAAAGAAATTACTCGACGCCGGTGCTCGCGGAATCTGCGTAACCAAAATCGGTGAACTCGAAGTCATGCTCAAGGCAGGACTCAAGGACATTCTTGTCACATCACCCATCGGTCATCCGGTTACAGCGAATTGGGCGGCGTCACTCCTTGCACAGAATGAAGCCGCAGCCATCAAACTTGTCGTTGATAGCAAAGAGTCTGCCGACATGTTATCGAAAGCGCTGCCGGAAGGC
>CAZCZI010000116.1:0-8593 GCA_964503045.1 uncultured Candidatus Obscuribacterales bacterium
GAGGTTCTGGAATAGGAGGAGGTGGTGGCACCGGCTCCGGAATTGGTGGAGGCGGTGGCGGAGGTTCTGGAATCGGAGGAGGTGGTGGCACCGGCTCCGGAATGGGTGGAGGCGGTGGCGGAGGCTCTGGAATTGGAGGCGGTGGTGGCACCGGCTCCGGAATTGGTGGAGGCGGTGGCAGAGGTTCTGGAATTGGTGGAGGCGGTGGCAGAGGTTCTGGAATCGGAGGAGGTGGTGGCACCGGCTCCGGAATTGGTGGAGGCGGCGGCGGAGGTTCTGGAATCGGAGGAGGTGGCACCGGCTCCGGAATGGGTGGAGGCGGCGGCAAGGGCGGAGGCTCAGGCAGCGGTGGTGGCTCCGGCAAGGGCGGAGGCTCGGGTACCGGTGGCGGCTCCGGCACAGGTGGTGGCTCCGGCACGGGCGGAGGCTCTGGCAGCGGTGGCGGTTCCGGCAACGGTGGCGGCTCGGGCACCGGTGGCGGCTCGGGCGCAGGCGGCGCCTCTTGTTTCTCTGCTTTCTCTGTCACCGATGGTGGTTCTTTCTTGGGCACCGCCGATGATGCAGCTAAAATTGTATCGTCATCAGAAAATAGTGTTCGCAGACGATCATTCGTATTGAGAGATTGATCTGCATTCGGTGCTGTAATTAGAGGTTCATCTACGAATTGGTTGGTGGTTAGACCGCCACCAACGAACGTGGCATCTGGCTCTTCATCATCGGACAATAGACTCATCAAAGAGGTTTTCTTTGGAGGTCTCGGTGCGTCGAGTTTGCCTTCTGGTTTCTTTTGAAGTTTTGGTGGATCAGCTTCAGCCTTAGAAGGCTCTTCGGTCTTCTTAGGTTCATCTTTGGAAACGTCTTTCGCGACAACTTTGGAAGCGTCATTCGAAACATCCTTGGAATCATCTTTCGCTACCGGCTCTGCATCAGCCTTTCCGACAGCCTTGTCCTTCGCTTCTTTCTCGAGTGTCGCCACGATCTCTGCAGCGGTGGCACCATGCTCTTTCGCAATCAATTGTGCGTTGATAACAGGATTGTCTGTTGTTGCGGTGAAGTCAGGCTTCGATTCACGCCGTACAACAGGTTTGTCCGCGGGCTTATCTTCAGCTTTCTCGAGTGATTTCGCTTCCGGTTTTTCTTCAGTATCTTTTTGTTCTGCTTTTTTCTCTTGTGCCTCTTTTGCTTGCTCAGCGTCTTTTGCGTCGGCAGGTTCCTTCTCATCCGGTTTAGCGATTTCAGCTGCCGGGGCAGACCCAGCTGATTCACCAACTGGTTCGGCGGGCTTTTCCTCCATTAGACTGTCAGGGAAGAGACTCTTCAGAGGTGTGTCGCCACCATTGACTGGCGGAATATTGTTTTTTGCGTCAAATATAGCCTGGGCTGGATTCGGCTGTTTCGGGAAAGCAGGATCAGACTCGAAATCATCGTCGTCGTCACCACCGAATAAACCTTTGAGACCTTTCTCCGGTGACTTCTTGACTGGTTCGAAAAGGTGATCTAATGAGCTTCTTCCATCACTGAGATCTTCTTCGTCATCATCTGGACCAAACAACAGGGATTTTAGCGGCGCCTTGCCAACCGGTTTGGCCGCTGTATCCGCTGCCGCCTCAGCTTTCGGAGCCGTCTCATTAGCTGGTTCTGCAGGTTTTGTTTCGCTCTTATCTTCTATCGTTTCCTTGACTTCAGCTTTGGCTGCAGGTTCTGCCGTCTTCTCTGCCGAGTCCGCAGCCTTAGCCGTTGTTCCCGAAGCCTTCTCGGTGGCTTCAGCTTGAGGCGCCGCCTCAACAGCAGGAATCGAATCAGCGGTCGTCAACTCAGCCACGGCCTGAGCAGCACCCTCAGCCGATCCCTCGCCATTTCCATTGGTTTCGGGTTCTGGCGGTTTGTCAAAGGTTCTATACATCAAGAATTCGAAGTCATCAGCAGCGCATACCAAGCGCTTGATCTGACCGGTTTTCAAATTGCACTTAATGACATCGAGAGCGGCTTCGTCATCGGGATTGACCATGGCAACTGCAAAGTGGCTGCCTTGAAGACTGACAGGCACAAACTTAAACTGCCGCATTGCCTTCTCTGGCAGGAGTTCAAGCATTCCGGGGTCCGGAGCGGTCTTATTAAAGGAGACAAAATTGACTCCAAACTGCAATTCAAGTGCGTCTTTCATCTGGCGTTCACTGACCAAACCCAGCTTGGAAAGCACTACACTCATGCGCTCACCGGATTTTTCTTGTTCTTGGCGTGCTTGTTCGAGTTCTTCTGAAGTGAGAACGCCGATGTCTACTAATAGCTCTCCGATTTCATTACCGGCGCGAGACATGTCTAAACTACCGACCAAACTGCTTATCCAATCCCAGGTGAATCGCTCTTCGCGGGCGAGCAACGGTACGCGAAGACCCGCCCTATCAGGATATTGCCCTACGTCAGAATTTACTAAACAAAAAGACTCAACTAAATTGAATTCTTAGTAATTGATCTATATGAGTTAATGAAGTGGCCCAAACAGATCTGGTGACACCTTACTACCAAAACCTATTTTTATACGACACTTCGGCAGTTCCCTTTTGATGAGTTGAAACTGCTGAGCATTAAAATGCCGGGAGCTCAACTCAAGATGCCTGAGGCGTTTGATCTTTATAAGACTCTTCAAAACTCCAATCGTGACGCTGGTTTCGCGCAGGTTCAATTGAGTGAGGTTGGCAAGTCCGGTCAAATGGGAGATGGCGCGATCATTAATATCGGCATTTCCCGCCAATCGAAGAGAATCGAGACTTTGAATCTTTCCAATATATTTTGTACTTTCCTCAGTCATGCGTGTGGCCCCAAGTCGAAGTACCTCGAGCTTTTTCAGGCTGACTAAGGGAGCCACGCTGCTCGGTTTCAAATCATTGTTGCTCGCTGCCAATTCTCTTAGTTCGGTCAAACCGGTCAAATATTTGAAACCAGATCCATTAATGAGGGTCTTTGAGATGACCAGCGTTCTCAAATTCTTGAGCATGCCAATGTCTTTGAGCGCCTCATCCGTAATGTCAGAATCCTCCATATCCAGCCTCCGAAGCCCGCTTAGGTGCCGCAGATGCTTGGTTTGCGCAGCGGTAATCGGAAGCTTGTCGAGATTCAAATACTCAACGTCATCAGGTTTGAGTTTGGACAGAGGCGAAAGATCGTCGCGCAAAGTGTAGCCGCCCTTAAGCAAAATCCGCATTCCATCAGGCACTCGCACCTTACCAACCGCGACTGCAAAAAAGCGATCTTTGACCATACCTATCAAAGATTCTTTTTCAGGAAACGAATAGAGTTTGCCAATAGGAGTCTTTTCGGGAAATTCGATGACTCTTTCTTTTGCATCACAAGGACCACAAAGAATACAAATACAAGCCAACCCGATTGCCGTGGCAACCATGAGTGATGCAACTGCCTTTGAACTATTTGAAGGTCGATTCATGACTCTCGAGGCATACACCACTTCTGGTACCAGAAAATAATCAGAAAAGCAGAGTGGCTAGGTGTGACCCTAGCCATTCTACTGCTGCAAGCGACTAAATGTCGCGCCCCCTCGAAAGAAATCTTCTACCGAACTCGTTGTGTGTGTCTCGGTGTGCTTAGTATGCTATGGCAAAGTTGTGAACATTTGGTACCCAGCTTTTTGCCTGCAAGACAAAATTTCGGCGTTTCATTTGTATGATTGAAAAGCTTTTGGGAAACGGTCATATGCCTCAGATAACCGCAATAATTTTTGATTACGGCAATGTTTTGAGCCTGCCGCAGCAGCCATCGGACTTTGAAGATTTGGCTCGAGTTTTGGATATTGGAAGAGTACTGGCTGAATCTTTGTATTGGAAATATCGGGTGCCGTATGACAAAGGTGAATGGAGTGCCGATAGATATTGGAACCAAATTGCAGAAGACGCCGAAACTAAGTTCAACCAAAAACAGATCGAAGATGCAATCAATGTAGATGTAACAAGTTGGTTGCGTTGCAATAAAGATGTCGTTGGTTGGGCGGCACAACTTACTCGGGCCGGATTGAAAACTGCCATTCTTTCAAACATGCCGCACGATCTGCGCAAGCGTATAAATGCCGATGGTTCGTGGCTTCCAAAGTTCGACCATCATACATATTCTTGTGTTCTCAATGTAGTTAAACCACAAGCTCAAATTTACGAACATTGCGTAGGCGGCCTTGGTGTCAATGCTCAAGAAACTTTGTTCATTGATGACAGGCAGGAAAACATTGATGCTGCCTTGGCTTTCGGGATGAATGCAATCTTGTTTCAATCCACGCAAGGTCTCTCTAAATTGATTGCGCGAGACTATTCGTCTCTGCCTGCCTTGAACTGTCCCGTATTGTAGTGCTCAACCCATGCCGCATGCGTCGCAACTGCGGTATTTTCGATGAGGAACTACTTGCGTAGTCGCAGGCTTGGGAGTGGTAGTGACTTTGGGTTCTGGATCTGATTGTTTTTGTTTGCAAATTGGAACATTGCCAGTCTCTGCTGGAGACGGGTTTTTTGTTTGCTGCTCTAGATTGATGGCACCGCAAATTCCACCCAAGACTGCTGCAATGCCAGTTTGAGTCCATACTGAGTCATTCCGGCACCTGAGTTATCGCTTACAGCAGCAGCAATCGAATCATTCAGGTCATCACTTATCGAAGATTCCATCGAACGCATAATCGAGCCATCGATCTTCACGATTGCCACCTCGCTTGTCGCCATAAACCCTAGACCCATCGTATCGCCGGTTCCATTTTCGGAACATAGGGAAAACGATGGGTCTAGTTGTACTTCTAAGCGTGCGTTCGGACTTACTTGACGCCGAGTAGTTCTACATCAAACACCAATGTAGCGCCAGGCGGAATCAGTCCGCCGGCTCCACGGCTGCCATAGCCGAGATCTGGAGGAATGGTCAGTTTGCGCTTTCCGCCTATCTTCATCGTGGCAACTCCTTCATCCCATCCTTTGATTACCTGGCCAACGCCAAGGGTGAATTCAAATGGTCTGCCGCGATCGACTGAGCTGTCGAATTTGGTGCCGTTGGTCAGCCAGCCTGTGTAGTGAACAACAACGGTTTGTCCTTTTTGGGGTGATGCACCGTTGCCGACTACTTCGTCGACATACTGAAGTCCCGATTCGGTCGATACTGTATTGGCCATTGCCTCTTCTCCTCCTCAAGCAAGTTCATTGCTTCTTAGGGTTTACGTGTGTTGATACCTTATGTTTTCTGTGAGTGAGCGGTCACCGTTGCGCAGCCGACAAGTCGACTCCAAATCCGATAATCGGTTTGCTGCTCAGTGCATCTTGAGCTACGTCACCTACCGAGTAGTGACAAATTTCGCCACCCTTTTTGTATTTGATCAAGTTGGTGTCACTTTTGAGGCGTTCCAAAAGCTCTCGTCCACCGGGTTTGTCGAAACTGCGAAAAACTATCGCGGCATAAATTCGACCGGTTGGACGGCCGTTTTCGACCATCCATTGAAGTTCCTGCCTGATGCTGCTGCCTGCCTTTAATGCTTGATCGAATGCCAATCTTGTCTCGCTCTTATCGCCAAATCTCGAATCATCGATAAATTGAGCATCGTTCAAGGTCACCAAATATGGTGGCAGAGGAGTCGCTCCTGGCTGTGCCGCTTGATCCGTGGTTGATTGGGCTTGGGTCGTGTCTTGAATTGTTTGCGCGGGCTGACCGGCAGATGCTGCTCCCTTTGGCGCCAGATCCTGCTCTTGTGCAAATGCTGCGCCAAATGTCGAGACGGCAAACAGCGCTAAAAAGGAAACTGAGACGCACTCTTTTTTAAGGGCTCGCTTTGCATTGAGAATTCGCTTGAGCATAAAAGCCTATTGAATCCCCAACAACTCTACATCAAAAACCAGTGGCGAATTTGCCGGGATTGGTCCCATGGCGCGGCTACCATAGCCGAGTTCGGGAGGAACGAACAATCGTCTCTTGCCGCCAACCTTCATTCCGGCCACTCCTTCGTCCCAGCCGCGAATCACCTGCCCGCCGCCGAGTGGGAAATTAAATGGTTGTCCGTGATCGTAGGAGCTGTCGAATTTGGTTCCATCTGTCAACCAGCCGGTGTAGTGAACCGCTACCGTTTGTCCCGCCTGAGCGGTTGGTCCATCGCCAACTTTGTCGTCGCGAATCTGCAGCCCGGAGTTAAGCGTTGTCATTCCCTCCAAACCTTTGTCTTCTCCAACTGCTGTCTGATTGAGCAGGTCGCGCTTTTTCACGGCGGGCGTTTGGCTTGCGTCTGCTGGAAACTCGAGCCCGCCTGTATCTGTGGCGGCTTGCTGCTCGATTTTCGTTGGGGTGTTTGCTGCTGGTTTATTGCCTCCAGCGCATCCACATAGAAGCAAAGAAGCCACTGCCGGAATTAAAAACGCACCCATATGTCCAATTTGAGTTTGAGTCACTTTGCACTCCAATCTGTCGCTGGCGGCAAACAGGCACAACCGTTCCTCATAGGACCATACGCCACCAGAGGCTCATTTTATAGCAGAAGCGGTTCTTTGCGAATTAATGTTGGTCCACCCGGTTTGATTCAAGTATTCGGGCAGGCGCCGAAGGGAACCAAAACTTCACACTTCAAATTTATAGTCAAATTCTCGTCGAAACTCCCCCGCACACCTTACTAATCAAACGCCATGGCAAACAAGACAGACGCGCCAGCCCCGACGCAAGATAAAACACCAGACGTTTCGTCCGGAAAACATGAATCCGGCAAGATAAGCAGAGATGTTTGGCACGACACCAAGGGTGTCAAAGACTTTATGAGTCACCAAAAGAACCTCCAGCTTGGTGACCAGAGCTTTAACCCTATGGGCGACAACAATCAATTTTCATTTGGTTCTGAAGGTGACTTTGCAAGACTCTATAACTTCGCGCCGAGACGAGACGGCAAACTAGAAGGAATGAGAGGCGGCGCCGGTGGCGATTCGCAGGCTGGAGAAGCCGGTGGAAGCGACAACGTCGGTGGTCGCGTGGGCGATGCCCAAGGTCGTGCCGGCGATGCCGGCAAGAAAGAAGGCGGCGAATCCGCTAAGCACGGTGATGCAGGCAAGGGCGATAAGAAGAGCGAAACTACAGAGAAGAAACGCGAGAGCGAAGTCGACGAGAAGACACAAAAAGATCCTGCAAAGAAACAAGACGAGAAGAAAGAAACTGACAAGGCTGAAAAAGACAAGCCATCAGAAAAGGACAAGCCTGCAGCATCCACAGATGCAAGCCGCGAACTTTCTGCCGAAACTCAGCGCCATATGCAAGAACTGGCGCAAAAGTTCGGAGCACGCGATGGCGTAGATCCGGCACGGGCGAAAGAATTTCAACAAAATCTCGAAGACACCGCGAAACGCGTTCACGATAATCCTTACATCAAAGATCCCAACAAAGAAATGGAGCGCATTGTCGGTGCAATGGACAGAGTATTGTCCAGCGACGGCAAAGTTGAAGGCAAGCAAGTTCATAGCGCCGAAGATCAAAACAAGATCGTCGAAGGCATGGCACGCCGATCTGCAAACCCTGAGAAGAACGTCAACCAGGGCGCCCACAACACCTGTCCGATGGAATCGAAAGCAAGACAAGTGCTTGAAACAAATCCAGCAGATTATTGTGAAACAGTTGCGTCAGTTGCCACCACCGGTAAAGCCACGCTCGGACCACAAGGTGACAAGCACGAAACCAAAGTGCACACCGACAGCTTGCGTCTCGACCGCGAAGCGCGCAACATGGGCGCCAACAGCGACGGCAAGCGTGATGCTTCAGGACAGCTCTTCGACCTCGCAGCAGCGCAGTCTTATTGGGACACCCAAACCCCTCCAAGCGGCGGACGCTTTGAATACAGACAAGGGTCAAATCCTGGTCAAGGTTCTACCGGTGAAAGCCTTGTCTCGATTGACAAAGCCGGAAATGAAAAAGTGGTCGGCGACAACGCAATGCTTACAGCGCACCGCGTAGCAGAAATGTCTTACCGAGTGGACGGAGACCAAGGTGTGTTTGCTCACACAAGTCTGGCAGTCGGTGGACGTCTCAACAATTTCTCCAACGATAAAGAGTTGGCAGAAAAGATGGAAGCTTACCAAAAGGAAACAGGACGCCCAGCACAAATGTTGGTCTTCGCAGGCAACTTGCCGGGACAAGCAGGACGCTCAAGCGGTCACGATCTCCACGCGATGACAGCATGGACCAAAGATGGCAAATTCTACGGCGACAACCAATGGGGCGCTCAATCTGATTCTGAAGTTCAAGGCATGAGCGGAAGTCAGATGATGGCTGCAACACAAGTTCCTGACAGAATTGGTGGACCAGCAAGACCACAGGACGACATTCCTCCAGATCAACGCATCGTCGACCCGGGCAACAGCATACCCAAGGAAGATCGCGCTCCGCAAAAGAACAAGATGGACGAAGATGCGGAAAAACTGCGCAAGGAAGAAGAAAAACGCAAACAAGAAGAAGCAATCAAGGATCAAAAAGAAGCCGCAGCATTCGAAGAAGCTCACTCTCGCTGGCAAGCAGCCAAGAAACAAGCTGAAGCTGACGGCGTAAACTTCGACAAGCCTGAGCCTGTCAGAGGTGGCGTGCACCACTAACAACT
>CAZCZI010000116.1:8693-17950 GCA_964503045.1 uncultured Candidatus Obscuribacterales bacterium
TACTGGGCGAACATTCTGTCATTCGGCGCATGGAGAAACACTTCTTCCACTCGGCACTTCGGCTCGCCTGGATTTGCATCAATGAAGATGCCTCGATAAACATTGGTAACGTTGTCGTGCTCGTCCTTGAAGCGTCCGTTGACGACTAGAACTGGGCGTCGATTCAAGTCTTGAATCTCGGCTCGTTCGAGAGTGAAACATGGCCCCCGATATCCAGTCTCGAAATTTACGAGCTGATTATCACCGGCGTTTCCCATAGCTTCTGATAATGCGGCTAAAGTCTGCGCTTCGTTCACATCATCGTGTGGACTGAACAAAATGCGCGTTCCACCTGAAAGTGCCTGGCGAAAACTCGAACTGGCCTCTTGATCGATCGGCTGTCCCCGATAGAAAAGCGTGAGCGTCACTTCCGGTCGATTCGACGCCTGAAATCTCATCTGCCAATTGATGCCGATCTGCCCGCGCTCCTGATCTTTCGGGGCAAATCCCGTCGGGATTTTCACCGCTTTCATGCACCCTTCACTTACGATTACGGACGGCATTTATTCAGTCTGACCTTTGTCGGGAAGTTGAGTTCTTCAAATTATAGATTGAGTTTCGACTTACAATTGGCGTCGGTAGAATTTAGTTATGAATGAAAGTATTTCCGACAAGCCAAGTAAAGAATCCCCGAATTCCAAAGCCCGCTCTACAAGCGGAATCTTTTGGCTTCTCACCAAGCTTGTCGCGGCGCTTTTTTTGATCATAGTGGCTTTGGTTGGAGTGGCATATGGCTGCTTTGTGTGCTACACAATGGCAGTAAGCATAACGTTTCCGGATGAACCAACTCCTCCGAAAATTGCGGTCAAAAGCGTAGATTACACAGTCGGCCGAAATACAAGATTTCTCTTGCGCAAACCACAGTACCGAGACAACCCGACTAATCCGGGTGCCGGCGCTGGGCTGATCGTATACATCCATTCCAGCGACATTGTCTTGAGCCCACCCGAAGTTTGGACCGATGCTCTCGACAAGAGAAACTATTATTTCATTGCACCCCAGAACGTTGGCAATGGCAAGGACAGTTCAGAGCGCATGGGGGCAGCGGTTTACGCAGCCCAGCAGGTAATGAAACGAGAGAAAATCGATCCTAACCGTGTGATAGCGGCGGGAGTTTCAGGTGGCGCCAGAGTGGCAGCCGGGGTCGCATTCTTGCAACCGGATATCTTCAAGGGCACGATTCAAAGCTGTGGCGCGGAGTTCTATCGGAGCGTTCAACAAAAGGAGGCAACCAACACAATAGACACGGAGGGAAATCCTTATGGACACAGCATCCCCTTGGAGGATGTGAATTTGGAGACGATAAAGAATCACACAAGATTTGTGATGATTACTGGTTCAAACGACTGGCGCCGCGGAAACATTCGAGACATATACAACTTCGGCTACAAGCAAGAAGGGTTCAAACATGTCCTGTTGCTAGATGTGGACGGACAGCCACACACAGATTGCGACGGACCGACTTTGGAAAAAGCACTGGATTTCATAGAAACTGGCGACTGACCTGAGGATATCTTTCATCCAATTATTTATATTAATCTTGGTGAGTTAGATTATAGGTTTCGTAGATCTACCCTTTGCCCGAAACGCCCAAAAGATGACAATGCGTGGACATCCTCAATTCCACGCCATGAAAGAAAATGCCGCCAGAGCAACCACCTGGAGTCGATCGCATTGAACAGCCCGCAAAATCGGGCGAACCCGGGCTTGATTTTCCCGGACAAAAGTTGCGGGAAGAGGCACTCGGTTACCGTCAAAGCAGCGAAACATTCCAGCTCCAAAACGACCGCTACGAGCAGTTCGACAGCAAACTGATAAGAACCGCATCGCAAGTTGGGCTGGCCACCGTTTCTGGAGCCGCTGAATACGGCATCGACCATGCAGTGAAGCACCCATTCCAATTCGCTGGCGAACTCGCAGGTGCCGCAGTTTTGCCAATCGCTCTTCGCGGTCCGGCGTGGACCAAGGTTCCGGCAATGGTAGTTACTGGAGTTGGGGGCGTCACATTTGCAGTGCATGTAGCAGATGCGGTCTCTGAATCGCTTCCAGCCATCAAGGCACTGTGGGACTCACCGACCAACACGAAATCGAGCGCCGAGTTGATCAAGCAATCGCTCGGACCGGTCGCCTTTGACACGATGATGATGACAGGCGCCGGCGTGCTGGGCAACCGCGCAGCCATCAAGCTTCATGAGGTCGACCCCGTTTTGTTGCGAGCCACGTTGGCTGAACGCTCATCAACTTTGGCGCAGATGATGGGAATGTCGAATCAACCGGAATTGTCCTTTGCGGGAATGGGACGGATTCCGGAAACACGCATTCCAAGCCCAAATAAGATTACAGAGCTCGGCATGACCGAACCATTGCAAATGGCGGCACATGATGCAACTGGTGGCGGCGGCGGTCGCAAAACCGGCGGACGCACAGGCGCTGACGCGTATCGTTATGTCAAACAGAATCGTCCCAACGGGGATGTGGTGCACGATTTTGTCAATGCAAAAGCAGGTTCGGTAAACGGAAACACTTTCAATCATGGGGATGGAACCAAACTATTCTTCGGTCACGACGGAAGAATGCAGGTAACTTTTGGAACTGGACAAGTAAGAAACTTGCACCTGGGGTCACGGATTGGACATATAAACATCGTTGAAAAGCCAAGCGGACTCAAGGAATTTCGGTTGAACGGCTCTGACAAAGCACAGGTTACGACCGACAACAACATGCACACTATCAAAGCTAAACTGGCTGACGGCACCCTGTTACGACATCTCGACGTGACCGGACCAACGACCTTCAATCACGCTGACGGTTTGAAGACGACGATCGATCCGCATGGTCGTTTGATCTTCCAACTTCCTGGCGGCGCAAACAAAGTGGTGACTCTAAACGATCGCATTGGACAAGTGCGAATCCTCGACCACCAGGACGGCTCCAAAGAAATCAGTATGTGGAACCGCGAAGGTATGTCGCACCAAAATCAAGTTGATGTGCCACCACTGCCGAAGTCACTCACTCAGCAAGCAAAACCAAATTCTTTGGCGCAACAATGGAAAGAGATTCAAGCCAAAGGAGCCGGCGGCGGCATGGAAGCCGGTCCAACCGGAACCGTAATCAAGAGCACCGTCGAGATGATGCCGCAGCATCAAGGCAAAGGCGATGACAATCCTTTCTGGCGTCTGCCTCTGCCAGGATCAGTGCACCGCGGCATTGTAGACAACGTCGTTGGCATAGATCATCGCACCATGCCTTCAAGCGATCTGCGCACCACCAGTGATATCGGTCTCGCCATTCAAGATCACCACTGGGTCGTCAAAGACTTCCTAGCCGGCCTCGGCAAGGGTGGCAACAACAACGGTATCGATTTCGATTGGTAGATTGCTGTTTAGCTGTTGTAGTGCTGCTGTTCGCGTTGATAGTGTAGGCGTTGCTCTTCTTCACGGCGACGATCTTCCGCTTGCTGAGCTCTCATCTCGGCTTGTTCTGCTTCATAACGGGCACGGGCTTGTTCTTCCGTTTCGGGCGTTCCAAACCATGCTTCTTTAAAAGCATTGCCGACACCCTTAACCACTTCCTTGCTAAGCTCGATGGCCAGGCGATCGGCTGGCGTGAGTTGTTGGGCACTTGCAAAAGCAGCATATGCAGAAACGATGCTGGAATTGCCGATATTAGAATTGCCGACTTGAGCGGGATTGAAGGAAGCTGCCGTGAATGCCATGTCCATCGAAGAATCGACAGAATCGCCCAGCATTACTGGTTTCATTTGATCGTTGCCGACTGTTGTTCCGGCAAGTTTGGCTTGATCGATGGTGCCAATGACGGTGGTTTTAGAGAGAGTTTGAACGTCGCCATTAAGTGTATCTTGGCTGTCAAAGAGGTCTACGCGTGGCAAGATGCCCAGTGCTTGGAGTTTCTTATCCAGGTCGCCATTTGAGATAAGCATGCGTGCATCGATGGTTGAGCCGTGTACGTCGTTGAACATTTTGTCGGTGTGTGTGTCTGCAACTTGAATGCGATCAGCTTGGTAAGAGAGTGAATCGAGATGACTCTGCGCCATGTTCCTGAAACCTCGGGGTGGGGGCTATCGGTTCGGGACTCTTTCATCCTACGGGCAGGGGATAACCAACGGATAACAAGCCAATTCGAAAATCGAAGAATTGGCGAGGTAAAATCCTGAAGAAAAATCGCGCCCCATCGGCTCCGGATTTTTGAGGCCAGATTTCTCAATCCGATCTAAGCGGTAAAGGCATCCTTAAGTGCCGTGCGCGCCGCCAGATGCTTGCAGGTGAGAGACAACAGCGCCTGCTCTTGTCCGAGCCGTTGTGCAGTGTCTTGGAGTTCCAATAGATTTTGCTGGTCGGCGGGCTGCCTATACAGATTGTTGGCGATCCAGAATGAAAGCTCATCAGGCTCTTTCGGAACCTCAAATGGCAACAGCGCCTTCTTATCTGCCAGCTTCTCAGAGAGCCGCACTACGTCATTTACAAGGTCTCTCACACCCGAGGCGAGATGCCTCAAATCGGTTTCGCTGGGAGTGTCTTCAATAAACTCGATAGTGGCAATAATGTATGGCACTTTCTGCACATAATCAATTACGCGGAATCGCTGCCCGCCTTGCGTGAGGATATTCATGCGCCCGTCATGCAGCTTCTCCATATCCAAAATCTGCGCAGTGCATCCAATATCTACCGATGTGGCTGGTCCGTCGCAGAAAATTATGCCGAAAAGCTTGTCGCCTTCCAACACTGTGTTGATCATGGCCCGATATCTTGGCTCAAAAATATGCAGCGGCATAAGGCTTTGCGGAAACAAAACCAAAGGAAGCGGAAACAAGGGTAATTGTCTGAATCTGGACATCTCTGGAATCAATCTCTACGGGATCCAATAAATCTCTATAGGAGGAAGTTAGGGCGACTATGGCGAGCTTGAAATGTCCCTAAAATCTGAAGAACTGCGGCAAAGACCGCAGATGCCCCCAAAACTTACTGTAGCGGAAATTTCTAAAGAGCCAAGTACTCACGAAGAGATATGAAGGATTTTGCTGCGTAGATTCATCAATGGTTTCTTCAATGCTCATGCAATGGTTTCTTCAATGCTCATGGGCATGCGTGATCACATGCCGAGCGATCGCGCACCTTCGAAAACATCCTCTAGTCTATTTCTATACCAAAATGGTATTGAAATCGTGCAATCACCTACCAGCCATAGGATTTCGGCACACACCAGATTCAATTTATACCGATATGGTATAGAAACTCTATAGGCGAAGAAAAAGACCAGCAGCGAGTCAAAAAACAAAGATTCCCTCCGCGAGATCACAAGTCAGCGACGATTTCAGCGGGCGCTCGACTGTGGGCGCGCAGCGACATAATTGCAGCAATCCAAAGCGCACACATCAGGGCTGGCAGGGCAATCTCCAAGAACGGCAGCGGGCTTGCCTAAGGTTCGTTCTTCAATCAAATCTGCGATCATGCTCACAAATGACGGGTGCACTCCGGCTGTTCCCGCCCTATGAATGTTGATTCCGATCTCTTGCGCAAATTGTTTTGCTTCTATGTCGAGATCGTACACAACCTCCATGTGATCGGAGATGAATCCGATTGGCGCAATTATTACATCGGCAACCCCGTCCTTTTTCAATGCACGCAAATGGTCCAAGATGTCCGGCTCGAGCCAGGGTTGACCCGGGGCCCCGCTTCGACTTTGATAGACGACTTGGTACTGTGTGTCGGGCGCAACCTGCATAACTAGTCGTGCGGTTTCATTCAGTTCTTTCACATATGAACTGGTCTCTGCCATCGCAACAGGGACACTGTGGGCCGTGAACGCCACAGCTATAGTTGCTCTTCGCTCGGTCGGAATTTTCGCTATTGCGTCTTTCAATCGCTCCTGGTTTGCCTCGACAAATCGTGGATGATTGAAGAAGCATCGCAATTTATCGATCACAGGCGGCTCAAGATTAGCGTCGCCGGCTGAGCGCACCGCATTTCGCGCGCGCTCGATGTCTTGCAAATACTGCCTGCAACCCGAATAACTGCCATAAGCAGAAGTGACAAAAGCCAGTGCGCTGCCGATACCGTCGCGTGCCATCTGCGCTACGGTGTCTTCGATCATTGGGTGCCAATTTCGATTTCCCCAATACACGGGAAGCTTGATTTGGCGACTCTTGAGCTCATCTTCAAGTGCTGCAATGAGCTGCCTGTTTTGCTCGTTAATTGGACTGACGCCGCCGAACATCTCATAGTGATGCGCGACGGCTAGTTTACGCTCTTGCGGAACATTTCTTCCACGCAGCACATTGTCCAAAAACGGCATAACGTCTTCCATGCCTTCGGGTCCACCGAAAGACATTAACAGAATGGCGTCATAGGTTTTCATAGTTTCAACTGCACGACTCTGCGTCAATGCTTTGTCTGCAGGAGCTGCTTAACCTCTCCATCGTTTGGAAATCTTCCCGTTTGCTTCTTGGAAAAGACTAGGGTGCCATCTACTTCAATTTCGAAAACTCCGCCCGAAGATTGAATCAACTCACTCTCGAGTCCTAGCGTGTCTTTAATTTCAGCCGCCAAACTGACAGCTCTACTCTTGTAGCCTCAAGCTCCGCAGTAGGTAATTCTCATTGCGTTCATAGCGGTCTCCTTATGGTTGAGCGTTAAATAGGTGTATGAATCGCTCGCAAACAGAGACTAACTTAGCTTGCAAAAGGGAGCAAGACCGATTGCCTTCAATTTGAAGTTTCTCAAATTATTTACGATAAAGGTGTCCGTGAATCTTGAGAATCTACACCAGCTAAATCCTGAACTCAGGCTTGCGGGCATAGGCGCCGGTGAGGCTGTAGCCAAAGGTGACATGCAACGAAGTCATCTCTGAAGGCAGAAGGAATAGTTCCAGCCGCGCATCCACATCATCTTCAATCAGCTTCTGGAGTGGGTTCAAGTCTGTCGAAAACTTTTGGAAATCAACGTTGAAAAATCCGGGGCACTTGCCGGCATGTACGTAAACCAGGCAGAGCTCCTTGGTTTTTGGAAGCGTCACGGTGATACAGCCGGTTTCTTTGCGCTCCATAAGCTGATCGACAGTCTCGACTATAGACTGAACAAGAGCGTCTTCATCCCCGGGTAAAAAGTCATCAACCGGTGCCGGAAAGCCCAAAAACATCGCCGACATCGGCAACACGACCTGGTCGGGAAGAGGATAGATTCTCAGCGTGGTCGACTGCGAACCGAGGTCTAGCATGGTCATATTGAGGGCGACTTCGGTGGGGTACGGGTCTGATGGGCTGCGGGTTCCGTAGATGCAGCCAACCACACGACCGCGATAGATCAGCGCGGCAGCACGCGAAGGTTTTTCCTCGCACTCACTCTTGATGCAGCCAGTGAAGGCGTTCTTCTCAAGCTCATCAAAGACAACTTTGAGGTTCGTGTTGCCGACAACATATTCGCGGACCTCATCGGCAGAGGCAGCAGGCATGACCACGTCAATCGCCCGGCGCAGTTTGTAAGTGCGCGGATGGCTGTCCGCCCACACCGCAAATGCTGTCTCCTCCTCAGTTGGCAGCCCCTCTTGAACAGTCGCTGTAGTTCCAATCATAAAAGCAAAGCTCATGAGTGCTCGATTTGAGTTCATGCACACAAAAATGGCAGGAACGGTCTGACCCAATTGCAAAGTCTCGGGAGACGGCAAAAAACCCTCCAATTCAGAGGGGATCAATTTGACTGTATAACCGCCCGGCTCGGCCTTCAAAATCTGGCATTGAACGCTGACCCCGGCCCGCATTGGTTTTGTAGCGCCCGTCGAGCTTGCCGTTGGTTTTTCTTCAGTCATTTCGCGGGAACCGTCTACGCCGAAACTTGTCGCCTACACCGGCAAGAATTCTACCATCGCTAATCTGCTAACATTCACAACCAACAAAACAGGATTGTCAAGGAAGATGAGCACTCCCACGCTTTTATCCAAGGACCTGACCACCCTCAAGTCATGGTTTTCGAAACACGCTCCGACCTGCGTGCACAAGCCCGAAGGCATGCTGAAGTATGAGTACGTCACGCCGACAGCCGGAGTTGTCGCGGGCGGTGATGACAAATCAGATGTGCCTGAACGCTCGACCGTCGGTCACTACCTTCAAATGTACGATTGGGACGCATGCTTCTTCTCGCAAGTTGCGCACAAAGTGGGCATTAAAGGACTGCCTGCAAATGTCGTTCGAAATTTTTTGGGATTGAAACAAGCGGACGGCTTCGTGCCGCGCACCGTCTCTCCCGCCCGCATCTGGGATGCAGGCGACATGTGCAAACCGTTTCTTGCACAAACTCTGCATCATGCGCTTGAAAGCAAACAATTCAACGACACCGCCGCACTGCCCTCGCTGTCTCAAGACCTCGACTGCTACATCGGATATTTTTTGTCGAAACGTCGGCACAAAAATGGATTATGCACTTGGAGGAACGTTTTAGAGAGTGGAGTCGACGACAACCTAGCACTGATTGCGCCGCGGGAAGCCGCAAAAGATGAGGATGAATCGGTTTCCGAGCTTATCGATCATAGGTTGTTGGCAGCGGATTTGAACAGCTATCTTGCAGCCGAGTGCGCATCGTTGTCGCGGATCGCAGACAAAGCAGGAAACGTCGAGATGGCGCAAAAAGCAATTACAAACGCCGATACTCTGGCAAAACTGATCGACGAGCATTTGTGGAACGATCGCCTCGAAATGTACTGCAACCTTGATCCCAAAACCGGGAAGCACATAGAGATTCGCGCGTGGACGGGCCTGGTGCCGGCGCTTCTCGGGCACGTCAATGAAGAAAGAATCGAACGTGTCATTCGCAAGAATATTTTGAGCGAACAACATTTTCTGCGACCATATGGCATCGCTTCAGCGGCCGCGTCGGAACCTCTCTACAGTCAATCGAAGCGTGGCATGTACGGGCGCGCAATCGTTTCACATTGGCAAGGACCAATGTGGGTTCTTCCCAACGCGCTCGTGGTGCGGTGTTTGACGTCGAACGGATTCGCCAAAGAAGCAAAAGAAATTGCACAGCGATGCCTCGCTGCTTTGTGCGCTGACTTGAAGAATAGTGGAACCTTGCACGAAAACTATGACGCAGAAACGAACAAACCGCTCTGGGCGCCAAACTTCATGAGCTGGAATATCCTCGCCCTCGAACTGATTGAATTAGTCGAGTGAGGGAAAGCTGCGTCGAGTGATGGCGACAAAGTCGAAA
>CAZCZI010000117.1:0-17155 GCA_964503045.1 uncultured Candidatus Obscuribacterales bacterium
CGTCCCTATGGTGCCTTAGGTTCGATCACCACAGCTGTTCCATAACACACGACTTCGGTACCAAAATCATTGTTGCCGCCAGAGAATGCGTCTGAGTCATAGCGCATGCCTACCACGGCGTTTGCTCCTAGAGCCTGAGCTTTCTGCACCATCGCATCGTAGGCTTGCTGGCGACCTTGTTCACACATGGTTATGTACGCGTGAACTTTGCCGCCAAACATTCCCTGAAACCCGGCCTTGAAATTTTGAACTGCCGTAGGCTCTCGTACCATAGAACCGCGGACGATACCACGATACTCCTTGATGCGATATCCTTCTAGCGACTCAGTTGTCGTGATAATCAATCCAGCATTGAACACTCTGTTGTCAACACTCGGCTGAGTGCCTGGCATGGTGAAAGTTGGGGTTGTTCCGCCAATATTGTTCTGGGCCACTTTTGCGGGTCCGACACTGGTGGTTATGCCTTTTGGCTGATCGGCAAGAGCTGTTGAACTACCGCCAACTACAAGAACCGTCATGAAAAGGGCAGCACCAATAAATGAGTTGGGGTTTCGCATGGGACACTCCGGTGTGTAGGCGCCGTTGGGCATCAGACAAAAGAATCTATACTATATCGGTTTTCAGCTTCGGGTACCTTTATGAATGCAATGATTGTTGGTGGGTTGGTTGTTCTTGTAGCCTCCGTTTTGTCGGCTCTGGGCGTCTTATGTGTGCGGCGGATGGTTGGACTTGAGGTTCTCAAGTCATTCAACGAAGTCGCCGGCAACATGTTTCAGGTGGTGGGAACCCTCTATGCGGTTCTATTAGGTCTCATCGTTGTCGATGCGATGACCAACATGAACGATCTGAGGGTGACATTGGAAGAAGAAGCCAATGAAGTCGCCGACGTTTTTATCCTCGCACGCGGGTTGCCGGAGCCGACGCGACCGCAGGTCGAAAAGCTCTGCACGGAGTACGTCAACGCCGTCATCGACAAGGAGTGGGAAGCGATGCGCAGACACTCTGTGAGCAAAGAAGCAATTGTCAGTGTCAGCCTTTTGTGGGACACGATTTTGGATTTCAAGCCGCAAGACGATGATCAGAAGGACATCAAATCGATGTGTTTGTCTCATCTGTCGGAGTTGGGAGATCACCGGCGAAAACGGCTTTTGGCAAGCGTTCATGGTGTAGCCAATGAACTATGGGCGGTGCTTACCGTCGGTGGTTTACTAACTCTTGGTTTTTCCTACTTTCTCGGTTTGCAGAGTGTGCGCGGGCAAATTTTGATGACCGCAATTATTGGAACCAGCCTCGCGCTCAATGTGTATCTCGTCTACCTATTTGGCTATCCATTGTCTGGCGCCTATGCACTCGAGCCGGATCCATTCATGGCAGACCGCGCAATTTTCAAATTGCGCACAACTGGTGCATACAAGTCAGACACTTTCAAGGATGTGAATCTCCAAGATGTTTTACACAGGCATTAAGACTCAAATCGTGAGTCTTGCACTTGCCTCGATTGCGTGGCTAAGAGTCTGCTGTACAAAATCTACACCAGTCTAGGCTCCGGCGTTAACAACAATGTTTGGATAATGACAGCTGAAGGGCAGCGAGTGTGGCAAATCACAAAGGTGGTAAGAGGAAGAGGTGGGGGCATATTACACCCACACTTTTCTGCCGATGGAAAGAAACTTGTGTGGGCTCAGCGACTTAACAATGAACAGGGAATTGGTCGTTGGGTAATAAAGTTGGCGACCTTCGAAGAATCAAACGGTGAGCCAATTGTAGGGAACATCGAGACACTCAAGCCAGGTAATTTGTTATGGTAAGAAACGCATGGTTTTTCTCCGGATGGAAACTCGATCATTTTCACTGATATGCCGAGCCATGGTCTATGCGCTGATTTCGACATCTACACATATGATTTGAACTCGAAGGCTTTGACTTGTTTGACAGATCCAAAGTTGCGTCAATGGGATGAACATGCGCACTTCACGCCTGATGGAAAGCAGATTGTATGGATGTCTAGCATGGGCAGCCCGCAAGCACCGGCGAAACTAAATCAGATCACAGTAAAGACCGATTTTTGGATCATGAACGCTGATGGAACGAACAAACGGTCGTACGTCCTGGGTCTGTGGTTCGAATCGAAATACCGAAAGAATAATTCAACTAGTTCGATTGCTGCTGAATTCACAAGGTGGTTGCCAAGTGAGATTGGTTGATTTTGGAGATTGGGAGGTCCAAAGTTTTGTTTGAGTTTTTCCGGAAACGCTTGTACCCGTGCGTTTTTTTGGGTGCCTGAAACGTCCGTACCACTTGGGTTTCGAGTTCCGGAAACGGTGCACGGGGATAAACGTCTCCGGAAACCCAAACCGAAAAAATTTGGAGTCTCCATTGAGCAAAAATGTGCAGTCGCCACAGAAACCAACTACTGAACCAAGAGCGCCTGCTTGATCTCTTCTTTCAATTGTTTATGCGCTTGATAGATCTCATCTTCCATCTCGGCGCCGCGCTTGCGAGCATTTGCCATGCGGGCGGTCGCCAATTCCAAAAACTTGTCGTCGGGACGGCCGCGCGAGCGAGCAAAAGTTTTGTCGACTTCTTCGGCTTGTTTCAGCGCACGCTCGACGTCGTAGTTGAGGTCTTTTACCTTGCGCATCGCTTCTAAAAGGTAATAGACCGTCGATCCGCGACCGTGGTTCAAGTTGATAAGCATCAGTTGCTCACGGTCGAATTGACCGGGTGCCGGCGGCTTACCTTCAGGTCTGCCACCTACCTGTTGCGACACAAACAAAAGCCCGAAGGTCAAAACGCAGGGAATAACCACTTTTCGCATTCGCATCGATCTACTCGTCCTCAACAGACAGGAACGCATTGTATCAAGATCATTGATTTTGCCGCTTATAATTATCGAATCTCCCGACGCTGAAATGGTCCGACGCAATACATGAACCTGCGTGTCGCCTCGACTTTGGTTGTTACTGCGCTTCTTGCGTCCGGATTTGCGTGCTTTTCGTGTTTATGTCAGAGCGCATCTGCACAGGCCCAAACCCAAGAGCGAACTGTTCACACAATCGAATCAGACGGAAGCTTTGAGTTGGCGGGGCCGAAAGAGGCGATGCCTAAACAGACGTCATTGGAGTCGCAAACTATCGAAGCGCTCATGGCACAAGGCGCAGAAGACGCGGCTGACGGATTTTTGGAAGAGGCGATCGCAAACTTCAAAGAAGTTTTGAAGCGAGATCCAAATAATGTTTCTGCCTCAAACAATCTTGGGGTCTGCTTGAAGCGACAAGGCAATCTCGACGACGCGATTCTGCATTTTAAAAATGCGCTTGCCGAAAACCCGCATAGAGCTGAGTTGCACAACAACCTAGCAACGGCGTATGTGGCGGCCGGTCAGTTCGAAAACGCCTTAAAGAGCTGTTATGAAGCGCTACGCCACAAGAAGGATTTTGCAGAGGCGCATCACAATCTCGCGCATCTCCTGGTTGTGCGCGGCGATCTCGCTGGTGCAGTCACGGAGTATCAAGAGGCGCTCAATCTGAAACCGGACAAGAAGGAGTACTGTCGCGAACTCGGTGACGCATACGAAGCGCTGGGACGCCATGAAGAAGCGCTTGCCGAGTACAAATCACTCAGCCAAAAGGGCGATGCATCCGATGCGTTGAAAATTCGCATTGCAAGAGCCTATCAAGGCGATCATCAACTTGAAGAGTCGCGCAAAATTTTGAACGAAATCTTGGAGAAAGCGCCGACGAACACAGAGGCGCTCAACTTGCTTGGTTTGGTTTTGTGGCAACAAAGTCACCTTCCCGAGGCCGCGTTTGTGTTGGAGCGCGCACTCACCATCGATCCCAAACTGCCCTATGCTCGCAACAATCTGGGAATCGTTCTCTACAAGCAAAAGAAATTCGACGATGCCATTGCCATATGGAAGCAAGCATTATTACTTAAGCCCGACTATGCCGAAGCGCACTACAACATCGGGACTGCCCTGTATCAAGCCGGAATGTTCAAACAAGCGGTCGATGCCTTTAAAGAGTGCATAAAGGTTCGCGACAACGACGCTTGCGCTCACAACAACCTTGGGCTGGCACTCTACAAACTTGGCGATCGCGACGAGGCAATCTCAGAATGGCGCAAAGCGATTCAGCTCAATGAGAACCTGGCTCAACCGTTCGTCAATATCGGAAAAGCACTGCACCAACAGCAAATCTAGGGTAACAAGCACTTTAGGCTCCTTTCAGATACAGCCTGCACGTTTCACGAGTTATGAAAGTCCAGAAATGACATCTAATGGTTCCTGGGTTATCATCTGCAACTGCAAAAACTGCTTTGGATGGCAGCGACCATCTCGGCTAGTTCCCCTAAAAGCCCAAGCAATGGACGAGGAGCCATGGAAGAACCATTCAGCCTACAGGCAACGCTAGACGCCGTTGGTCAGGCTATGGCCGGCATACTTTGTCACATGTTCTTCATATCCGCCCTTCATGGGCTGGGGCTCAGTCTGATACTGGCTTTGATCGGCTTCGGGCTCTTCCAGCAGAAGCACAGATTCGGCGCCCCCCTGTTGTCGGTTGCGCGCAGATTTGCAATTCTCTGCCTAATTGTGATGGTTCCTGGCGTGATCTCTTTGCTTGCCACCGGTAAGCTCCCGCCAGCCGGGGTTTTTAACGTAAACTCAATAGGATTCATTGTGTTCTGGGGTATGGTGCTCACTCACATGATCGGTGAAGAGATGAACCATGCATGGTTTGCAGCCGCAGCCAAGAAACGCGAAAAGCAAGAAAAGCGTGAAACGCAAGAAAAACGCGATGAGCTTATAGCTGCTGAAACTGCGACAGAACAAAAGATTAGCGTTTAGGAACGTCATTCATTAAAGCGCTATACTGAGCCTTAGGCACAGGTCTCCTGGACCATAGAGGAAAAGTTCGATGAACAGAAGGTGCAATTCACTGGCATTCGCCACGGCCTTGGTTGCGTCGGTTGTCAGCGCGCAGTTGGCGCACGCGCAACTCAGAACGATGCCCGGAATCATTAACTCGCCCGGCGCGACTCCCTCCGGTGTCATGCCTGGAATCATCAATTATCCTGGGCAAGGGAATGTTCCTGGCGTGATGCCCGGCATTTTGAACCCCAACCCAACCACTTATTACAACGGCTTTCCGGTCAATTCGCCATACGGCTATCCGGTGATGTCGATCTATTCTAACCCTTATGCGTACACGTATCCGACGTTTGGCTGCCCGCAAGCGCTTTATGGCAACTACTTCGGCATCTCGTGCGGCAGACTGAATTTGACGATGTGGAAGGCCCCTTCGGGATACTACTACCCGTGGTGCGGTGGCGCGGCCGGTTATGGATACACTTATCCGATTCCAATTATGTACACCAATGCTGGTGCTTCAAATCCGACACCCGCATTGCCGTCGATGTCGGTTATGTTTTCGGACATGACCAAGTACCTCGATGAAGCTCACACCGATCATCGCGTAGCTGAAGATGCGTACATTCACTTGAAGCGGCGCGCGCAAGACTTGCAGTCGAAGGAAAAGACGATGCGCAATGCCGGTGACGGCGTGCTGGATGCCGATATGGAAGCCGAGATTCGTCGCGATCTAGATCAGCTCGGCTCGGAAATTTCGCGTCGCGTGACGGCTAAGAATTGATCGTTTAAACAAACGATTCGAGATTGTATTTGTCCGCGAAACGATCGTAAATGATGCGACGCAGATCTTCTTGCACCGTGGTTAGAGCCTTTGTCGCATCCAAAATGCGCCAGCGCTCCGGTTCTTTCGCTGCCAGATCGAGATAGCCTTTTCTGACGCTGCGGTGAAATTCAATTGCTTCACGCTCGAGACGATCGTGCCCGCCCGGATGCAATCGTGCCAATCCATCAGCACTTTCGATGTCGAAAAGAATCGTCAGCTCTGGTCTGAGACCGCCGGTCGACATCACATTCAACTGTTCGATCAATTTGAAATCAATGTTGCGTCCGTACCCTTGATACGCCATGGTCGAGTCGATGTAGCGATCGCAAATCACCATCTTGCCTTGCATTAAAGACGGCATGATCACCTCGGCAACGTGCTGCGCTCTGTCAGCTTGATACAAAAGCAACTCCGCCATAGGCTCGACCGGATTCTCAGGGTTCAATAGAATGCGGCGGATTTGCTTGCCTAGTGGGGTTCCACCTGGATCGCGCGTGATGACGTGATCGATACCGACTGATGAAAGTGTTTTGGACAAGAGTTTGACTTGTGTCGTCTTTCCTGCACCCTCAGGTCCTTCCAGAGTGATAAACGTTCCGGAATAATTCGGCATTGGTCCTCGGCGTAAATAAGTAAATCTACTTGATGTTAAACAGTGTCGAAATCTTGCTGACGATCACATCCCTGTTGAAGCGTCCAACCACCTCGAGTGATTTGCCCGCCTTATCGACGAAGACGAGGGTGGGATACTCGGCGGCGGGAAGATACTTGTCGACGATTTGTTTGTTGCTTGGATCTTCGGCGTCGACTCTAACGAAATCTACTTTGCCTTTGTAGGACTCTGCCACTTCTTTGATCATGGGCTCGACTTGTTTGCACGGCACGCACCAAGTCGTGTAGAAATCCAATACCCGAGGGAGTTTCGATGAGAAGACAGCGGCATTGGCGATCACTTGCAAGGCATTGGTTGCATTGGCGGCGTAAGGCGCTACGCCGGTTTTGGAAACCCAGGCGTACTCGACCTTTGCTTCCGGAAGTCTGTTGAGATAGTGCAAGCTGAGTGCTTTGTAGTAATGCGCCGGAATGTCGGTTGGAGTGGCTTTAATCACCACATCGCACTTTGCGAGTGCTTCGCCGTAGCTCTTTTTGTTGAAGAGGTCGATGGCTTCTTTGATGGGGGAACCAGCGGCACCTTTGGCTGCGGGTTTAGAGTCTTTTGCGTAGCCTGGAAGATCCGAGACGATTAGAGAGCAACCCACAAACAAGGCAGCAACTACAGCGACTTTAGCGAATGCAGCAGTCCTAGCGATTGCAGCATCCTCAAAATTTCCGCTCACCTGCTTGTTTGCCCTCATGACAATATTCCCCACGGTTTCCTGCGACCAAGAGTCTTAACGCACAGGGTTCATTTTCGCACAGGTTCTTATTCTGTGTTTGTTTGGGTTCCAAACTGTATTGTGTTACATGCTCACTACATCGTGATATCATTTTCAAATTCAAAAGTTCGCGGAATCCGTGTATTTGCGGCTCTGAAGCATCCTCCTGTGAACAGGGGGCAATTGCCGAAGATGAAAATCGGGCATGCGCTCTAGTTGCGATTTGCAGCTGGGTGAGCCCGTTAGCCGGCTAAACGAAACGAACACAAAGTGAGGTTGTTTGACATGACGCAGACGCTAGAGGCTCCCAAAGTGAAAGTAGATCGCAAGTGGCAACTGTATATTGACGGCAAGTTCAAAGACGGCGAAATCGAACGCACTTTGATCAACCCCGCAACCGGAAAACCGTTGTGCAAGGTTCAAGAAGCCGGCAAAAAGCAAGTTGAAGAAGCCATCAAGGCAGCAAGAAAGGCGTTCGACGAAGGTCCGTGGCCAAGAATGACCGCCATGGAACGCGCCCAATTCCTCTTCAAAATCGCCGACAAAATCGATGAAAACGCAGAAGAGCTCGCTCATCTCGAAACACTCAACGGCGGAAAACCACTGCGTGAAGCACAATACGACATGGGCGATGCGGCGAACTGCTTCCGCTATTACGCTGGTTTGATCACAAAGCCAACCGGAGTCACTATCGACGTCCCCGCACCGTCGGTCACCACAATCGTTCGCGAACCAATCGGTGTTTGCGGACAAATCATTCCCTGGAACTATCCACTCTTGATGGCAGCATGGAAGCTGGCTCCAGCTCTGGCAGCAGGCAACACATGCATCTTGAAACCATCTGAATTTACACCGCTGACAGCCGTTAAGTTGGCCGAACTTCTGCACGAACTCGAGCTGCCAAACGGAGTCGTCAACGTCGTTTTGGGCGAAGGTCCAAACGCAGGTCTACCGATTGCCGAAAGCGATCTGGTAGACAAGCTGGCATTCACCGGCAGCGTCAAGACCGGCAAAATCGTTGCACAAGCCGCGTTGGGCAACTTGAAGAAAGTAACTTTGGAGCTGGGCGGAAAATCTCCAATGGTCGTCTTCAACGATTTCGATGTCGACACCGCTGTCGATTACGCATTGTTCGCCATCTACTGCAATGCAGGACAAGTCTGCTCGGCAGGTTCGCGCATGATTGTTCAAGACTCAATCTACGATGCATTCGTGAAGAAGATGACAGAACGCGCCAAGAAGATTCGCGTGGGCCCTGGACTAGACAGCGACACCGAAATGGGACCGCTGGTTAACGAAGCACAGATGAAGCGCGTACTCGAATACATCGAAGTCGGCAAAAAGGAAGGCGCCAAGCTCGAATTGGGCGGCGACCAGCCGAAGGGTGAAAAGTATGGCAATGGCTATTACATCAACCCAACCATCTTCACCAATGTGAAACGCGACATGCGCATCGTCCAAGAAGAAATCTTTGGACCAGTTGTGGTTGTGCAGAAATTCAAGACTGAAGAAGAAGCGGTTGAACTTGCCAACGATTCCAAATACGGTCTTGCCGGCGCCGTCTTCACCAAAGACGTCACCCGCGCGCACCGCGTAGTGAAGGCGCTTCGCGCAGGCATCACTTGGGTGAACGCATATCACAACACCTACAACGAATGCCCATGGGGCGGCTACAAACAAAGCGGCTGGGGACGAGAACTCGGAACCTTCGGCTTGGAAGCCTACACCGAAGTTAAGCAGATCAACATCAACCTTGATCCGCAACCGGTGAAGTGGTTCGAGTAGTCGTTCGAATCATCTAGTCGTTCAAATAGTTCACATTTCGCGCCGCGTTCGAATTCAATGTCGTTCGCGGCGCGAATACGATTTTCTTAAGCCGTTTCTCTTTACAGCCTTTGCAAATTAGACAATTCAAATTTCGCGTCTGAGTTTTCCTGAACAAAGCACTCAAGCGCGTCCGAGTCGTGTCTGAAAACTTTGCTCCAGCTGGGCTTTTGCGGCTCTCATTAACCGCGCTTGAGTGCATTGTTCCGCAAACGACATGCCCGAGAAACCAGAACCATTATCGACCCGCAAGAAGTCAAGACCGGTGAGCTCAGCGGGAACACCTTGGCATGATTGGCGGTCATGTTAGAATGGCCCCCTACGAAAGAATGATTCCTATATTTGGAATCAGCGACGAGTTCCGTTGACAAGAAGAAAGTTTTCAATGCCGGCTGCGCCAAGAAAGAAGATGCTGACAGTGCTGACAGCGATCAGCCTGGGCTTAACTACCTTTTGCGCGCCGATTGCCGCATTCGCGCAGTCTGACACGGCACTCGGCACTGCCTCCACTAGTGGTGGCGGCGGACGCACCGAATTAGACGTAGAAATCAGCAAGACCGAAGACGCTGCAAACGCTGCGGCTGCAGCTGCCGGCACAGGAAGCGCCGGCACCGAAAGCACAGCAACCACCGCAACTACCGCAAGCACAGTTGCCAACGCGGAAGCTCAAGCAAGCAACGCAACTGTCGATGATGTGAAAATCGAAGGCAACCGCTTGGTGCCGACAGAACACATCATGAGTGTCGTCAAAACCAGACCCGGCGACAAGTTCAACAAAGATCAAGTGATCGAAGATCTCAAAGCAATCAACGGGCTTGGATATTTCGATGATCGCAGCTTGCAGGTGGTGCCTGAGCTGTCCAACGGCGGCGTATTGCTGAAGATTCGCGTTCAAGAGAATGCGCCCGTTACGCAATTTTCCTTCCAAGGAAATCAGGTACTTTCAACTGAAGAGATTTCGAAAGCTTTTGCCGATCAGCTGGGCAAACCGCAAAACCTGAGCCAACTCTCGCAGGCAATCGAGCGCGTAGAACAGGCTTATCACGAGAAGGGCTTCATTCTCGCGCAAGTGACCGACGTGAAAGACGATCCCGATGGAAGCATCAGCTTGACCATCAATGAAGGTTCAATCGACAACATCGAGATTGCCGGCAATCGTAAGACGAAAGATTTTATTGTCAAGAATGCAATCAAGGTCAAGCCCGGCGCTCCATATAATGAACGCCAACTCACAGCCGATTTGCGCAAACTATATGGAAATGGCTACTTCCAAGATATACGGCGCAGTCTCGTGCCCTCGAAAGATCCAGGCAAGTACACACTCAAGATCGAAGTAGACGAAAAACGCACTGGCGCTGTCGGTCTTGGCGGAGGTGTCGACTCGGTTGCAGGCCCGTTTGGTTCGTTTTCCCTTTCCGACAGCAACTTCAGAGGGCGCGGGCAGATTGTTTCGTTAAACACTCAAATGGGTTCTGGGATTTTCGGTTCAGTCAACAACGCAATCAACAATGGTGGCAACTCTTTTCTCGCCAATCAGCGCACGTATCAACTAGAAGCAAACTTCATCGAACCAAACCTCAAAGGCACCAACACTTCGATGGCTGTGTCCGGCTTTGGGCGCAACTTCAACAGCATGATGATCGAGCAGTCGCAACAGCGCACACTCGGTGGAAGCGTTACTTTCTCGAAGCCGCTCAAGCGCAACTTCAATCTCAATCTCGGTTTGGCTGGCGAAAACACATCGCTGAAAAACCTCAGCAATTTGTTTGATGGACAGACTTTGATAGATCAGATGGCTGCCAATGCACTCAAAAACGGCGATGCTCTCAACAGCACGCAAGCCCAACAACTTGCCCAATCAGTGCGCGACAAACAATTGAGAGGCGGAACCTACGCCACAATCAGCCCCTCCGTCACATACGACACGAGAGACTCGGCGATGGACCCGCGCAAGGGGTCGTTCGCGAAGCTCTCAGCCAGCCCGTCTTTAGGTTTGTCGGGACCAAGTTTTGCTAAGCTGGGCGCCAGCTACAGCACGTACAAAGCCGTCAATAAGAAAGTCACACTTGCCTTCAATGCGCAGGCCGGCACTGCTCTGGGCGGCACTCCTGGATTTGCCAATTACAGATTGGGCGGCTGGAACGGCGTTCGCGGCTACCGTGCCTTCTCCGATCTCGGCACCGGAACCACAATGCTTTTGGGCACTGCCGAAGTCAGAGGCACATTGCCGTTTCTTTCTTCTTCAGATTCAAAGATTGCACGCACTGTCGCCAAAAATGTCAGACCAGTACTCTTTGCAGACTTCGGACAAGTTAGTGGCGGGGGCTTGAATAACAGCCTTCTGCAGCGTTCGAATTTGGGCGCCGCTGTTGGTGTGGGATTGCGGCTCAATGTTCCTATGTTAGGAATGGTACGTCTTGACTACGGCTTCCCTCTGGTCAACAGCTTGCTTGGCGGCATGAAGCCACGCTTCACTGTTGGATTTGGAGAGAAGTTTTAATTGCAGATCGGCATAAATAGCATATAGCTTCACTGTTTCCACCCTCTCAATGTTGTAAACTGTGCCCGGTTAACAGGCTTTACAAGTCACAGTAACGATTTTGGAGTAAAAATAAGTAGGATGCTGTATCTCAAAAGAAGCATTTCGTTGGTAGTAAGCGTCGCCGCAGTTGTCGGCCTTGCGACACAGGCAATGGCACAAGCCGCGAAGCCTGGTGTAGTCGGCGTCGTCGATCGCGACAAAGTGATGGCTGGATATTCCAAATACCAACAAGCCGGTGAAGACATTCACAAATCCGAAGAGAGAGTTCATAAGCTCATCGAAGACAGCAATAAGGAATTCGAGACAGCCAAGGCTCAAAAGAAGCCCGAGGCCGAACTCCAAACCCTTATGCGACGCCTTCAAACATCAATCGATGATGAAGTGAAAAAGGTCCAAGCTAAAGCAGTGACGTTGGAAAACCAACTGCAAGCAGATCTCGATGCCGCTGTTAAAGCAGAAGCGGATTCCCACAAAGTGGACACCGTCTTCATTAAGCAGATTGTAATGTTTGGTGGGGTCGATCTTACCGACGCAGTGTCGAAGAGACTCGGCGCGCGAGTTGACGGAACACAAGCACCCCGTAAGCCCGCTGCCAAGTAAATCGTCCTGCAATAGGGAGCACGATCGTCGTGGGGCGAGGCTTGTCCTCGCCTCACATGTTGTTCAGGGTTCAAAAAACATATCGCCCAGAAGCTTAAACTATACGCCGAATGCGCACATCCAAGGAGAAGGGACGCATGAAATTGCCGACAAAGATGACACTTGAGCAAGTTGCTGGTTTTGTTGGTGGGCGTGTGCACGGAAAAGGCGATGTCACCGTGACTTCGCTTTGTATGAACCCGCTTGAAGGAACCGAAGATCAAATCGCATTTTTTTTCGATCCCAAAATGGTTGAACTTTTGGGAAATTCCAAAGTTGGCGCGGCGATTGTTCCAACCGGTGTAGAAAAGCAATATCCCGACCGCAATCTCGTGTTGGTCGATCGTCCCAAGCTTGCTCTTGCCCGTGTTCTCAAAACGCTAGAGCCAAAGCGATTTTTCCAAGAAAACAATGTGCATGAAAGCGCAGTGGTAGATTCAACAGCACAACTAGGAAAGAACGTCTCAATCGGCGCCTTGGTTGTGGTAGGACCGAACACGAAAATTGGCGACAACACAAAGATCGTTGCCGGCACCGTCATTGGTGGCGAAGTTCAAATCGGCGACGACTGTCTGATTCATGCAGGATGCTTGATTGCAGATTACGTCAAAGTCGGCAATAGAGTAATTCTTCAACAGGGTGTCAGTCTCGGCTCCGACGGGTTTGGCTACACCACCGCGCGTCCGTCGAATATGGAGCTGCGCATCGAAGGCAGCCGCGACTTCAGCGATGAAGATAATGCCCTCATAAAGATTCCTCAGATTGGAACGGTCGTGGTGGAAGACGATGTGGAGATTGGTTCGAACACAACAATTGATCGAGCCACCATTGGTGCAACCACGATCGGCAGAGGTTCAAAAATCGACAACCTGGTGATGATCGGCCATAACGTAAGGCTCGGAAAAGAGTGCATCATCATTGCCAATACCACGATCGGCGGCTCCGCCGTCATTGGCGATAGAGTCGTGATGGCAGGCGCAGTATGTGTGAAGGACCAACTGAAGGTCGGCAAAGACGCAATTCTTGAAGGCATGGCCGGGGTCATGAAAGAAGTCGAAGACGGTGACGTGCAGGTTGGTGTACCAGCTACTCAGCGTCGGAAGTTTTACGAGACGGTAGTTGCTACCAGAAAACTTCCGGACTTCATGAAAGAGTTCAAGGCCCTTCAAAAACGCGTATCTCAGATGGAACAACAACTACTAGAACGGCAATTGACCAAGTAAAAGACATGGCGAAGACGGTACAAACAAAAACAACTGAAGGAAACGAATCCAAAACCGGATTAGTTGCAGGCATCTCCAAGCCGTCGGGCAAACCAGCCTTCACTTATACAGGTGTCGGCATCACTTCGAAGAAAGATGTAACTGTCGAAGTGTTTCTTGCAGAGCCCGGCAGCGGTATCGTGTTCTTAGTGACACCATACTCCGGTGAGTCGAAAGAACCGGTTGCGATTCCAGCCGTGGCATCATCCGTAGTGCACTCCATGCGCAATGTCGTAATCGGACGCGGCAATGCCAGGCTCTGCGTAATCGAGCACCTTATGTGTGCGGCCATGCTGTGGGGGCAGACCGACCTTATCGTATACGTTGATGGCACTGAGCTGCCGTTGGGCGACGGCAGTTGCACATTCTGGATCGAAGAGTTCGAGAAAGCCGGCATTCCACGAAAAGAAGTGGAAGCCACCATTGAGTTGCCGCAGCCGATTATCTTGAGAGACAAGGACAGGTCTATCGTTGCTGTTCCTGACGATCATTTTTCAGTTACCTATCTCATGGATTGGAACCATCCCAAGATGGGCAAACGCTGGCAGCAATGGAATCCGACTTTGCCAATATCCGACGTAGCGACCGCAAGAACATTCGCCAGCGAACAAGAACACCAACTCGGGGGTATCACCGATCAGGTTAGTATCACCAAGGATGGTTTCAGCTTGCCGCTTAGATTTGAAGATGAGTTTGTGCGTCACAAGCTTCTCGATTTGATTGGAGATCTCGCCTTGTGCGGAGTCAATCCTCTAAGCATCAAAGCCAGTTTTGTCAGCACCAAAGGCGGTCACGCCCTAGACGTCAAATTCGCGCAGAAACTCCACGAGGTTCTTGCGTAAATCCATGGATCTAAACGTGATCCTATCTCGAACTCTCGCGGTGACTTTGGCCCTAACCGCGACATGGTCAACCACGGCTCCCACTTGGGCGAAACCTTCCGCGACAGCCACGCAGCCGGAGCCCGTAGCAACAACAACACCTGCAGCATTCGATACTGAGGCCGTGCGATCGGGAGGTTCATTCCTTACTGTCTACAACGATAACTTTGGTCTAATTCGTGAAGTCAGAAAAGTTAAACTGCAAGAAGGTACAAACTTTGTGAGAGTGGAGGATGTAGCCGCGGCGATTGATCCGACTTCTGTCAGTTTTGTCTCGGTGACTGCACCTAATGCGGTGACCGTTCTCGAACAAAACTATAAGTACGATTTGATCGATCCAAAGACAGTTCTGTGTCGTTCAGTCGGAAAGGACGTAAGGTTTCGCCAAGCTCTGCCTTCAGGACAAATTCAAGAACTGGCAGGCACACTCCTCAACCCACCGGTGGTAACGATTTCGGACAGCGACGGCAACACGTCGGAGCATAGCCAGGGATTGGTAATCAAAACTGATAAGGGGATCGTGCTGAATCCGCAAGGACTAGTTCAATTGACGGAAGTGCCAGCGGGTCTTATCGCAAAACCGCTTTTGCTGTGGAAGCTTGGCTGCACCAAATCTGGTGTGCACGAAACTGAAATCAGTTATCAGACCAAAGGTTTGAGTTGGAAGTGCGACTATGTTGCCGTGTGCGATGCTGACGATGCGCACCTCGATATGACCAGTTGGGTCACTCTCGACAATAAGTCAGGCGCATCGTACAACAATGCATCGCTCAAGCTGCTTGCTGGAGATGTGCACAAGATCCAAGACCAAGTCATATACGGAGATGAAGGTGCCATGAAGGAGGCGGCAGACGGTGGCGCTGCTCCACAATTCAAGGAAGAGAGTTTTGCAGAGTATCACCTTTACAGTCTTCAAAATAAGACCGACGTCAATGACAACGAAACCAAACAATTGACTCTGTTTACTGCCAATGATGTACCTTGCAAAAAGCGATTCATCTTCGAGCCTCAAGGCAACGTCGAAGAGAAGAAAGTTCAAGTCAAATTGGAAATAGACAACAACGAGAAAAACCAACTCGGAATGCCGATGCCGAAAGGCAAGCTTCGCGTCTATAAACGCGACGACGACGGCGCGTTGCAGTTTATCGGAGAGGATTCGATCGATCACACACCACGTGACGAAAAGGTTCGAGTTTATATTGGCGATGCATTCGACGTGGTTGGAGAAAGAAAGCAGATGAACTTCCAGCAAATCAGCAATCGCATGACGCGCACTACGATTGAAATCAGCCTGCGCAACCACAAAGACAAGCCCGTTACAGTAACGGCGGTGGAGAAAACGTACGGTGACTGGAGAATAGTTTCCTCTAGTCACAAATATGAAAAGAAAGACTCAACCACTTTTGAATTCACTGAGAATGTCGCCGCAAGAGGCGAAGTGAAGATCAATTTTGAGATTGAAAATAGACACTAAGGAGAAGAAAATGCGCGGGATTGGGATGCTTAAGCGAGAGAAACTTGCGACAACAGTTGCGCTGCTAGCGATGGTTAGCACTCTTGCTCCGGCGATGGCCGAGCAATCTACGATGTCTGATTCCCAAGGAGTCAACCTCACAATCTACAATCAAAATTTTGGTCTTGTAAGAGATACACGATCAGTTGACTTGGTTGATGGAATCAATCATGTTCGATTCGAAGACGTAGCTGCAGCCATCGACCCTACCTCGGTCAGTTTCGTCTCCTTGACGGCGCCGAACGGTGTGGTGGTGCGCGAGCAGAACTATCAATTTGATTTGATGGATCCAACCACCATTCTCAACAAGTCAGTCGGCAAGACGGCAAAGTTCAAGCAGTATTTACCCAGTGGTGCCGTGCAAGAACTCAATGGCGTTCTTCTCAATCCTCCTATGGTAAGTGTTTCTGACTCTAACGGCAACGTTTCTCAGCGCTCTCAGGGCTTGGTGGTCAAGACTGATAACGGTATTGTTCTCAACCCGTCAGGTCAGGTTGAATTGGCAGAAATGCCTGGGGGCTTGGTCTCGAAACCGTCCTTGCTTTGGAAAATCGAGGCTACCAAAGGCGGCAAGCACAAGACCGAAATCAGCTACCAGACTGCCGGCATGAGCTGGAAGTGTGACTATGTAGCTGTCTGTGACGATGCCGACGCATTTATGGACATCACCAGTTGGGTGACGCTAGATAACAAATCAGGGGCTACATATAAGAATGCGGCGCTCAAACTTTTAGCCGGCGATGTGCATAGGGTAACAGCCCCGCCGATGGCATATGGACGCGGCATGATGATGTCGGCGGAGATGAAGGCTGCACCACAGTTTCAAGAGAAATCTTTTGCTGAGTATCACCTCTATACATTGCAGGGCAAGACTGATGTAAACGACAAAGAAACAAAACAACTCAGCTTGTTCAATGCCAATAAAGTTCCTTCCAAAAAGCTTTTCATATATGAACCAGACGCTGGAATGAGATATGGAAATTGGAATCCGGGTGGTCGCGACCCGAAAAAAGTGAACGTCAAACTCGAGGTCAATAACACTGAGGAAAACCAGCTTGGTATGGCGCTTCCGAAAGGAAAAGTGCGTGTGTACAAGCGCGACCATGACGGTGCCTTGCAGTTTATTGGCGAGGACATGATCGACCACACGCCCAGAGAGGAAAAGATTAGGTTATATATCGGCGATGCATTTGACGTTGTTGGCGAACGAAAACAAATGAATTTCCAACAAGTGTCAAATCATATTCAGCGCTATCAAATTGAGATCTCTTTGAGAAACCACAAAGATTCCGACATCACAGTCACTTCCGTTGAACACGCAAGCGGGCAGTGGAAGATGCTTTCTGAGTCGCATCAGCACAAGAAGAAAGACTCCACCACCTTTGAATATGAAGTGAAGGTGCCGAAGCGTGGCGAAGTTAA
>CAZCZI010000118.1:0-16256 GCA_964503045.1 uncultured Candidatus Obscuribacterales bacterium
AAGCTACTCTCGAGCATTGCAACACGCAGCAAGAACCTGTTTGGCCAACGATTGCTCGGAGTCAAGTTTGATTGCCATCTGCGCTTTCTGAATAGCCTCGCCGTTCTCGCCATCGTTCATGAGCAAGCTGCTGAGAAGCGCCAAACTATCTGCATTCTTAGGAGCTACTTCAACCGCTTTGCGCATCGTGTAAATTGCTCGACGAATGTCACCGCTTCTCGATTGAGCTTCTGCCAAACCGACGTAAGAGTCGTTTGATGCCGGGTTATTGCTCAACACCCACTGAAACTCACCTATAGCCTCTCGATATTGGTTTCCCGAAAGATAAAGTGACGCCAGCTGTTGATGCGACTCCACATGGTGTGGATCAGTTTGAAGAGCAAGCATGATTTGCATTTTTGCCAGCTCGTTTTTCCTTTCGGCCTGGTAGATAGTGGCAAGTGCAAGTCGCACACAAATCAAACCGGGAAACTTGCTGCTCAACATCTGCAGAGAATGCTCGGCCTCTTCTGTTTGCCCGAGATTGAATTTAGCGACAGCTTCTTGAGATTTGGCGTCAACGCGAGCAGGATCGAGGTTGTACGCCTGCGCATAAGCGACCGCAGCTTTCTTCCACTCGCCCATTTTTGCAAGCATCCATCCGTAATTGAAGTAGCCGGCGGCATTGCTCCAATCAAGTTCGATTGCTTTCTTTTGCCGCGCCAAAGCAGCTTTGTGGTTTCCCTCAGCAAATAGAATCAACCCGAGTGTGCTCTGCGCCATCGCAAGCGAATCATCACGAGAAATGACTTCTTTGAGAAGCTTTTTTGCGATGGCCAGCTCACCTCGTTGATAGTGCCGCGTGGCTGCTTCAAGCATGGCCTCGGTTTCTTGGTGATGTTCGACATCGCGCAAAACGACGATTCCGCCATCGTCGTTGCTTTTAGAAGCCGATGCGGTTCGCACTTCTTTGAACTGCGGCGTGTTCTTCTCCTTGCGCAGCCTGATCAATGCCGCCAGACCCTCTTTGGCCGTGTCGTCATTTGGATCGATCTCAACCGCCTTTTTGAGCGCCTTCTCCGCACCATCGAGATCGTTCAGTTTTACAAGTATTGCACCCAGTTGTGTGTATGCGAGGATGTATCGAGGATCAACCTTGATTGCCGCAAGCTCTGCATCACGAGCTTTGTCCAACTCCCCAAGACGAGCATAAGCCACACCGAGATCGTAGTGCGCAATGACATTGGTTGCATCTTGTTGCACCGCTTGTTTGAAGTGCACGATTGCGTTTTCCCAATCTCCCTGCACGGCAAAGCTCTCACCGACCTGGACTTCTTCTTTGGACTCGGGCGTAGCAGCTGCCACCACAGATGGTACAACCACCGAGCACAACACGGCGGACAGTAAGCAGTTGCATATGGCTAATTTGTTAAAACGCATCACGGTTTTTGAAACTCTTGCCAAGCGTCGAATACAAATGGGAGTCACATTATCAGTTATTGACATCAACACCGAGGCATCAGTGTTCAAAAGAGGAATCGACTACAATAAGCTCGATATGGACAGGCGATACTTAAACCATCGAAAGAGACTCATCGCACTTATCGTGTGCGGTTTAGCATTGCTTGCGCCGGTGACTGAGTGCCGCGCTACCGAAAACGAAGAGACACCTCAACCAGCTCCTAATCAATCTCAACAGAACACTGCCGTTCCGCCCATTCAGTTGAAGCAACGTCCACCAATTCCTGAACCACCACCCGCCACTTTGTTGCCGCCTTTGACTTCGTTTTCGAAAAAACCCTTGGCGTGGCGCCATAAAGCTCTGAAGCTGTCTCTCGATCAATACAAAATCGGAAAAACCATAACGAGACAAATCAATACAACAGCCAGTAAAGATGCGGTTTTGGAATCGCTTGGTCGCGTAATCGAAGAGTTCGGATTTCGCATCGAATCGTATAGCGCCCCTGCCGGCCATGTTCTTGCCGTATCAGCTTCCGATTCCGCCAAACTCATTTTTACTGTCACTTCCATGGGCTCTACAACTCAAATTCGGATGCTCGTAGATAGTGCCGGCCAGACCTGCAATACGAGTTTTGTCGACAGCTTTTGTGAGCGGTTGGATGCCGCGATAAATAAGAAGGAACTGCTCTAAATGTCGCATCTCATAGGCATTACGGGCACCATTGGTTCCGGTAAATCGGCCGTCGGTAATCTGCTTGAACAGCGCGGCGTGCCGGTTATCGATACTGACAAACTCGTTCATCAGTTATTTGCAGAAGACAAATCCGTCATCAACGGCATTCACGAGCGATTTGGAGATGCAGTAATGAATTCTGACGGCTCAATCAATCGAATCGAGCTCGGAAAGATAGTCTTCGCAGATGCCACTGCGCGCAAGGACTTGGAGGTAATCGTTCACCCAGCGACAATTTTGGCGTGTCGCAAACGCGTGAAAGAGCTCAGCACAAACCCTATTGTTGCGGTTCTGGTGCCTCTGTTGTTTGAAGCGGGTGTGGAAAGCGAATACGACGAGGTTTGGACGACCATTGCCGACCCGGAAATACTAAAACAAAGGCTCATGCAACGTGACAATTTGACTGAGGCCCAAGCAGAAGCGCGCCTTGCCGCGCAATTGACCCAGCAGGACAAGGCAGCGCGCTCCGACAGAGTGATCGACAACTCAGGCACGCTGGCAGAAACCGCCAAGCAGATCGATCTAATCCTGACCCAGCTGGCTGCTCTGCCTTCCAAGAAAGCTAATTGAGCGGTCGAGTCGATATAATCTATCAGAAGGCTTTAAGAGGACTGTTTAGGAATCTCATGACCCAGAGCGCTCGGTGGACTCAGAGGTGGTGGTTGGAGCTGGTCGCAACCGTGGGATTAGCGGTTATCACCGTAACTGCCTGTGCTCCAACCGGAAATACGCCTCAGGACAAGGCTCCGGACAACGAGCCGCCTCCTCCGGTTGCATCAAAGTCGACCACGCCGCAACAGGCTCCGACAGACAAGCCACAACAATCACAAACTCCAACAACCGGCAAGCCTGAAGAAACTGCTGGCAAGCCGCAACAATCACAAACTCCAACGACTGGCAAGCCACTACAATCTCCGACCGGCAAAATACCCGCCGAGAAACCGGCTCCAAAGTTCGACGGCTGGTATCTCTATCAGACCAGTGGGGTCTTTGGAGACCAGGACGTAAACATCTCCAAAAACGGCATTCGAATTGTCGATCGCAAAAGCGGCCTGACAGTCGTAAGCAAGGCCCCTAAGTGGGACGTGATCACAATTCACCCTAAGGCAAAGACTTACTGCACGAGCGCTCCCGCCAATTACATCGGTATGACACCTGCCGATGTACTCACGCGTTGCGGCGCCGGAACTGCGAAAATCCCCTTTACCAAAGAAGCTCGCGCGGAAGTTGCCGGAATGGATGTGGCATCCTTCATCACACCAAAGACCTATGAAAAGCAGCAAGAGAAAGCATTCAACAACGAGAGCGCAGGCCCCTATTTCATAAGAAACGCCAGATTCCTGGTTGCCGACAAGGTCACCGTTCCTTCCCAAGCTGCAAAAATCCTCGCTCAGCACTATGATGTTCCAGCACCGGCAGCCGGCGTACCAGTGGATATGAAGTATTTCGATCTAAAGGGCAATTTGCACATCGTTTTGGTGACCTCCTCCATTGAGAATAAGGCTATTGATACCGGCTTATTCACCGTCGATACTAAGGGGATGAAATTGCTGAAGACTTCGCGCGATGTACAAAAATCAGGAATGACACCGATGAAACAACTGCCGAACGAATTCGTCGTAAAGGACATTCTTGTCAAACCAAACAAAAAACTCGACCAAACACAGCCACCTCAAAAATGAGAATTCAAGCCTTAGCGCCATCAAAATATCTAGTACTGGCCTCTGTTGTGTGGTTAACCGGCTCCGCGTACACAACAGTGTCAGCCGAAGATGAAATCAAGAAATTCACCGATCCATCCGAGGCTCTAAAGCCACTAGAGCAAATCAAACCGAACCCAGCTGTTTTGAAAAAGTACGGCTTGAATCAGCAAGGACCCCTTTTGAGACCGCAAGATGAACTCGTTCAGCAGCCGCGCGCCCCATTGCAATCGGTTATCTCAGGAAATATTGAGGCCAGCGTCAGTAGCGCAGCGGCTGAACCAGGATTTCGAACACTGAAACTGTCAGTAACAAACAAGACCGATCGCCCAATTGTGCTGGATGGAAATCATGCCATTGCCACCGTCGGCAGTGCGAGACTTCAATGCGCTCCCATGTCGAAAATTGAGCAAAAGATTCCCGCGGCAGACAATCCCACCCACAAATACTTGAAAGATGTCCGCGCCTCCATTACGGCATTTGCTACCGTCGGTGCGGCGCAGACTCTAGAAGACAAGTTCAATGACATGCAAGAGGTAAGGAAACACTATGGCTTCGACGAAGCACGCAGAGAGGATCTCGAAGCACGCTTCGGTAAGCGAATCTTGTTTCCGGGCGAGTCAACCACAGGCACGCTTTTTATAAAAACGAGAATGCCTTTGCAAGACGCATCAGTAGTGCTCCCTCTTTCGTCGCTCGGAGACAAGAACGACAACGCCTCAATCAGCGTCTCAGGCTCTACCGTGACTATCCTTGCCCCTCAGTCCAGCCCTTCCGTTAGCCTGCCGCAGAATGAATCTGCACCTGATGGATCCGCACTGAAGGGCGCAACCACAGATGGTGCTCCACAGCCAAATCTAGAGCGAATAAATCCATCTCAATAGCTAACTCTTGCGCCCTCTTTCCTTTCTAACACCAGGCAAGTCACCCATGTGATATCCTCGCGTCAGACTGGACACTGAAATCAGCCCAGTGTCATGCAGCAGCTGTGCCTGTGCTTGGTTTGAAGCAATTATTGCCTGGGCTTGATTTGAAAGAGCCGTAATGTAATCGCGCTGAGCCTGAATCAACTCCAGGTTCGTACCCAACCCTGTTCGCACCCTGAGATTGGCTAGGCGCAGAGCATCTGCAGCAGATGATACTCCATACGCCGCAACATCAATCTTTTCTCTGGCTATGGTGGCATTGACGTAGGCAATGCGTACTTGTTGACCGACTTGCATCAACTCTTGATTTGCTTGCAGCATGGACTGTCGTGAAAGCGCCCGTGTAGCAACGATGCTAAAGATTGATGAGAGACCCATATTTGCCGGTCCCCAGGTCAGCTGGTAGCCTGCTTGATTCGTGTTGGCCAACCCAGGAAAGACGCCGGCTCCAACAGTATTGGTGGCTCCGACAGAAGCCCCGGATGTTCCATTGAATGTTGGCGCCACCGCTCCTGATGTCACCAGCCCTCCGGATTGGACGCTCGATATCGGGTTGCCGCCACTGGCAGCAACTACAGTGGTGGCGCTTGTGTTTGCGCCTTGTTCTGCACTGGTCGAGTTGTCGTCATTTTCAGGGGTAAAGGTCGTCGTTTGGTTGAGCGCTTGGTTAGATACCAGTCCTTGCGTGTCTTGGAGGTTCGCGACTTCAGCCGTCGCGATACCACTTACCTCCCCTCCATTTTGAGGCGGGTTGGCGGTCACGCTGGCGTGAGTAAAACCGGTGAAAAATGCAACGCTCGGGTACAGCGACGCCGCAGCTCCTTGAACCGTGCGTGCGGCAGAAAGACGAAAGCACTCGAACTGTCTCAATTCTGGTCGATAGAGCATTGCCAGATTCATCAACATTTTGATGTCGAGCCCGCGATCGACGATCAGGTTTTCTGTGATGATCGTTTCCGTTGGCACCAGATTGAATGCCAGCGGAAGATTAAGGGCGTTAGCCAGTTCAAGCGCGGCGATCCTTGTTGCTTGCTGTTGTTGAATGAGTGCCTGGCGATCGTCGCCAAGTTGTGTTCGCGACTGCATGATTGCAAATTGCGTGCCGGTACCGGCCTCGTAGAGGGCGCTGTTCATCTTCAATTGCGCCTCGGAGAGCTGCAACGAATTGGCTTTGATTTCCAACAAGCAAATGTTCAGCACCAGGTTGGTGTACTTGTTGTATACGTCCAACAAGACATCGTTTACGTTGGCACTATAGGCGTAGTAAAAGCCAACTTTTCTGTAGTACTGTGACAGAGCGTTGTACACGACACTGCCACCATTGAACACGGGATAGGTGACGGTTGCGCTGTACACTCGGGCGTTAGATACCGTCGGGTTTGGCAAAATCGTTGATCGTGCCATTTGCCAGCTTATGGCAAAACTGGGAGCAAAACCCGTATATGCGCCTAAGAGCTGGTATTTTTGATAGTTGTAACTCTCACGATTGATCTTGATTGGCAGGTTGTACAACAAAGCGTGATTCAAGGCTTCTTCAAGCGATATGCACTCGTTGTAAGTGGCTTCCAGACGAATTGGTCCGGTCGACAACTTGGAAATAGTCGGTTGCGCGAGCGGCATAAGTTGCAGCGTTTTGTTTTTGTCATGATCGGTCGAAGGTTGCGGAGGCACCTTCATGCGAATGTTGAAAGGGCGCTCGATTGACGCTACTTGTTTGTTTGCTTCCTCAACCGCAAAGGCTGAGGCTGACACCATGGATAGTGACAGCAATCCAGTCATCGCAATGGACAGATTCTTCGACGTCACGGCTTGCGCCTCTTGTCGATTCGAACGGGCCCTTGTGTATAACCGTTCATCAAGGAGCTTACCGAAATCAGACCTGTGTCGTGCAACAATTGCGCTTGCGCTTGATTCGAAGTCGTAATTGCTTTCGCCTGATTGATAAGCGCGTTGATATAATCGCGCTGAGCTTGAATCAGCTCTAAATTAGTGCCCAAGCCCGTTCTAACACGCATGTTTGCCAGCTTGAGTGCATCGGCGGAAGATGCTGCACTGTAAGCGGCGGCATCGATGAGTGAGCGTGCCGTGATGGCGCTAATTAATGCTGTTCGCACTTGCTGATTGACTTTGAGCAACTCCTGGTTGGCCTGTGACATTGCCTGACGAGACAGGGCGCGGGCTGAAACAATGTTGGCCAGGTTGCCCAGAGCCATGTTGGGGATGCTCCAACTGAATATGAATCCAGCTTGGTTAGTATTGGTCAATCCACTAAATACACCGGCAGTAGCGGTATCAGATGATGTCGATGACGACGAAGATGATGACGACGAAGATGACGATGAGGAGGATGACCCACTGGTTGAATTGACGGTGGTACTTGCGTGAATGAAAGAAGTGAAAAAGGAAACCGCAGGATAAAGCGGTGCCGCTGCCACTTGCACGTTTCTGGCAGCAGCCAATCTAAACAACTCGTATTGCCGGAGCTCAGGCCTATGCACGAGAGCCAAGTCAATCAGGTCGTTGATCTTGAGGTTCTTCACGTCCCAAAGCGCCTTTTCTCCCACGTTTCTTTCAAGCGGCATCAAGTTGACCCCCAGCGGAAGATTGAGGGAGTAAGCAAGCTGTATAGCAGCGCTGCGAGTGTCTTGGTGTTGCTGAAGAAGCGCTTGCCGATCGAGCGCTAGCTGCGTGCGCGATTGCATGATCGCAAATTGTGTGCCGGTGCCGGCTTCGTAAAGCGCGTTGTTCATGTTCAACTGTGCTTCCGAGACTCGCACCGAATTTGCTCGAATCTGCAAAAGGGCGTCATTGAGCACTAAGTTGGTGTATTTCTTGTACACATCCAACAACGCATCGTTGATCGATGCAGTATAGGCGTTCTTCCAACCCTTCTCTCTGTAATACTGCGCAAGTGCGCCATAGACGTTAGAACCACCTTCGAATATCGGATACCGCACTGTAGCCTGATAGACGCGAGCATTTGAAACCGTCGAATCGGGTGGCAGAATGTTTGACTTGGTAATGTTCCAACTCAAGTTGAAACTTGGCGCCATTGCCGCAAGAGTCCCGTAAAAACGGTACTTTTGATAGTTGTAGCTCTCTTTGGAAATTCTGATTGGCAGGTTGTATCTGAGTGCATACGTTAGCGCATCTTCCAGAGATAGCGCCTCGTTATAACTCGCTTCGAGCTTGATGGGACCGCCCCCTGACAGCGTGCCGACGGCGCTTTCTCTCAAAGGTCCGAGATCAAGAAATTTGTTGAGCTCATGGTCCGAAGTCGGTTCGTTAGGTACGCGCAGTTTGAACGGGCGATCATATGAAAGTGCCAGTTTTGAAGGCTTTTCAGTATCTACGGTTATCTCGTCGGCAGTCGCAGGAAAAACAGCGACTGTTGTCGACAAAATCAAAACCAGAAACAAAGGGAGCAAAATGCGCAAAATGCAGCGGTTCATTGCTTAGGAGTTGCCGGGGCCAAGACAACTTTAAGTGATCATATAATTGCTTTTCTTGTCTTAAGAGATATGGTGAGAAACATTAAATACTCGCGCGCGCGACCGACGTTAATCCTTCGCGCGCCCGACATGCCAGTGCAATTGCCTGATCTTCCTGCTCTAGATCGACACCGAGGTATCGATTGCAATGCATATGAACGAACGACCGGTATATCGCATCGATGCTGTTTGTTAGTCCGCCTGCCTTCTCCAGGCGCCTGTAACCAGTACCAACTTTCTTGAGCTTCGCCGCCCACTCTTCGACCACACCGCGAAGAACATCGGGGTACATCTCGTTCTTCTCAGAGAAGATGGTCATCAGAGCGTCTTTACGTGTTCGATAAACGGGGCCGACATCAGCTCTCTTGTGAGCAAATTTCTTGTACCAGGCAAGTCGCTGCTCGCCATCTAGTCCAAGAGAGGCAAGCAGTTTATCAATCGTAAAGGAGCATAGATTGAGCCGATCGATCTCCCACTCTTCGTCCGGACCGCACTCGAATCTGAGCATTTGAGAAACAAAATCACTGTCAGCGCAGAACAATTGCTCGGCATATTGAATCGCTTTTTGACCGCCATATCGCTCTATTTCGCGATCGTAAGTGTCGAGCGTAAATCGGCGACAATAGCCCATCGCGCGCAACTTCTCAAAAAATGCCAACAGTTTGGGATAGAGTTTGCGATCAAGAGTTTGACTCTCTCCGGTAAATCTCAGTCGAATGTGTGTGCCGGGATCCAAGTATCGAATGAAAAACCAGTCGTCTGCCAATCCTTTGCGAACGCTTTCGGAAGCGAAATCACGCAAAACTCCGGCGATCACCTCATCCTCCAAAGACTTGCCGACATAGAGCTTCGCATACAGCCAGTCGCTTCCCGGCTGTCGGAAACGCTCTTCGTCAGAGATTGTCCTTGGGTCGATGGTGCCTTTGTTGACGCTACCTTTGGTGTTTGGCGCTTTGCCTTCCTGGGCTTGAATACGCTCCGGAGTCAACGCGAAACTCAATACCAGCTCGTCGGAGTAATGCCCATCAGGACCTCGCAACCAGAGATGTTGCACATCATTGAATGACTCCTGAAAAACAAGTTCTTTCTCCTTTGTCTCGATCACTTCTTTGCGAAACTCGTTGGCTTGATGCGCATCATCGAGATCAAGGAGCAGCTTGTTATCAAACTGGGTCAGGTTTACATGACGTGGCAAAAACCATCGATTACGCCACTCTGACAGCCATTCGAAGAACTTGCGTTCTGACTTGCACATCGACTTGAATTCGTCAGTAATACGCAATCGCCAACTTGCCGGACACAGAATGAACTTGCCGTATGTCACACGTGGAGTGAAGATTGATGAGTTGAGCTCTGCAAACCCAAAGCGACCAATCATACAGATTCCGTCATCGCAAATGTCGCGCAAGAATCTTGCAATCGCTGTATTGAACAAAGGATTCGCCAGGTGTGGAGCCGACAACGTTACTTCTTTGCCCAGCGCTGCCGACCTCAAATAGAAGGTGTTGTTGCGAAGCCCCACAACCAAATCATTGAGCGTGATTGTGCGCGCTCCAGCCGCCTCAGACCAAGAATCGAGTGTCACCTGATAGGGCCGCACAGGCGGACTTGTGCAGACATTCCCAATCCTAAATGTGCGCGGCAAAGAAGTCAGATCTGCATGCAGCTTGTCGGGCAGTAGCTCTTGTTCTTTGGCTGCAACTCTCTTAAGAACTGCGATACCCTGGTCTCCCAACATGTCGGCAAAGCGACCGAGATTCCTTCCGCCACCCGGAGAAGCGCCCTGCATCATTATCTGATAGTTGCCGGCATCAATGTCTTCGAGCGACTTGGCAAAGATCTGAACAAACATGTCGCATGTTGTCGGCAGCTTCACATTTTCAGCTGGAACATCTAGAAACTTGGTGAGGAAGTTGGTGTCTATCTCCACTTCTCGCTTGCCGTCCCGAATGGAACCATTGATTAGATCGCTTAGCATGGCGAGTCGTTTCACATTTGCAGGTTGAGAAGATTGTTGTGGATCGACAATTGCTGGAAAGCCCAAACCAAAGTCTGGGTTCAAGAGCTCGAGTAACGGAACTTCCCGACTCTCGTACTTTTCCAAAAACCGTGCTTTATAGTCATCGAGATTTCTTGAATGCAAGTTGCGATTCAGATTGACGATCAACTCTAGAACCTTCGCAGCTTCCTGAGCCACCACCTTGTTCAATCTAGCACCATTCATCGTAAGCGCCATGTCGGTTTGTACGTACGCTTGAGAGTTATGAATTTCCGAGCCTTTCTTCAATAACTCCTTGTACTCTTCGATACCATTGGTGGTACTACCGGCATTGTCGAATGAGTTCAGACCTTCTACCAACGCTTGCAGTTTTTCATATTGCTCATGCGCTTCTGGAATTTTACTGAGCGCAGATATGAGATTGTGACCGGTTTTAGGATTGAACGTGTTCGGTCGCAAATTGGTCAAAAGAATCGTTGCTTCAGCCATCTGGGCAACCATGTCTTCAATGTCTTCTTTGTCGTATTCTGATTTTCGTGCCACTGCCTTCACCAGTTTTTCAAATGGAATCGGCTTCTGGGCTAGCGCAATGACGTTTAGCACCTCCGGAGTCGCTTCAATCGACATCCCATTTACAAACTCTTGATCGGAAATAGGTGCTTTCTCAATCAAATAAATTCTGTCAGCAAACTGAACTACGGAAGGGTTTACCACGACATCAAGCTGCTTGAGAAACTGAGGTTCGAGAGAGAGCGCAAGTTTCGCGACAAGCTCCATATCCAACCGGCTACGTGTCGTCAAGCCGGTTTCGGCTATTCCAATATTGCTGCCGTCACCAAATTCACCGACTGCAACTCCGGCATAGAGACCAAACGGTGTCGGTCTAGTAGACATGCGGATAACCAGTCGAAGCAGCTTTCCGAGAATTTTCTCCTCGTCTTTTTCCGCATGCCCATCTTTTGAATGACCACCATTGTTTTCAGAGTGGTTTGTTTGATCTTTATGATTGGTCAGATTGATGATGGCATCATGAAATGAGGGATTTCCAATTGCAAGCGCTTTATCGATTTTTGGGTTCGCTGCTATCAATGATTGAATCGATGCCGAATTACCACCCCAAGCCGAAAGCATTTGATAATGCTCAATTGGCAAAAGCGGTGCCCTGATAACAAAAAAATCCAAGGGCTGGTAGAAACCGTACTCCAGCTTGGCGGCCGGACTTGCGTTTTTGTCGTGACTCATGTCGTTAACCCTTCAATTACAACCGATGCAAAACACTGTTTTCTTTGACCCTTACATAGAATACCCAACGCGCGTGTGGGAAACATGAGGGGTGATCACGTCAGGAAATAAGCAGTATTGCATCCCATCTCGGTTCGATAGGATAGGCGGCGGCAAGCAGTGCAAGGACAATGCCTGCGGCACCGTAGAGAAAAGCCGGATTGTCCACATGTGCATCGCGCATTTTGTCTTGATAACCCCCCCCAAAAAAACAGTTTGGGGTAATAGTACAGTTGGTTCCTCCACTGAGGGAGTGAAGTTGGTACAGGAACTGTGACAAGCGTGCTGAAGTCGGCTTTCACAGACCCGTGTAGGCGAAATGTAGCCGCTCAGGTTTCGAGCATCTGAATTGCGGTTGTTTCACTTCATGTTGCCATATTCTCGCTACGAGTTTGTTTCGATTACGTTCTCTGAAAGCTTTCAGTCACTGACCGAGGGATATGCAGCGGCTGTCAAAGAACTTGGTGGCGTAGCACCTGAACACAGAACAGACAACCTTGCAGCAGCTGTTCCAATCGGCGAACGAAAGATGTTTCAGAGACGCCGGAAAGACTTCCTCAGTCATTTTGGAGTTCGACCGTCATCCAACAATCCCTACCAAAGTAATGAAAATGGTTCGGTAGAAAAATCTCATGACTTGCTGAAGAAGGCTCTGGATCAACGGCTGCGATTGAGAGGCAGTAGAGATTTCGTGAATAGAAACGCGTACGAAGATTTTGTTCAAACAGTAGTTCACCGTCGAAACAGGGACGGAAAGGAGCGCCTAAATGTTGAGCTGCGCATGCTTGCCGAACTGCCACGACGCGATTGGGATGAGGAGCTATTCGTGAGTGTGCGTCCCTGGAGCACCGTATCCATCCTTCGAAGTGTCTACTCCGTGCCCAGCAGACTTGTAGGAGCAAAACTCAGAGCTCTAGTGTATGCAGAGCGCGTCGAACTATATTTCGGAAAGAACCTGGTCCAGGAGATGCCGAAGGTGCGTCCAGGTGAATCTGCTATTAACTATCGGCACGTAATTGCCCACTTGTTGCGAAAACCGGGAGCCTTCAGAAACTATCTCTATCGAGATGAGCTATTCCCCACAACCGTGTATCGACGTGCTTTCGATCGTTTGAAATCAACCGGCATGGATGACCGAGAGTATCTAAGAATTCTGAACCTGGCAGCAATGGATGGAGAGAACGTGGTGGAAACGGCACTTCAATTGCTTCTCGAAATGGAAATCATTCCAACAGAAAACGCTGTGAAAGGCCTCCTAGAAGCAAAGCATCCAGTTCCTGAAGTCACCATCGACATGCCCAACTTATCCCTCTATGACGACTTACTGACCAAACAAATCGCGGGAGTAGCGCAATGACAAACACAGTAAATCGGCAAGAACAGCTTGACGGAATGCTCCTAAATTTTCATTTGCCGTCATTCAAGAAGCACTATCTCTCCTATGCTCGTAAATCAGAACTGGAGAAGCTTGACCATGTCGCATATCTGTACGAGCTGAGCAAGACCGAGCATGAAGATCGTTACAACCGTCGCACGGAGCGCTTAATCACAGAAGCTAAATTGCCAACTGGCAAGCGCATTGAGAACTTCGATCTGAGTCATGTGCCGAGTCTTTCACCCACAAGAATCAACGAACTTGCTTCTGGCCAATGCCTTGATCTCTGTGAGAATGTACTGATATTTGGCAATCCTGGCACGGGTAAAACGCATCTAGCAGTATCTTTGGCAAGAGAATGGTGCCTAAGAGGACGTCGCACCTTTTTTACTACAGCAGCGGCTTTGGTACAGGAACTGCTTAAAGCAAAACGCGACTTGAAATTGAATTCGCTGTTAAAGAAGCTAGATCGTTTTGAGGCTCTGATTATCGACGATCTCTCGTACATTCCTCAAGAGAGAGAAGAGACCGACGTGCTGTTCGTCCTGCTGGCAGAAAGGTATGAACGAAGAAGCGTCGTCATCACCAGCAATTTGCCATTCTCAAAGTGGGACACTGTTTTCAAAGATCCCATCACAACTATGGCGGCAGTAGATCGACTTGTGCATCACGCTACGATCCTCGAACTGAACGGTGAGAGTTATCGTGCAACTGCGGCAGCTAAAAAGAAAGCTGCTGGACAAAAAGAGAAAGACGTTTAAGGCGCAATTCTAATTGTCGTTAGGACTCAATTTAATTTGACGCTATTCAGGTCCCACTTGAGGTCGATCACTTCGCAGTGTTCAAGTCTAGTCCAGCGAGTCCTTGTCTTTCAGTTTTTGTTCAAGAGATGAGGGACCAATTTTGTCGTCTGTAACCTTGTAAACGAGCCGCTGATGGATATCCTCAATGCGTTCTCTAAATGGTGGCAGGCTCTTTTGAATGGTGTCCCAGACAATTTTGTAGTCAACCTCGAAATAATCGTGAGTCACCTTGTCGCGCATTCTTGATGCTTTATGCCATTCGACGTCGCCGTATCTCAGTTTGAGACCTTCACTGAGCTCTTTTACGGCCTCGCCAATCACCTGAAGATTCCGAATGACAGCATCTTGAATGAGGTGTTCCGAGAAGAACCTGTCCTCGCCATCGCACGTGTATTCTTGAATGCGGTCAATACATTCCAGAATTTTCTCGAGTTTTTCTTTGTCATCTCTCAAAGCGAAACGGCATCCTTCAAGATTCTATCTTTGGTGCGCCCTTTCAAAGAACGTTCATCGACCAGGTCCACGTCAACACCGAGTAAATCTCTGAGTTCATCTTCCAGATCGCCTATCGCTCCGAAATAGTCGAATCCAGTTAGCTCCGGCGGCAATTGAACTAACACATCGATGTCACTTTTTTCATCGTACTCGTCACGCGCACAAGAGCCAAAAATACGCACAGCTGTTGCACCATACTTGGCGCAGGTCTGCTTTATTAGGTCGCGTTTTTCGACTATAAGGTCAACCAGGTCCACGATTACTTCCTGCCATGTTGCTCTTATTATAAGTTTTGCGGAAATTCTGGCAAAGAGTTTCGCGGGCAAGTGACCTTCGCGGTGTGTCCGAACGATTTATTGTTCTTCCCCCCGTTCTCACCTAAAAAATTCTGCGCCTGTTGGGACAGATTCTGCCCGTCCACCAGATCATTGCCTGGTTGAACCCGAAACTTGTCGTCGTTTGTCCGTGGTCCATTCCCTCATGAATAGGGGATTGGACTGGAACAAGATTCTCTGGTGCTTTTCTGCTTTTTGCTTTATCAGTAGACATCGCTAGTGAGCAGCCTCTTTTTTCTTAGTTTCTTTCTCATCGCACATCCTGAGTAGCTTTTCAACTTCAATTGGATCGCATTCAGGACATTTTCTTGCTCGAAGCAACCAAGTCCGTCCTTCCGAGGTTTTTCCTTGCTGCCTCAAAATATCCCCGAGACTTCCGACCGCATCATAGCAATCCGGTTTTAAGGCAACGGCCTTCCTATAGCACCTCTCGGCATCCGGAAATTTCTTTGATTCTTCATACGACACTCCAAGACTAATCCAAGCATCCAGATAGGTTGGCTCAAGTTCTGTTGCTTTTTTCTCTGCAGCAATAGACTCTTCCAATTGTCTGAAAGTCCCGCCAAATTTCATTAAATCCTTGTGTGCCAATGTTTTTCACCTTTCACTTGTACGCCTCGAATGTTTAACGCGGCAGACCCTAAGCGGATCGTTTCATTCGCATTATTAGGTAGGGGAATCCCTCATGAAAGATGACTCCGGCAGTTTTCTTGAGGACTTATTCTTATTTTTCTTTTTGCTTTTCTTGAAGTCGCAGACTTGACTCTCCACCCCTATGCGCACGCCATCTAATGGCCGGATGCTTTGAAATTTTGTCTTGAAGCCCAACGTTGTCGGCCGTGATGAGCTCAGGCAAAATTTTCCCTTCATCTCGAAGCAGTCCGATAAATTCCATTTCGTCGTCGCGCAAAGGAAGCAAGATCTCAAGCAATTTTGTGCAGCTTTCCAAAAGGTCCTGTGTGAATTGCTTCAGCTCTATCTTTTCCCAGTCTTTCAAAACTGGGACTAGCTTTTCTTTAACTTCTCGCTGATCAACATTTACATCAGACTTCTTCAAGCGCTAATCTTTCGCTTGCATAGCACCATAGAGTATCAATGCCAGTCGCAGATCACTCGCGCTCCAGTCCAGGTATCAACATGGCTTGTACTTGCTGTGCTCTGCTGGCAGCTGCCATTGCCTGTACTTGCAAGTCCGCAACATACGCAACTGTTGAGTCACCATTGGGTGCAATTTGCAACAGAACATCGTCGAGGCCTGTTCCATAGACAAAGCGGTTTACCAGATCGCCGTTCTCATCGTAATCCGCGATGCGCTGGATGCCCGAATATAGGAAGCGTGTCTTAGACGCTCCGATAGCCTTCTGCACTTGGCGATTCTGTAGGTCGTGCAGGAAATCTACCGTTGTGCCTCCGTCGCTAGCCGACGTCATGCGGTTTTCGGTGTCATACACGAATGCCCACGTGTCATCGTCTTCCAAGCAGCCGTTGTTGTCATAGCTGTAGGTGTCGCCTCCGACAGTGGGATAAGCGTTGATATCAGATGCGGTGCCGTATGTCGTTGTTCCGCTACCACCGGGATGCCACATGAAGTCAGCATCATCGACTTCTTGTCCGATCAACTCTGCAATACCAAAGTCGACTAATTTCGCTAGTTCCGCGCCATTACTGCTTCTTGTCA
>CAZCZI010000119.1:0-8539 GCA_964503045.1 uncultured Candidatus Obscuribacterales bacterium
TCGATCTAAACGCCGCGGCTTGTTCAGACTTCAGCAGGCTAGCGTGAGGGAGATTTCGATCTTCTTCGTGTACGCAGCCGATTGAATCTTCAACCTCAAATATTAGTCTCTACGCAACATCCCAGATCTCTAATTTTGCCCAACCCAATCATCCTGAGCCTTTTGTTTCCACTTGTCTCTGATTTTTTCGAACTCAGGTTTTGGCAGTGTTCCTTTGGATACAAGAGCCGCATTTTCTTCCCATCTTCCCGGTCTCTTTGTTCCCACAATCATTGTGTGTACTTGAGGCAAACTGAGTGTGAAACGCAATGCTGTTTCTGCCGACTTGTCTGCGTCGCCGTTGATGAAGTCGAATTGTAGCTTTTGGAGCCGTTGCCAGTAAGGTTTGTGATAGTCGTTATCCGGCATTGATGAGTAGCGCCAAGCGGCATTTGCAATTGGTCGCTTTGCAATAACTCCCATTTGCTTTTCAGCGGCAAGCGGCAGTGTGAGTTCGACGCACTCTTGATCTGCAATGTTGACAGATGTTTGCAATGCATCAAATTCACCGGTCTGAATTGCGTAAAGTGCAGCCTGACTGTCTCCGCTATAGCCGATGAATCTGGTCTTTCCGGCGTCTCGTGCTTTCTTCAATGCTTCTATTGCCTCACCCTTTTTTAAGATATCCAGACTGCAGCTGTGCAGCTGTACCAAGTCGACATGATCTACCTGCAGCCTCTTCAATGAGCGATCGATGCTCTTCTCGATGGACGCAGCGTCCCACGCATCGTCCGCGTAGGTTTTGCCGTGCCCGCATTTCGTAAACAAATAAAACTGATCGCGCCGCTTCGACACGGCTTGACCGATCAACTCTTCGCTAGTTTCATAGCATTCAGCCGTATCGATGATGTTTAATCCGCAGTCGAGAGCCGACATCAATACCTTCTCGACTGTCTTGAGATCCGCTCCTTCAAAGCCTATTTCAGCTCCGCCGAAGCCAAGTACGCTTACTTGCATCCCAGTTTTTCCAAAAGCGCGCTTTTCCATAACGGGTTCTACTCCTTGTAGTTTTTGCGCCAGTCTAAGCAGATACCGCCCAAGTGCCTTCGAGCGCCACTTTGCACTTGCTTTCAACCGACGAGCAAGCGTGATCATCGCCCTATTTTAGCGAAAAGCTTGCGACAAACCTTAACCCTTGAATTCGGCGACCATCCCAAGTAGTGGTTGCTTTCAAGTCAAAGACATAGGAGACTATGATACTTGTACGCTGGGTGCACGCACTGCTTAGCTGGCGCAAATAGTGAGAGTCGACGATGAGCAAAACTAGACGAGTGTTTTCAAGGAAGTCTGTAGTTGCAGGCATGCTCTTGGGTGCGACGTTGGCGTCTGCAAATGTGGAAGTTTTTGCCGGTGACGTTGTGTGGGAAACATACAATAAGCTCGGCGCAACGCTGCTTCAAGATGGTGATCTGAACCAGGCAGAGAAAGTGCTTTTGGAAGCTGTTCAGGCAGCAGAACGAATCGGCCCTCGCGATACGCGTGTGTCGACTAGTTTGAGCGCTTTGCTCAAGGTCTATCAAAAGCAAAATCGTGCGGCCGATGCGCAAAGAATTGAAGCGAGGCTTCGCGACTTAGGTGTGCAACCGGCGCAAGCTGCGCCGCAAACAGCGGAAGCAGGTCAACCGCCGCAAGCAGCGGCAGCAGGACAACCGCAAACAGCGGGACAACCGCCGCAAGCAGCGGAAGCAGGACAACCGCCGCAAACAGCAGGACAACCGCCGCAAGCAGTAGGTCAACCGCCGCAACAACCCACAGCGCAACCGCAAGCCGCGCAAGCTCCTTCTGCTCAAGCTACCGAACAACCACTATTTAAACGCACAGTCGAAGCACCAACACCAGGTGCAGCTACATATGGTGATACCTTCGGAGCGGCTCCGACACCAGGTGCGCAACCAGCTGCGCAACCCGCAGCGCAACCAGCTGTGCTACCAACTGCTACTCAGCCAACTGTGCAACCAACTGCTGCGCAACCAGCTGTGCAACCCTCACAATCGACCGCAGCCCCGCCGGCTGCACAATCGTTTGACCAGGCTCCTGCAGCCGCTTCTGATTCTGGTTCTTCCGCAAGCGCCCCGGCAATTGCCACGGCTCCGCCGAGCACTGCTGCCGCCGCCGGCGGTATCGGAAAGAATGCCGAGGAAGTAAAACGATTGGAAGGTCACATCAATTGGATCAAATCTCTGGCGTATTCTCCGTCTGCAAGACTTGCATTGTCTGCTGGTTCTGACCACAGCGTTCGGCTCTGGGATCTTGATGCCGGCACCGAAATCAGAGAATTCGCCGGGCACGAAGCTGATGTAAATGGTGTCGTGTTTTCGCCCGGCGGCGACAAGCTTTTGTCTTGCGGCGAAGATATGACCGTCAGATTGTTCGAGGTCGACAGTGGCACGCAACTGCAATTGATGAAGGGGCACACGAATCTCGTTACGTGCGTTGCATTCTCTCCGGACGCTTCCAAGGCACTTTCAGGCGGATACGATCGATCGTTGCGGTTGTGGAATTTGTTGGATGGAACAACAGTAAAGACTTTCCAGGGACATGAAGGTCCGATTCGAGGAGTTGCATTCACGTCCGACGGTAAGCGCGCAGTGTCATGTGCAGATGACAAAACTGTGAGAGTTTGGGATTTGGAAACCGGCTTGGAGACTAAGAAGCTTACGGGTCATACAGATCACATTCTGTCAATTTCGATTTCTCCGGATGGAAGCAAGGCTCTGTCATGCGGTCGGGATTTGACGGCGAAATTGTGGGATTTAAATAGTGGAACATTGCTGAAGACTCTGGAAGGGCACAAAGACTGGGTGCTCAAAGCCGAGTTTGTCCCAGGAACAGACAAATGCATAACCGGCAGCCTGGACAAGACTGTTCGCATTTGGGATCTAAACTCAGGTTCTGAAGTCAATCGATTCAACGGACTTTCCATGGGTATCTTCAGTGAGGATTTCTCACCCGATCGCAGGCAGGTAATGACGGGCAGCAACGATAAGAGCATAAGAATATGGGCTTTAGTGGAATAGGTAGCTTGGAAAACTGTATGAGCATTATGGAGATCGAACCGGCAAAAATTCTCGTGGCGGGTTCGCTCATAAACAACGCTGAAGCCATAAAATCGCAAGTGGAGTCGCTTGGGCACCTGGTAATTCCGGCGCGTGCAATGTCTCTTGCATTGTTTCTCGCGCACAAAAATCTGCCGGACGTCATTATGTGCAATTCCGATTTGATGGATGGATCTATTTCGGATTTTCTGCGCGAACTGAAAGTCGATGATGAGCTCGCCTCAATTCCCGTGTTGTTTATAGAGGATTCGACCGCGGCAGCAAAAGCTCGTTCTACCGTTGAGTCTTTGGGGGTGGATCAAGTGTTGACTGCGGCAAACGTGCAAGAGGGACTGCTCGAGCGGCTTGAACCGTACTTTATCATTAGCCAGCAACAGCGTCACTCGAGACCGGATGAGACGACCGAATAGCAGGTTGCGAGTGACGCTTGGATGCTTCGCTTCCTCTAGACCTATTTCGTTTTTGGATGGAAGATCTCAACTGAGCACGGCGCGTAGAATAGCACCACTCGTGATACCGCGCCGAGTTTTAGCTCTTCTACTTTATTGAGTCCGCGGCTTCCTAGAATCACCAAGTCGGCAGGCCATTCGCGTGCAATGTCGAGAATCTTTTCTCTGGGAGTGCCCTCGAATACTTCCGTCAAAACCTTGCAATCGGGAAACTTTTCTTGAAACTTCTTGCCGAATTTCTCAACAAGAAGGCGAGCGTTTTCCTTTCGTTCTTGCAGCTCCTGGCTTGTAATATCGGCGATCTCTTTGGGATTCACCTGCGACAATCGTTTGTAGCCGCCGATATTCACTGGTTCTACAACGGTAACAATGCTGAAGTAGGACTTGGCAGGCCATGGTCGCGACAAGACAGATGCCACCATCGCTTCGGAATAGCTCGAATCATCAACGGGCAGAAGGTACTTATCTTCTTCGAGCGGCTGATTGTGTTTTAGTTCCTTTTCGGCAGTGTCACCTGAGATGCTTCGCAGTACTGATACCGAGCATGGTGCGTGACTGGTCACAGCATCAGTCACCGACCCCATCAAGTACATGGGTACATCCTTCTGGCTGTATGTTCCCATCACTATGAGATCTGCGCCCCAATTCTTTGCGAACTCGCAAATCTTTTCTTTGGGATCGCCGTCAACCAATTCTCCGGAGACTTTGTCGTCTCCAAACTTCGGCTTTAAGCGCTCAACCGTCTTGTCGACAAACTCTTGAATGTCTTCCAACCATGCTTTCTGCTTGAGCGGCAAGCGAGCCCAGTTTCAAAAAGAGCTTGCTTACCAAAGAAGGTGTCCGCTCGACAACGCTGATGACCTTCACTTGCGTATCGGCTGGCCACGGTCTATAAAGCATCACATCAATGGTAGCGTCGGCATTCGAAGAACCATCGGTGGCCAAAACAATCTTCATTGCAACCTCCTTGCATGCATGAATGCCCAACCCCAATACTGAGATTTCGGGAAACTTCGTATATTCTTGCACGGGAGGCATCCGGTTTGAGCCCTTCGCAACTACCCATAAATGCCTTAAGATTGATGCATGTCCACAATCGACAGAGCTCTTCCGGAGACCACGCTGCTCGTGCTGCTTGGCGCGAGTGAGTATCCCAATTGGCCGTCTCTGGAAGCCAATCAAAGGTTTGCCAACTCAGCCGAAGCGGTGGTCGAGTACTTCCTCGACAAGTACAGCGGTTTCAAGCTTCCCTACAAGAATCTTCTCAATCTCTTCGATTCTGAGAAGGCTCCCAACGAACAGAGCCTCGCAATTGGGACTTTTATAAAAGAACGAAGCAAAGGACTTGAGGCGAAACAGCAAAAAGTCGCCGACTTAATCATTTACTTTATTGGGCATGGCGGGTTTGAAGGAGTCAGCGATTATTACCTGACGTTGAAAACAAGTGATGAAGCAAGTCCTGGTATTTCAAGTTTGCGCGCGCGCGACATTGCAAAACGACTGGAAAGAGATGCGCACAAAATAAGATGTACTCTCATTCTTGATTCATGTTTCTCCGGCGCCGCTCCCTATTCTTTTATGTCATCGACGCTGCAAAACATGACCAAGCAGCTTGACGTTTCCCTGAGGGCGATTCCATCGCGCGGCATCACGCTTTTGTGTTCGTCATCGAAAGATGATCCTTCGATCGCCCCTAATAAAGATGTGCTCACGCTCTTCTCCGGAAGCTTGTTGCGCAACTTGCGCGAGGGCTTAGAGGGGCGTCAGGAATACATGACACTGCGCGAATTGCACAGTTTGATTTGCGGAGACATTCGCGCGAACTTTCCTGAGTATGGTGTTTTGCCTGAGATTCATTCGCCCAATCAGCGCCAAGGTGACATCGCCTCGGAAATCGACATGTTTCCGAACCCTGGTTGTGTGAAAATCGAGAGCTCGGAATCCGTTGCTGTCACTAAGGTTGCGGAAACAGAACCTAATGTCGTTGTAGCGGAAACGATGGCTCCTGCTGCAAGTTCCGCGACAGTTGAAGCTGCTGTGACCGAACCACCCGTAGTGGTGGAAGAAGCGAAAGGGCCTGAGCCCGAACCCCCGGTTTCGGAACAACAGCAGACGTCTCCGGATTCGAAAGCGCAAGCAGAGCCAACTTCTGCCAAATCCGCACCTCTGCCAAAGCTAGATCCCGAGATGATAGTAACAATTGTCTTTTGGATTGGAATAATTGCCCTCTTTTCGAATGAAGGTGTGCAGCACTTCTGCACGAACTCGATTAACCAGGGCATTGATTATGTCAAGGAGCGGTTTTTGAACAAGCCAACACCGCAAATGAAGTTTGATCCAAATCGGTTGACCTATCCGAACACTGGTGGAACTGGCCTTTATGGCACCGGTGGACTTTCAGGTACAAGTGGACTCTCCGGTGGAACCGGTGGTACGAGTGGACTTTCAGGTACAAGTGGACTCTCCGGTGGAACCGGTGGTACGAGTGGACTTTCCGGCACCGGCGGACCTTCCGGCACGGGCGGACCTTCTTCAACAAAGTCACTGCGTGAACGACTCTATGATTCTCTAAAAGACAAAGGTACAAGCGGTTCCAGCTCACCTTATCTGTTCCCCAAAAAATCTCTAAGAGATCAAATGCTGGACGGATTGAACTCTAAACCTAGTTCAACCACAACAGGATCATCGCCATAACACAAAGATTTATGGAACGTTTGCGGATGCGCTCAGAATTTCTGCCAGTCTCTCAGCTGCTGTTCCATCGAGATTTTCGACTACAACTTGGCCATTTTCTCTGACAATCGTGATTTTCGTTTGATGATGTTTCATCAACCAGTGATAGATTTCGAGTCCAACTTTGGTCGCCAGAATGACTGATTCCGCGATTAAGAGGGCCTCGCCGGGATTCATGGTTTCGTTGTTTGTTCTCAATTTTTCAGACTCGATGTCTTTTCGTTGAAGGAATTCCTGCAGGTCCTGTGCGTATCGATTGGCATCTGCAACAGAACAGTCATCAAATTTGATTACGAAGTTGTTTGTCACTGTTCGACTCCGGGCTGTGTTGAAATCCAAGATTCAGGTTTTGAAACTGCCACATTGTAAATGTACCCGCGCCTTTTGAAGCAAATCGCACCGGCGCAAATCAAGTTGCAAGGGGCATTGAATGTATCACTTTGCCGCAATCTTAGATGTTTCCAACCATTGCCGACAAGCGCTCATGCAATACTGTCGTGGGCTTCACAGCTATCGAAGCCTCTGACGGACCCAATTTTGTTTGTCCTGGTATCGTCAGGCACGCTAAAGAGAACAAATGAACAACAAGTTGTTTATCGGAAACCTGTCTTACAAAGCCACTGAAGAAGACCTGACAGAGCTCTTTGCTCAGTCCGGAAGCATCGTCTCGGTGACCGTTGCGACTGACCGACACACAGGCCAGAAGCGGGGTTTCGGATTTGTAGAAATGTCGTCCCAGGCAGAAGCCGAAGCCGCGATTAAGTCGTGGAACGGTCATGACCTTCACGGCCGCCAAATTGCAGTCAGCATTTCCCAACCGAAGCCGAAAGTCGGCGGCGGCGGACGCGGTCGCTAAGAAAGAGAACGTTAAACGGTCTTTGAATCAGGGGTGCTTCAGTGCATCCCTGATTAGTCTTTTGTAAGATTTGTCGGCGGGCGTCGTCGGCAATGGTCCCTCGTGTTGTTGCCAGGGTAGCTAGAACTTGCGGAAGATTACTCTTCTATTGCGTGCGCGTCCCGCGGCAGTCTTGTTGGAAGCAGCAGGCACTAAGTAGCCAAAGCCTTTAGCCTGGAGTCGATCGCCACTAACTCCGCAATCCTCGATGAGGTAATTGCGCACCGAGTTTGCACGGCGACCAGACAGTCCCATATTGTATTGCAGCGAGCCAATGGTGCAAGTGTGACCTTCGACTTTCAGCCTGACATCAGCGCTTTCGTTGAGATAACGCGAGACTTCTCTCAAAATTGCTTTTGAAGTTGGACGCAATTTTGCAGAGTCGAATTCAAATAGAATCAGATAGCTAGTGGCGATGCCTTTGTCTTTCAAGTCCTTTACGATACGGCGCGCTTCTTTGAGCGAACCATCGTCACCAGGTCCAAGCCTGATGCGTGCATCGACGAGCTGTGGTTCTGTCCAATAGAACGGTCCTGCGCCTTGCAGCATGATCGGAAACTTTGGATTATCCATAATCCAATAAGCCCAATGATTGTTCGTAACAGCCTTGATGGCGCGCACTTTGCACTTCTGCCCGTTAACCAAAACCGGCACGTACTCAACACCGACACCGGTGATCTCTGAAGCGATAACATCGGGGTTGCGCGTGTGTCCGGTGGGAATGTCGGGACCATCCAACTCGAATGGTGTGGGTTGTCCAGTGTGCAAGTCGCGATACAAGTCATCGGAAATTCGCACGATATTCATGTATCCAACGAGCGAACAGTCGTTGTGATGCGGGTAGAAGAGACTCACTTTATATGAATGATGCACATCTTCCGCGAGCACGTGTCGATCGCCGGTGACGCGTGTGCGGTGCGGGATCGCCCATCGATAGGAGAATCCGGTAGGAGACGCATTCTGAATTGATGCGACGAAGTTATAACTTCCAATCGGTTGCCAGTGCGTATCGATCGCTTGCGATATCGGGAAAACCAGCTGCAATCCAGGACGCATAACAATTTTGTCGGTGACGTCTTCGAGTGCTGCAAGCGGGTCGGCATCTTCTGGAGCCACGGCGGCAGGATCGAGAGACGGTTGCTGAACAGCCTGACCTGGTTGTTGTGGATGAGCAGGAGCTCCTGGCTGCGCCGGAACCATCGCGGGTTGCGCAGGTATCATCATTGCAGGTTGGTTTGGAACCATTCCAGGTTGCGCAGGTATCATTGGGATTTGCTGGCCAGGAATCATTGCTGGTTGCGCAGGTATCATCGGTATCTGTTGGTTTGGAACCATTCCAGGTTGCGCAGGTATCATTGGGATTTGCT
>CAZCZI010000119.1:8639-15437 GCA_964503045.1 uncultured Candidatus Obscuribacterales bacterium
GCCATTGCAGGTTGCGCAGGTATCATTGGTATCTGTTGGTTTGGAACCATTCCAGATTGCGCCGGTATCATTGGGATTTGCTGGCCGGGAATCATTGCTGGTTGCGCAGAATAAGCAGGTTGCTGCGCTGGATATGGAGCATAGGTTGATTGCTGTGCCGGATACGGCTGCTGTGCTGAGTAAGCATAACGCTGCGACGGATAGGCGGCGGCCGGTTGTTGGCCGGGATACATCGGCTGCTGTGCTGCGTAGGTAGCTTGCTGCACCGGATACATCGATTGCGCAGAAACGGCAATATCAAAGGTGGTTGCAGCTGCAAGCGCGGACAGCAACGAAAGCGAGATGGCTTTTTGCACCAACACTATCTGTTCTCTCCTTCAAATGGCGCTGTATCTCAGCGAACCCAGCAATACTGCATTGGAAAATCGTTCAATATAGTATCTCAACAATTGATCGACAGTGAGTTACGTTACCGTGAGAGTCTGCTCAACTTTGGCGAAAGCTCTGTGTAGCAAGGATTTCCGGTTGTCACGTATTGTAATCGAATGGCTCTGCTTGGCTCCGCGGAATTTGCTAAACTGGCTTTCACCGAAGTACCGTCACCACCAAGCACGCTCGAGACACCAATAGATTGTGACCGACAGCACAACCGACGTCAGTAGTGTCCAACCAACACATAAAGCATGGGTCACGACCCTGCTGGTGGTGGCAAATTGTGCGGCGTTGGTTGCGATGGCAATAGCCAGACCTAAAGACTGGATGGAAGTCATCCTAATGCCGTCTGCCACGATGCTCGTTGATTTCGGCGCCAATTTTGGACCCTTTACTTTGATGTTCGGGCAGGGTTGGCGACTGCTTGCCTGTGCGTTTCTGCACAAAGGGGTCATTCACCTCGTCCTCAACATGATTGCTTTGTGGTATCTCGGAAGTCGCGCCGAACGTTTACTCGGACCCTTCCGTTTCTTGATTGTCTGTATCTTCACCGCAGTTGGTGCATCGCTTGCGAGTCTGCTTTGGAGAGCGGATACCGTGGGCGTTGGTTGTTCGGGTCTGGTATTCGGACTTATTGGATTACTAGTCGCTTTGGGGCAAAGAGAAGCGGTGCCGGTGTCCAAGGAATATGTCATGTTCATTGGTGCTCCAGGTATCATCTTCGCGTCGTTTGCCACTATTCTTGGACTAGCAACACCGAGCATCGATAGCGCCGCGCATTGCGGCGGGTTGATTCTGGGACTTATCTATGGCTTTGCGTTTGCCGATGAAGACAACTTTGCCAAGTTGTGGTCTATGCGAGCCACCCTCGTGACGGTCATCTCGGTGGTCCTGCTCGGTGGCGGCTACGTGTCGGAAAGCACGGCATTGGTTGAACAAAACCCGACTCTTCAGGCACTCGGCGAAGAACAAATTGCCGATAGTCTTACCGAAGGCAAGGATCCTAAAAAGGATTCAGCGGCATATGAAGCGGCATTAAAGCATCTGGACAAGGCAATTGAACTCAACCCGCAGCAATGGGTACTTCATCTTGCAAAGTCGCAAGTGCTAGTAAATTTGAAGAGATTCGACGATGCAATTGCGGAGTGTGAGAAAGCGGAAAAGGCTGTAGATAAAGATCTTGAGAAAATTTATTTTCAGGAATCGATCGTCTACCATCAGGCCGGTAGAGATGACAAAGCTGTTGAGTGCTATGCGGAGTTGATCTCCATTTACGATAAGAACGATGCGCAACCCCGCCAACCATGGGACTTCGGGATTGCGACAATGGCTAAGAAAAAGGCGCTTGCTTATAACAATAGAGCGTGGAGTCGGTTGATTTTGAAAGACTATGAAGGAGCACTTCAAGATGTGAACTGTTCACTTCAACTCGATTCATCTATGAGCACCACATATGATACTAAGGGTGTCATTCTGTTTTACATGAATCAAAACAAGGATGCTATAGAAGCGCTCAGTAAAGCCATCAAGATAGACTCCTCGAGAGGCGAATGCTTCTGGCACAGAGCGCAAGTCTACAAGGCGATGGGTGAAGAGTCGAAGGCCCGAGAAGATATGATGAAAGCACAGCTTAGAGAGTACGAACCTGAAGAGTGGGAGCTGAAGCGTTTGCCCGATGCTAACGCAACTAACGCTTCGGAATCTGCAGCTCAGTGAGAAGTTTGCTTGTGATGTTTTCCATGCCCACCTTTTCCTTTTGGTGGGAGTAGCTCAGAGAGTTTTCCATCGTTCCAAAGAAAATATTGTGTGGGATTGAAATATTTAGCTTCATTGCCTGGAACAGTCTTGAGTAGCTCAGGCGGATTGAGGATTATTAGTTTGCTGCTCTTTTTGAACTTGGCGCCGACTTGTGAAGTTGGAAGATCGCAATTCACTTTTCCGGTTGGTCCATACACCAGAGCATGGCTCTGGCAGTAGGTTCCGCAGCCCCATTCCACAAGCACGCTGTCTCCCGCGAAGTTGATTCCGCCATTGCGAATTGCATATCTGATTTGATCGCGAAACTTTCTCCCGCAACCATATCGATCGTAAGTCAAGACTCCTTTGAATGTGGCTGTTGCCGGATATTGCTCGAATTTCGGCGGCCAGTCGGTGCCATTTCTGTGTTTGGCGTGAGCCGCTTGTGCGCTTGATGTTATTGCGATCGTCACGATACCTGCAAAAAGTATTTTTGTTTTTGAGTGCATTCGAACGTTCCTTTCAGAAAAACAATTGTGCAGTCATTTAAGTTGTGGGAAACCATGAGAGCCAGTCGACAGGCAATACATCACCTTCTTCTTTTTCTGCATCGTCTGCTGCAAAATGAATCAAGCAGTTGGCCTTCGACAAGCCGCTCAGCATGTGTGATTCCTGTCCGGTTGTCGGAGTTGTGGTGAGTCTGGCACCGCTTGCGTTGAGCACGCCGCGCACAAAGTCTAGTCTGCCGGGCTTTTTCTTCAGCGGTTTTGATAGTGTTGCCTTTAGCCCGGATTGAGCCGAGAGCGCGCTACTGTGCGTCGCGCCGAGCATCTTAAGCAGAGCCGGTCGCACTAATTGATGGAATGTGACAAGAGCGCTTACGGGATTACCGGGCAATCCGAAGACAAGTTTTTGCCTGCCGTCATCCGTGTCCATGACGCCGAAATAGACGGGCTTTCCTGGCTTTACGGCAATTCGCCAGAAAACCGTCGTCACGCCGAGCTGTTCGAAAATGTCTTTGACGTAATCGAAGTCGCCCACCGACACACCGCCTGCGGAGACGACTACATCGGCGGCATCGAGCGCGCCCGACAAGTTTTTGCGAGTGGCCTCGATGTCGTCGCGCGCGTGAAACGGGCCGCACGTCTCCAAGCCCAAAGCGTGCACGGCAGCTGCCATCGCGTATGAGTTGGAGTCATAAATCTGCCCCGGCAAAAGCGGCTTTCCAGGCTGAACCAGCTCATCGCCAGTGGCGACGATTGACACTTTCGGTCTCTGATGCACTGCGGTTTGCGGATATCCCAATGTAGCAATCAAGCCAAGTACGGGAGGGGTTACGAAGGTTCCGACATCAAGAACTTTTGTGCCTTCAATCAGCTCTTCGCCCTTCCTGCGGATGTTTTCACCGGCTTTGACCGTGCCGGCAACGGTGACGATTCCGTTTTGTTCATCACAAAACTCCCGCATAATCACGGCTTCTGCACTGCCTGGAACAATCGCTCCCGTCATGATCTTCAACGCCGTTCCCGCCAAAAGAAGACGCTCACCGCGCTCTCCGGCTGAGATTGTTCCTGTCAATTTGAGCTTGACCGGGTTTTCTTTGCTTGCGCCTTTGACGTCCTCAAGCCGCACGCCGTAGCCATCGACGGCAGAATTGTCAAACATGGGAAGGTCAAACTTCGCTGCCAGTGGCTTTGCCAAATAGCGCCCCAAAAGACGATCGAGAGGCAGCGTCTCCATAGGGAGACTTCTCGTATTGTCCAGTATCGCTGTAAGAGCTTCGGAATAGGAAAGCACGGACACCTCACGGGCGCCGCCATAGCCGATACAACGACCACGGCAACCCTCAGGCTGGTCAGCTTATCACGTCCGTTTGGTTGAAGGCATGCCGAATAGAGTGCAATGTGAGACAATCTTGTCCATGACATCGCCGGGCTTCCGGGATAGACCATACGCGCAGTAGTGCAACTCATGAGTAAGCAGATTCACGTACGATACTTTGCCTTGCTGCGCGAACAACGCGGCATGGACAGTGAGCACTTGCAAACGATGGCGGCGACGACGCGCGATCTTTACAACGAGCTCAAGCGCGAGCACGGCTTTAGTCTTGACAGCAAACAAATGGGCGTCGCCATAAATGATGAGTTTTCCACCTGGGAAACGCAGCTGCAAAGCGGCGACAGAGTTGTGTTTCTGCCGCCGGTGGCTGGGGGTTGAGATGTTCAAGCTTTGCCAAGACACAATTCAGGTGGAACAGTTGAAAGCGTCGATGGCGGCGGATGCTGCCGGCGCATTTGTCGGATTCGAAGGCTGGGTGCGCGACAGAAACGACGGGCGCTCGGTGGTCTCGCTTGAATATGAGGCTTACGATGGGCTCGCAGTGCCGGAAGGGTTGAAGATTCTCGAAGAGTGCCGAGAGAAATTCGACATCATTGATGTGCGATGCGTTCATCGAACCGGATTGCTTTCCATCGGTGAAATTGCCGTGTGGGTGGGCGTTACGTCAATGCATCGAGGCGATGCCTTCAAGGCGTGTCAGTATGTTATCGACGAAGTAAAATTGCGTCTTCCGATTTGGAAGAAAGAAACGTATACGGATGGAAGTTCCGGCTGGGTCAATTGCAGCGGCTGCGCATCGCACGAGCACGAACCAGTTCTCGCGCACGAACACAAGAAATCGAAACAGGAAGAAGTCGCAAGATGAACAGACTGATCGATTCATTCGGCAGGCAGCACACTTATCTGCGCATCTCCGTTACAGACCGCTGCAACCTGCGTTGTGTCTACTGCATGCCGCACGAAGGAATGGAGTGGCGCAAGAAAGAAGAACTGCTTACTTACGAGGAAATCCTGCGTGTATCGCGGGTTTTTGCGGAAATGGGAATCAACAAGATTCGCATCACCGGCGGCGAGCCGATGGTAAGAAAGAATCTGGATGTGCTCATCGAACAGCTCAGCGGGCTGCCCGGGCTCAAAACTTTGGCCATGACCACCAATGCAACGCTGCTTGCAGACAAAGCTCAGCGTTTGAAAGATGCGGGTATTTCGGCACTCAACATTAGTCTCGACACTTTTCGCCCAGATCGGTTTTTCGAGATTGCCAGACGTGACGATTTTTCTAATGTGATGAACGGCATACAAGCGGCTCTGCAAGTGGGTTTTGACAGCCTCAAGCTAAACGCCGTCGTAATGAAAGGCGTCAACGACGACGAGATTTTGGACTTTGTCGACTTCGCTTACGACAAGCGGGTCAATGTTCGATTTATTGAATACATGCCTTTTAAGGACAATCAATGGACCTCGTCCGGCGTCGTTACATATAAGGACATGCTCGGAATTATTAACGAGCGTTATGAATTGCAACCGATAGACACCGATCGTTCTGCCGTGGCAAAGGACTTTCAAATCGTCGGCGGCGTTGGAACCGTAAGCTTCATAACCTCAATGTCAGAGAGCTTTTGCAACACTTGCAACCGGTTGAGATTGACGTCCGACGGCTCTATAAAGTCGTGTCTGTTTTTTCCGGCGGAGATAAATTTGCGTGATGCTTTGCGAAAAGGCATTACAGATACTGAGTTGCAGAGTATGATTCTCTACGCTCTGTCACAAAAACCAGAGGCACACCCTCCTGCAGAGGAGATTGCAGCCGGTGAAAACAGAGCAATGATAGAAATCGGAGGCTAGTTACTGGATGCGCGATATTTCGCATAAAATCTCAACCCTGCGTACCGCGCAAGCGAAGTCTGTGCTGCGTGCTAGCCCAAGCACGATTCAACTCATCAAAGACGGCAAGATTCCCAAAGGCAACGTATTGGAGGCAGCGCGCGTAGCCGCCATTCAAGCCGCCAAAAACACATCGCAAATCATTCCATTTTGCCATCCGATTCCAATCGATTGGGTAAACGTTGAATTCAATCTCGACGAAGACTCGGTGCATATAGTCACCACAGTCAAAGCGATCTACAAGACCGGCGTCGAGATGGAAGCATTGACCGCGGCTACAGTAGCGGCGCTTACGATTTACGACATGGCCAAAATGTTGGATGACGTGATGCAAATTGAGAACACCACATTGATCGGCAAGACAGGTGGCAAAAGCGATTTGGAACATCTGTCCAAGCCGCGTTACACAGCTGCGGTCTTAGTGATGTCTGACTCTGCATCAAGAGGAGTCAGTGAAGATCGCTCAGGCAAACTAATCAAAAAGCGCTTGGAACATCTTGGATTCGAAGTGAAGGAATATCTGATTCTTCCTGATGAAGAATCTGCGATTGTTCCTGCAGTGTTGAAATGTGCAGACGATCTCGAAGTCAATTTGGTTATCACCACCGGTGGTACCGGTATCAGCCCGCGTGACAATACGCCGGAAGCGCTGTCGCATCTGTTCGATCGTGAAGTGCCAGGCATCGCGGAAGCCGCGCGCAACTTCGGACAGCAACGCAATCCGTACTCGATGCTCTCACGTGCATGTGCAGGCGTCAGAGACAACACCCTCATTCTCAGCTTGCCGGGATCTGTCTCCGGTGTGGAAGATTTCTTAGATGCGATCTTTCCGGCTGTGATGCATGCTTTCCCGATGCTGCGCGGAGAAGGGCATACTGAGCATGGCGATCACCATGCTGCGCACAG